>NZ_JAKSYH010000164.1 GCF_022829295.1 Methylobacterium sp. J-088
AAGATCCTTGGCGGCGGGCCGCCATGCGATGCCGCCGCGCAGAACGTCGAAGATCCCGTTCAGGATCTCCCGAGGCGTCCAGGTCGGTGGTCCTCCGCGAGGCTCAGGCCTCTGCATCAACGGCTCGATCACCGCCCACTCGGCCTCGGTCAGGTCGGTTTCATCGCGTAGGCCCGCGCGGCTATGCTGCCTCCGGGTGGTCTTGGTCCTCCTGGCAGGTCCCTGTCAGGCTTCTTCCCCCCCCTGGCATCATCACCATCCCGGCCTCTCCTCCCCCCCTCAGACCCTTATCGGACGGGCTCTAAGGCATCCGCCACATCCTGGCGGGACAGGCCGATATCCTTCAATTCGCGCTCCGAAAGCGTCGAGAGCCGGTGCATCACGCGCCGGTTCATGGCCGCACGCGACAGGCCGGCTCGGATCTCCGCGGAGGCCTCGGCGATCGCCCGCGCCGCTCGGGCGATCCATGTGGGTCGGGCGGCGGCGCTCTGCGTGAGGCACTGGTCCATGATCCCCTCCTCCATGTCTCTGGGGTAGAGCGATCCTGGCCCAGCAGGACTGGCGGCAACAGGAACACTTCGGTACGGTTCTAACGAATTGTCCGGTCAGTCGAGCCGTACGGATGTCGGTCGCAGTCAGAAGCCCCGGGACGCGCGTCGAGGCGGTGGTCGGTGAGATCCGAGGGCGGATCGCGGCCCGGCATCTGGTGCCCGGCGTCCGGATTCCCTCGGTGCGCGCCTTCGCGGACACGATGGGCGTCTCGAAATCCACCGTCGTGGAAGCCTACGAGCGGCTGGCCGCGGAAGGCGCCGTGGTGGCCCGGCCGGGCTCCGGCTTCTACGTCGCCGGCAAGACCCGGCCGCTCTTGCTCCAGGCGATGGGGCCGCAGCTCGACCGGATCGTCGATCCGCTCTGGATCACGCGGCAGGCGCAGCAGGCGGGTGCCGATCAGCTCAAGCCCGGGGCGGGGTGGCTGCCCGATTCGTGGATGCCCCACGAGGCGATCCGGCGGGGCCTGCGCCGGGTGGCCCGGGCCGATCTCGCCGAGATGACGAACTACGACCGGCCGCTCGGCTACGAGCCCCTGCGCCGCCAGATCGCCCGCAAGGTCGGCGAGAAGGGCGTCGGCGCAGAGCCCGACCAGATCGTGCTGGTCGAATCAGCCACGCAGGCGCTCGATCTCGTCTGCCGCTTCCTGCTCCAGCCCGGCGACACCGTGCTGGTGGACGATCCCTGCTACTTCAACTTCTTGGCGCTGCTGCGCGCCCAGCGCGTCACGGTGGTCGGCGTGTCGATCACCCCGGAGGGGCCGGACCTGCGGGCGCTCGCAACCCTGCTGGAGCAGCACCGGCCGCGCTTCTACCTGACCAACGCCGCCCTCCAGAACCCGACGGGGGCGAGCCTCGCGCCGAATGTGGCGCACCGGGTCCTGAAGCTGTGCGAGGCGCACGACACGCTGATCGTCGAGGACGAGATTTTCGGGGATCTCGAGCCTGACGCCGCGCCGCGTCTCGCGGGCTTCGACGGGCTGGAGCGGGTGATCCAGATCGGCAGCTTCTCCAAGACCCTGTCGGCCGCCGCGCGCTGCGGCTGGATTGCGCTCCGGGCCGACTGGGTCGAGCCGCTGGTCGATCTCAAGCTGGCGCTGAGCCTCGGCAACGGCCACATCACGGCGGCGCTGGTGCACGCGCTGATCTCCGAGGGGGCCTATCGGCGCCACCTCGCCGAGACCCGCCGCCGGCTTGCCTCCGCGATGGTGCAGGCCTCCGCGGAGCTGCGCGCCTGCGGCCTGGAGCCCTGGGCGCAGCCGCGGGGCGGGTTCTTCCTGTGGATGCGCCTGCCGGATGGGCGCAACGGCGCCGAGGTCGCCCGCCGGGCGCTGGCCCGCGGCATGGTGCTGGCGCCCGGGACGTCGTTCAGCCTGTCGGAAGCCTGGAACGGCTACATGCGCTTCAACGTCGCCCACTGCATCGACCCGCGCATCCGCCCGATCCTGCGCGAGACACTGCGCTAAACGGGTTTCCAAAGGGCGTGCCCTTTGGCGGGTCGTCAGGGCGGAGCCCGACAGAAGGGTTTTGCCCTTCACCCACGAAAGGTCCCGGACCTTTCGAAACCAGGACTTTGCCGATCAGGCCGGCAGGTCCAGTTCAGCCCGGAGGCCGCCGAGGTCGGCGCGCCCGAGCGTCAGCCCGCCGCCGTAGAGTTCGGCCAGCTCCAGGGTGATGGGCAGCCCGAAGCCGTGGCCCGGCACGCCCTCGTCGAGGCGCCGGCCGCGGGCCATCACGGCCGCGGCGGCCTCGGCGTCGAGGCCCGGCCCGTCATCCTCCACCCGCACCCGAACCGCGCCATCCGCCGCAGCCGCCGAGACCTGCACCCGCCCCCGGCACCAGCGGCAGGCATTGTCCGCGAGGTTGCCGAGCATCTCGTCGAGGTCCTGGCCCTCGCACGACACCGTGAGGTCGTCCGGTACGGCCAGCGCGATCACCACGCCTTTCTCGGCGTAGAGCCGCACGAGCGCATCGCGCAAATCCGTGAACTGCGGCGCCAGGGGCGTGCGGGTCCGGGCCGAGCCCGCCAGCGCCGCCGCCCGGGCTCGGCGCAGATGGTGGCGGACCCGCCGGTCCATATCCTCAACCTCCCGTCGAAGCGCCCCGTCCGGATCGCGTGCCGGGGCGGCCAGCGCCATCGACAGGGTGGCGAGCGGCGTCTTCAGGGCGTGGGCGAGGTTGGCGACGTGGCCCCGGGCGCGCTCGAGGTTCCGGGCATTCTGGTCGAGGAGCGCGTTGAGTTCGGCCACCACGGGCGCGATCTCGACGGGCTGCTCCGCCGGGACCCGCTCCCGGGTGCCGGCCCGGACCGCGGCGAGGTCGGCCCGCAGGCGCTGCAGCGGCGCCAGGCCGAGCCGCACCTGGACCGCCAATCCGGCCAGCAGGCACAGGCCGAGGATCCCCAGCGCAAGGGTCAGGCTCGTCAGGGCCTCGCGCAGCGGCCCGTACAGCTCGCCCTCCGGCGCCGCCACCACGATCGTGGCGGACTGCGTCCCCGGCAGGATCAGGATGCGGGCGTAGAGCGGCTGGCCGCGGGGGCCCGTGCCCCAGGCGGGGTGCGGCCGGCCCGGATCGTCCTCCGGCCCGGGATCGGACAGGCGGATGTCGCCACCGCGCAGGGAGGCCGAGCGGGTCGTCTCGGGACCGCGGCGCACCTCCCAGGCCCAGCCGGGGCCGGGCCGGTCGAAGGGCGGCACATCGAGATTTTCCGGCAGGATCCCGGCTTCGAGCCCGGCCCGCAGGGCGACGATCTGGGCGTCCAGCCGGCCGTCGAGCTGGCCGCGCACGAACCGGTACAGGATGACCCCGATGGCGAGGCCGGCCACCACCAGGGCCGCGAGGACCAGCACCAGGGCGGCGCCGAGCAGGCGGGTCCGGAGCGAGCGGCGGGGTGTCGCTGCCGACATCAGGCGGGATCCGCGTGGAGCCGGTAGCCGTGGCCGCGCACGCTCTCGATCCGCGCCGGGGCGATCTTCCGGCGCAGGCGGGTGATGATCACCTCCACGGAGTTCGAATCGACATCCGCGTCGCCCTCGTAGACCCGTTCGATCAGGTGCAGGCGCGGCACCACGGTCTCGCGGTTCAGCATCAGGCAGGACAGGACCCGCCATTCGAGGCCGGTGAGCTTGAGCGGCAGGCCGTCCTGCTCGAAGGCGCCGAGCCCGGGATCGAAGCTCAGCGGGCCGCAAGCGATCCGGCTGGCGCCGCCGCCTTGCGACCGGCGCACCAGGGCGCGCAGGCGGATCACCAGCTCCTCCACGCGGACCGGCTTGACGAGGTAATCGTCCGCCCCCGCCTTGAAGGCCGCGACCTTGTCGCTCCAGCCGTCGCGGGCGGTCAGCACCAGCACCGGCAGGGTCCGCCCGGCCGCGCGCCACGCCCGCAGGACCGAGACGCCGTCGCCCTTCGGCAGGCCGAGATCGAGCACGACGGCGTCGTAGCCCTCGGTCTCGCCGAGATGCTGGGCGTCCTCACCGGTGGCGGCGTGGTCGAGGACGAAGTTCTCCGCCCGCAGGACCTTGGCCACCTCGGCGGCGAGCGCCGCATCGTCTTCCACCAGCAGGATCTTCACCCGTCCATCCTCCCCCGCTCAAAACCGCGCCCGGGCAAGCATTTAGGGCTGGCTCCTCGCGTTGCCCGCCTATCCGGACGTTATGTCGGCCCGCTTCAACCGCCGCGGGAAAGTGTCTGATAGCGCGAGAGCTTCGGCGCCTGATCGCTCTAGGCAGCCGGATTTAACCGGGGCTGAACCGCCCGGTTCAGTCCGGATTGCCGGGGGTTCCTTACGAAGGGGCATCGGATCGAACGGATCCGGACCTTTTGGAAGACGACATCATGACCGACAACAAGACTATCGACGGTACTGCGCGGGAGATCCGCGAGCCTGCCGCCCCGGCGCGTCGGGCGATCCCACGGCGGACCTGGGTGGTGGGCGCCCTGGCGGCCCCGTTGGTGATGGGGGCCATAGGCCTGTCCCTGGCGCAGGGGACGACCTTCCAGCCGACGCCGGTCGAGCCGGTGGCGATCCAGGCGCTGGTCCCCTCCGGGGCGACCGGGGTCAAGGGTACGGTGACCGAGATCTTCGGCAACAAGTTCGTGGTCCAGGACCCGACCGGCCGTGCGCTGGTGGAGACTGGCCGCGCTGGCGAGGACGGCAAGCTCGTCGCCAGGGGCGAATCCGTCACGGTGCAGGGCCGGTTCGAGACAGGCTTCCTGCACGCCAGCGTGCTCACCCACGGAGACGGGCGCAAGGTCGTGCTCGGGCCGGCCGGCGGGCCGCCGATGGGGAGCCTCGACTGGGCCAAGGACCGGATCGGCCTTGGTCCGACGCTCGACCTCCCGGCCCTGACGGCCTCCGTGCAGGCGGCCGGCTACAGCGACGTGCGCGTCACCGGCCGCGGACCACGCCACCTCGACGTCGCCGCCAAGGACCAGGACGGGCGCGAGCATCAGCTCCATGTCGGCTTCGACGGGCAGGTCCGGGAGCTACCGGCGCGCGAGCGGCCCCCGGTGTGATCCCGCGCCGGGGCGGGATGGCATGCAACCCTTCCCGCCCTGCCGCGTCCTCCTGTCTTGAGAGCCAACAGGAGATACGCGTCGTGGAGCCGATGAAACCGATGAAGCCCATGGAACCCATGAAGGGCATGGAACCCATGAAGCCGATGGAGCCGATGAAGGGCATGGAGCCTTGGTGGCCGAAGGACCTCGGCGAGCCTGCGACCAGCGGCGCACAGAACGGGATGAAATACGCGTTCTTCCCCGACAAGCAGCGCCTGCTGATCGAACGCGACGGGCAGGTCTCGACCTACGACAGCGGCGACCATCGGATCGGTGGTGTGTCGCAGGCTGATGGGTCGTCGAAGACGCTGACCTTCTCCAGCCAGAATGGCGACGTGGATCTGGGCTCGCTCAAGAAGCTCGACTGAGCCTGGCGTGGACAGGCCGGGGCGGCGCCCTTAAGCCCGGCCCGGCCATGCGAGCCGCCCGACCCAGACCCCCGACGCCATGCGCGCGCTGATCGACCTCGTCCGCGCCATGCGGGCGCCCGACCGGCGGCGGCTTGCCCTGATCGCGCTGGGCCTCGCGGTGGCGGCGGTGCTGGAGGTGGTCGGCGTCGCCGCAGTGATCCCGTTCCTGACGCTGGTGGGCGACCCCTCGGCGGCGACCCGGATCCCCTATCTGGTCCATACGCGGGCTTTCCTCGGCCTCGCCGAGGAGCGCAGCTTCCTGCTGGTCACCGGCGGCGCGGCGCTGGCGGCGATCCTCGTCACCGCCCTGGTGAATGCCGGGCTGACCTACGCCCAGCTTCGGTTCACACATCTGGCCGGCTACGGCTTCAGCCGGCGCCTGCTGTTTCGCTATCTCGATCGGGAGCGCCTGTTCTTCACGCAGGCCAACAGCGCCGAGCTCGCCAAGAACGTGCTGTCCGAGACCGACCGCCTCGTGGTCGGCGCCCTGACGCCCGCCACCGTGCTGGCCTCGCGGGCGAGTTCGGCGCTCGCCGTGATCGCCTTCCTGCTGGTCTACGCGCCGCAGCTCGCGCTGATCCTCGGGGGCGGCTTCGGCGGGCTCTATGTCGGGATCTACCTCGTGATGCGCGCCCGCCTCGCCCGCCTCGGCGCGCGCACGGTGGCCGACAACGAGGCCCGCTTCCGGCTCGTGCACGAGACCTTCGGAGCACTCACCGAGCTGAAGCTCTACGGGCGTGCCGAGGCCTTCGCGGCCCGGTTCGACGCCCCGGCGCGCGCCTACGCGGTCGCCACCGCGGCGAGCCAGCTCACCGGGCAGATGCCGCGCTTCGTCATCGAGGCCCTGGCCTTCGGCGGTGTGATCGTGGTGGTGCTGTTCGCCCTCGCCCAGGGGCTCGACGTGGCCGGCATCCTGCCGCTGCTCGGCCTGTTCGCCTTCGCGGGCTACCGGATGCTGCCAGCCTTCCAGAACATCTTCACCTCGGTGGCGCTGATGCGCTTCACCCTGCCGGCAGTGCGGGTGATCGTCGAGGAACTCGCGCAGGAGCGTGCCACCCTGCCCCGCACCACGGAGCGCCTGCCGTTCACGCAGGCGATCCGCCTGGAGGGCGTCGGCTTCGATTACGGCACCGGGCAGCCGGCGCTCGCCGGCATCGATCTGACCATCCCGGTCAACACCACAATCGGCCTCGCCGGGCGGACCGGTTCGGGCAAGTCGACGCTGGCCGGCCTGATCCTCGGGGTCCTGATCCCCGGCGCGGGGCGGATCACGGTGGACGGCCGCGTCCTCGATCCCGTCACGCTCCTGGCGTGGCAGAACCGCATCGGCTACGTGCCGCAGGACGTATTCCTGGTTGACGGGACCGTTGCCGAGAACATCGCGCTCGGCGTGGATGCGCCGGACCGCGCTGCCGTCGAGCGGGCGGCGCAGCTTGCGGGCGCCCACGACTTCATCGCCGCTTTGCCTCACGGCTATGGCGCGCGGGTCGGCGAGCGCGGGGCGCGGCTCTCGGGCGGCCAGCGCCAGCGTCTCGGCATCGCCCGGGCGCTCTATCACGACCCCGACGTGATCGTGTTCGACGAGGCGACCTCGGCCCTCGACGAAGAGACGCAGGGCGCGGTGATGCGGGCGCTGCGGGCTCTATCGGGCCGGCGGACGCTGATCCTGATCGCCCATCGGCTCTCGACCCTGGAGGGCGCCGACGCGGTGCACGTGCTGGAGGCGGGGCGGCTGGTCGCCTGCGGGCCGCCCGAGGCGGTGCTGCCGGGCCTCGGCACGGCGGCGTGACGACGCCCCTTGCGTCCTGGCCCACCTCCGTTACCTCGGCTCCAAAGCATGACCGGGAGACCACCGTGAGCACGCGCATCGAGCTGACTGCAGCGGACGGCACCACGGCGACGCTCGCCACCCACGGCGCCGAGCCGGTTTCCTGGCGGGTCGGCGGGACCCAGTACCTCTGGAGCGGCGATCCGGCCCATTGGAACCGCCATGCTCCTTGGCTCTTCCCGGTGGTCGGTGCCTCGGCAAGCGGGCAGGTGAAGGTCGGGTCCGAAAGCTACCCGATGGGCCAGCACGGCTTCGCCCGGGACCTGCCCTTCACGGTGGTGGAGCAAAGCGTCGATGCGGTGACCCTGCGCCTGACCGACGGGCCGGAGACCCGGGCGCATTATCCCTTCGCGTTCCGGCTCGACGTCACTGCCCGGGTGCGCCCGGCGGCCCTCGACTTCGACGTGACCGTCGCCAATCCGGGCGACACGCCTCTGCCCTACGCGCTCGGGTTCCACCCGGCCTTCCCGTGGCCCTTCGCGGGCGGGACGCGGGCGAAGGATGGCGGCTACGCGGTTGTCTTCGAGCATCCGGAGCAGCCGTTCGCCCCCCAGGTCGGCCCCGGCGGCCTGCTGCTGCGCGCGGAGCAGCCGATTCCCCTCTCCGGCGACACGCTGCCCCTCGATCCGGCGATCTTCACCGAAGCCTTCGTGTTTCGGAACGCCCGCAGCCGCGCGATGCGCTTCACCGGGCCGGATAAGGCGATCCGCATGGACATGGCGGATTTCCCGCATCTCGCGGTCTGGACCAAGCCTACGGCACCCTTTCTCTCGCTCGAATGCTGGACGGGCTACGCCGACTGGGCCGATTTTTCCGGCGACCTGACCGAGCGGGATTCTCAGCGCCTCCTGCCACCCGGGGCGGAGGCGCGCCACGGCGTCCGCCTGACCCTGGACGTGTGAGGGTTGCGCGTCTGGGTGGCACGGCCGGAACCGGGCGCGACGCGGACCGGCGCGGCTCTGGCGGCGCGCGGCCACGCGTCGCTCGTGGCCCCGGTCCTGGCGGTGCGGCCGACCGGGGAACGGCCGCCCGACGGCCCGTTCGATGCGCTGCTGCTGACCAGCGCCAACGCAATGCCAGCCTTGCGGGGCGCCGCGTCGCTGCGGGGGCTGCCGGTCTTCGCGGTCGGCGCGCGCACGGCGGCGCTGGCCGCAGACGCCGGGTTCGGTCCGGTGCACGCGGGGCCCGGCGATGCCGCCGGCCTCGCCACCCTGGCGCGTCGGATCCTCGCGCCCGGAGCGCACCTGCTCCACGCGGCCGGGGCCGAGCGGAAGCCGGAGCCTGCGGCGACGCTTGCGGCGGCCGGGTTCCGGGTCGCGATCTTCGTAGCCTACGCGGCGGAGGCCCTGCCGGCCCTGCCCGATTCGGTCGACCGCGCATTCGCCGACGGAAACCTCGACGCCGCCTTGCATTACTCCCGGCGCAGCGCCGCGATCGCCCACGCTTTGGCGGAAGACGCCGGCCACGGCGGAGCTTTCCGCCGCCTGAGGCATTACTGCCTGTCGGCGGACGTTGCCGCACCCCTGGAAGCGGCGGGTGTTCCGGTCCATTTCGTCGCGGCGTGTCCGCGGGAAACGGACATGCTGGACGCTCTCGCGCCGCCGCCTGGCCCGGCGTGCGGTGACAGGGAGGCCGGGCCGCCGTATCTCGCCCTCGCGCCAAGGGCCGGGGCGGTGCTAGGGGGGCGCGGCGACGCCGAAGAGTTGGAGGACTTGCCCGTGACGCCACCACCCAGCGACGCCGACAAGCCCGGATCCGGCGGCCGCAGACCGGATCCTGCGCCCGCCAAGCCCGGGCAGACCAATCCGTCCGGCGTCGAGACCCGGCCCGGTGCGTCCGCGGCCGGCGCAACCGGAGGCGCGAAGCCGAGCCCGTCGGGGCCGAGCGCGAGCCCACCGCAGCCTTCCGGTGCGACGCCCAGGCCTGCGACCGAGCCGGTCGTCGCCGCCAAGCCTGGAACGAGCGACGCGAAGCCCGAGGCTGGCAAGCCGGCTTCGGCTCCGGACGGCGCCAAGCCATCCACCGGTCCGGCCGCGCAGCCGAGCGCCGTTAAGCCCGATGTCGTAAAGACTGAAGCGACCGGGATGACCCCGCCCAAGGATGCGTCCGGCAAGCCCGAAACCAACCCGTCAAACACGCCGAAGCCAGGCTTTGCCCCGGCGCCGGACGCCGCGAAGATGGCCGCCGCATCGGCTTCCGCTGCGACCGCGTCCACGACGGGCGCGGCCAGTGCCGCGTCCGGCAAGCCAGAGGCTGCGCGGACCGAGCCGCCGAAGCCCGGCCAGCCGGGCGCGGGTCAGCAGCCGGGTTCCGGGCCGCAGGCCGGATCCCGTCCGGGCGGAGCATCCACGGGTGCCGCCGGCACCGTAAGCGCCGGTACGGTCACGGCCGGTCCGATCCTCGACATGAAGGCCAAGCGTGTCCCCGATCCGCCCGCCCCCAGCAAGGGGCCGGGTCCGGAGGCGAAGACGGGTGGCAAGGAGTCGCCGAAGGAGTCCGTGAAGGGTCCGATCCCGGGTGTCGCCGCCAGCACCACGGCGGCCGCTCCAGCGGCCCGGGCGCGGGCCGGGTTCGGCTCGCTCGCGACCGCGGGCCTGCTCGGTGGCGTGATCGGCGCGGGTCTCCTGTTCGGCGCCGAGACGGCCGGGCTCGGACCCGATCCGCGTCTCAACGCCCTCGATCAGAAGCTGACCGGGCAGATCGCGGCCCTTGGCACGCGTCTGGACGGGCTCGCGCCCCGGGATGCCGTGGACGCCCTCGACAAGCGGATCGGTACTGCTGAAACGACGGCCAAGCAGGCCCTCGACAAGGCGGGAAGCGCCCCTGCGCCGGCTGCTTCCGCTCCGGATGGCTCCGCCTCTGGTTCGGCGCCGGCGGTGCCGGCCGATCTGGCGGCGCGCCTCGACAATCTCGATCAGCGCGTGGCCGCGCTCCAAGAGGAGCCCGGCCGCGAACAGCCGGCGGATTCCAAGCTCGGCGCGGTCCAGGATAACGGCAAGCAACTTGTCGATCTCGATGCCCGTCTGAAGGCGCTGGAGTCGAACGGGGCTGACGCGGACGCCTCCAAGAAACTCGCTGCGCTGCAGGGCGAGGTCGAGCAGAAGACCAAGGCGAATGCCGACGCGGATGCCGCCCTCGGCCAGCGCCTCGACGCGCTCCAGCAGACCCTCGAAGGCCGGGTGAAGGCCGCCACCGAGGCGGTTCAGGCTGCCACGCAGGCGAGCCGCACCGCCGCCGAGGCGGGTCAGACCCAGGCTGCGGAAGCCACGAAGGCGGTCGACCGCCGGCTTCAGGAGCAGGCCGACAAGATCGCCGCGCTGGACAAGAGCGTGGCGCAGCGGGCTCAGACCGCCACCGTCCAGGCGGCCCTGCGGGTGGTCGTCGCCGACCGCGTGGCCTCGGCGCTCGAATCCGGATCGGCCTACGCCGAGCCGCTTGCGAGCCTACGCAAGCTCGATCCCGCGACCGACGCGCAGGCCAAGGCGCTCGCCCCCTTCGCGGAAACCGGTGCACCTACGGCTTCTCAGTTGGCGGACGCGTTCCGGCCGGTCGCCGAGCGGATCGCCGCCAAGCGGCGGGCGCAGCAGTCCAAGACGGCCGCCGAGAGCGGCGATTTCCGCGCCAAGCTCCTAAGCATGGCCGATGGCCTCGTTCAGGTGCGCAAAGCCGATGCCCCGGCCCCGGAAGCTGCCGATCAGCCGGAGGCGAAGGTCCAGGCGGCCCTCGATCGCGCCGACCTCCCGGCGGCTGCCATGGCCTTTGCGGCGCTGCCGGCCGAGGCACGGGACGAGGCCGGCGACTTCGGCGCCAAGCTCAAGGCGCGGGCCGAGGCCGAACAGGCTGCGCGGACGCTCATCGGAAACGCCTTCCAGGCGCTGCCAACCGGCGAAGGCTCTGGCGCATCTGCATCCACCCCCGCGCCCGGCCGCTAAGACGGTGACGGCGTCAAGCCGCGCGTCGCGCGGCCGCAACTCCTCCGGGCGGGCGTGCAGGCGCCCCGCCCCTCCCGCACTGAGCGACCGTCGCCGCGCGGCCGTCGATAGGAGACACTGACCCCATGTGGCGCGCCCTCGCCTTCCTGGCCCTGCTCGCACTCGCCGCCTTCGGGGCGGTCTGGATCGCCGACAGGCCCGGCACCGTCACCGTCGTGTGGAACGGCTACCAGATCGGCACCAGCTTGGCGGTGGCCCTCGTCGGGGTGATCGCCGCGGCCATCGTGCTGGGGCTTTTCTGGGCGGTCGTGCGCGGCGTGATCGGCCTACCCGAGGCCCTGGTCCGCGGCTCCGCCGAGCGGCGCCGGACCAAGGGCCTCTCCGCTCTGTCCCGCGGCATGGTGGCGGTCGGCTCGGGCGATCCGCTGGCCGCCCGCCGGTACGCTGGAGACGCCGAGCGCTTGCTGGGCACCGAGCCGCTGACCCTCCTGCTCAAGGCGCAGGCGGCTCAGATCTCCGGCGACCGGGACGCCGCCGAAAGCGCCTTCCAGCGCATGGTCGACGACCCCGAGACCCGGGTCCTGGGTCTGCGCGGCCTGTTCGTGGAGGCCCGTCGCCGGGAGGACGAGACGTCCGCCCGTGCCTACGCCACCGAGGCCGCCCGCCTCGCCCCGAGCGTAACCTGGGCCAACGAGGCCTTGCTGGAGGCCCAGAGTACCGACGGCGACTGGGGCGCGGCCCTGGAGACCATCGAGCGCCGCTCCTCGCTCGGGTTGATCGACAAGGCGACCGCCCGGCGTCAGCGAGCCGTCCTGTTGACCGCGATCGCGGGCGAGCGCGAGGCCGGCGAGCCGGAGGTCGCCACTGAGCGCGCGCTCCAGGCCGTCAAGCTGGCCCCGGACCTCGTCCCGGCCGCCTGCATCGCCGGCCGGCTGCTGGCCCGCCGCGGCGATTTCAAGAAGGCGGCCCGCATTGTCGAAGCGGCCTGGAAGGCCAACCCCCATCCCGACCTCGCCAAGGTCTATCTCGGCCTGCGGACCGGCGACTCGGTCCGTGACCGCCTCGCCCGGGCTGAGGTCCTGGCGAAGCTGTCGGTCTGGGATCCCGAGTCGCGGCTTGCCCTCGGTCAGGCCGCCCTGGACGCACGCGATTACAAGCGGGCCCGAGAGGCCGTGAAGCCGCTCCTCACCGACCGTCCGACCGCGCGGTCCTGCCTTATGATGGCCGCGATCGAAGAGGCCGAGCACGGCATCAATTCCGGCCAAGCCCGCGAATGGTTGGCCCGCGCCGCCCGCGCCCCGCGCGACCGGATCTGGATCGCCGACGGAATCGCCTCCGAGACCTGGGCGCCGGTCTCGCCGGTCAGCGGCCGCCTGGATGCGTTCACGTGGCAGGAGCCGCCGAACACCCTGGCCTCTCCCGCCGTGGTCGAGCCAAACGCGGAGCGCGCCGATGCGCCCGCGCCCGTCCTGGTCCCCGCTGCTCCGAGCAATGACAGTCCTGCCCCGTCGCGGCCGAGCGTGACGAGATCGGACGTCGTCGTGGCGCGCGGCATCGCTCCGGCACCCGGAACGGAGCCCAAGACCACCGGGCCGGACCCGGTCTCAGCCGGGATGACGGCGGCCGCGCTGCCGGCCTCCAAGGTCGCCGAGCGCGGGGTGCTCAAGACCGGCTGATCGCCCACGGGCGGGCTCGGTGAAAGACAAAATTGGTGGTGCAAGTCTTGTATCGGGGCTTGCGGCCCGAGTGTCCCGCGCGCAAGCGTCTGTACTCGTGCGTCAAGACCGTCATGCCGTGGTGGCGCGCCGCTTCCGACCCCGGGGACCCGATCATCCGCCTTCTCATGCCCGCCTCGGACACGCCGCCGGCTCGGTCGATCCCGAACCCCGCACAGCAAACCGGGGGGCGGCCCTAATGATTCTTGAGGATGACGGCGAGCCGCGGCGGCAGGTCGGAGCCCTTCCGTTCCGGTTCGGGCGGGACGGCAACCCGAAGGTCCTGCTCGTGACGTCGCGGGAGAGCCGGCGCTGGGTGATCCCGAAGGGTTGGCCGATGAAGGGGCGCAAGCCGTTCGAGGCTGCGGCCCGCGAGGCCTACGAGGAGGCCGGGCTGCGCGGAGCAATCGGCAAGCGGCCGATCGGTCACTACCTCTACCAGAAGCGCCTGAAGAACCTCGACGCCGTCCAGTGCCAGGTGAAGGTCTTCCCGCTCAAGGTTCGCAAGCAGCTCAAGCACTTCCCCGAGGAGAATCAGCGCGACCTGCGCTGGTTCACGCCCGCGGAGGCCGCCGAGGCGGTCGCCGAGCCGGGGCTTGCCGCCCTGATCCGCGCCGCCTGCCGCTGGTAAAACCTCCGGATGCGGCGTTGCCAACGCGGCGGCGATCCGTTATGGCCCCACTCGACCGGACGGACACGCCCCCCGCAGGGGCGCCCCGGACACCGGCTGCGGTAGCTCAGTGGTAGAGCACTTCATTGGTAATGAAGAGGTCGAGAGTTCAATCCTCTCTCGCAGCACCATTTTCACCAATCATCATCGACGCTTGACGGCATAGGCTCCATCTGAGTCTGAGCGCCAGACTGTCATGTCTGCATCGCCGTACCAGCGTTTGGCCCGGGCTGCTTCCCGAGACTGATCAAAGTCCGGCCCAGGCCGCGTGAACGGGACCGGTTGCTGTATCGGGCTTCGATGCCCCGATGAAGATCACCACCGGGCCGTGGGCGGCGCGACGGGGATCGTAGAAGTCCAGTAGGCCCGGGTTGATCCGCTGGAGGAAGTCCGGGGACCGGCCGCTCAGGCGCAGCAGATGGTCGATCACCACCTGATCGCCGTGCACGGCGTTCGGCACCGGGCCGCAGGAGCCCGGACTCATCCAGTGCTCCGGATCGGCCGCGAAGGTCGTGTAGAGGTCGGCGAGTTCGTCGCCGGACCAGCGCAGCAGCGCGCTCGAGAGGCGGCCCACATGGAAATAATCCTCCATGGCGGCTAGGCCCGGCTCGGCCAGGGCGTCGGCTGGGCCAGTCAGGACGGTGTCGAGATCGCACAGGAGCGTCGGTCCTCTGCTGAGGCCGGGGCGGAACGCCTCCATCTTGGCCCACCAGATCGGCCAGTCGTGACGAAGCGGCACCGTTTCCACGCCCGGGACGGTCACGGGCAGATCCGTGAGGCAGAGCATGCGCTCGAAGACCGGGGCGTGGCGGCGGATCCCGGCCGCGAGACGGGCGACCCACGTCGCGTCGTAGCGCCCGCCGCTCTTCAACACCGTGATCAGCGTGGCCATGATGTCAGCGTTCCTGCGGGGCTGGCGGATGCACGCGGATGCGTCCGGCCGCCTCGGCAGCGGCGAACCACGCGCGCTCTGCGGACCAGGGATGGCCGGGCCAGCCGGCGAATCCGAAGCCATAGGCCTGCGCCGGCTTTGCGTGCGCGGGGCGGCCGAGCAGCAGCGCCAGCGTCACGAGGAAGCCGGTACTCGGGTTCGGCGTCCCTGATGTCCAGGGCGCGAGCCCGGCCTGCGCCTGCGCGTGCAAGAACTCGGGCAGGAGGTGGATCGGGCGGCCCAGCGGCTGCAGCAGCGTCAGCATCTCCCGGGTCCAGCAGATCGGCTCCGGCACGTTGTGCGCCGCCGGCAGGATCGGGAAGGGCAGGATGAAGGCCTGCGCCGCGCGGACGACTGGACGCTCCAGGAAGCCCCGGTCGACCAGCCATTCCCGCGCCTGGCCGCCGCGATTGACCAAAGCGAGATGCGTGACGCGGCATCCGGTCCCGTCGCCGAAGCCCAAGGCATTGTTGAACCGCACCACACAGCCCGCCGCATCGATCGCCGGTCCGGTCGCGCCGATCCCAGGCGCGTTGCCGACGATCGCGAGGGATCCGCCGGTGGGCAGTCCGGGGACAAGGGGGTCGACGTCGGGGGGCACGTGCGGCAGGGGTTTTACGCGGAACAGCGGAGGTAAGGCGCCGGGCCGGCCCAGCCAGCCCTCCGCCGAGCGAGCCTGTTGGGGTGGAACTATGCGCCGCTGTTTCGTCTGCGCGGCCGACATGCTCGGGCCGAGCGAACGGCATCTGACCTATCCGGGCGGGCATCGCAGGACCTTCCCCCTGGCCTGCGGCGCCTGCGGGGTCCTGCTCGCGGTTGGGGCCGATCCGAAGTCGTGCCGGGCGCATCTCGCCCGCAGCTTGTCCGAACCCCTCTTCGCATCCGACCCGGCGGCGCCCTACGGCCTCGACCTCTATACCCTGCGCATCGCCGCGACCGGGCGGAGCCTCGGCATCCGTCCACTCGATGAGGCCGGTCGCACGGAACTCCGGCACCCCCATGGCACCCGGGCCGCCCGGGCGGGGCTGTTCACGCTCGAAGCGTCCGGCGGATGCATGGTCTCGCTGGGCCTGCTCTGTCGCCCGGCGGATCGGGACGACGTGCTGGCGGCGCTGCCGGTTCACGCCGTTTGGGCGGACGATGTCGCGATCCTGATCGACGGGCCGGAGATGGCCGCCGTTCCGATGCCGGTTGCCGGCTTCGCCATAGGGGCGGTGCGCGTGGCCGCCCGCCCCCTGGACGGGGATTTCGCCGCGCAGCGCAACGCGCTCCAGGGCCTCGCCCGTCACGGCTGGATGCTGCAGCTCGATTCCGACGAGGTGCTGAGCCCGGAAGCCGGCCGCCTGCTGCCCGCCCTGGCGGCCCTCGCCGAGGCGCAGGGCGTGGCCTCGATCGGCCTCGCACGGGCCAACCGGGTCGATGGCGTGCTGTCGGACGTCTTCCCGGATGTTCAATACCGGCTGAACCGCACGGGCCTGCGTTACGCGGGCCGCGTCCACGAACGGCCGGTCCTCGACGGCGGATGGCCGGAGAGCTTCATCACCCTGCACGGCCGCATCGAGCACCGTCTGAGTGGCGCCCATGTCCGGGCGCGGTCGCGGCGCTACGAGGCTCTGGATCCCGGCCGCGGACGCCCGGAGGAGGCGATCGCGCTGTTGCGCCCCTATGCCGACTGACGGATCCGCGCCGCCGCGATCGCCCGTTCGTAGAGCGCCAGGGTCTCGCGCCCGAGGCTTGCCCGATCGAAGCGGCCCGCCGCCGCCAGGGCGCGGGCGTGATACGCACGACGCAGGTCCGGATCTATGAGGAGCGGGCGCAGGGCCTCGGCCAAGGCCGGCCCGGTGGCGGTCGAGGCCAGGGGGCCGGCGCCGGGAGCGCCCACGAAGGCGCGTGCGCTCGCATCCTCCGCACAGGCGACGACCGGGCGGCCATACGCCAGGGCCTCCTGATAGACGAGGCCGAAGCTCTCGTAGCGGGAGGGGGCGAGCACCGCATGGGCCGCGGCGTAGGCTGCCGACAGGGCCTGCCCGTCGATCCGGCCGCGGGCGCGGATGTGCCGGCGCGCCACCTGCGGCAGATCGGCCGGGAGATCGTCCGGCGGTACGCCGACGAGGTCGAGCACGAAGGGCGGCAGGCTCCCCCGCGCCTGCTCCGCGCCGAGGATCGCCACGGCGGCCAGGAGCGCGTCGAATCCCTTGCGCGCCTCCGCCCGCCCGACGAAGAGCAGGCGCAGAGGCTCCGCCGTCTCCGGGTACGGGGCACCGCGGGCGGCCGCCGCGACCTCGGGCGGAAGGCTGAGGCCGATCACCGCGGCGGGCTGCCGGCCGCCCAGCCCGTAGGCCCGGGCGACGACCTCACCGTGCGCGGCGGTGTTGGCGATGAGCCCGGCGCTCCCACGGACCTGCCGGCGTTCCAGGCGGTCGGCGGTCCATCCGTCGAGGCGGTTCCTCACGGAGCCGGCCGGGTCGCGGGTGAAGGCAGCCGGCGTCGAACTGCGTGTCACCAGCGGCAAATCCCGATGGCCGGTGAGCAGCGCGGCCGGTGCGTACCAGTTCGTGGCTTCGATCACGTCGAAGGGCGCCGTGGCGTGGGCGGCGCGCACAGCTCGCCGAAACGCGAGCGGCGCGGCGAGATGCCCGGCCGAGCCCCAGAGGCGCAGGCATGCCAGGGGGCTTCCCGGCGGCAGGGCGAGGCCCATGATAGTGACGCCGTCGACCCGCGCGTGGCCCGTCCGGTCCAGGGTGAAGACCGTGACCTCCGCCCCCGCTTCGGCGAGGCTCTCGGCGATCTCGCGGGCCGCCATCGAGAGCCCGCTCGGCGATGGCGGGTAGTCCCAGGCCAGGAGAGCGGTGCGCATCAGGTGGCCAGCAGGCGGCGGTAGAGGGCGAGGTAATCGCGCGCCATGCGCTCGGCCGTGAAGCGTTCCTCGAATCGGCGGCGGATCCCGGCGCGGTCGAGCTGCCCGATCCGGGCCAGCGCCGCGACCGCCTCGGCCTCGGAGGCGACGATGAAGCCCGTCACCCCGTCCTCGACGATCTCGGGGACCGAGCCGCGATCCCACGCGACCACCGGGGTCCCGCAGGCCATGGCCTCAATCATCACGAGGCCGAAGGGCTCCGGCCAGTCGATCGGAAACAGGAGTGCCCGGGCACCGCCCAGGAGCTCGCCCTTTTGGGCATCGTCGACGGGCCCGAGGTAGGTCGCGTCCGCGCCGAGAAGGGGACGTACCTTGGTCTCGAAGTAATTCGGGTTGCCGACATCGACCGTGCCGCCGAGCCGGATCGGCAGACCGGCGGCGCGGGCCACACGGATCGCCACGTCGGGTCGCTTCTGGTCGGTCATGCGGCCCACGAAGGCGACATGATCGTTCGGCGCGGGGCGGAAACCGTAGCGGTCCCGGTCGATGCCGTGATGCACGATGCCGGCCCGGTTCGCGGCCGGGATGCCGGCCGCCTGCGCCGCCGAGATCGCCGCCACCGGTAAATCCGGAAAGCCCTGGAAGAACAAGGCCCGGTCGAGCTCGTCGACCCGCCAGTGGATGGTGGTCAGGCTGCGCCGGCGACGCGCGCCCAGCAGCGCCGCGTGCGCGAATTCGCCGTGGCAATGGACGATGTCGAAATCGTCCAGCCGCAGGCGCAGGGCCTCCAGCTGCAGGGCATCCAGGGCGGCCGGCACCCCGGGCGCGACGCGTCCGTATTGCCGCTCCAGCGCCGCGAGACTCGGATATTCGCCGACGCGCGGCAAGTCTGTCACACTGTCCGACGAGCCAAATAATGTTAGTTCAACGCCCAAGCTTCGTAGCGCCGTGCTCAAATCGTGCACAACTCGCTCGGTGCCGCCGTGATGATCCGGGGGAACGGGAAATATGTTTGGCGCGACCTGGGCAATGCGGAGCACGGCAACCTCTTTACATATGTTAAGTCGCGGCGCGTCGATCGCTGGACTGACATTAAATCCGTGGGGGCGTCCGAAAGCCGCAGCCTGCGCCTGATGTTCGTTCTGCATATCGCCCTGCAGGGCTGCCTGCGCGGCGACGGCGTCGTCTACGGGCTCACCGCCGACACCGGCGGCCATATCCGCTACCTGCTCGATCTGGTCTCGGCCTCAGCGCAGGATCATGACCTTGCGCGGATCGTGGTGGCGACGCGCCTGTTCCGCGGTCCCCTCGGTGCCGCCTATGCCGTGCCTGAAGAGCCGATCGCCGACAAGGTCACGCTCGTGCGGCTCGCCAGCGCGTCTGCGGATTATTGCGCCAAGGAAGCGATGCACGCCGAGGTTGCGTGCTTCGCCGAGAATCTCATCGCCTGGATCGCCGCGCAGGAGCGGGCTCCGGATCTCATCCACGCGCATTACGCCGACGCGGCTACGGTGGCAGCCCTCGTGGAGGACCGCCTCGGCATCCCCTTCGTGTTCACGGCTCATTCGCTCGGACGCGTGAAGGCGCGGATGCTGGGCGCGTCCCCTGTCCGCCCCGACCTCGCCTACCGGATCGCCGCCGAGGAACAGGCCCTGGCGCGGGCCCAGCTCGTCATCGCCTCGTCGCGGGACGAGGCCGAGGTGCAATATGCCGGCTATGCCGCCTACGATCCGGGCCGCGTCCGCATCCTGCCCCCGGGCAGCGACCTCGCTCGCTTCGCCGCGGCCCGTCCGAACCCCCGGATCGACGCCGCGATCGACCGCTTCCTGGACGATCCGGCCAAACCAGCCATCCTGGCGCTGACCCGGCCGGTGGCGCGCAAGAACCTCGCGGCTCTGGTGCGGGCCTATGGCGAGAACCGCGCGCTCCAAGCCCACGCCAACCTCGTGATCGTCGCCGGCACCCGTGAGGATATCGACACCCTCGACGGCGACATGGCCGCCACGATGCGCGACCTCCTGGTCCTGATCGACCGCTACGACCTCTACGGGCGCGTCGCCTATCCGAAGACCCACCGGCCGGAGGATGTTCCGGCGATCTACGCCCATGCCCGGGCGCGGGGCGGCCTGTTCGTCAACCCGGCCCTCAACGAGCCCTTCGGCCTGACGCTGCTGGAGGCCTCGGCTGCCGGCCTGCCGCTGGTCGCCACCGACAGCGGCGGCCCCAACGACATCGTCGAGACCTGCGGCAACGGGCTCCTGGTCGATCCCCGCGCGCCCGAGGCGATCGCCGAGGCCTGCCTGCGGATCCTGGGCGATCCAGCGCTCTACGCCCGCTGCGTGGCCGGCGGCGCCCGGGCGGCGGCGGCCTACGATTGGGACCGGCACGCCGCCCGCTACCACGTGCTGCTGCGCGCGCTGCTGGCTTCGGAGCCGCCGGCTCCGGCCCCCCGGCAACTCCTCGTCTGCGATATCGACAACACGCTGGTCGGCTGCGATGCGGCGCTCGGCATCTTCCGCCGGTGGCGGAGCCGGCAGGCGGGGCTCGCCTTCGGCGTCGCGACCGGCCGGTCCTTCCACAGCGCCATGGCGGTGCTGGAGCAGCAGGCGAGCCCCCGGCCCCAGGTGATGATCACCTCGGTGGGGTCCGAGATCTATCACCTCGATGCCAACGGCGTGACCTACACGGCGGACGCCGCGTGGCGCCGGACCATCGAGCCGGGCTGGGACCGGCCCGCCGTGCAGGCGGCTCTGGCCGGGCTCGACGGGCTCAGCCCGCAGGGGCCGCTGGAGCAGCGCGCCCTGAAGCTCAGCTATTTCGGCGACCCGGCGGCCGCGCGGCGTGTCCGGGGGTGCTTGGCCGAGGCCGGACTCGCCGCCCGCGTGATCCACAGTCACGGCCGGTACCTCGACGTGCTGCCGGAATCGGCCTCGAAGGGCACCGCCGTCGATCACGTCCGAACCCTGTACGACCTGCCGGAGCACGCCGTGTTCGTAGCCGGCGATTCCGGCAACGACATCGAGATGCTGGGCGCCCGCGTCCAAGCGATCATCGTGGCGAACTATTCCGACGACCTCGCGAGCCACGCCGCCCTGAAGCACTCCTACGTGGCCCGGCGAACCCATGCCCGGGGCATCATCGAGGGCGTCTCGCATTTCCGTCGGATGCTGGCCCATGTTGGCTGAGACGTCGCCTGATCCCGGGGCGGCGCCTAACCCAAGCGTCCTGACGCTGGTTCGCAACCGGGCCGACCGGCTGCGCAACCTGATGCGCGGGCTGTCCCGCCAGACCCTGCCGCCGCGCGAACTGGTGATCGCCTGGATGCAGCCCGAGCGCGCGCCGGACCTGCCCGATCCGGGCTGCCCGGTCCGGCACCTCCATGTGCCGGGCGAGCCGATGCCGCTCGCCGCCGCACGCAACCGGGCGGCCGAGGCGGCCTCGGCGGATCTCCTTGTCTTCCTCGACGTGGATTGCATCCCGGCATCCGGGCTGGTCGCGGCCTACGCGCAGGCCGCCCGGACGGCGCGGGGGCTGTTCCTCGGCGAGGTCCTCTACCTGCCGCCCGGCGCGTCCGACGGCGATCCCGATCCGCCGGCGCTCGACCGCGCGGGCCGTACCCATCCGGCCCGGCCCGGCCTGCCGGAGGCCGGTCTGCGGTCGGAACCCGATGCGGGTCAGCTCTGGGGCCTGTCCTTCGCGCTGCCGGCCGCGGCGTGGCGCGCGGCCGGCGGCATGGACGAGGCCTTCGTCGGTTACGGTGGCGAGGAGACCGACCTTGCCGCCCGGCTGGCCGCCTCCGGGCTGCCGACCTTCTGGGTCGCGGGCGCCCGCGCCTACCATCAGCACCACCCGGTCCACGTGCCACCCCTGCAGCACTTCGCGCCGATCCTCGCCAATGCGGCACGCTTCAAGGCGCGGCACGGGCGCTGGTGCATGACCTACTGGCTCGACCAGTTCCGTGCGGCCGGGCTGATCGACTGGGACGCCGAGGCCCCCGCGATCCGCCTGATCCGCCCGCCGACCGAACCCGAGATCGCCGCCGCCCTGCGGCCCGACGCCCTGTTCTCCTGACGCCGAGCCCGGACCGACCGCCATGAAGAAGCCGATCGCGTTCTTCGTCCATCACCAGGGCCGCGGCCACGCCAACCGCACGATGGCTTTGGCCACCGAATTCAGCCGAGACCGGCCGGTCTCGGTCCTGACCGCGGATCCGAGCCTGTTCGACGGCTTCACCCGCGACATCGAGATCGTGGCTTTGCCCAACATGATCGGCGCCGCGGTGCCGACCGCGCGCCTCTTCGCCGAGCCGACCCCGCAGGTGATGCACTGCGTCCCCCTGGGCCTGACCGCGATGCGCCGGACCATGCGGACCATCCTCGACCACTTGGACACGCGCGATGTCGGCCTGTTCGTGGTCGACGTCTCGGCGGAGATCGCGCTGCTCGCCCGCATCGCCAGCGTGCCGGCGGTGCAGATCCGCATGCATGGCGACCGCTCCGATATCGGCCATGTCGGCGCCTACGAGGCCTGCGTCGGGATGCTCGCCCCCTTCGACGAACGCCTGGAGCAGGACGATTACCCGGCGCGCCTGCGCGCCAAGACCTTCTACAGCGGCGGCCTGAGCACGACCGTCGACCGGGTGCCGGAGCGCGCCGAGGCCCGCACAAAGCTCGGCCTCGACCCCGCCCGTGAGATTGTCGTGGCGGTGACCGGCGGCGGCGGCAGCGGCACGCCCTACGCGCCGCTCACGGTCGCGGCCCGGGCCGCGCCGGATGCCCTGTGGCTCACCCTCGGGCCGACCCACCGTGAGGGCCACGAGACCGATTTTTCCAATCTGCGCGAACTCGGCTGGGTCGCCTCGGTGACCGATTACCTCGCCGCCGCCGACATCGTGATCGCCTCGGCGGGCGACAATACGGTCCACGAGGTCGCCCGGGTCGGCGGCCGTTTGATCGTGATGCCGGAATGGCGCTACTTCGCTGAACAGACCCGCAAGGCCGAGGCCCTGGTCCGCCTCGGCGCCGCCGTGCAGGCCCCCGTCTGGCCGGGCGATCTCCAGGGCTGGCGCGACCTCCTGGCCTGCGCACGCCGCCTCGACGGGGCCGCCCTGCGCGACCTGTACGCCCCCGAGGCGGCCGCCCGCGCCGCTGGTTGGCTCGAAGGGCTGACCGACGCGCTCTGGGACCTCGGACCCGCCGGGGCCGAACCCGCACCGCGCCCCGAGTTCGAACCGCTCCGGACCGTCGCGGCCGAATGAACGCCGCCCCTCCCCCGACCCCATCGGAGCCTCAGCGCCGCATGTCCACCGTCTCCGTCGTGACCCTCGCGAAGGGGCGTCCGGCCCACCTGCGCAACGTGCTCCTCGGCCTGGAACGCCAGACGCAAGCCCCCGCCGAATTCATCGTCGCGGTCATGCAGGACGCACCCTACGACCTGCCCGCTGTCGGCTTTCCGGTGCACCAGATCCTCGTGCCGGGCCGCGACTTGCAGCTCGCGGCCGCGCGCAACCGCGGCGTTGCGGCGGCATCCGGCGATGCCGTGGCCTTCCTCGACGTCGATTGCATCCCCGCGCCCGATCTCGTTGCCGATTACGCGCGGGGGCTCGCCGAACTCGACGGGCTCCTGATGGGCGAGGTGCTGCATCTGCCCGAGCACGCCACGACCGGCGCCTGGGACTACGACGGGCTCGACGCCGTGGCTGAGAGGCATTCCGACCGCCGGGGCCCGCCGGCCGCCGGCATCGAGATCTGCAACGATTACCGCTGCTTCTGGTCGCTCAACTTCGCGATCCGGCGGGACACCTTCCTGGCGACCGGCGGCTTCGACGAGCGCTATACCGGCTACGGCGGCGAGGACACCGACTTCGGCAAGCTCCTCGACCGGAGCGGCATCCCGATCGCCTGGATGAAGGGCGCCCGCGCCTATCACCAGTACCACCCGCACCACATGCCGCCGGTCCATCACCTCGACAGCGTGGTGCGCAACGCCGAATTGTTCGAGGCCAAGTGGGGCTACCGCACCATGGGCCACTGGCTCTACGCCTTCAAGGTGATGGGCCTGATCGACGACACGCCCGACCGGCCGATCCGCATCCTGCGCCGGCCCGACGCCGATGATCTCGCGCTGACCGGACAGCAGGGCCACCAGCCCTACACCAATTCAGCCTCGGTGATCCGCACGATTGAGGCCCGGGCGAACGAGCCCGCGCCGGTGACGGCGTGAGGATCGCGCTCCTCGCCCATCTCCGTCACCCGATCGCCCCGCCCTTCGCGGGCGGCCTCGAAGCCTACACCTGGAACCTCGTGGACGGCCTCACGGCCCGCGGCCACCATGTCGTGCTGTTCGCCTCCGGCGACAGCGACCGGCGCTTCGCCCTGGATCCCGTGATCCCGGTCCACCACGAGCGGAGTCACGCCGGCCTGGAGCACCGCGGCGATGCGGGTCTGAAGGATCATCTCGACGCCGGTTATGCGTCCGCCTGCGACCGGATCGCCGCCGGGGGTTTTGACGTACTCCACAACAACAGCCTGAGCCGCCTGCCCCTGGAACCATGGCGCACCGCCGCCATACCCACCGTCACGTCTCTGCACGTGCCACCCTTCGACGCCCTGCGCTGGTTCGTGCAGGCGAGCCCCGCCGCGGGACACCGGATCACCGCCACGTCGCAGGCGCAACGCGACGCATGGTGGCCGGACGGGGCGCCCCGGCATGCCTCGGTGCTCCACAACGGCGTCGATCCCGCCGCCTGGCCCTACCAGTCGCGCGGCGACGGCAGCGCCGTCTGGTGCGCGCGGATTGCGCCGGACAAGGGTGCCCATCACGCGATCGCGGCGGCGCGCCGGGCCGGGCTGCCGCTGACCCTGTTCGGCCCGATCGAGGAGCCCGATTACTGGGATGCGCAGGTCGCGCCACTGCTCGGCGGCACGATCCGCTACGGCGGCCGGCTCGGTGGCGCCGCCCTCGCCGCCGAGGTCGGCCGCGCCTCCGTGTTCCTGACCACGCCGTGCTGGGACGAGCCGTTCGGGCTCGCAGCGGTCGAGGCGATGGCCTGCGGCGTGCCGGTCGCGGGCTTCGCCCGGGGCGGCGTCCCGGAAATCGTCGGGGAGGCCGGCTCCCTCGCGGCGCCGGGCGACGCGGACGACCTCGCCCGCGCCATCGATGCGGCGCTCGCGATCCCGAGGCCGATCCCGCACGCGCGCGTCCAGCGGCTGTTCACCCGCGCGCGCTGGCTCGACCGCTGCGAGGCACTCTACGCGCAAGCCCGGGCTGGGGCGGCGACCGCACCCTGAAACAATCCGCACCGTCGCGTGCGCTCCTGAGCCCGAGCCCAACCATGACCCGACAGGACCTCATCGCTGCCCTGTGGCACGGCCGCGACCCCTTCGCCGACCCGCCAGCGGATCTGCGTCCCGCCGATCTCCAGGGCTGGCGCAGCATCCATCCCTACCTGGAGGAAGCGGTGATCGATCTTCGCCCGGCCGTCATCGTCGAGATCGGAACCTGGAAGGGGGCGAGCGCCCTCTACCTCGCCCGCACCTTGGCCGAGCGCGGCATCGACGGCACGATCGTCGCGGTCGACACGTGGCTCGGGGCCGTCGACCATTGGGCCGATGCGGGCCTCTTCGCGGAACTCCGCACCGAGCACGGCTTCCCGAGCCTCTACCGGACCTTCCTGGCCAACGTCCTGCGCGCGGGCATGGCCGATCGGGTGGTGCCGCTGCCCCTGGACTCCGTGAACGCCGCGGAGCTGATGCGCCTGCGCGGCGTGAGCGCCGACGTGATCCATCTCGATGCCGGCCACGAGGAAGCATCGGTGGCCGCCGATTTGCGGGCGTGGTGGCCGGTCCTGCGACCCGGCGGCCTGTTCATCGCCGACGATTACGACCGGCTCGGCGGCCGCTTCCCGGGGGTAACCCGGGCCGTGGATGCCTTCTGCGCCGAGTTTGGCGTCGCCGGTCCGTGGTCGCACCGGGGCAAGTGCAAATTCGTGAAGCCGGAATAGCGCGCAGGCCGCCGGTCATCACCGGCGGTCGAGGCGCCTCCGGCCTGCGCCGTCGTGGCGAACAGGCCGAGCGTGGCAGAATACGCGGCCGTGGTGCGATCGGGCAGGAACGATCGCTCCCCTCAAGCAGATGCCCTCATGCGCACCCCGCGCTGTGGAGCCGCTCGCATGTTCATGAAGATCGACCGCCTACTGACGGAACTCCCCGAGCCGAAGAAGCCCGAGCCGAACGCCGCCGCCGCCCTGCAGGAGCTGCTTGGCGGCAAGTACGGCGAGATGTCGACCCTCGGCAACTACATGTTCCAGAGCTTCAATTTCCGCAACAAGGAGAAGCTGCGGCCGTTCTACAGCCTGGTGTCGAGCATCTTCGCTGAGGAGATCGGCCACGTCGAACTGGTCTCGACCGGCATCGCCCTGCTCAACAACGGCCCGGGCAACCCGAAATCGAACGTCGATATCTCGAAGGCGCCCTTCGAAGACATGCAGGACATCCGGCTCGCCGGGAGCTTCCTGTCGAACGGCGGCGGCGCCATGCCGATGAATTCCAACGCCGCGTCCTGGAACATGGACATGGTGACGACGACGGGAAATCTGATCATCGACCTCCTGCACAACTTCCACCTGGAGTGTGGCGCGCGCATCCACAAACTGCGGGTCTACGAGACCATGTCGGAGCCAACCGGGCGTGAGACCTGCGCCTACCTGCTCGTGCGCGGCTCGCTGCACGCCCACGCCTATGCCCTGGCGCTGAAGAAGCTCACCGGGGTGCAGATCGAGAAGATGCTGCCGACGCCAAATATCGACCTGTCGCGCATCCCCGAGTGTCAGAAGTACCTCGACGAGGGCAAGCACCGCCGCCTCTACACGTTCAGCGAGTCGGACTACAAGGAGGCGGCTGGCGTGTGGTCGAACGACGAGGTGGCGCTGCCAGGCGACCCGCCGGGCAATCTCGAGGTGGTGGACGGCTATCCCGAGGGCGGCAAGATCCCGGAACTGGACGGCAATTACGGTGCGTTCGCGCCGGATTACGCCCCGGAGGAGATCTTCGAGATCGCCAGCAAGCTCTACAAGAAGGGGCGCTGAGCGCCCTTCCATCCCCACCCGATCGTGGGCGCCTGCCGTGACGCGGGCGCCCACGCAGGGCTTGCGTTGACCGGCGGAGAGGGCGAGACCGGGCGGCTCGGCGCCGCCCCGGGCAAGTCCCGGGCAAGTCCGTACGGTTCAGAACAAGGCGACGAAGGCCACCCCTACGGACATCAGCGCGGCGGTGACAGGCTGGCCAAGCGATGTGGACAGCCTCGCGTTCTGCCCGGGCTGGGTGGCGTTGGCGACACCGGCGAGAACCGTCAGACCGTAGAGGAACCCCATGCCTGATCAAGCCGCCGCGGGCTCGGCACAGTTTCGGCCCCGGGCGCAGATGTCACGCCCCGCGCCGGCAGCTCGAGTGCGTGGCCGGGCTTCGTGGTGCAGGCGCGATCCGGCCGGACTGCATAATTCTTGCTATTGAAGGTCGTCGGGCTCCGCGCTCGACCTCCACGCCCGCTCCGCAGTCATCTCCCCCCTCTGTCTGAGGGGCGGGCGTGGATGCCCGGCGCCCGGTCACCGCGGCGGCGGCTTCGGAGCGCCAGCGCATCCCGGCCCGAAGGGTGAAGCTTGAACTCTGCCGCCGGGCCTGTTTATTGACCAGGGGACAATTGCGGAGGTCATGTCCCGTAATAACGCGCACGTGCGGCCGCTCGTCAGGCTCGACCACACCCGGACCCGTTCCGGTACGACCGCCCGCGGCGCGCTTCGGTCCACGGATCGGCACCACGGAGCTTGGTCGCTCCGGGGCCGGGTTGGATCCGAACCCAGCGCCAGAGGCGAAGGTCCCACGCACATGACAGATACCGGCGATGAGCCAGACAAGATGGCTGAAGTTGCCGGGCTGGCGGCGGCGATTGCCGATCGCATCCTCGATCAGCATGTGGCGGGCGCGTCGATCCCGCCCGAGCAGTTCAGAATGCTCGTCCGCGCAGCCCGGATGCTGCTGGATAACGGGGTGCCGTGGCCACCATCGGTCGAGCACGTCGTGATGGAGGTCGCCCGACGCCTGCAGGATTTCGAGCCGCCCGTCACAGCCATCGCACCCTCAAAGGGCGATGACGTGGTCGTGCAACTCACGCGGAGCCTGGGCGCCGTGAAGCGGTCCTGAAGCCTGCGTTGAGCGGGCAGGTCCGTCCTACGGGAGGCCCGCCCCGATGGAGCAAAGCCCGCCGGATGTTCGTTGCGGTGTTCGGGGCGGGTGGCGTCGCCGTCTCGGTCAGGGCCATTACGGGGCCATACGTCGAGGTTGAACGCGCGTCAGGAGGTTGGCCGGTTGGCTCATGTGATCCCGATCGCCGCCGTAGGAGCGGTGGCCTTGCTGGCCTGCGGCTCCGCACGGGCGGCCTCCGACATCACCATCGCGGCGATTGCGACCGGGCGGCTCTATGTGGTCGGCACCACCGAGCAGCCGCATATGCCGGTGGTGCTGGACGGCCGATTCCGCACCGAGTCCGACGATCAGGGCAAGTTCCAGTACGAGCTGGTCTATCACCCGCCCCGCTGCGTCGTTTCGGCGGCGATCGCCGGCAAGGCCTACGACGCGGTGGTCAGCAATTGCGGCGAGCAATGCGCGCTTCCCGAGCCCAGCGACACCGGCAGGATCCGCGGCACCACCATGTCCCGCGACATCGGCGCGACCCGCAGCGTCGGCGATTCCCGGCACGCCGAGGGTCCGGGCCCGGCCCGGCCGGCGGACTCGGTGGCCGGATCCGAGGCGCCGGTCAGCGGGGATCGCGAACCGACGCCGCCCGGATCCCGCATCGTGCGACCTCCGCTTCCGCCGCAGAGGCCGACCTCCGGTCTCGGCACCTGAACGGGCGCGGTCGGTTCAGGCCGGCGACGCGAGGGGCTTGCCCTTCTCCACCGTGTAGGTTCCCGCCACGCGCGTCGATCCGGAGCCGTTTCGCAGGCTGTGCGGGGTGACGGCCGGAACCTGAAAGCTGTCGCCGGCCCGCAACGTGCGATTGGGCTGGCCGTCGACGAGCAACTCCGCCTCGCCCGCCAGGATCACCGAGGATTCGATCCCCGGATGCGTATGGCGTGCGACGGTCGCCCCGGGCGCGATTTCGGCGGCGACCTGCACGACGACGTAATGTCCGCCCGGCAAGTCCTCGGTGCTCAGGATCGTGCGCGTGACGCCGGAGGTTTGACCGGCCGGCTGCGCCTCGACCGCGACGGCCGTGAAGCCGCTCGAGAGCACGCAGAGCGCACAATTCACGAAGCTTCGTCTCGACAGCATGGGCGTCTCCTCGGGTTCGCGCGCTTGTTTGTCCCGATTGACGATCGGTCACGCGCAGCCGTTACGATGTGCCCAGTTCCGGCGACCCGTAAATGCCTGGTTGCGGGATATTTATTGGCCGCCGGATCGGATGAAAGCAGTCGCTCGCCGGACTTATGTCTGCCGTGAGCTCTGTTCGGCCGCCATCGCGTACCGGTTCCACGGCCGGCCGGCACGAAAGAGCCCGCGCCGGAGACCGGAGCGGGCTGAGTATGCCATTGGGGTTTGGGAGGCGCCAGACAACCAGAGGGGAGGCCGGGCCGCATCACCTGTTCGAAGGAGGCCTGGGCCCGCTCTGGCAGGATCTCGGCCGCCGCAGCCCGATCTAACCCAGCAGGGCGGCGAACACGGAGACGATGAGCAGGAAGGCGCCCGACGAGGCGAGCACCGCACTGCCTTCCCGATGCTGGAGGACGAAGGCACGGACTGCAGGGAACATGCACGGGACCGGAGATCAAGGATCGTCCGATCAGGGGTGCCGTCGAACTGTGCCCGTTCGAAGGCTCAGGCGGGTCCGG
>NZ_JAKSYH010000165.1 GCF_022829295.1 Methylobacterium sp. J-088
AGGCCACGGAGATGATGCGACGCGGCTATCTCGACGTGATGATCGCCGACCGTCGAGGAGCGCAATACACGCCCGACCAGTTCCATCGTTTCTTTCGCTCATGACGGAATGGCCAACTGTGGCCAATCCGCCCTCGCTTCACCGGCATGGACCAGCTTAGCTCGCCCTGAACGTGGGGCTGCTCATGAACCGACACATCGCCGTGATCCTGCTCACCACGGTTGGGCTGGGCGCTTGCCAAACAGATGCCTTAGCACCGCAGCAGGCGACCTATGGGCTTCGCGGCGCCGCGCTTCTCCAAGAAGATGTCGCTCGTCTCAGGGCGGATCGCGATGCACGTCGGATCAGCTACACGGAATGGGCTGAGCGCACCCAAGCAGCTGCGCGAGCCAGCGTTCCACTAAGCCCGCAGGAAGAAGATGCGCTGGAGTATCGCAAGCAGCTCGCTCGTCGTGTGGATGCTGGAGAGATCACCCCAGCGCAGTTCGAGCGCGAGAGCCAGCGCACCCTGCAGCAGCTGAAGGCGCAACGCCGCGGAGCCTAACCAGCGACAGCCTCTCACGAGCTTGCTACAGCACCGCTTCTTCCCGTCAGCACGCCCGAGGTGTTCGCGACACCGTAAGGCATGCGGCGGGCAAGCACGTGATGACAGGCGATCGCAGGCCAGTTCCCCGCGTCCCGTCCGTGAAGCCTAGGCCGGGCAGTCGCGTGAGGGTCGGTGCCGCGGGGGGAGGCGAGCACCGCACTGCCTTCCCGATGCTGGAGGACGAAGGCACGGACTGCAGGGAACATGCACGGGACCGGAGATCAAGGATCGTCCGATCAGGGGTGCCGTCGAACTGTGCCCGTTCGAAGGCTCAGGCGGGTCCGG
>NZ_JAKSYH010000090.1 GCF_022829295.1 Methylobacterium sp. J-088
GGTCCGGTCGCGGGGCCCCTCCTCGGCGTTCTGAGTTGGCGGCGTAGACCATCGATGAGCTGCGTGCGGCGCCTATCCGGGTTGCGAAAGAGCGAGCCCTTTCTGTGGTGCAGGGCATTGCCTTCGTGGGTTCGGGCCGAGCCCGATATCGGGGCCCCGCCCCGACACCCCGCCAAAGGGCATGGCCCTTGGGGAGCCGTGTCGGTGGGGCGGGGCAGGTCCTTGCTGGGTTGGGGGGGACCCCGATGTCGGGGCCCTGCCCGGACACCCCGCCAAAGGGCATGGCCCTTTGGGATCCGTGATCCCAGAGCGCCCACGCCGGGGAACGCTCCCGGATGCAGCCCGGTTGGTCCGGCAAGCCCGCCTCGCCGATGAACCGCGGAGGTCCCGTGAGACGCCTGACACACACCGCCCTCCTGGTCGGCCTCGTAACCTGCGCCGCGGGGGGCACCCACGCCGCGGAGGGCCAGAGTGCCGGTTCCGCCGCCGGTCGCAAGGATGGCGCGCCCACCACCAGCATGGGCGCCGGTGGACTGACCGGAACCGGCGCCACCCAGAATGGGGCTCGCACCGGAGCCGACACGGCGCCGAAAGGCAGCGCGAAGCCGCCCTCGGCGCCGGCCGCCGGCACCACCCGCTGATCCGGTCGGTTACTGCGAGCGCCGGCTGAACGAGACCGCGTAGGCCTGCACCCGGGCGTCGATCAGCGGATCGTCCGAGACCTCGATGCCGTCGGTGAGGTTGTTCGGCATGAACAGCAGCGCCTTCTCGGCCTCGGCGCTGTTCGGCACCGCCTGCGAGACCGTCAGCGTACCGAGATCGACCGTCTTGCGGTCGTTCGGCCAGGGCTTGGTGGCGTCGTTGGTCGGGTCGCCGGCGTCAGCCAGCTGGGCCAGGACGTGGAACTTCGCCGGCTCCTTGGCGATGCGAGGCCCGATCTCCCCCATCAAATAATTCGGATCGCGCTTGGCCGCCTCCTCCGGCGGCAGGATCTCCTCGCCCTGCACCGGCTCGATGCGGAAGCGGAACGGCTGGCGCTTGCCGTCCTTGTCCACGAAGATGAAGGCGTTGACGCCGTTATAGGTCTGCCGGGCGAAGCTCGATGGCGTCTTGGCGGTGCCGCCTGCCGTAGCGGCGGCCGGGTGGGCCGCGGCGAAGCGCTCCAGCGCGGTCGGATGAGCCGCGTCCGGGCCGCTCTCGGCGACCGCTCTCAGGAGGTCGCGGAAGTCTTCTCCGGTGGCGACCGGGAAGTACTTCAGGGAGTTGGTGACGACGTCCATGTCCGAGCCGTCGCTGAGCTTGAACTTGAGCGACAGCCCGTGCGGGTTGGCATTGGCTGCACCGTCCGGGATGGTCGGCACGCCGGTGGAGTCGGAGAAGCGGATCGTCACCGGCACCGCCGGTCCCTGGAACAGGGAGGCCTTGCTGATCTTCGCGGCCTCCGCCGACGGGGTGAAGCTGCCCTCGGCGACCACGCCCTTGGCGTGATTGGCCCGCGCGCCCGGATGCTTGCCGAACAGCGTGTTCATCGCATCGACCGTCTGCTCGGCCGTGGAGGCATCCTGAGCCAGGGCCGGCGCAGCGGTCGCGAGCGCGGTGCTCAGCAGGAGGGCGAAACCCAATCTCGAATGCAGCATGAGGATCCTCTCGGCAGCGATGGCCCGCCCGGGCCCGGTCAACAGGGACCGGACCATCTTCTAGGGAGCCACACGCTGGAGGCACAACCAAAAGCTATGCCGCTGCGGCGTGCGGGTTGCGTCCTGGCGGCGCTCATCCGCTCGCAAAGGCGTCGACGCTACCGCGCCCCGCGATGCAGGTCGCCGTCGATCAGGAGTGCGCTGCGGCTGTCGAGCCGGGAGCGGTAGACCTGCAGGTTCTCCATCACCCGCTGCACGTAGTTGCGCGTCTCGGTGAAGGGGATGCGCTCCACCCAGTCGATCACGTCGACGCCCGGCTTGCGCGGGTCGCCATAGGCGTCGATCCACTTCTTCACGTTGCCGCCGCCCGCGTTGTAGGACGCGAAGGCCAGCACGTAGGAGCCGCGCCAATCCTCCATCAGCTCGCCGAGATGGGCCTGCCCGAGCTTGGCGCAGTAGGCGGGATCGCTGGTCAGGCGATCGACGTCGTAGGTGGCGGCAACTCGGCGTGCCGTGCGCTGGGCGGTGGCCGGCATCATCTGCATCAGGCCCCGGGCGCCGACGCCCGACTGGGCGCGGGGGTCGAACTGGCTCTCCTGGCGGGCGATCGCGTAGACCATGGCCCGTTCCACCTGCGGCACTGCCGTATAGGTCTCGTAGGCCGGGATCCCGATCGTCGGGTAGGCGTGGGCGTCGAGCGGCAGGCCGCGTTGGACCGCGAGCTTGCCGATCGCCACCAGGGCGCGGGGATCCTTCATGTCGGTGGCGAGGTCGCCGAGCGCCTGGATCTCGCGCGGGTCGGACAGCTCCCGGGCGGCGTCGATGTAGAGCGGCAGGGCGAGATCCTTGATGCCGGCCTCGCCCAGCATCCGGAGGGCCCGGATGTAGAGCCGCCCCTCGAAGGCCTGCCGTTCAGGCCCTTCGAGATCCGCGGGCGCCCGCAGGGGCAGGCTGGTCTGGCCCAGCTGCGCCCGCGCCACCTGCCCGTAATAGGCGATCGGCTGCAGGGCGGCGCGCTCGTAGTCGCGCTTCGCCTCGTCCGACCGGCCGAGCGCCTCGGCCGTCCGCCCCTGCCAGTAGGCGGCCCGCGCCACCGAGATCGGGCTCTCCGCGATGGTGGCCATCCGGGCGAAGTGCTGTGCGGCGGCGGCCGGATCGCCGGTGAAGCGCAACGCGATCCAGCCGGCGTGGAACTCGGCCTCGATCCGCTTCTCCGGCGAGCGTGCCGCCGGGGCGCTCGCGACTCTGTAGGCCGTCTTCGCGTCGCCGAGGTCGAGGAGCTTGCGCGCCACGATCCGGCGCTCGACCCACCACTCGTCGCCGTCGACCAGCACGTCCGGGTTGGTTGGGGCTGCGGCTAGCACGGCGGCGGCCTCCTCGGGCTTGTCGGCCCGGCGGAGATACTGCGCCCGGGAGAAGATGTAGGAGGCATCCCCGCGCAGCGACGGCGGCACTGCGGCAAGCGCCGTTGCGGCCCCGGACGACTTGTCCTCCACGGCCCGGCGGGCGCGCACGAGGCTGGCATAGGAGCCGCCCGCGTAGCCGGCCGCCCGGCCGGCGCTGTCCCAATCATCCTTCAGGAGCGCCCGCTCCATCCGGAAGCGGTGATCGACCCGGGTGAGCGCCTCCGGGAAGGCATCGAGCACCTTGGCCTCGAGGCTGCGCCCGAAACTCTCGGCGCGCCAGAGGTCGCGGACCATCTCGGCGGCATCGGCCTCGTAGCCGTCGGCGCGGAGCGCCAGCGCCAGGGCGAACTTGCCCGGCGCGCTTGCGGGCTTCGCCGTGGCGAAGAACGCGCGGACCGTCGCGGGGGGCTTCCGCTCGGAGAGCAGCGCCTCCTCGGCCCGGCGGCGCAGCAGGGGGCCGGCCGGCCAGTCCGGATTGGCCCGGGCGAACGCGATCGTGCGGTTGAACCCGATGCCCGCGCCCGCGCGGATCGCCACCCATTCGAGCAGCGCCTTCGCGGCTGGATCGGTGAAGCCGTCGCGCATCCGGTCGCCGTCGGCGACCCGGCCCTTGCGGTAGAGGTCGATCGCGCCGCGCAGCAGCGTCGGATCGGTGTCACCGGAGATTTTTGGACGCGCGGGGTCGGGCACTTCGGGGACCGGGGCCGCCGGGGCGACGGCCGCGTCGGGCATCGGGAAGGCCACCGGGGCGTCCGGGTCGGCCGACGCATAGGCCGAGGCCGCGGCCGGCAGCGGCCGGGCGGGTTCCTCGCCCTTCTCGTCGCCGGAGGCGTGGACCGGATCGAGCTTCAAGGCGTCGGCCGCGACGGGGTCGGCGGCCTTCCCGGCCTCCGCACCGCGGATCTGCGCAGCCGAGAGGGCGGCGTCGCTGGCGGGGGGCGTCGGCTGCGTCGCGGGGGCGTCCGGGACCGCCAGCGCCACGCCGACGGTGGCGATGAGCGCGGCCACAGCCAGAGACGTGCGCTTCGGGGCCAGAGTCGCGGCGGCGGATCGGATCACGATGTCCCCCTGCTGATCACCGGGGCGGGAAAGAGTGAGGATCGGACGGCGACCATAAAGATCGCGTTAACCGTCGCGACGATCTGTTTGCGCGCCGTGGCCCGACCGCCTATGTCTGCCCGTCCGCGCCCGTACGGTGCGGACCACGCGCGGCGCCGAGAACGCCGGATTCCCGATAGGGACCCTTTGGGACGCCTGAGATGACCGAGATGACCGGGAGCCGCCTGCGGGGCTCGCTCACCGCGCTGGTGACGCCCTTCCGCGACGGGGCCTTCGACGAGGCCGCCTTCCGCAAGTTCGTGCGCTGGCAGATCGAGCAGGGCAGCCACGGTCTCGTGCCCACCGGCACCACCGGCGAGAGCCCGACCCTGACCCATGCCGAGCACGACCGGGTGGTCGAGTCCTGCATCGACGAGGCGGGTGGGCGCGTGCCCGTGGTGGCGGGCGCGGGCTCCAACTCCACTGCGGAAGCCGTCGCACGGGCGCGGCACGCCGAGCGCGCCGGGGCCGACGCCGTCCTGGTGGTGACGCCGTACTACAACAAGCCGACGCAAGAGGGCCTCTATGCCCACTTCAAGGCCGTCAACGATGCGGTCGGCATTCCGATCATCATCTACAACATCCCGCCGCGCTCCGTCGTCGACATGAGCGTCGAGACGATGGCCCGGCTCTTCGAGCTGAAGAACATCGCCGGCGTGAAGGACGCGACCGCCAAGATCGACCGCGTCAGCCAGCAGCGTCAGGCCATGGGGCCGAACTTCCTCCAGCTTTCAGGCGAAGATGCGACGGCGCTCGGCTACAACGCCCAGGGCGGCCACGGCTGCATCTCGGTGGTGGCGAATGTCGCCCCCCGGCTCTGCGCCGACCTGCAGGAGGCGACGCTCTCGGGCGACTACGCCAAGGCGCTGACCATCCAGGACCGGCTGTTCCCGCTGCAGACCGGCCTGTTCGCCGAGGCCAACCCGGCGCCGGCGAAGTACGCGCTGGCCCGGCTCGGCCACATGACCGAGGAGCTGCGCCTGCCGCTGGTGCCGGTGACCGAGCCCACGAAGCGCATCGTGGACGCCGCCCTGCGGCATGCCGGCCTGCTCGAAGGCTGATCCGCAAGGCTGAGAGAGTCACACAGAAATGGCCCCGAAACCGGAGCCCGGCCGGCGCATCGTCGCCGACAACCGCGCCGCGCGTTACCATTACACGATCGAGGACACCCTCGAGGCCGGCATCGCCCTGACCGGCACCGAGGTGAAATCCCTGCGCGGCGGCAAGGCCACGATCGGCGAATCCTATGCCGGCCCCTCCGGCAACGACCTGATGCTGTTCAACGCCTATATCCCGGAATATCTGGAGGCGAACCGCTTCAACCACGAACCCAAGCGCCCGCGCCGCCTGCTGCTGCATCGCCGCCAGATCAACAAGCTGATCGGCGCGACCCAGCGCCAGGGCTACACGGTGGTGCCGCTGAAGATCTACTTCAACGACAAGGGGCGGGCGAAGGTCGAGCTGGGGCTCGGCAAGGGCAAGCAGGCGCACGACAAGCGGGAGGCCGCCAAGGAGCGCGACTGGCAGCGCGACCGGGCGCGGCTGCTGCGGGACCGGGGGTAGCGACGGACGGTTCTTCTGCCCGACCCGAGATCGGGATAGGCTCATGGTCTCCGAGCGGAGCGACCCATGCCATCCAATCCCGACGTCCTGCCCGCGGACCTCCCCGTCCCCGCGGATGACGGCGCAGCCGATCACCTACGCGGGATGCGTCTGCCCGACGTGGCGCTGACCGCCACGGATGGGCGCACGATCTCCCTGGCCAAGCTCTCCGGCCGCACCATCGCCTACGCCTATCCTCGAACCGGCGAGCCGGGACGGCCGGGCCTGACGCCCGATTGGGACGCGATCCCCGGTGCCCGGGGCTGCACGCCACAAGCCTGCGACTTTCGCGACCGCCATGCCGAACTGAAAGCCCACGGCGTCGCCCAGATCTACGGTTTGTCGACCCAGACCAGTGCCTACCAGCGGGAGGCCGCCGAGCGGCTGCGCCTGCCGTTCCCGCTTCTCTCCGATCCGCACCGCGCCTTCGCGATGGCGGCGCGTCTGCCGGTCTTCGAGGTCGGCGGCCAAGTGCTGCTGCGCTGGCTCACCCTGGTGATCGACGACGGCGTGGTCACGCACCTGTTCCACCCGGTCTTCCCGCCGGACCAGAGCGCCCGGCAGGTTCTCGATTGGCTCGGCGGAACGGGCGCCTGAGGCGCTATTCCTCCTCGGAATCCGGCTGGCGGATGCCATAGCGGTTCTCCAGGCTCGGGCTCGGACGACCCTCGCCGCGGTAGCGGCTCGACGAGTCGCCCGCGGTCCGCGCCGGCCGCTCGCTCGGCTCGCGTCCGATCCGCCCCGCGAGGCTCGCCAGATCGACGAACTCGTCGGCCTGCCGCCGCAACTCGTCGGCGATCATCGACGGCTGTGTCTGGATCGTGGAGATCACCGTCACCTTGACGCCGCGCCGTTGCATCGCCTCGACCAGCGAGCGGAAATCGCCGTCGCCGGAGAACAGGATCATATGATCGATATGGGCGCTGAGCTCGAGGGCGTCGATCGCCAGCTCGATGTCCATATTGCCCTTGTATTTCCGCCGCCCCATGGAATCGGTGAATTCCTTCACCGGCTTCGTCACGACGCGGTAGCCGTTATAGTCGAGCCAGTCGATCAGCGGACGGATCGAAGAATATTCCTGATCCTCGATCATCGCAGTATAATAGAACGCGCGAAGAAGATTCTCCCGCGATTGAAATTCCTTGAGCAGTTTTTTATAGTCAATGTCGAAGCCGAGGGCCTTGGTGGTCGCGTAGAGATTGGCGCCGTCGATAAAGACTGCGCTGCGTTGATTTGCTGTCATGAACAGTTCAATTCCTGAAACATTTGGGGTGACGGGAAATCATATTCAGAAACGGTCATGCTTTGACCGCGGCCTCGGGCCGGGGATGTATCGGCGCGATCGACCGTCGCTATGCTCTGCAATCCGGGGCGATAAGCGCGGTCGTTCTCCGGTGACCGTCGCCCGGGCAATTCGACCATTCGTCTCAAATGCGTCCGTGTCAAGCTTAACGGCGGCCTTGTTGCGGTAAACATCGGTGATAACGGGCAGTACAGTCGCGGAGATCCATCTTTGTCAGATGGCCGACCGTTTTCGGAAGACTTACTGACGTTGAGAGCGTCAACTTGAGATGCGCAACCCAGCGGGTGGGCCTAACCGTTCACACGCTCCACGCTGTTCACAGCACGCTTGCCGCGCAGTTCTGCAATGATTGCATTCAGGTGTTGAAGATCCCAGACCGACAGATCGATGGTGATGTCGGTAAAGTCCTGCGTGCGCCGCTTCATCGAAATATTATCGATGTTGCCGTCATGATCGGCGATCACCTGAGCGATCTGCGCGAACACCCCCGGCTCGTTGATCGACTTGAGCGCCAGCCGGGCGGGAAAGCGCTCTCCGCCGAGCGCCTCGGTGTCCCAACGGACGTCGAGCCAGCGCTCCGGCTCGTTGTCGAAAGCGGCGAGCGCCGCGGACTGGATCGGATAGACGGTGACGCCGACCTCGGGGGTCAGGATGCCGACGATCCGGTCCCCCGGGACGGCGCCACCATTCGGCGCGAAGGTCACCGGCAGATCGCCGGCAAGGCCGCGGATCGGGATCGCGTCGCTGCGCCCCTCGGCCACTCCGTCCTTGCCGTCGGCGCCCGGGAAGGTCAGCCGCATCGTCTGGTCGGCGGAGCGCACGAGGCGGCCGGCACCGCCGGCCGGCCCCGGTACGGCGGCTGGCCGGCGCTCGTCGCGGTGGTCCGGATAGACGGCCCGGACCACGTCGCCCGAGAACATCTCGCCGCGCCCGACGGCGGCGAACACGTCCTCGGTGGTGGCGCGGGCGAGCCGTGGCAGGGCGCCGCGCAGCTTGTCCTCCGAGAAGGTCTTGGCGGCGCGCTCGAAGGCCCGATCCAGGATCTGGCGGCCGAGACCGGCATATTGCCGGCGCACCGCAGCCCGTGTCGCCCGGCGGATCGCCGCCCGGGCCTTGCCGGTCACCACCAGGGATTCCCAGGCGGCCGGCGGCGAGGCGCCGTCCGAGCGCATGATCTCGACCTCGTCGCCGTTGGCGAGTTCGTGCAGCAGCGGCGCCATCCGGCCGTTGATCTTGGCCCCCACCGCGGTGTTGCCGACGTCGGTGTGGACCGCGTACGCGAAATCGATCGGCGTCGCGCCCCGCGGAAGCGCGATCAGACGGCCCTTGGGGGTGAAGCAGAACACTTGATCCTGGAACAGCTCCAGCTTGGTGTGCTCCAGGAACTCCTCCGGGCTGTCGCCCTCGGCGAGCAGCTCAATGGTCCGGCGCAGCCACTGATAGGCGCCGCTCTCGGCCGCCAGCTTCGGGTGGACGCTGCCCTCGCCCTCGCGGCGAACCGGCTCCTTCCCGAATTCCTGACCGAGTTCCTTGTAATGGGCATGCGCGGCGATGCCGTACTCGGCGATGTCGTCCATGGCGCGGGTGCGGATCTGCAACTCGACGCGTTGGCTCTTCGGCCCGATCACCGTGGTGTGGATCGAGCGGTAATCGTTCTGCTTCGGGGTCGAGATGTAGTCCTTGTACCGCCCCGGGACCATCGGCCAGCTGGTGTGGACGATGCCGAGCGCCGCGTAGCACGCCTGCACCGTATCGACGACGACCCGGAAGCCGAAGATGTCGGAGAGCTGCTCGAAGGCGACCGACTTGCGCTCCATCTTCGACCAGATCGAGAACGGCCGCTTCTGCCGGCCGTTGACCTCTGCGGTGATGCCCTGCGCGCCGAGTTTCTCGGTCAGCACCTGTGCGATGGTCTCGACCACGCTCTCGGACTTGGCGGTGAGCCGGGCGAGCCGCTGCGTGATGGTGGCGTAGACCTCCGGCTCGATGTTGCGGAAGGCCAGATCCTCCAACTCCTCGCGCAGCTCCTGCATGCCCATGCGGCCGGCGAGCGGCGCGTAGATGTCCAGCGTCTCCTGCGCGATGCGGTGGCGCTTGTCCTCCCGCATGTGCTGGAGGGTGCGCATGTTGTGCAGGCGGTCGGCGAGCTTGACCAGCAGAACGCGCACGTCCGCGGCGACCGCCAGCAGCAGCTTGCGGAAGTTCTCGCCCTGCGCGGCCTGCTTTGAGACGAGGTCGAGCCGCTTGAGCTTGGTCAGCCCGTCGACCAGCGCGCCGATCTCCGGCCCGAACAGGCGGCGGATCTCTTCAAGCGTCGCCTCGGTGTCCTCCACGGTGTCGTGCAGGACCGCGGCCACGATGGTAGCGTCGTCGAGGTGGAGATCCGTGAGGATCGCGGCGACTTCGAGCGGATGGGCGAAGAACGGGTCGCCCGAGGCGCGCTTCTGCGTGCCGTGCGCCTGCATGGCGTACACGTAGGCGCGGTTCAGCAGCGCTTCGTCGGCGGTCGGGTTGTAGCGCTTGACCCGCTCGACGAGCTCGTACTGGCGCATCATCCGCCGGGACGGGGCTGGCTCCTGGGAGGGACGCGGGGTCGGGATCACGCGCGATTGTTCCGCAACCGCCGTCTCGGCGCCAGCCCCCTGTGGCGGGGACGTGCCGTTCGTCGCCGGGGCAGCCTCGGAACGAGAGAACCCGGCGTCTCCGCCGGGCCCGGTCGTGGTCAGGTCGTGCGCGTCCAGGCCCACGTCTTCCGGCTCACTCGCCCTCGTCGTCGGTCTCGACCGGCGGGGCGAGGTTTTCGAGACCGCGCAGCAGATCTTCCTCGCTCATGCGGTCGAACTGGGGAGCCGCATCGTCGCTGGAGGATTGCGGCGCCACCGCGGCGGCGGCCGGCGAGCTCGACAGCAGCGGCACGGTCTCGGCCTCCGGCTCGTCCACCTCGACGTATTTCTGCATCGAGTGGATCAGCTGCTCCTTGAGGTCGTCGGCCGTGATCGTCTCGTCGCCGATCTCGCGCAGGGCCACGACGGGGTTCTTGTCGCGGTCGCGGTCGACGGTGAGAGGGGCGCCGGCGGCCAGCAGGCGGGCGCGGTGGCTCGCCAGCAGAACGAGCTCGAACCGGTTCTCGACCTTCTCGATGCAATCTTCGACGGTGACGCGCGCCATGCGGGGCGGCTCCTTGGGCTTGAGCGACGGGTGATGTCGGGTATGGGCGCACCGTACACCGGATGCCGTTGTGCAACAAGCACAGCGGCTTGCGCAGGGCGCACGCCCGCCGGCGGGGCCGCTGCATGGTGCGGCGCATTGTTGACACCTGCGGCAACGGGTGCGAGTCCGCCCGCCATTCCAGAGGTTCAGCCGACACGGGCGGCGCTCGCGCGCCGCGGAGCGATCAAGACCGGATATGCGCGCACTCATCTTCCCCGGCCAGGGCAGCCAGGCGGTCGGCATGGCGCGGGACCTCGCGGCGGCGTTCCCGCAGGCGAAGGCCGTGCTCGACGCGGTCGATGCCGCGCTGGGCCAGAACCTGTCGCGCCTGATGTTCGAGGGGCCGGCCGAGGCATTGACCCTCACGACCAACGCCCAGCCGGCCCTGATGGCGGCGAGCCTCGCGGTGCTGCGGGTGCTGGAGGCCGAGCGCGGCCTGGACCTGACCCGCGACGTCGCCTGCGTGGCCGGCCATTCCCTGGGCGAGTACGCGGCTCTGGCCGCCGCCGGCAGCCTGACGATCGCCGATGCCGCAAAACTCCTGCGCCTGCGCGGCGCGGCCATGCAGGAGGCGGTGGCGCCGGGTGTCGGAGCGATGGCGGCTTTGATCGGAACCGATCTCGAAGCAGCGCGAGATGTCGCCGAAGCAGCCGCTCAGGAAGCCGGCGGCGGCGTGGTCTGCGACGTGGCCAACGACAACGGCGGCGGTCAAGTCGTTCTGTCGGGCGACCGGGCGGCGGTGGAGCGGGCCATCGGCCTCGCCGCCGGCCGCGGGATCAAGCGCGCCGTGCTGCTCAACGTCTCGGCGCCGTTCCATTGCCGGCTGATGGCTCCGGCCGCCGAGGCCATGGCCAGGGCGCTGGCCGCCGTGCCCCTGAACGCCCCGCGCGTCACCCTGTACGCCAACGTGACGGCCGCGCCGGTCTCCGATCCGGAGGCGATCCGCAAGGCCCTGGTCGCGCAGGTCACCGGAACGGTGCGCTGGCGCGAGAGCATCGCCGCCATGGCGGAAGCGGGCGTCGACAAATTCTATGAGCTTGGCGCCGGCAAGGTGCTCACCGGCCTCGTCAAGCGCATCGCCCCCCAGGCTGCGGCCAGCGCGATCGGCACGCCGGCCGACGTCGCGGCCTTCGCGCTGTAACGGTTTTCCGAAGGGCCAAGCCCTTCGGCGGGGTGTCGGGGCGGAGCCCCGATGTCGGGCTTTGCCCTGCACCCGCAGAAGGCCTCGGCCTTTCGAAACCGGACGACTTTAAGAGGAGCCCTGCATGTTCGATCTCACCGGCCGCAAGGCCCTCGTCACGGGTGCCACCGGCGGCCTCGGGCAGGCGATCGCCCGGTCGCTGCACGCGCAGGGCGCGCATGTCGCCCTCTCGGGCACCCGGCAGGCCGCCCTGGAGGCGCTGGCCGCCGAACTCGGCGCGCGCGCGAGCCCGGTGGTCGCCGACCTCGCCGACAAGGATTCGGTCGAAGGCCTCGTCCCGGCCGCCGAGGCCGCGATCGGCCCCCTCGACATCCTCGTGAACAATGCCGGCATCACCCGGGACAACCTGTTCATGCGGATGAAGGACGAGGAATGGGAGCAGGTGCTCGCCGTCAACCTCACCGCCGCGTTCCGCCTGTCGCGGGCGGCCGTGAAGGGCATGATGCGCCGCCGCTTCGGGCGGATCGTCAATATCGGCTCGGTGGTGGGCTCGACCGGCAATCCCGGCCAGGGCAACTACGCCGCCGCCAAGGCCGGGCTCGTCGGCCTGACCAAGGCGCTCGCCGCCGAGGTCGCCTCGCGCGGGATCACGGTCAACTGCATCGCCCCCGGCTTCATCACCTCGCCGATGACCGATGCGCTCAACGACAAGCAGCGCGAGGGCATCCTGACCCGGGTGCCGGCCGGGCGACTCGGCGAGGGCGCCGAGGTGGCGGCGGCCTGCTTGTACCTCGCCTCCGCGGAAGCCGGCTACGTCACCGGCCACACGCTGCACGTGAACGGCGGTATGGCGATGTACTAGGATGTTTATACTGGTCCTGGCCGCCTCCAAACCAAGGGGAATCAAGTGCTCCGGCACGCAAACGCCACACCGGTGAAGGGTTTCTGAACGGGCCCTCGCCAGGGCGGGAGCCCTGTGCTACCAACCCCCCGCAGCCGCGCAGGGGGTTGACGGTTCAGCGGGTTTTCAGTCCAAGGGCCTCCCGGTGGGGGCATCTCGGTGCACCTTGCCGGTTCACCGTCAGAAGCACGCGCGATCGGACACTGGCCGCTCAACAAGCCCGCAGGGGCGCGACGCGGCCAAGCACCACCCCGAGAAGACTGACAGACCAAAAGGACGAGGACGGAAGACCGATGAGCGATATCGCTGAGCGCGTGAAGAAGATCGTGGTCGAGCATCTGGGCGTCGAGCCCGAGAAGGTGGTCGAGAGCGCCAACTTCATCGACGACCTCGGTGCCGACAGCCTCGACACGGTCGAGCTGGTGATGGCCTTCGAGGAAGAGTTCAACGTCGAGATCCCGGACGATGCGGCCGAGACCATCCAGACGGTCGGCGACGCCGTGAAGTTCCTGGAGAAGAACTCCGCCGCCTAAGAGCTGCTCACGAAACTCCCGGGCACCGGGAGTTCTCCCTCTGATCGCGACAGCGCAGCGGGAATTGCGTGAGAGGCTCTCAGGCGCCGGGATTTTTCGGTTCACGCGGCGCGGGTGAGGCGAAACAGCCCCCGCGCCGTCATGCGTTTCAAGGCGCGCAGGCGTGATGCGTCCCGTCGGGACCGAATCCGCCTCCGGCAGTTATAGACGATGCGCTCCGGCGGCGGCCCGGATGCGCCTCAAGACGGGACGAGTGCGATGCGGCGGGTGGTGGTCACGGGTCTGGGGATGGTCACGCCGCTGGGCAGCGGGGTGGCGCACACCTGGAGCCGGCTGATCGCGGGCGACAGCGGCGCCGGCCCGATCCGCGGCTTCGAATCCGCCGACCTGCCCTGCCGGATCGCCGCGCAGGTCCCGTTCGGCGACGGCACCGACGGCACCTTCAACCCCGACGCGGTGATGGAGCCCAAGGAGCAGCGCAAGGTCGATCCGTTCATCGTCTTCGCGATGGCGGCGGCCGACGAGGCGCTGAAGGATGCCGGCTGGCATCCGAAGAGCCACGAGGACCAGTGCGCCACCGGCGTGCTGATCGGCTCCGGCATCGGCGGCATCGGCGGCATCTACGACGCCTCCGTGACCCTGCACGAGAAGGGCCCGCGCCGGATCTCGCCGTTCTTCATCCCGGGCCGGATCATCAACCTCGCCTCCGGCCAGGTCTCGATCGCCCACGGGCTGAAAGGTCCGAACAACGCCGTGGTGACGGCCTGCTCCACGGGCGCCCACGCCATCGGCGACGCGAGCCGCCTGATCGGGCTCGGCGATGCCGACGTGATGGTGGCGGGCGGCGCCGAATCGCCGGTGAACCGCCTGTCGATCGCGGGCTTCTCCGCCTGCCGGGCGCTGACCACGGGCTTCAACGACACGCCGGAGAAGGCCTCGCGCCCCTACGACCGCGACCGCGACGGCTTCCTCATGGGCGAGGGCGCCGGCATCGTGGTGCTGGAGGAATACGAGCACGCCAAGGCCCGCGGCGCGCGGATCTACGCCGAGGTGGTGGGCTACGGCCTCTCGGGCGACGCCTATCACATCACCTCCCCGTCCCCGGACGGCGACGGTGCCTTCCGCTGCATGAGCGCGGCGGTGAAGCGGGCCGGGATCTCGCCCGCCGAGATCGGCTACATCAACGCCCACGGCACCTCGACGCCCATGGGCGACGAGCTGGAGCTGAAGGCCGTGGAGCGCCTCCTGGGCGACGCCGCCGCGAACGCCACCATGTCGTCCACCAAGAGCTCGGTCGGCCACCTGCTGGGCGCCGCCGGCTCGGTCGAGGCGATCTTTTCGATCCTCGTCCTGCGCGACGGCGTGATCCCGCCGACGCTCAACCTCGACAACCCCTCGGTCGACACCAAGATCGATCTGGTGCCGTTCGAGGCGAAGCGGAAGCCGGTGGATGTCGTGCTGTCGAATTCTTTCGGATTCGGTGGGACGAATGCCAGCTTGGTGATGCGGCGGGTCAGCTGAAACTTTATTGCTGCGGCGGATTCTTAAGTAAATCACTTAGGATCCGCGGCCGTCTTCTTCCTCTTCTTTTTGGCGATTTTGGCTTTCTCTAAAAGATGGTTGGCTAGCGATAACAGTTCCAGGGCCCTTTCCGGATCATCGTCGAACTCATTTTCATGTGCTCGCGGATTTCTGACCCCTTGCATGGCGCCAGCGAATATCCTCATGTATCCCGCCTGCTCATCCTTCTGTGATGCAGAATAAAATTCATTTAGGCATAATATTGGACTATTTGGTGAGAACGCTAGTTCCATAAGCTTCACGCCGTCTTGGCCAGGAATTCGCACCCTGCGTTTAATATAATTATTCACATATTTGAATGCTTCTAAAACAGCATCTTGATAATGACCTGCGCTGAAGCGCGACTCTGTATGCCTTCTTAGTTCTTCATCTTTAACGCTGGCTAGATAGCGTTCCGCCAGTGTAATTGTTCGTTTCGGTGGGGACAGGAGCGGCTGCCCCCCTAAGCCAACTCGCTTTACGATGGCCGAGATCTCACGAGCGAAGGCGATAACCGGAAGCATATCTATTGATTTCTAAGATGTTTTGCCATACTTGCGAAAATCATCTCAATTTGCGAGTTGGTCGCGTCTGCCGAAATATGTATTTGTATATTGAGATTTATCGATGTTTCGACTTCAGGTCGGCTTGATCTGTTACCTTGATTCGGTCGTGGCACTTCTGATCCTGGGCTTTCAGGCACACGAGCGGCAGCAACCTTTTTGGTGGGAGCTGATTTTGATGCAATTGCACTTGAACGACGAGGTGCTTGGTTCGGATCTTCGCTAGGAACTTTACCGGCTGCCAATATAATATACACAGCGGCTTTTCGCTTTGCTGCGCCGGCGCCCAATTTTTCGTGCCTGCTGATCCAATTGATTATCTTATCTTCTTCAGGGTCGGGGGGCTGGCCAATCTCTATCAACTCTTCTGGATAAGAGTTTTTTAGCAAATACAAGCATACTTCTTTGTATTTATCATCATCCCGCCAATCATAAGCTATATCAGCCGGCGTTGCATCAGCATTTAGGAGTCCTATTCTGATAAAATTTCCTAAATACTTGCTAGCGGATTTCTCATTAACGCCGATCATTGTTGACAAGTAAGTGTCAGTTACCTTTTTAGGAATGGATTTCTTAAATGCGGAGCGAAGTTTCCACCACATGCTTACCGGAAATTCGGGTAAATTCAGGTCTGCCACGGTATAGTTACCTTCTGACACTACCTAACAGTTGTTCAGCAGATTTGGACGATATTGCAACTTAAAATTTTAGATATCCACAATCAGATTCTGGGCGGCTTGGATATGAAAGTCGGTAGCTAAAACTGGTAATAATGCCGTTAGTTTAGGTTAGGATTACCACCCCCGCCGCTCCGCCTCCCCTTGCACCCGCCCCTGCGGGGTGAGCGTGTGCACCACCTCCGGCAGCGCCTGGGCCAGCTGCGACAGCAGCGTCTCGCGGTCCATCCCAGTCTGCTACTGGAGGGTGTCCACCGTGTCGGGGCCGAGCGCCCGGGCGAGCTGGTCCGGGGCCACCAGTTCGAAGGCGGGGGATGCGCGTCGGTGCCGCTGCGAACCGCTCAATCGCTCAGCCTCCGCACACAGCTGGTCGCTTGCAAACGGAAAGCCCGCGCTTATCCTGACAGCATGGTGTTGGCCCACGCCTATCAGTTCCGCCAGGACGACCCGCGATCGGACCTTCGGGATCTGGATCGCGTCGCGCTGACGGCTGCGGTGGTCAGCGACGACGGGGACGCGCTGCTGCCCGGGACGGAGGGCACCATCGTCAGCGTCTACCGCGACGGGGAGGCCTACGTTGTGGAGTTTCCCACGCCGCTCGGCGCCTTGGCGACGGTTCGGCCCGGCGATCTGAAGCTCATCGAACGCGCGCCGATGTGACGACGCACGTCGGCGCCGTCGTCTGGACCGTCGAACGGCCCAAGATCGTCGGCTATCTGCTCAATCCTGCGCACACGGATGGCGCCTCCAAGGCGAAGTATCGTCTCGCGTTCGGCTACACGGCCGATGCACCCGAGCGGCTGGCCGACGATCTGGTGAGCCATGCCGTCGCCCATTGGCCGGGGCGTCGGATGCTGCCCCCGCTCGGGCGACCGCGGTTGATCTTCGAAGGGCCCGTGAGAGCGCCGGATGGCCGCTCCATGTCCCTGCGCGGCGTGTGGGAGGAGACCGCGCCTGCGCAGCTGCGCTTCCTCACGGCCTATCCGTGGAAGCCCTGAGCGCTACCACCCCCGCCGCTCCGCCGCCCCCGGCACCCGCCCCTGCGGCGTGAGCGTGTGCACCACCTCCGGCAGCGCCTGGGCTAGCTGCGACAGCAATGTCTCGCGGTCCAGCCCGGTCTGGCTCTGGAGGGTATCCACCGTGTCGGAGCCGAGCGCCCGGGCGAGCTGGTCCGGGGCCACCGGGCGGTTGGTGCCGTGGCCGATCCAGGACTCCATCACGTCGCCGAGGCCCCCCTGGCGGAACCGATCCACCAGACCGTCGAGGCCGCCGAGATCCCCCTGCCCTGCCGGGGCGGCGCGGCTCGGGGCCGGGGCGCCGCCGGGGCCATCGAGCATGCCGGACAGGTCCGAGAAATCGCCGGGCGGCAGGGACGGATCGGCGCTGCGCTCCGGGCCGCTGTCGCGGCGGGCGCCGGACTGGTCCCAGCCGCCGATATCGCCGCTGTCATCGGGCCGGCGCCCGCCGGCATCGGCGGGGTGCTGGCCGGGATCACGCCCGTAGGGTCCGGCGCCGCCGGAGCGGTCGGCCTCGGGGCCCGGCTCACCCTGGCGCCCGCCGCCAAAAATGTCGCCGAAGCCGCCGCTCGCGCCCTTGGCGAGCAGCAGCATCAGCAGGGCCTTTACCAGGGGGGACATCCCGCCGGCGCCGCCCTTCTGGCCACCGAACACCTGTCCGAGCACGCCGCCGATCGCCGATTCGAGCAGTCCCATGCGCCCCTCCCCCGGAGCCCGCTGCGGGCTCAGGCGAACAACCGCCTAGAGGGGGTGTCGGTTGCCTGGCGCGGGCGGCATCGGAGAGGCTGGGACTCTGTCGGTCAACGCCGCGGCTCGGACGCGCGCGGCTCGTGCGTCCCCTCTATGGCCGACGATGTGCACAGACCACCGTCTGCGAGGCGCGACGGTCTCCCTCTCCCGAGCGGGAGAGGGTTGGGGTGAGGGACGAGAAGTTTCAGGATCGAGCACGTATTGACGCGTCGACAGGGCACGCCGCGTTCTCGACCCTCACCCTATCCCTCGCCCGCGCGGGAGAGGGCACTCACGCCTCAACCTGCAAGCGTATCGCCACCCGCGTGTGAACCTGCAAATCCCCCGATTGCGAGAGACGCGGAGAAGGGCGGGCGCGCCCTCGCTAGCGGGTCGGGCCGGTCAGGGACGCCTGCGTGGTGCCGTGGGCGGTGGTGGCGTCGGCGGGCTCGGATAGCGGCATCGTCGCGGCGGCGAGCGCCAGGGCGGTCAGGAACAGGCCGGTGGCGGCGGCGCCCGCCCGAGGGCGCGGCAGACGGAGGGCGGCGCGGCGCGGACGGCGATCGGTCATCGACATGGTGGCCTCGTCCAAGGGGGTGGGCCTCGGGCCCGTATGACCTTGCAACGCCGGTCGGGGGCGGACCGGTTCCCGACGCTTCAGCGCCGGGCGACGAGGCGGCGTCCGAGCGCCCCGAGGGCGCAGCCGGCGCAGTAGGGCGGCAGGATCAGGGCGGCGCCCTCCAGCCAAAGCCCCGGCAGACCGGGCACGAGGGCGGCCAGCGCCGCCGCCGCCAGCAGGCCCGCGGCCACGAACAGGCCGAGCGGCACGGCGGTGCGGTCCGGCCAGCCCGCGAGCGCCCCGACCACGAGGCCGAGCGCCCCCGCCCCGGCGAGTCCGGGCCAGAATCCGGCAAGCAGCAGCATCACGGCCGGTGGGCCTCCCAATGAGCGCGGCACGCGTCGGGGCGCGTCCCGGCCTGCGGGCGCCCGGCGGAGCGACGGGGCCTCACGGCAGCAGCGCGAAGGTGACGGGGCCGGCGGGCGTATCCGGCCCGGCGCTCACCTGATCCGGCCGGGCGCCGGCCTGGAGCAGATACTCGACCACGGCCTGGGCGCGCAGCCGGGGCAGGTCCTGCGGCGGCTCGTCGGCGATCGCCTCGGGTTTCTTGGGACTCGGCTTGGGACTGGGACTCGGCTTGAGACTCGGCTTGCCGCGCTTGGCGGCCTCCTTGATCGCGTCCGTGCCGGATCCCTTGCCATCGGGCTTGGCCTCCGACGCGGTGTCGTGGGCCTTGCCGTCGTGGGCCTTGCCGTCGTGGGCCTTGGCGTCGTGGGCCTTGGCGTCGTGCTGGCCGGCCGGCTTCGGATCCGCCTTCGCGTCCGCCTTGCCGGGGGCTTCCGTCTTGGCCGCGCTGGCGACGCGGGTCGGCTCGGCCTCGGGCGGCGCGGCCGGAGGGGTGCCCTCCCCCGGGCCCGCGGCCGGTGTCGGCGCGGCCCTTGCCGGATCGGCGGGGCCCGAGACGGCGATGCGCAAGGTGGGACAGGCCTTGGCCAGGGCCGCCAGGGCGTCGAGGGTCGGATAGAAGGTCGGGCCCGGCGCGGCGCTGCCCACCGGAAAGCGCAGATCCGCCCCGGTGGTGGCGGCGGCGAAGTCGGCGCGGCAGGTCGCCGGGTCGCGCCGCTCCGCCGGCTGCCGGGCCGAGACCGTGGCCTTCCCGGTCCAGCCCGGGGGCAGCGCCTCGGCGAGCCGGTCGGGCGCGCGGGCCGCGACCTCGCGGTAGAGGCTCTCACCGGTCAGGGTCAGCGTCCGGTCCGAGACGCTGGCCTCCCCGGCGGCGAGGCTCACCACCAGCGGCGCCGCGGCGGCCAGCGCCGCCCCGAGATTCGGAGGCGCGCCGTCGGCGAGGCGCGTGCGGTCGAGGATCGGCTCGCGGAACAGGCGCGGCCGCAGGGCATCGAGCACCCGGTCCCGGGTGGCGGCATCCGGGACATGCCCGGTGAGCGTCACCGCCTCCGGCGTCCGGCGGATCGCCACCCGGTAGGGCGAGAGCGGCCGCGCCGTCAGGGTGACCCGCCCGGCCGAGACGCCGGCGGGGCGGGCGTCGCGCATCAGCGCCTCGGCGTCGGGGATCGCCTGCGCGTCCATGGCGTCGCCGCTGACCGAGACCGCGCCGTCCGTGAAGGTGACGCGGCCGGTCTGGATCAGCGCGGCGAGCCGGAACATGAAGCCGATCAGGGTTTTCGAATCGATTGCGGGGTCGAGCCCCCGGGCGGTCACCAGCCGGTCGTCCACGGCCGCGCCGGGGGTCTCCTGAGCCACCTCCTGGGCGGCGCGCCGGGCGGCCTCGCGATCGGCCGTGGAGGGGATGAAGCCGTCGAGCGCGATCCCGCCCGTGGCCTTCTCGACCGTGAAGCGATACTGCGCCACCCGCGGTGGCAGGATCTCGACGCGGCCGATGCTGAACCCCGCCGGCGGTTCCGACAGGGCGGCCCGCAGCGCCTCGTAAGCCGGCACGTCGAGGGCTTCGCCCGAGAGGCTGAGCACGGTGTCGCTGAGCGCGGCCCGTCCGCCCGCCGCCAACCCGGACAGCCGCGCTGCCAGGAAGGCCGCCGCGCTCGGGAAATCCGGCGGCGCCCCCCGGGCGGCCCGGGCGGCATCGTCGAGGCTGGTGCCGGGGCCGAGCATCCCGGTGACCCGCGCCTCCAGCGCCCGCCGCCCGATCTCCACGGGGCGGCTGCCCTCCAGGGCGACCCGGTCCGGGCCCAGGCGGATCGCCGCCCACTGGAACGGCGCGGCGGTCTCGACGAGGCCGACGCCCGAGACGATGCGCCGGGGTCCGTCCAGGACGGCGAGGCGGAACAGGGTGGCGGCGCGGGCGCTCGCGTCCGGCGCCTCGCCGGCCGCCACGAGGTCGCGGCCCTCTACGGCGAGGCGCAGCCAGGGCTCGCCCGTGTCGGTGGCCGTACCGGCCGCCACGGCTGCCCCCTCGGCTTCGAGCCGCTCGGCGATGCGCGGGCCGGCATAGAGCGTCGCGCTCGCCCAGATCAGCGCGAGCGCCGGCAGGCCGGCGAGCCAGCCGGTGCGGCGCAAGCCTCGGGCGAAAGGATGGGGCACGGGCACGCAGGTGAGTTGATCGGATCCTGGGCCGAAACGACACCGCCTTTTCGGCAGCATGAAGGCTGCGCCGCGGCAGCAGGTCGCCGGAACGGCCCGGGCCGGGTCCGGTTGGGTCTGGCATCCGCTGCGCGGAGACCGCCATGGAGACCGCCTTGCGCGTCCTGCTCGCCGCTGTCCTGCTGAGTTCGATCGCCGCCCCGGCTTCGGCGCAGAGCCTGTCGGCCACCGCGACGGCGCCTGCCGCGGCCTCCCTGGAGCCGGTCACCGCGATCTCCAATCCGGGGCAGCTCAGCCTCGGTGGTGGATCCACGACCGGACCGTTCCCGACTCTCTCGGCCCAGACCGGCGGTCTGCTGAACGCCGGTCAGCTCAGCTTGGGCGGTGGTGGGGGCGGCGGTGGCTCGATCGGGGCGCCCGGCAGCGCGGCCTCCGGCGCCGGCCGGCTCGGCACCTCCTCCGGCACCGGAAGCACGGGGGGCGCTGGGGTCACCGGGTCGACGCTCGGCTCGAGTGGAACCGGCAGCACGGCCGGAGCCATCGGGACATTGGGCGGTTTCGGCACGACGCTGGGCTCGACCTCGAACGCCGCCCTCGGCTCGCTCTCGGGAAGCGCCCTTTCGACGACCTTCGGGTCGGCCAGCCTGGGGAGCAACGCCGCGTTCACGACGAATGCGACGGGCCTGACGACAGGTCTGACGACGGGCTTCAACACCGGCACGGGCACGGCGCGGACGTCCGGTCTGGGGACATCCGCGTTCGGCACGTCGGCGTTCGGTTCATCCGCCGCCGGGATCGGCAGCCCATCACGCACCGCGACGAGCCTGGGCACCGACGCGACGGCCGCATCGAGCTTCGCTTCGGCCGGAACCGCCAATGCCGCCGACGCGGCCAGCCTCGGAACCACGACCTCCGGGCTCGCGGCGTTCACAACCGGAGGTGGGACGGGGGCCGTCACGGGTCTCGTCCCAGGGGCGGTCTCGACCGGAACAGCGGGGGGAGCGGCTTCGGGCGGCGCCGGGATCGCGGTCGCGTCATCCGTGATCGCCGCTCGGGATCTCGACCGCGTTCAAGCGGCGCCGGCCGGCGGAGGGGCGTCCGGCGGTGCCGGCGTCGGCGGTGCGGCTGCCGCGCCCGGCCGGCTCAACGATCCCTGCGGGGGCGCCCTCGCGGCGGCCTGCCTCGGCGATGACGGCGCATTCTGAACGGGGCGTTCCGGAACCGCAATTCCAGCGCCGCCGTTCTTTCCGCACCGGCGTCTCGGCCGGGACAGGAGATGGAGATGAGCGTCATTCTGAGCCGCGCTTCGTGGGCAGCCATTCTCGTTCTGGGTCTCTCGAGCGCAGCACTCGCGCGCGAGGTGGGCTCTCAGCCGCGTGGGGCCGGGAAGGCTCCGATCCATCAGGGTCTGGGATTCAATCAGCCGACATTCCGAGCGGACATGCGCACCGTCAGGGACCAGCCCTACACCTGGCCGGTGAGGGACCGTTACCGGCCGATCTCGCAGCCGTATTACGGCCGGGCCTTTTGAGGATATCCCGAACGGCACCGGCACGGATGCGCCGGTCGCCGCCGTCCCTGACGGTGGCCGCGATGCGTGGGCGGTGCCGACGCATCCTCGTACGCCTGCCCCTTGGCCTCCTGCCCCTTGGCCTCTTGCCCCTCGCCTCCTTGTCCCTCGCCGTGTTGGCGCCGGCCCGGGCGGGCGAGTTCGCCCAATTGCCCCCGGCGCAAGGCATGGCCCTGACGCTGCCTGAGCCCGGCATGGCGAACAGCACGGTTGCGGAGCCGTCCGTGACCCCGGTCCCGCCCCAGATCGACCCTGACGCGGGTCGGCGCCGGCTCCGAATGCTTGGGACCGGGTTTCCGTCCATCGGCGGGCAGCTTCCGAACCAGCGTACCGGCTCCCGGCACGAGCACGTCGTGCGCGACATCTGCATCGGCTGCTGAGCTACCGGTGCCGCACGGCGGCCGGTGATCCTACTGCAGCGCGTGTGACTGGCTGTTGGCGCGGATCCAGCCCGGCGAAAGGATGTCGCCTGCCTCAGTGATGATCCAGGGCTGCGCATCCTCCGCCTCGATCGCCTGCACGGCGACGGCCAGCGCCTCGCGCAGGGTTGCGAACGGACGCCCCCTGGCCGATCGGCCGGGCGCACGTTTCGGCCAGACGGTCAGCTCTGCGCGCTTGTCGAGATCGGCGGGCGTCATACCATCGCTCCGGCTTCTTCGCAGTTCGGGCCCAGGGTAGCGCCTTGTTGTGACGTGGCTCTGGCGAACGTGTTGCTGATTCGTGTCGTGTCGATCACGGCACCGCGAACGCCAATTCCGGTGCAGTCGACGCGACGCGCGGGCCCCGGCGAGAAATTAGATCTGCGCTCGCCTCAATATAAATTTGAGACTGCAGGGGAGGAAGTTTATTTCATTTGCGCTGAATGCATGGCGATCGGGACGATCGACTGAACGCCACGCCTGATGCGACACCTGCATCCTTGCACGACAATGCCGATGTAGCTCTATGTTGCAATGCATGATGAGCATGACGCAGTGCACAAAAGTGTGGTTCTATCCGGCGTCGGTCGCTCTTCGTGATCCGACTGCGATCGAAACGGAGACGCACCATGCGCACGATCTTCATCCTCGCGTCGGCGGCGCTCATCTCGGCCGCCACCTTCGCCGGCTCGGCCTCGGCCGAGGAAAACCTTCATCTGACGCCGCCGCTCTATCGCGATCAGGCTTCGGTCGCTCAACAGGGCCGCCGTCTCGCTCATCTGACGACCACGCCGCAGCTGGTGCCCGCGACGGCTGATCTTCGGATCGCTTCGACGTCCAGACGGACCCTGGTCCAGGCCTCCGCCGAGGCGCGCCGCTGAGGGCGGAATCCGGGGGCGATCAACCGGATCGCCCCCAAATTCGAAGTCACCGCAGTCGGTCATATTCGACCCCGGGACTCAGACAATGTGCAACGCCCGCGCGGCCTCCGCTGCCGGGACGCCGCGCTGGATGAGCCGGCGCGTCCGTTCTCGCTGATCCGAGCCGGCGTTCAGAATAGACGTCAGCATCCAGTACCCTTCGCAGTAGAGATCCAGCCAAGCATATTGAACCGCCGCCGTCAGGCGTATGGCGAGTTCGGCTTGCCGGAGACTCAGACTCAGACTTTCATCGGCCAGCCGACCAATCTCCCGCTCGATCATCTCCGCCCCTGCCCAGATGTGGCCAGCGGCGTATCGAGCCGCCGGTTCAAGTCCTTGACGTGATCAAACTCCGGTCGCTCCGAAAGCCGTTCGGTCGTCTGCCGGGTCATGTCTGCACCGTACCCAAGTGCGGCGTGGGTGCACGCGGGGCTCTGGTGGAATGCATCCGGGACGAAGTTGCCAGATCCGTTGAGCCATGAACCCTGTCGTTGGTGCGACGCACCACTTCAATGAAGCTGGCGAACGCCACGCGCGCCTTTGCCAAACGGCTCTCGGTGAAGTTGCGCTTGTGCGGCGGGAGCGCGGAGCGGGGACCGTCGGCCATGCTCCAGCTCCTCAGGCCCGCCCGCCCGGCCGCAGCCGTAGTAAGCCGGGTGTGTCGGATAAACGCCATCGTCAGGCGTGCCCGCTCAAGATTCCCGGCTCAGATCTCAGTCTCACGCCGGAACACGGCGTCCGCGCCGGTACCCTTTTGAGACAGGCCGACATCCGGATCTGCATCGGTTATCGGCAGTGGCTTGTTCGAGATGTCCTGCTCGAGATCCACGCGCCCATCAGTGTCCGATTCGATCAGGCCGGGGGCACGTTCCGGGATCGGGATGTCGCGGGCGTTCGTCATCGGGTGCCTCTCCCCAGATAACGCGATGGCAGCCTCTCGGGTCCCTGCCATGTCGCCTCGCGACAGGATCGAGACTGCGGCGCTATATGAGCTCAAACGAGCGAGGAGAATGGTGTGTTCACCGTCAAGGGGATCGACCCGTCCGGGCGTATCATGACTTTCGCCTGCGGGACCGACGAGCAGGCCATGGAGAAGACCTGGGAACTGACCCGACGGGGTTTTCGCGAGATCACGGTCGCCGACCCGAAGGGCAAGGAGATGTCGGCCGCCGCCTTCGAGCGATCCCTGAATATCGATTGGGACTGAGAGGGCTCGATGCGCGCGCCCGCGACGAGGCCGCCAGTGCTGCGCGCCTCAGTGCAGTTCATAGCAGTTCGTGACGACACGGGGGTTGCGCGTCACATCGAACAGGATCGAGCACTGGACGAGGTAGGCCCTATCCCGCTTGCGAAACAGGATCAGGGATGAGCGATTGTCGAATGTCCCCGTGTAGCCGGCAATCTCCCAACCATCCCCGTTGAGCCGCTCGATGCTGAGAGGCTGATCGGCGGCCGAGCCGGGCGCCATCCAGCCGAGCCAGGCGGCGATGCTCAGGGACTGTCGCATCCAGGTCCGTCGCCTGGAATCGCCGCGCGGACGTCTCGATCGTCCCGCGGCGGCGGCGTTCGCAATCCCGGTCAGCTCCGACGGGGCGCCCGTCACAGGCCTGGGACCGCGTCGATCTCGGGCGCTGGTTCCCCGCGCGGGGGCTCCGGATCGTCGGCTGGGGCTGGCGGAAGCCGCGGGGGCGGCATGTCGCCGGTGTTCGGCGGCATCGGCAAACCCTGCGGCAGGTCCGGCATCTCCTCCGCGTCGGGCGCTCTCGGATCCGACATGATGCGTTCTCTCCCTCACGCCGCTATCACGCTGGCGGCAACCGAGGGAGAACGATCAATCGGCGCGAAGGTGCCGCGCGGCTCCACGAGCGGCCGAGGGCCGCCGCGTCAGATCGGCTCCAGCGCATACCACGAATCCGGCGTGGTCGGACGGGCCGGCGCAGAGGTTTCTGTCGCTGCCCCGATCTCCTCCAACCGGCGCCAGACCGCTTGGCAGACGAGGATCTCGTTGCTTGCATTGATGCTCAACACGAAGCGATCCGGGACAATCTCCGCCTCCGGAAGGGCGATGCGGATACCGCCGACCGACCGATCGTAGACGATGCAGGGCAAGCTGCAGTGCTCGTCGACCGAGATGCTGCCGGTCTCGTTCAGGATCGTACGCGGAGCACTGCGCCGTTCGAACATCGCTGCCTCATGAAAGGTCGTGCAGCAAGGATCGTCGATGCGCCTTCAGGTCGAGTTCTGACAAAAGATCAAATTGTCGGTTTCGGCAGTTCCAATCGTCACCTCACTGGTTTGTGAGATGGACGTACCGGTTCCAGCGATCGCGACGGCGGATAGACCAAGAGTTGGATCGGGCATGATCGCCGAAGGACGCATCCGGTCCGTCGAGACGGCAGGCCCCGAAGCGGGTTTTGCCCCGTGGCTGCCGGCTCTCGACGAAAACCTGCGACCGACCAGAGGCCCCTGGCGTCGACTCGATGCCGGCTTCGGCGAAGGCCGCTCTACTCGGTGATCACCTCGACGAGGGTCGTCAGGAAGCCGAGGGCGACGGCGCCAATCCCGCCCATGAACGCTACGTCCCAGCCGGCGAACTCCTTCGACCGAGGCGCGCGGAGGAAGGCGAACATCGTCACGGCGGCGCCGCACACGACGAGGGCGAGGGCGAGATAAATCGGGCGCGACATGCGGTTTCCTCCTCCGCCGGTCCCTCGGCCCTTCAGGGCTCTTGTTCGGATGAGCGAGACCGGCGTGATCCGTTTCTTTTCATCCGTCGACAAATGATGGCAGACGGACGCGCAGTGAACAAGGATATAATGAATTCTGCATTGCAGAACGTCGCGCTGGCAGGATCGAGATCTGCATTTCCGACAGACCGCAAAGTCTAGCGGGTGAAAAGCTGCCTTGCGGAACCTGCCTCACAGCCCCGTATCGCTGAACAGCCGCCACGTGCGGCAGAGGGCGCATCAGGGCACCCTACGAAATTTTCGATGACGGAGAACCCTCCCCTCGCACGCGGCGGCGCGGCGGGCGACTGGTGAACAGCTTTCAGTCGAGGAAAACCCGAACGCCGTCAGTATTGAGGATGTCGCGCTGATCGGCGCACCAGCGGTCGGCGCCGACCGTGGCGATCTCATCCGCAGCGCGCTGGCCTTCGGCCGCGATGGCGGTCTCGGCCCTGTGGCGGCCCAGGGCCGCCTCGAGGGCACGGCGGGCCGTCCGCGACAGGCCGTCCGAGATCGCGTCATCCACAGTATAGAGCGCCCGACAATGCAGTACGATGCCGGCCTGGGCGCCCACGATTCGCACCAGCCCGTCGATCGTCTCGGTGCGCTTGGCCAAAGCTGTGTCCGGTGCGTCCTCGGCCAGCGCGAACCCGCCGGGCAGCGGTGCGGCGGCGAGCCAAACCGCGAGCAGGGTGCGTCTCATCGTCGACCAATCCCTGAGCGATGCGGGTCGGGGCGGTCCCGACCGAGGCTGGCTGCACGGATCCACGTGGGGCGATTCGGCCGCGCCATTCAGGACCGGGCGATTACTTCCGCGCGGCCATCAGATCATGGGCGAGCACCGTCAGCTTGCCGATCAGGCTGCTGATATCACCGCTCTTGCACGACCACTGGGTTCCGATCGCTTCACCATCGGCCGACACGGAGACGATCGCCACCGAGCGCATCCGGCCTTCGCGGGCGAGCGCCAGATGATCCTGCAGCACGGCGATGATCGACGCGGTGTCCTCGTCGGCAACGGCCGGGGCGACATGCGCCGGGAAGGGCACGACCGAACTTTGCTTCGTCTGCTCTCGCTTCATCTCGCCCATCCCTTGGTTGTCGTCTCGGGATCCGACGTGCGCAGACGCTATGTGCAGAGTAAGGCAGCTTGTCCGTGTCGGGCAATGTCGTGGACGTGTGTGGCGCCGCAGCAACGATGGCGCGCGTCACCGGCCTTGCTCCGGGATCAGCCTTGTTGGCGGCCGAACGCCCGGGACCCCGTCGCCGAGCTGCGGCAACCGCTCGTGCAGGGGTCCCTGGGACGCGATCCGATCTCAGGCCGCCTTGCGGCCCTTGCGCTCGCGCTCGGCCATGGCGCCGGGCTGGCCAAGACCGATCGCCTTGGCCAGAGCGGAGCGCTGCTCGGCGTAGGCCGGGGCGACCATCGGATAATCGGCCGGCAGGCCGTAGCGGTCGCGGTAGGCCCTCGGGTCCAGCCCGTGGCTGGTCAGGTGGCGCTTGAGCGTCTTGTAGGTCTTGCCGTCGATGAAGCTGACGATCCCGTCGGGACGGACCGACTTGCGGATCTGGGCCGCGCTCGGCCGGTCGATGTCGGGCTGGGCTGCCGTGCCGGTCTCCACCGTCAGGGTGCCCGAGACGAGGCCCGCGATGGCCCCGTGGACCCGGGCGATCAGCGCCGGCAGCTCCGCGGCCGGAACGGGATTGTTCGACACGTAGGCGGCGACGATGTCACCGGCCAGCTCGATGAAGTTGGGGGTGGGCCCGGTGGTTTCTTCTGTCACTTCAGCATTCCTAGTGTGCCCCTCACAAGTGATTTGCTACTTCCCCCCGCTGAATGCAAGTTACAAAATCGTTTGTGGACCGGCATCCGGTGCATGATTGGCATGCCCGGCACGGCCGGCAGGCGGGTATTTCCGGCAATCGTCCAAGAGATCTTGGTCGCAGCGACCGGGCGATGCAGTCGACTGCGGGAGTGTTTTTCCAAGGCTGCGAAACGATCCAGCAATGCACCTAGAGTTCAGGAATATCCCTGGGATCGCGCTTCAGGTATTCGGTCGACGGGGCCGCGACGGCGCCAGGCCGCCGTGGTGACGTCGCGGCCGCGACGTGGCATTGCGCGACCATGCTCCTGCTGGCCCTCATCCTCGCCCTCCTCGTCGTCTTGGTGATGATGATCGTCCTGCGGCGCTGGACCGGCCGGCTGGCCTCGCTGGCGACGCTGCTCGCTGCAGCGATCATGGCCCTCTGGCTGGCCGAGGTCGGGCTGCTCCCGGGGTCCAAGGGGCCGCTGACCGCCGACCGACCCCTCGTGCCCGGACTCGACCGGTAACGGTCCGGTAAGCCTGTCGCGGCCAGCATGGACCATGCCCACGCTCTCCGCACCGCGCCTCCTGACCTTTCTCGTGTCGGCCGTTCTGATCGGTCTCGCCGTCGCCAGCCTGTACACACGGATCCCGATGGTCGGACGGACCGTGGTGGTGCACCGGCAATGGTTCTTCATCGGCGCCTACGTCCTTCTGGCGCTCGGTGTGACGACACGCAGCCTGTGAGCGGCGGGCCTCGGTCACGGAGGCCGCCTGCAGCGAGGAGACCGCCATGGCCTTGAAAACCACCTTCGTGGTTCAGCCCTTCGAACTGCATCGCAAACGCCTGCGCCCGGCGCGCCAGGAGCCCGCGCAGAGCGAGTTCGGCGCCCTCAAGAAGGCGGAGGCGCTGGCCGGACGCCTGCCCGGCGCTGTCGCCCTGAAGGTCGTCGCCGACGACGAGACCGGCGAACTCGATAGCGTGGCGATCCTTGGCCAGTTCGGCGACGTGCCGGACGACTTCGCCGAGAGCCTGCTCGGCGGCTGATCCCAGCGCTGACAGGCACCCGTTTCCGTCCATGCGACACAGACAACGCAGGTTTATAGGTGGATTGAAACTACGTAGAAACAACGGATCATGATTTTTGCGAGCAGTCGTGCTCGCTGAGCCAGAGCCTGTGACCCGCTATTTCATCGACATCCATGACGGCACCAACCTTGTCCGCGACCATGAGGGTTTTGATGTTCCTGATCTGACCGCAGCGCGGGCGCAGGCAGTGCGGATGATGACCCGCATCGCCCAGGGCCTGTCGGATCCGCGGGAGCGGCAGGATTACGTCATCGCGGTGCGCGACGCGCAGGGCGAGGTCCGTCTGCGCCTGCGGCTCTCCTACGACATCGAGCAAGGCTGACGGCGGTTGAGGGACGAGGCCGGAATAGCGCGGTCGATCCGCCGCGTTGGTGCGCGTCGCTAGTGCTCTGACGCATCCACTTCGTTCATGCGAGTGAGCACGAGTTCTTTGGTTTTGCATCAATTTTTCCAGACTCGGCTGACGCCTCCGTCTGGATCGATGCACTAGAACGGTCGAGGAGGACGGATGAGACGGACGACGGGTGCGATCGGATCTTGCACGGCGGCGCTCGCGCTGCTCTGCGCCCTGCCCCTGGCGGCGCGGGCGCAGACGGCACCGCCGCCCCCGGCCGGGTCCGCGACGGCGACGCCGGACAACGCCGTCCTGCTGACGGTCTTCCTGCGCCACGACCAGTCGCGCCCCTTGGCCGAACTGAACGCGCAGCTCGCCAAGCAGGGGTTCTACAAGGCCTTCCCGCCCCCCGGGATCGAGGTCGTCTCGTGGAACGTCGTCATGGGGATCGGGCAGATCATCACGCTGCGGCTGCCCGCCACCCGGCTCCGGGAGGTCAACCGGGTCCTCGAGGACACGGCCTGGGGCGCCTACCGGACCGAGTTCTACCCGACCTACGATTACCGGGCGGTGGGCCTCGCGGAGCACGAGAAGGCGCGCTGACGGCTCAGCGCTGGCCGCTGTCGCTGTTGCGCTGCGTGCAGCGCCATCCGGCCCAGCAGGACGGCACGTCGGCGGAGGGCTCGAAAGCCGGCGCACCGGTCTCGTCCTGTTGGCATGATCCGGAATCCAGGTGGACGGTCTCGTAGGTCGTCTCGCTCCGCGCGAGGATCACGGTGCGATCCCGGGCGACGCGAGCCCGCAGGGCGGCGCAGGTCAGGCCGCGCGTGTCGATCCGCTCCTGTGCGACGGCACCGGTCGCAAGGACGCTCAGGACGAGGGCACAGGCAAGGCGAGGCATGGGTCCCTCCGGATGTTTTTGGACCAATACCGGAACCCGGTTTCGTCAGTGTTTCCGGATGCCTTCGGCGGGCCGCCGGAATGTCGTGGATGGCGGTTTCTAAGATCTATCCGAGGATAAGAACGAACGGTCCCGCGGCTCGCCCTCCCCCGCAAAGGGGGGAGGTGGACGCGCGGCGACCTACGCCGCCAAACCGCCACCCCGAGCCCGTCCCGTCAAGGCGCGGGCTGCACCTCATGATGCCCGTCGAGCACCGTGTCGCTGCTCGGGACCGTCTCGGCCACGGCCTCGGCCCGGCGGCGGTCCGGAGCCGTCGCCTCCTCCACGAAGGCCGCCACCGCCTCGGTCAGCGGCAGCGTGCGGGTCTGCTGGCTGCCGAGCCGCCGGATCGAGACCGTCTGCTCCTCCGCCTCGCGCTTGCCCAGCGCCAGCAGCACCGGCACCTTGGCCAGCGAGTGCTCCCGGACCTTGTAGTTGATCTTCTCGTTGCGCAGATCCGCCTCGACCCGAAGGCCCGCCCGCTCCAGGGTGCGGATGACGTCCCGGGCGTAGGGATCGGCCTCGCCGGTGATCGTCGCCACCACCACCTGCACGGGCGCCAGCCAGAGCGGGAAATGCCCGGCGAAATGCTCGATCAGGATGCCGGTGAAGCGCTCCATCGAGCCGCAGATCGCCCGGTGGACCATCACGGGCGGCTTCCTCGCGCCGTCGGCGTCGATGTAGAAGGCGCCGAACCGCTCGGGCAGGTTGAAGTCGACCTGCGTGGTGCCGCATTGCCAGTCGCGCCCGATCGCGTCGCGCAGCACGTACTCGAATTTGGGCCCGTAGAACGCGCCCTCCCCCGGGTTGATCGCCGTCTTGATCCGGCCGGCCGACTGCTCCTCGATCTGCGCCAGCACCCGGGTCATCACCTCCTCGGCGTGGTCCCACAGCGCGTCGGACCCGACGCGCTTCTCGGGCCGGGTCGAGAGCTTCACCACGATCTCGCCGAAGCCGAAATCCGCGTAGGTCGAGAGGATCAGGTCGTTGATCTTCAGGCACTCGTCGGCGAGCTGGTCCTCGGTGCAGAACACGTGGGCGTCGTCCTGGGTGAAACCGCGCACGCGCATCAGCCCGTGCATGGCGCCGGACGGCTCGTAGCGGTGGACCACGCCGAACTCGGCCATGCGCAGGGGCAGGTCGCGGTAGGATTTCAGCCCGTGCTTGAAGATCTGCACGTGGCCCGGACAGTTCATCGGCTTGAGCGCGAACCAGCGCTTGTCCTCGGCCTCCTCGCCGGCCGATTGCGCGGCGAACATGTTCTCCCGGTACCAGCCCCAGTGGCCGGAGGTCTCCCACAGGGCCTTGTCGAGGATCTGCGGCGCGTTCACCTCGGCATAGTCGCCGCGCAGGCGCCGGCGCATGTAGGCGATCAACTCCTGGAAGATCGTCCAGCCCTTGCCGTGCCAGAACACGACGCCCGGCCCCTCCTCCTGGAAGTGGAACAGGTCCATCTCCCGGCCGAGCCGGCGGTGGTCCCGGCGCTCGGCCTCCTCCAGCCGGTGCAGGTAGCCGTCGAGATCGGCCTGGGCCGCCCAGGCGGTGCCGTAGATGCGGGTGAGCATCGGGTTGTTCGAATCACCGCGCCAATAGGCGCCCGCGACCTTCATCAGCTTGAAGGCGGTGCCGACCTTGGCGGTCGAGGTCATGTGCGGGCCGCGGCACAGGTCGAACCAGTCGCCCTGGCGGTAGATCTTCAGGTCCTCGCCGGGCGGGATCGCGTCGACCAGCTCGACCTTGAATTTTTCGTCCTTGCCGGCGAACAGCGCCCGCACGTCCTCGCGCGTCCAGATCTCTTTCGTAAACGGTGCATCGCGCGCAATGATCTCGCGCATCTTCGCCTCGATCTTCGGGAAGTCCTCCGGGGTGAACGGCGTCTCGCGATAAAAATCGTAATAAAAACCGTTCTCGATCACCGGGCCGATCGTCACCTGCGTGTCCGGCCAGAGCGCCTGCACCGCCTCGGCGAGCACATGCGCGCAATCGTGCCGGATCAGCTCCAGGCTGCGCGGATCGGTGCGGTCCAGGAACTCGATGCGGGCGTCGTGCGCGATCGGATCGTCGAGGTCGGCGACCGTGCCGTCGAGCGCCATGGCGACGGTGCGCTTGGCCAGCGACTTGGCGATGCCCTCGACCACGGCGCGACCGGTGGTGCCGGCGGCGATCTCCCGCGTGTTGCCGTCGGGGAAGGTGAGAATCGGCATGGATCAAGCGTCTCCGGGCTCAGTCCTGCATACGCGGCAGGTAAGCGGTTTCGGGGGAGCGGCCGTGTAGACCGATTTTTGGGGCGAGGGAACAACGGTGCGGCGCAACTCCCCGCATCCCTGACCCGGCTGGCCTGCCCCAGCCTGTCCTCACGGCATGCGCCATCGTCCCCACCCGCCTTCCGGCGCCGGGGGCATGACCCAAGAAAGACAACACGCGGGACGCGGGACGCCGCGGGAACCCAGGTGTCGGCCAAAAACGCGCGGGATCCGGTCCCCGCGGCGCCCGCGGCATCGACCGGGCATGGTCCCCGGCCGGTGCCGTCTTTCTCGTCGCGGCGTCTTGTCGACGTCCCGGTCCTGCGACTCCCCGTTAGCGGTCTCGGGCAGGGTGCACGCA
>NZ_JAKSYH010000095.1 GCF_022829295.1 Methylobacterium sp. J-088
CCGGATTGTCGCCGGTGATATAGTCGTCCAGGCAATCGGGAAGCAGCGTGATCTGCTGACGGTCCTCACCTGCGATGAAGCGCTTCATCCCGACCTCCAAGATCGGAATTTACCCTATCAGATCAGCACGTTTTCACACAGCCTGGACCTATAACGGATCCACCAGAAATCTACTCGCAACCGATTCAAATCCTACACGCTGTGGGGCCGCGGCGGTGTTATCGATGCGCTTCATCACGTCAATGTTATGTTTTCATAAGCAGATTTTCCGATAAAAATGCAACAGCTCGTTATGTTTTTTGAATTTCACGTCATTTGATAAGCATTTATACTCCTTACCATTTATTGGACAGAGGCACGCATATCGCGAAAAATACGCCCAGGTGACACGATGAATTCCAACTATATTTTGTGGGCAACCACCATAATCATGTTGGCAGGCGGGCTTTTCATCCTGACGACAGGCAAACGTCGGACCTCCCCCGAGGGCTTGCACACTGCCCTCCACGGTATCGTCCCGATCATCGCGGCCTGTTCCTACCTCGCCATGGCAACGGGACAGGGTCTGATCCTTCTGCCGACGACCGAAGCCGCCGCGGTCGGAGCAGTGACGCCCACGCGGATTTTCTACTACGCGCGCTACATCGACTGGACCTTTACGACACCCCTGCTGCTGCTCTCGCTCGGGCTCACCGCCATGCGCCACGTTCCCAAGCGTCACGGTGCCATCGTGGGGGCCATCCTCGCGGATGCGATGATGATCGTCACCGCCTTCGCGTTCGGAGCCTCCGAGCTGGGCTGGACGAAATGGACATGGTTCATCGTCTCGTGCGTGGCGTTCCTGGGCGTCTACTACGCCATCTGGATGCCGCAGCTGGAAGCTAACGCCGCCGAGCGCGACGACATTCAGTACACCTACCGCCGCAACGCCTCCATCCTGTCGGTCGTGTGGCTCGGCTACCCGGTGATCCTGGCGGTGGCCCCGGACGGGCTCAACATCGTCAGCGATGCGGCCTCGGTGCTGGGCATCGCGATCCTCGATGTCATCGCTAAGGTCGTCTACGGTTATATGTCGACGGTGTCCGACACGAAGGCGACCGATAGGGATCTGGCCGAGGACCATCCCAGCGTCGTGCCAGTCCGACGGGCGGCCTGATGCCGCCCCCGGGCGGGAGTCTGCGCATCCTCCCGGCCGGGGCGACGGTGCCGTCGCTGCTCGCGGCGTCCCTCCTCACCGCGAGCTTGCTCCTGCCCTGGCAAGGCCAATGGTTGTGTGCCGCCGCCGTCATCATCGTGCTCGGCGTGTCGCACGGGGCACTCGACGTTGAGATCGGCCGCACCCTCCTGCGCCATCGGGTGGGCTGGGCGTGGTTTCCGCTGTTCGCAGCCCTTATCTCATGCTCGTAGCCGCCGTGCTTGGGGCGTGGCGGCTGGCACCGGAGTCGACCCTAGCCGCCTTCCTAGCGGTGTCCGTCTGGCACTTCGGCACTGAGGAAGTGGAGGGGGGCCGCGAATTATCGGTCCTGGCCTTGGGCGGCCTCCCGGTGGCGCTCCCGGTACTACCGTCCGGACCCATAATGGTAGCGCGGACGGCTTGGGTGTGATTCACGGCTTCCGTGGGAGGAGCCGATGGATCATTTCTGGCTGACGGACGAGCAGTTTGCGCGGATCACGCCGCACTTGCCCACCGACACACGGGGCAAGGAGCGCGTAGACGACCGGCGGGTGATCAGCGGCATCGTCCATGTCCTCAAGTCCGGCGGGCGTTGGACGGACGCACCGCGTGAGGTCTACGGGCCGAAGAAGACCCTCTACAACCGCTTCGTACGCTGGGCGGCCAAGGGGGTCTGGGTCGGCTTGTTCGAGACGCTGGCGCAAGCCGGCGGCCCGCCCTCCCAGGTGCTGATCGACTCCACCGCCGTGAAGGCGCATCGCTGCGCAGCCGGGGGTAAAGGGGGGAGCAGAACCAAGCCATCGGCCGCTCGCGTGGCGGGCGCACGACCAAGATCCACGCCCTCACCGATCGCTTCTGCCGCCCGCTCGCCTTCCTGCTGACCGGTGGGCAGGCCGCCGACTGCAAGGCCGGCGCGCTGCTGCTCGAACGTCTGCCCGCCTGCCGCATCGTGCTGGCCGACAAGGGCTACGACACCGACGCCATCCGCCGGCAGATCGAAGCGGCCGGGGCCGCACCCAACATCCCGCCCAAGATTAACCGGCGCTGGAAGCCCTGCTTCTCGCCCGTGCTCTACCGCGGCCGCAATGCCATCGAGCGCATGTTCGGGCGGCTCAAGGACTTTCGCCGCATCGCCACCCGCTACGACCGCTCGGCCACGAACTATCTCGCTGCCGTCTGCATCGCTGCCACCGTCAGCTACTGGTTATGAGTCCGGACGGTAGCCCAACCTGTCGCGACCGCGCGAGTGCTGTCGGCGATCTCCAGCGTCCCTCTAGCGGAGGCTCCGGCTTGGCTGTTGTGGCCAAGCTTGGCGTGGGTGCCGCTCGCGGTTCTCTGGGCCTGCCGCACGCTGATGTGGGGGCCGCGCCGTGCCCTACTCCTGCCACTCCTGCAGTGCGTCGGTTTCGCGGCACTGCCGCCGCTGACGGCGTTCGCGCTATACTTCGTGAGCGTACATGCCCCGTCTCACACGGCCGCGCTCATCCGGCACCCGACACGCGCGCCGCGGGTGCACAACACAGTC
>NZ_JAKSYH010000177.1 GCF_022829295.1 Methylobacterium sp. J-088
GCACTGGAGCTACGACGGAGCCATTGCAGGTCCGGCCGGTTTTCGTTCGGGCGGCGAGGGGCCTCGAGCCCGAGAGGTCCGCGTGCGACCACCGGCGCGGCGGCGTGGGACGGGGGCGTGAACCGGGGACGGGCGAGGAGCGCCACCTCCCGCGATGCGCGGCGTCCGACATGCGGCGCGGGGTCATCGCGCGGTCGGCCTATGGGACGGCCCGGCCGGCACAGGCACCCCCCCTCCCCCGCAGAGGGGGGAGGGAGGGCACACCTCCGCGGCCCCGCGCGCTGCGCCGCCGGGGGCATGGCCAAACCCTGTTGTCACCGGGGTGACGCGGGACGCCGCGAAGCCCGAACACAACGTTGTCAATGCCGGCTT
>NZ_JAKSYH010000180.1 GCF_022829295.1 Methylobacterium sp. J-088
GGCCAGTGGGCGTCAAGAAGCAGCTGTCATGCACATCACGCACGTAGAACAAGCCTAAGTTCGGAGGGGATTGGAGCTGGGATGTCCCCCCTTGGGCAGCCTCACGGCGGCAGATCAGGGAAGCGCGGGTCCCCTCTCCCGTGCGGGAGAGGTCTGCTTTCGCAGAAAGCCGGGTGGGGGATGAGAACCTTCCGACCATGGCGCTCCGCCTTCGCGCCTCTATGGCGTGCTCAAGTCTGAAGGTTCTCGTCCCTCACCCCAACCCTCTCCCGCACGGGAGAGGGGGCCTGTCGCGCTCCGTCAT
>NZ_JAKSYH010000099.1 GCF_022829295.1 Methylobacterium sp. J-088
AAAGCGCAGCGACCCTCTGGGCCAATCGATGCCCAAAACGCCTCCCAGCCTTGTGAGTCGTGTACCGTGCGCGCTGCGATCGGGCACGGCTCTCAACCCTTGTTGTGACGCGCTTTCCTCCGCCGAACCGGTGTCCACTTCGGCGGAGAGCGCCCTAGCATCCCCCGGTAGACCGCTTATCTTGATGATCCGCGGTCCGTTAAGGTTAAAAAAGGTTGAAGCCTGCCGCCAGCGTCGATCGGCGCTAGGATTGCAGCGTCGTCGGATAGCACGGGACAGCGGGTCCCGATTCGAGACGGACGGCGCCGTCTGACGGCACGGGAGAGGCAGGATGAACGGCTTCGATGTTACGTTCCGGGACGATCAGGATTGGGTCGATTTCGGCAAGTCCTACGTCAACTCGGACGCCTTCAAGTCTCTGTTCCGTGAGGGCATGAGACTTGTCGAGGAGACGGCCGCCTATCTTGACGGCGAGGGTCGCGACGAATCACGCCTCATCTCGCGCGATGCGACGCTGAGCTACGCGGCGGAAAGCATGCGGCTCACGACGCTGCTGATGCAGGTCGCCTCCTGGCTGCTGGTGCAGCGTGCGGTGGCGGAGGGTGAGATGACGCCGGCCGAGGCGCTTCAGGAGAAGCACCGGGTGAAGCTCGCCAGCAGCGAGCCGCCGAAGCCGCAGGATTTCAACCTGCTACCGGTGCGACTCCAGCAGCTGATCATGCGGGCGCGGCGCCTGCACAGCCGCATCCTGCATCTCGACGTGCTGATCACTGAGGACCGGCCGACGCCCGCCCCGGTGGAGAGCCCGGTCGCTGCCCAGCACGGCCTTCTGCGCATGGCGTTCCGCCTGGGCGAGCGCTGAGGCCCCGGAGGACGGATCGGCTGCGGACGTCGGTCCCGGTTACGTCGCCAGACGGTCCATAACGCGAGGCCAGGAAGGCCTCGGGTCAGCGATCCAACGTACCCCCGTATCCTTCGGTGCCGGACCACAACGGGGGCCCCGAAGGAGATCTCCAGGGATCGCGCTGGCTGGCTGAAGTCCCCCTTCGAGGCGTCTCCACCGCGCCGAGGTGCGCAAGTGCTCGCGTGGTTCAACCGAAACGAAAACGGGCGGCCTCGCGAGGAAACCGCCCGTCCAGAGATTGGCCGCACACGGGGCGCGGCCTTCGCCTCGCTCAGCGCTTGCCGAGGTTGCCGAAGCGCGAGTTGAAGCGCGAAACGCGGCCAGCCCGGTCGAGCATCTTCTGCTCGCCGCCGGTCCACGCCGGATGGGTGAGCGGATCGATGTCGAGGTTGAGGGTGTCGCCCTCTTTGCCGTAGGTCGAACGGGTCCGGTACTCGGTACCGTCCGTCATCACGACCTTGATGAAGTGGTAGTCGGGGTGCTCTGTCCCCTTGGCCTTCGCGGCCGCGTCCTTCGCCATGACCTGTCGTCCCTAATCTGGCACGCCGGCGGGAAGCGCAGGAGGCGCCGCCCGGCCCGGAATGCGGAAGATGACACCGGTTGCACCGAACCGTGGGTTCGTGCAACGGCACGTACAAGCCGACCGTGGTGGCGGCCCGCGGCCATTGAACACACGCAATCGGATGAGCGGCGGCGTATACCGCACGCGCTTCCCGGTCACAAGCGCCGCGGACCGGGAGAGTGAGGGACACGAGAGGCGTAATGGCCCGTAAACCCAAGGTGGCCGTTGAGGGGCGGCCCAAAGCTCCGCTGAGCGCGCTTCGGCCGCTGCTCCCGTTCGCGCTGCGCTACCGCGGCCGGATCATCGGCGGAGTCCTTGCCCTCGCCTGCGCGTCGGCCTCGACGCTGGTGGTCCCCATCGCGATGCGCCGGGTGATCGACCACGGCTTCACGGCCGACGGATCAGGCGTCATCGATGCCTATTTCCTCGCCCTGCTCGGGGTGGTGGCGGCCTTCGCGCTGTCGAGCGCGGCCCGGGTCTACACCGTGGTGACGCTCGGCGAGCGGGTCGTGGCGGATCTGCGGGCGGCCGTGTTCGCCCGGCTCACGATCCTCGATCCCGCCTTCTTCGACCGGGCGCAGTCGGGCGAGATCGTCTCGCGCCTCACCGCGGACGCGACGCAGATCAAATCGGCCTTCGGGGTCTCGGTCTCGATCCTGCTGCGCAACCTGTTCCTGTTCGTGGGCGCGACCGCCATGATGGTGATCACGAGCCCGCGGCTGTCCGTGATGGTGCTGGCGGCGATTCCACTGATCGTCTTTCCGCTGATCCTGTCGGGCCGCGGCGTGCGGCGCCGGTCCAGGGCTGCCCAGGACCGGCTGGCCGAGGCCTCGGCGTATGCCGCCGAGGCGGTCGGGGCCGTGCGAACCATGCAGGCGTTCGGTCGCTCGGGCAGCACGGCCGCCCGGTTCGCCGGGGCGTCCGAGGAGGCCTACGGGGCCGCCCGCGATTCGATCCGGGCGCGGGCGCTGCTGACGGGGATCGCGATCTTCCTGATCTCTGCCTCCGTGGTCGGGGTCATGTGGTACGGCGCGCAAGGCGTGCTCAGCCACACGATGACCGGGGGCGAACTCTCGCAGTTCGTTCTCTACGCGGTGTTCGGCGCCGGGGCGCTCGGCCAGCTCTCCGAGGTCTACGGGGACCTCGCCATGTCGGCGGGCGCCGCCGAGCGGCTGACCGAGATCCTGGCCGCCGAGCCCGCGATCCGCGCGCCTGTGCCGGCCCTCCCGCTGCCGGAGCCCGCGCACGGCGCGGTGACCTTCGAGGCGGTGCGCTTCGCCTATCCCACGCGGCCCGGCCACACCGCGCTGGGCGGCCTGAGCTTCGCAGCGGCCCGCGGCGAGCGGATCGCCATCGTGGGCCCGTCCGGGGCGGGCAAGTCGACGGTGTTTCAGCTGCTGCTGCGCTTCTACGATCCGCAGGACGGCCGCGTTCTGGTCGACGGTGCGAACATCGCGCAGGTCGATCCCGAGCACTTGCGCGCCCGCATCGCCCTGGTGCCGCAGGATCCGGTGGTGTTCTCCGGCACCGTCACCGAGAACATACGCTACGGCCGGCCCGAGGCGAGCGAGGCGGAGGTCCGGCATGCCGCCGAGCTTGCCCACGCGCATGGCTTCGTCACGGCCCTGCCCCAGGGCTACGACACGCAGGTCGGCGAGCGCGGCGTGACGCTCTCGGGCGGCCAGCGGCAACGGATCGCCATCGCAAGGGCGATCCTCAAGGACGCGCCGATCCTGCTCCCCGACGAGGCGACCGCGGCGCTCGACGCCGAATCCGAACGCGCTGTGCACGCTGCCCTCGACACCCTGATGCGGGGGCGCACCACCCTGGTCATCGCCCACCGGCTCGACACGATTCGTGCCGCCGACCGGATCCTGGTCCTCGACGATGGCCGCATCGTCGAGACGGGGACCCACGAGAGCCTGCTGGCGCAGGGCGCGCTCTACGCGCAGCTTGCGAACCTGCAATTCACGGATGCCCTCGACGAGAC
>NZ_JAKSYH010000192.1 GCF_022829295.1 Methylobacterium sp. J-088
GGCCAGCCAAGTGCATCGATCCAAACGGAAGCGGCAGCCGAGTCTGGAAAAATTGATGCACAACCAGATAACTAGTGTTCACTCGCAGGAACGAAGTGAATGCGTCAGAGCACTAGTAAAATTGGCTACCGGGATTGCTGCGATCTGCCAACGTTTTTCGAGGTGAGACACGCTTTACCGGGAGTTTGGCTATGGGTCTGCTCGCGTTAATGGTCTTCGTCTGTCCCGGAATGGGCATTGCCGTCCTGTTGTGGCTGACGCAGCGGCAAGTCCGGCCATTCTGACCAGCGTTCGACCCTCG
>NZ_JAKSYH010000106.1 GCF_022829295.1 Methylobacterium sp. J-088
CCAGATGCGCCGATAGGCTCTCGATCAGGGCGGTGCGCAGACAAGCGGACATGGGGGGATCCCTTTGGCGAGGAATCCCTCAGTCCACCACGGCGCGCCGCCCGCCGCCACTGTGTCGTGTACCGTGCGCGTTGCAATCGATCACGGCTCTAAGCCTTTGTTTTTACGCGCTCTCTTGCGCCGAACCGGCGTCCACTTCGACGGAGAGCGCTCTAGCCGGACTGGCCGAACACCCGCTCCAGATCCGCCTGCGCGATCCCATCGATCTCCAGAATCTTCAACCGACTCTGGTCGCCAGCCGCGATCCGCACCGAACCTCGGCTCACCTTGAGGGCCTTGGCAATCATCTTCTCCAGCGCAGCGTTGGCGGCGCCTTCCACCGGCGGGGCGGCGACGCGGGCCTTCAGGTAGGGCTGGCCCTTCTCGTCCCGGGCCCATCCCTCGGTGGCGTCCCGCCCGCCGCGGGGTGTCAGCCGCACCGCCAGCCGAACCGTCATCGGGCGGGTCTCAGAAAATCTTGCCGGGGTTCAGCCGATTGTCCGGATCGAGCGCCCGCTTCACGAGGCGCATGGCGGCGATCTCTTCAGGCGAGCGCGACAGCATCAATTTGCCCCGCTTCTCCAGCCCGATCCCGTGCTCGGCCGAAACCGAGCCCTTCAGCCCGGCCAGCGGCTCGTAGATCGCCGCATCGATCGCGGCGTTGCCGACGGTATCAAGACGGCTCGTGTTCCAGTGCAGGTTGTTGTCACCGATATGGCCGTAGACCACGGCCCGGCAGCCCGGAATCGCGGCGAGCCGTTCGAGCGCACCGCGCACGTAGCCATCCATCTTCGCCAGCGGCACGCTGACATCGAAGGCACGGTCGAGCCCGTCGGCGTTTAGGTGCTCTACCCGGTCGCGGATACGCCACATCCCGCGCCTCTGCTCTTCGGAGGCGGTGATTGCGGCATCAAGGATCGTACCCTCGCCCATCAGGCGCTCCAGCAGGCCGAGGAACCGCTCGGATTCCTCGGGGACACACTCGACTTCGATGATCGCGTAGAACGGATAGTCGTGGTCGAGCGGCGGGGTCGCCCGGCCGGGGGATGTCATCACCCGGTAGAAATCCGGCCACAGGCCTTCGAAGGACGAGACGCGCCCCTGGAATGCGCTCTGCGCCGCGCGCAGGACCCTGGCACCGTCATCGACGCCCGGGCAGGCGATCAACGCGGTCGCGTAACCGGCCGGTTCCGGACGCAGCCGCAGCACCGCCCGCGTGACGATGCCGAGCGTGCCCTCGGTGCCGATGAAGAGCTGCTTCAGGTCGAGCCCGGTGTTGTTCTTGATCAGCGGGCGCATCGAGGACACCACCGTGCCGTCGGCCAACACCGCTTCGAGACCGAGCACCATCTCGCGCATCATGCCGTAGCGCAACACACGCAGGCCGCCGGCATTGGTGGAGATCGCGCCGCCGACCGTGGCCGAGCCCCGGGCGCCGAGATCGAGGGGAAAGAACAGGCCGCTGTCGCTCGCTGCGTTCTGCACGCTTTCGAGGGTGGCGCCGGTGCCGACCACGACGGTCATGCCGAGCGGATCCACGGGCTCGATCTGGGTCATCCGCTCGGTTGAGAGCGTGATCTCGTCGGGCGCGCAGAGCGTCCCATCCACGAGCCCGGTGGCGCCGCCGCGCGGCACCACCGCGACGCGCGCTTCCTGGCAGGCTGCCAGCACGGCGCTGGTCTCCGCGGTGTTGCGCGGGCGGACCAACGCGAAGGCCGCGCAGGGTTCGGTGGGTCGCGTCCAGTTGGCCGAGCGCTGGCGCAATTCGTCACCGGTGACGAGGCCGGACGGTCCGACGATCGCGGCGAGGCGGTCGAGCAGGGCGGCATTCGTCATCGGCAGGGTCTCGACGGGAAATGTCGGCGCTGGAGCCCGAGGCTGTGTCATAGAAATCCGCGCGCCGCGAGGTTGCGCATCAGCGCGCGGGCCCCAAAGGTCCAGGGCTCGCAAGCGTCGCACGGGCGCATGCGGTTGACGAGGCTTCCGAGTTCCGGGCTCGCCACCACGACTTGGTCGCCCTCGACATGGGTGAAGCCAAGGCCTGGCCCGTGCCGATCCTCGATCGGGGCGAACATCGTGCCGAGCAGCAGCAAGGCACCGTCCGGGTAGTTGTGTGTGCGCCCCATCAGGGCTGCCACCAGTTCGTCGGGATCGCGGCTGATCTCGGCCAGCGGCGAGGCACCCTCCATGCGGAACCCCTCCGCGCCGGTCACCTCCAACGTCACGGTGGTGCGCCGGATCGTGTCGAGATCGAAGGTCTCGTCGAACAGGCGCAGGAACGGCCCGACGGCGCAGGAGGCGTTGTTGTCCTTGGCTTTGCCGAGGAGCAGCGCCGAGCGGCCCTCGAAATCGCGCAGGTTGACGTCGTTGGCGAGCGTCCCGCCGACGATCCGCTGATCCGACGCGACTGCGAGCGCCACCTCGGGCTCCGGGTTGTTCCAGTGCGATTCCGGGTGGAGGCCCGCATCCGCGCCGCAGCCCACGGCCGAGAGCGGCTGCCCCTTGGTGAAGATCTCGGCATCCGGGCCGATGCCGACTTCGAGATACTGGCTCCATGCGCCCTGCGCGACCAGCACGGCCTTGAGCGCCATCGCCTCGGCCGAGCCGGGCTTGAGCCGCCGCAGGTCCTGGCCGACCAAGCGCTCGACCTCGGCACGGATCGTCGCTGCGGCCGCGAGGTCGCCCCGGGCGCGCTCCTCAATGACCCGCTCCAGCATGGAGGTCGCGAAGGTGACGCCCGCGGCCTTCAGGGCCTGGAGATCGACCGGAGCGAGAAGCCATGGCCGGTTCGGATCGCGGGAATCCGGCGGCGTATTCGCAAGGATGGTATCGAGGCTGCCGAGATCCTCGCCCTGGGCGTCCCGCAGGGCGGCGGCGGGATCGGGCTGCTCGCACAGGTCGCTCACCGTAGGCAGACGGGGCGTGACATCGATCACCCGCGCCTCGTCAGACGCACCTGCGCGGATCGCCACGACGCTCGGACCCTGCGCGTCCGGACGCCAAACCCGACCCACGAGCGAACCGCGGCATCCGTCTACGGGCAGGATCGCGTGCGCATTCAGACCCGATAGCGGCATGGTGCTCCCCTGTCCCCAGATGGCCGGTCCCGCAGCCTGCTTCCGGGCCGGGGCGGCGCAGCCTTAGCATCCCGAATGAGAGCTGTGGCTTGAGCGCCGTTTCACCACGACCGCCCCGTAACCCACCCGTTCGAGGACGAATGACAGAACCGGGATATTCTGCAGGATGATGAAGGTGACGCCTTGCTTTCCTGCTCACGCTCCCGTGTACTGTATTCACAGAGCTGCCGACAGAGCGGCCTAGATCGGGAGGAAGCATGGCCTCGGTGGGAATCCGCGAGGTACGCAAGGCTTTTGGATCGACGAACATCCTTCACGGTGTCTCGGTCGACATCCGGGATGGTGAATTCGTCATCCTGGTCGGCCCGTCGGGCTGTGGAAAATCAACGCTCCTGCGGATGATCGCCGGGCTGGAAAACATCTCCGGCGGCGAGATCCGCATCGGCGAGCGGGTCGTGAACGATGTACCGCCCAAGGAGCGGGACATCGCGATGGTGTTTCAGAATTACGCGCTCTACCCGCATCTCACGGTGCGCGAGAACATGGCGTTCTCGATGCGGATCCGGAAAGCGGCCGCCTCCGAGATCGACCTGCGGGTCAACCGGGCCGCGCAGATCCTCGGGCTCACCCATCTCCTCGACCGCTATCCGCGCCAGCTCTCCGGCGGGCAGCGCCAGCGCGTCGCCATGGGGCGGGCGATCGTGCGTGATCCGCAGGTGTTCCTGTTCGACGAGCCTCTTTCGAACCTCGACGCGAAGTTGCGCGTCGCCATGCGCACCGAGATCAAGGAGCTGCATCAGCGCCTGAAGACCACGACGATCTACGTCACTCACGACCAGATCGAGGCCATGACGATGGCCGACCGGATCGTGGTGATGCACGACGGCGTGGTTGAGCAGATCGGACCGCCGCTCGAACTCTACGACCGGCCCGACAACCTGTTCGTCGCCGGTTTCATCGGCTCGCCGGCTATGAATTTCCTGTCCGGCAAGATCCGGGCGAACGGCAGCCTGACCTTCGTCACCGATACGGGCCTGACCATCCCGCTGACCGACATACCGGTCGGCGTCGAAGGAAAGCCCCTCGTCCTCGGGATCCGGCCCGAGCATTTCGATCTCACCCCGGACGGGATCGCCGCAGAGGTGGTCGTCGTGGAGCCCACCGGCTCGGAGACCATGCTGGCGGTGCGTGCGGTCGGCCACGATCTCACCTGCGTCCTGCGCGAACGCGTGACCGAACGGCCGGGCGAAACCGTCTTCCTGCGCCCGAACCGCGTGCACCTCTTCGATGCCGAGACCGGCCGTCGTCTGCCCACCTGAACGGCTTCCGAACGCTCGGACGGCGGGACGGTAAACCGGTCCCACTAAGCAACACATCCCGGGAGAAGCCACCCATGCAAGGTACCGACCGCCGCTCCCTCCTCGCCGGCGCTGCCGCGCTCGTTGCAGGCGGCGACCTCCTCGGCTTCGCCAAGGCCTGGGCGCAGAGTTCCGAGTGGAAGCCCGAGCCGGGGGCCAGCCTATCGCTCCTGCGCTGGAAGCGCTTCATCCCGAGCGAGGACGAGGCCTTCCTCAAGATGGTCGATGCCTTCACGCAGGCGACCGGCGTCAAGATCACGGTCAGCAACGAATCCTACGACGACATCCAGCCCAAGGCCTCAGTGGCAGCCAATACGGGGCAGGGCCCCGACATGGTCTGGGGCCTGTTCTCGTTCCCGGCGCTCTTCCCCGACAAGTGCCTGCAGCTGGAGGATGTCGCCGAGTCCCTCGCCAAGAAGTATGGCCCGTGGTTCCCGTCCGCGGAGGCCTACGGCAAGGTCAAGGGCAAGTGGATCGCGATCCCCGTTGCCTTCAACGGCGGATACCCGAACTACCGCATCTCGGCGATGAAGAAGGCTGGGTTCGAAAAGTTTCCAACCGATACTGCCGGCTTTCTCGAACTCTGCCGCGGCCTGAAGAAGAATAATACGCCCGCCGGTTTCGCGCTCGGCCACGCCACCGGCGACGGCAACACGTGGTGCCACTGGGCGCTCTGGTCGCATGGCGGCAATCTGGTCGATGCCAACGAGAAGATCGTCATCAATTCACCCGAGACCGCCAAAGCGCTCGAATACGTCAAATCGCTTTACGAGACCTTTGTGCCCGGCACCGTCTCGTGGAACGATTCCTCGAACAACAAGGCGTTTTTGGCGGGCGACCTGTATCTCACCAACAACGGCATTTCGATCTACGCCGCCGCCAAGAAGGACAACCCGAAACTCGCCGAGGACATGGATCACGCGGTCTGGCCGGTCGGCCCGGTCGGCAAGCCGACCGAGTTCCAGCTCGCCTTCCCGATCTTGGCGTTCAAGTATTCGAAAGCGCCCAATGCCTGCAAGGCGTTCATTGCCTTCTTGATGGAGGCATCGAACTACAATCCGTGGCTGGAGCAGGCACAGGGCTACTTGTGCCAGCCGCTGTCGAACTATCCCAAGAATCCGATCTGGACGGCCGACCCGAAGAACGCGGTGTTTGCCGAGGCCGGGCGGCGTTCCCTGGCGGCGGGCGGGCTCGCGCCGGTGAGCGAGCGCATCGCGGCGGTGCTGGCGGACTTCGTGGTGGTCGACATGTTCGCCAGCCACTGCACCGGTCGCGAGGACGTGAAGGGCGCGATCAAGAACGCCGAGCGCGCCGCCCAGCGCATCTTCCGCAACACCTGACTTGCGGCGCGAGAGGCGACAGCATGGCGCACACGGCCTTGACGCAACCCGCCCCAGTCGCGGTCCCGACCCGCTCAGGCTGGCAGCGCCTGCGGGCGAGCCGCGGCTGGGCAGGCTTCTGGTTCATGCTGCCGACCGCGCTGATCCTCGGCCTGTTCCTGGCCTATCCGCTTCTGAAGGGCATCTGGTTGTCCTTCACCAATACGCGGATCGGCCGGGATGGAGTGTTCATCGGTCTGGAGAATTACGAATGGCTCTGGGACGACGACGTGTTCTGGCTCTCGGTGTTCAACACCTGCCTGTACACGGCGGTCGCCTCGGCGGTGAAGTTCGCGGTTGGGCTCTACCTCGCCCTGCTGCTCAACAAGAACATGCCGTTCAAGGCGATCGTCCGGTCGATCGTGCTGATCCCCTTCGTGGTCCCGACCGTGCTCTCGGCCATCGCGTTCTGGTGGATCTTCGACAGCCAGTTCTCGATCATCTCATGGTCGTTGCGGCATCTTGGGGTGATCGATGGCAACATCGACTTCCTGGGCGAGCCGGCCATGGCCCGGGCCTGCGTGATCTTCGCCAATATCTGGCGCGGGGTACCGTTCATCGCGATCACGCTGCTGGCCGGGCTCCAGACTGTCTCGCCCTCCCTGTATGAGGCCGCGACGCTCGACGGCGCTTCGAACTGGCAGATCTTCTGGCGAATAACCCTTCCGCTTCTGACGCCGATCATCGCCGTGGTGATGACCTTTTCAGTGCTGTTCACCTTTACGGATTTCCAGCTGATCTGGGCCATGACCCGCGGCGGACCGGTCAACGCCACGCACCTGATGGCGACCCTGTCGTATCAGCGCGGCATCCTGTCGGGCACGCTGGGGGAGGGGGCCGCCATCGCCACCGCCATGGTGCCGTTCCTGCTCGCCGCCATCGGAATCTCGTGGTTCGGCCTGCAGCGCCGGGCCTGGCAGGCCGGGGAGTCCGACCGTTGAGCGCACCTGCACCGCCCGCCCATGCCGATCCGCATCTCAATCCCGTCCTGGCCGCCCAGCCGGTTGGCCTCACCGATAATTCGGAGGGCATGGCCTATCTGGAGCGTCTGCCGCGGCGGCTGGTGACGACTTACCTGCCGCTCGCGATCATTCTCGTTGTGCTGCTGTTCCCGTTCTACTGGATGGCGCTGACCGCCATCAAACCGGACGAGCAGCTGATCGACATGGAGCACTACAACCCATTCTGGGTGGTGCAACCGACGTTCAAGCATATTCACAAGCTGCTGTTCGAGACGCAGTATCCGCGCTGGCTTTGGAACACGATGTACGTGTCGGTGGCCGCCACCGCGCTGTCTCTGTTCGCGAGCGTGCTCGCCGCCTACGCTTGCGTTCGCGTGCGCTATCGAGGCGCCGGCTGGGTCGGGGCGGCGATTTTCCTGGCCTATCTCGTACCGCCTTCGATCCTGTTCATCCCTTTGGCCACCATCGTTCAGGCCTACGGGCTGTTCGACTCACCGATCGCCCTGATCCTCGCCTATCCGACAATCCTGATCCCGTTCTCGACGTGGCTCCTGATGGGTTACTTCAAGACCATTCCCTACGAGCTGGAGGAGTGCGCGCTGATAGATGGCGCGAGCCGCTTGCAGATCCTTACCAAGATCATCCTGCCGCTGGCCTTCCCGGGCCTGATCTCGGCCGGGATCTTCTCCCTGACGCTCTGCTGGAACGAGTTCATCTACGCGCTGACCTTCCTGTCCTCGACGCAGAACAAGACCGTGCCGATCGCGGTTGTAAGCGAGTTCGTCGACGGCGACGTCTACAAGTGGGGCTCCCTGATGGCTGGCGCTCTGCTCGGATCGCTGCCGCTGGTGATTTTGTACTCGTTCTTCGTGGAATATTACGTCTCGGCCCTCACCGGTGCGGTGAAGGAGTGACGTTCGGACGGGACCTCAATTTACGGGCCGTGCATCGCTCCACCTCATCCCGATGTGCCGAAGCGCAGCGCTGAAGCACAGGACGAGGGCGCGTGTTGGAGACGCAGGCGCAGCCATCCCTTTCAGGATGTTGTGCGGTGATCCGAGAAGCGCGCCGGATCCCGGATCAGGTTCCGCTGCCGATCCACCTGTCCGGGAATGGGTTCGCCCGCCGTGAGCCCTCGTGCTTGACCCAGCACCTTGAAGGGGCTGGTGGCGCGGCGCGATCGCTCGGCTCGCAACGACCGTGGCGGTTGCCCAAATAGCCGGATTGCGCAGACAATACGCACCGCCGCTGACGCAGAATCGCGGACCGCACCACCGAAGGTCACGCCATGGCCCATTTCATCGACGCCCGCGCCACCCTGGTCAACGACGCCCTCGACGGCCTGATCGCCGCGAGCGGAGGACGCCTCGCTCGGCTCGACGGCGATCCCGGCATCCGCGTCGTGCTGCGCGCGGAGTTGAATTCCAGCAAGGTCGCGGTGGTGTCCGGGGGCGGCTCCGGTCACGAGCCGGTCCATGCCGGATTCGTAGGGCCCGGGATGCTGAGCGCCGCCGTGTGCGGCGATGTCTTCGCCTCGCCGAGCGTCGATGCGGTGCTGGCCGGGATCCTTGCCGTAACGGGGCCCGCCGGATGCCTGCTCGTCGTCAAGAACTATGCGGGCGACCGGCTGAACTTCGGACTGGCCGCGGAGCGTGCCAGGGCCTTGGGACACCGCGTCGAGACCGTGATCGTATCCGACGACATCGCCCTTCCGGATGCCAAGCAGCCCCGCGGTGTCGCCGGCACTCTGTTCGTCCACAAGGTCGCCGGTCACGCAGCCGAGGCGGGCGTCCCGCTGGAGGACGTGGCGGCCCTCGCCCGCCGGGCAGCGGAGGCGGCGAAATCGCTCGGCATCGCGGTCTCGACCTGCACGATCCCCGGCTCGCCGCGCAGCGAACGTCTGGAGGAGGGGCAGGCTGAGCTCGGCCTCGGCATACATGGCGAGCCCGGCGTGGAACGCATTGCGTTGCCCCCGGCCGGCGAGCTAGATGTTTGGTCCCGGCATTTGGTGGAGCGGGTTTGATCTGAAGCGTCCGGGCTCTGCGGACCATGCTTTGCAGATGGCCTCGTAGGGCGTGAGACCCCGCAGGGTCTTCAGGCGGCGTGCGAAGTTGTAGGCGCTGA
>NZ_JAKSYH010000202.1 GCF_022829295.1 Methylobacterium sp. J-088
GATCGCCACCGCGCCAGCCACCGACACATGCTCCCGCCAGGGACTGCGTGCGGTCTCCGACACCGCCAAGGCCATGGCCGCGATCCGCGAGCGGGCCGAGCCGGTGACCGGCAACATTGTCAGCGTGGCGGATAAGCCCCAGACGATCGGCGACATCATCGAGACGGTCAACGACAACTCGGAGCGCACGCATCTCCTCGCCCTCACCGCCGCGTTCGAGGCGGCCGCGGCCGGCGAGAGCGGGCGCAGCTTCGCGGTGGTCGCCTCCGAGATGAAGCTGTTGGCCGATCAGGCCAAGGCGGCGCGCTTCACCGCCTCCTCGGTGAGCATCACCGAGGTGTTGATGCCCCGCTGGATCTCCCCCAGGATCCCGCGGACCTGCCCGGTCGCCGCCTTGGCCTGATCGGCCAACAGC
>NZ_JAKSYH010000225.1 GCF_022829295.1 Methylobacterium sp. J-088
TCTGGCCCTGTGAGATCAGCACGTCCGCCTGACGTAGCTTCGCGACGATCTCCTCGGGCTTCGGGTATTTTGCCATCTCGTCCGTCCTCCAGGCTCAAAAGCCATACCAAAGGGCGGACCACTTCAATGGGGGCTGACCAAACGGGGCACCTGCGGCTCCAATCATGACGTTCGGTGCCTTTGCGGATCAGCTCGTGCCCGAGTTAGCCAAGGGCTTCCGCAACACGAAGCACGCCGCTCAGTGGACGAGCACGCTTAACACCTACGCTGCCAGCCTCCGCTCCAAGCCTCTCGACGCGATCACCACCGACGACCTGCTTGCCGTGCTGCAGCCGATCTGGACCACGAAAGCGGAAACCGCCTCGCGCGTTCGTGGGCGCATTGAAAAGGTGTTGGACGCCGCCACGGCGAAGGGGCTGCGCACAGGCGAAAACCCGGCCCGCTGGCGCGGTCATTTGGATCAGCTCCTCTCTAAACGGCGCAAGCTCACCCGCGGGCACCACACTGCGCTCGCTTACGAGACAGTCCCGGCGTTTGTCGCGGATCTACGTTGCCGGGATGGGATTGCGGCGCGCGCGCTGGAGCTTGCGATCTTAACCGCAGCCCGTGTTGGTGAAGTTGTCGGTGCGAGATGGGATGAAATCGATGTAACGGCCAAGCTATGGACGGTGCCCGCCGCACGGATGAAGGCTGAACGCGACCACCGCGTACCCCTCAGTGACCGCGCCCTAGCGATCCTCACTGAGATGGAACAGATTCGCCGCGGAGCCTATATATTCGAAGGTTACCGGAGCGACCGACACCTCTCGACCGGTGCGTTCGATGCGCTCCTTGAACGCATGAAAGTCAAAGCGACGACGCACGGCTTCCGCTCGTCATTCCGAGATTGGGCAGGTGATTGCACCGAGTTCCCCCAGAGGTTGCGGAAGCGGCACTTGCGCATGCCGTGGGCGACAAGGCCGAACAGGCGTACCGACGGGGCGACAACTTGGCGAAGCGTCGTGCGCTTATGGCAGCGTGGTGCGCGTTTCTAGCTCCAGGCCAGCAAAACCCGCAACTAAGCTAGAATCCCAAAAATCTGCGGCCCGAGACTGTTTCGCCGAACGCATAATTCTCAAAAAATCGGAAGGCAGATCGGCCGATGGCACGCCGCGCGGTTTTTCGAAGCAGGTTATCGCCTAAATCTGTATTTTCAGAGCAAACGCACGAACGAGCCTCAATCTTTATAGATCGCATCGGAAAATTATTGTATGACACTGGCTGGACTGAAAGTGATCGCAGCAAACTGAATCACTGTGAACCTTCGTATTTGGCAGGCAGTGGACAGGATCTTGCCTCGACTGTCCGAAGTCAGGTCCTCTCAGGCCTACAACGTCAAATCTTCGAGGCATCCGTTTATATAATGGCTCCCGCATTGCTGCAGGCCCGCACCTCTCCGCACTCGCTGTTGGGCCAGGAGGATATAGAGGATGTGAGCCTAGAGGCTCCAGAAGATGATGAGATTGACCCGCTGTGGAGCGAAGATGACCACCCAAGACTACGTCAACTTAGCATCAAGCCTGAATACTGGGCATTAGCGGGAGCAGATGCTAGAGTTGACTGGATAGGCTCAAAAATATCCATTGCCAATGAATATCTTAGGGATAACTCGTGGTTGCCAAGACGTGATTTGCCACTCGAAGAGATCTACCAAATAGGTGACAGGCAAATTGCAATACCGTTGTATATTACTTTTCCACAAACGGCTCTGCGCAAACTTATTACCTACGAAGATATACCAGGCCAGGAATGGTTGGACCGCTACAAAATATATCGTGAGAAAGGACGCGCAGAAATCCCGGCCGTCATTTGGCGCTACATATCATTAACCGGACACAATAAAAGCAATCCACCTACAGCAAAAAAGCTGTCTGAGATAGCCCAGGATTATTTGAAAAGCCAAGGACTAGAATCTCCGGCCGACCAAGAAAGGCTCAATGCGCGAAGCGCCGCTCTCCAGGAAATGGCGAGGTCTGTCCTCCAACAATTGGAAGACGCCAATCTGAGTACGTCTGTGCTGGTGACAGGGAACCCGCGGTCACGCCGCCGTGTCTGACAGGCGCGCCATAGCTGATTTTTCCCTGTCAGACGGCATAGTGTTCGAATGCATGCTCTACCGTCCGGATGCGTTCGCTATCGGCCACTCCCGTCAGCTTTCCTCCGCCGCTTAGCGTGCGGCTTCTCTCTGTATCGGAGGCTTGCGCGCTCCTCGGCATCAAGCGTACGCGTTTTTATGAACTTCTGAAGGGCCACCAACTAAGCGCTGTGAAGCTTGGATGCCGGACCTTTGTTCGCTCAGACGAGCTTGAGCGTTTCATTGAGGCTTTAGAGACGATACAAATTCCGGCTGCGAAGGATGTCGCGCCATGAGCGACAATCCTGTGCTTTGCTCAGTGACACGACCGGCAGTCCGAGAACTTGAAACGCTGGATGCACTGAGCATTGGGCAGCTGGTAGTTGACGACATTTTTGCACGTGGCGCGTACCTGACCTGCACCGACAGCGAATTTCTTCGGTTCAGCGGCACGCACTGGATCCCCCTGTCCGAAGCTGAACTCGGCGGGATGGTTCTCCAGCATCTACATTTGGGGACAGGCCGAGGTCAGCAGCGGCCTCGTGCGGTCACCCGTGAAGTGATCGAACTCCTGAAAATGCGGCAGGCGACCGGCACGGATCGCTCGCGCCTTAACGAGCCTCCACCCGTCATCAACGTCGCCAACGGGGAATTATGGATCACCCCCGATGGTTCAGTCGAATGCCGACCTCACAATGCCGCTTCAGGCCTGCGTTACTGCCTCGACGTGGCCTACGACCCGAAGGCTGTCTGTCCCCTCTACGACCGCGCGCTGCGCGAGATCTTTTCAGATTCGATGTCGTCGGCCGCCCTAGTCGACTTTTGGCACGAGTTTGCCGGCTACTTGCTGCAGCCCGCCCGACCTGACGCGCGGATCTTCGTCGGTTGGGGCGCCGGTAGCGATGGCAAAACTGCCCTCGCCGGCTTGCTTGTCCGCCTGCTCGGTTGCGAGCGCGTGGCAGCGATGCCGGTGGGTGAACTAGCCAGCAATAGATTCATGCGCGGCCATCTGGCCGACAAGGCTCTGTTCCTCGACGACGACGTAGCGGTCGGGACAATCCTGCCAGATGGCCTGCTGAAAACGATCAGCGAAGCCAAGGTCGTCACCGGCGAGCCGAAGCATCGCGAGGCCTTCGAGTTTCGGGTTGGGGCGTTGCCGCTGCTCCTGTGCAATGACGTACCTCACCTGCGCGATACCTCGCACGGCTTCCGCCGCCGCCTCACCGTCATTCCCTTCGAGCGGCAATTCACGAGCGAGGAGGCTGACCGGACGCTCTTTCCTCGCATCTGGGAAACGGAACGCTCAGGGGTGCTGAACCGAGCGCTGGAGGGTCTGCAACGGGTCAGCCAGCGGGGGTGGAAGTTCGACCTGCCCGAGGCGGTGAACCGAGCGAGCGAGGCGTGGTGGGTCGAGGCGACAGACGCATCATCAGACATCGCCCCAATGGCAATCCGTTCGACTAGGGGGCCAGGGCGGACCTCTAAGCCCGGACCGCCGACCTCCAAACCCGGGAAGAGCCTTGGCGAGGCCCATGTGACCTCTCCCGTCGGAGCCGACCAAGACGCGGCCGATCTCAGCATCAACATCAAGCTTCCGGCAGCCGGTAAAGGTTACGCGGTGCAGGTGCGGGTCGGGGCAGCCACAGTCGATGTGCGTGTCATCGCTGAGCCGGATCAGCAGACAGCGCCGCTCGTTCAGCCGACACCCAAGCGCTGAGCACCAAAACGCCTTCCGATCAGGACATCAGCGATGGCGAGGCCAATCCTGCCCTCAAATTTTGCGAGGCGTGCCGTGCGGCAGTCGGGCACAGGTGCCACGACGCGCACGCGAGCAGGCCTCATCAAGCTGCATCGTGAGGAAGCCGCTACGGCTTCGAAGCCCTCAGGCAACCCCGCGGGGTTGCCTGAGGGCTTGGAAACCGCGGTTGAGGCTGCCAGGGAAGATCGCCTGCGGGCACAACGAATGCGCCGGGTGCTGAACCGGCCGGGCCCGACGAACTGGTTGAACATCGCGGCGCGCCTGTGGCTGGCCAAGCAGCTCTCGCCGCGGGTCGGTCACCCGACGCTCGACACAGTAGCTGTCGACAGCCTCGCCGAACGCCTGGAGAATGGAGTTGCGCAGAGCGTCCCGCCCCCGACCGTCGCCTCATCGCTGCGGATGCGCGCGATCCGGGAAGGCCTGAATGGCGCGCTGCTCGACGCTTTCGCCGAGTACCCAGATGCTGAGCTGCGCACCGTGACAGTGATCTACGCCGGCTGGAGGCTCACTCCGGCCGAGCTTGATGGGGCGACGGCGGCGAAGCTCAAGGCGCAGTTCCGGCGGCACTTGGATCGGGCAGGGGTTTTTAAGGTTCCAGGGCCGCTGTTCGTAGTGCTGCATGGCGAGTTTGAGCCAAGCTCCGGCCAGTACCAGCTGCACTTTCACCTCGTGACGCCGGCGGCGAAGGCGGCGGCGCTGCAAAAGGGTCTACGGGCGAAAATTATCAAAGGCTACACGGTCACCCCGACCGGCGCGGCACCGGTGCGGCGCTCCCGTGTCGGCGACCGAGTCGTCCAGCTCAGCTACCTCGCAAAAAGCTACTGGCCGAGCCGCCCCGTCATCCAGATCGGTGGAAAACCGAAGCGGGTGCGCGATCCCCAACGCATCCCTGAACCCTACGCCACCCAGGTTCTGCTCTGGCTTGACCGACAGAAGTTCACCGATCTGGTCGTAACCCATGACTGCTGGTCGCGGCGCAATGGCGGCTCGGCGGCGATGAAGCGGCTGTGTTTATTCGTGAAGGGCGTGAGCTGAACAGGTGCCCTCTATGGGGTGAAAAGGGTCATGGTTCGGCTCTTCGGTGCGGTAGAACGGCCAAAGCATGGGCTAGGGGGTAACAACACTGCGCATGGGGGTGACAACACTGCGCTGTATCACGGGCCAATTGCAGGTCGTCGTTCATCAAGGTGGGAAGGTGGGAAGCCCTCAGTTGTCGAGCCGCCGGTCGTAATCCGCTCGAAGGAGTTTATCATGAGTACGAAGCCACGCCATTCCGCTGCCGTGCCGAGCCGCCGATCCATCCCGGAGTCCACCCGCCGAGCGACACCGCCAATTCGTGACCGACCGATAGCTCCTGCTGCACCGAGCATTCTCGATGCCGTGCGCGATCAGCACGGTGGTCCTTGGATCCGCTATGGCACCCCTCAACGTGCGTTGTGGTTTGCCGTCGCCGACCTCATTGCCGATCCGCGTGAGGTGTTTTCTCGGCTGTCTAAAGTCGGCGCTCAATACCTCACGCCCGGTGCGCAGAATGGCTTAAAGCGCGAGATCGAGGCGCACACTGATTATCGTGAGGCGCTCGTCGCCGCACGGCCGGGCTGGCTGCAAGGCTTCTACGTGTTCGGCGACGGAACACGAGCGTCGCCGCGTTTCGACACGCGAGAGGTCATAGTGGCCTTCGAACCGCATCCCAAGTTCACGCCGCGCGGTTCACTCGAAGACTGGCAGATCGCCGTAGCGCCCTTTGCTACGCGGCAGCCGCTCCCCTTTTTCGTCATCGCGTTCGCGCTTATCGGGCCTCTGCTACGCTTCGCACCACGCGGCTATATCAATTCGCAGGCGGAGATCGTCGGCGATCCTGAGACCGGCAAGAGCAGCATGGGCGTGCTCGCCGCCTCGGTGTGGGCTGGCAATCCCGAAAGCGACTGTGGCGGCGGCGAGAGCTTTGACCTAACAGTCAATTTTCTAGATACGCTTAAACTCAACCACGGTGACAGCCTCCTTTTCCTTGACGAGGCCAATCTGGCAGGCGCATCGCAAAAGGATCGAGAGGACTTTGCGCATCAGATGGTGTTCAAAGTTGCTGCGACGGGAAGCCGGCGGCGTTTAGGCGACGCAGCACAGGGCGAGCACACACGCTTGGCCATGCTCAGCACGACGAACGCAGCGCTCGCCGACCTTGTGAACGGCAGCGTACAGGTGAGAAGCGCCCTTCAATCTCGACGCATTACCATTCGCATTGCGCCCGAGGCGCCACATGGCGGGTTTACTTTCTTGCCGCCGGGATATGAGAGCGCGCGAGCCGCAAGCGAGGCGATGGTCGCGGTCGCTGACGATTACTGGGGAATGGTCGGTCGAGCTTTCGTCAAGCATCTCGTGCGAGCAGCCGAGCGTGACGAGTCGCGCTTGATAGAGGTCATCGAAAATAACCTCAAAAGCTACATACGCGAGGACAGAGTGCCGGTAGGATCGGCGCGTGTGCAGAAGAGCTTCGCCCTCGCAGCGGTTGCGGCCGCATTGGCTCAACGCTTCGGCGTCCTCCCGAAGGAGTGGGGCTCGCCGTTGCATCTGATCCAGGATGTGGCGCGCGCTGCGGCAAACAAGGAAGCGCCGCGGGTTGCAGATCCACATGCTTCAATGCTTGCCTACGTTGAGGCTCATCGGGCTGCCCTGGTCGAGGTCTCTGATCTGGCCGCTCCCTTGTCGACGGCCGATTTTGAAGACGCCGCTGGTTTTCTCCGACGGATCGGCGACGATGTCGAACTGCTGGTTCCAGCAACACGCTTTCAGTGCACCTTCCAAGACCATGGAGCGTTAATGCGGAGGCTGCGTGATGCAGGTTTGGCGCAGACCGAGGGCGGTCGCACCCCGAAGCTGACGATTAAAACTCCAAAGACCATCTGTCAGGAGGGTCGCGTCTACTGCATCAAGCTTGGACATTTTACTTCCTAAGTATTGCGGCCGCAGAGCCTTCGAATGGTCGCGCTGTTCCTTAACTCGGTCGCGTAAAGGTACCGGCACGGCGACGGGCGTCGTGCGCTACGGAGCCACGACGATGAACGACATGACCCTCCTTGATCCCGACGATCTGCCCGAATGGGCTTGGGAGATCGCCGAGCGATATGACCTCATTCCGCGTAGCGACTCGCCATATACGGGTGCCATGGCGTTGGTGATGAATGCGGCCTGCGACCTGAAGAAACTGAGCCGTCGCCTCCGCCGCAAGCCCCGTCTTACGAACGAGATGGTACAGGAAGTCGCTGCCTGCGCCGCTATGCTCGCCGATGCTGCCAAGCTCGCGTCGCTTTGTCCTGAGCAATTTAGCGCCGAGGAGGACGCCAAGGCAGACGATGGCTCACTGATTTCGGCCAAGGGCACGCCCAAATAGATCTGCTTCGCGGCGGCCGCTCGCAGCTGAGACGCGAGCGGTCGCCACGCGGCAACCTTCACGCAGAGCGATCTCGGGATTTTATTGCAAGGTTTGGCCGAAAGCGGACCAGCGGCTTTCGGCCACAAAGGTTGAGAAGCCGCTGCCCGATTACAGAGCTATGCCGACACGATTCTCGACGCGTGTTGAGTTTGTCCGACCGCAGGTGCCTGCCCGCCACTCTGGTCGTGAAGATCCGTTCCGGCTGTTTCCGGCATGAGCAGCGCCGCGCAGAAGGCGACCCCGTAGGCGCAGAGGGCGCAGGCGCCCATCGCCGTCCCCAGCGGCCAGCTCGCGGACAGGAGGCCCACCGTGGCGGGCACGACCGAACCGAAGCCGCGCCCGCCCCCGAGGCAGAAGCCCTGGCCGCTCGCCCGGATCGACGTGGGGAACAATTCCGCGAAGGTCGGCAGCATGCCCGAGGCCAGGGCCCCCTGGAACGCGCCCAGGAAGAAGCTCAAAACGATGGTCGTGGTGAGGCCGATCGGCGCGAGCAGTAGGATCGCGACGTTGCTGGATTGCAGCACAAGGAAGGTCATGAAGGCCGGGCGGCGGCCGATCCGGTCCGACAGCCAGCCGTAGAGGAGCGGGCCGACCAGGGAGCCGAGGATGTTCATCGCGAGATAGCCGGTGCTCGACTTGATCGAGAGGCCGAGCGCCGTGCGCAGGTAGGTCGGCAGCCACGTGATCATCACGTAGGCGCCGCCGAAGATGCCGGTCGACATGATCGCGGCGGCAGCCGTGCGGCGCAGGTTCCGGCCCGTAAAGATCGTCCAGAACGGCGGCGGCACGACACCAGCGCGCTGAGCCGCCCGCGCCTCGGCGTAGATTCCGGATTCCGGGACGAGCCGGCGGATGAAGAAGACGAGGCCTGCCGGGATGATGCCGATGGCGAAGAAGACGCGCCAGCCCGTCTCCTCGGAGAACAGGGATGCGATGACCGGCAGGAGGCTGACCGAGATCGCGTAGCCGACCGCGTAGCTGCTCTGGACGGAGGCCGCGACCCGCCCTCGCAGGGCCGGACGGATCACCTCGCTGATCAGGACCCCGCCGACCGCGGCCTCGCCGCCGTAGCCGAGTCCCTGGAGGAAGCGGACGAGGGCGAGGGACCAGAAGTCGATCATGAACGCCGCCAGGCAGGTGAAACCCGCGACCATCAGGATGGTGACCTGCAGGATCCTGACCCGGCCGATCCGGTCGGCCAGGATGCCGGCGGCCCAGCCGCCGACCGCAGCCCCGGCGAGGGAGGCCGTGGCAAGGTATCCGGCCTCGGCCTGCGTCAGGCCGAGCGTCGCGATCAGCGCCGGGATGACGAGGGCGTAGATCGTGGTGTCCATGGCGTCGAGCCCGAACCCCGCGAAGCAGGCCCAGTAGGTTCGGCGCTCGGTCCGATCGAGCGTGTGGTACCAGCCGAGCTTCATCATGTTGCGTCTCCTCCGGCCATGCAGGATCGCGCGCCGGTCGCCCGCAGGCCGGGCGGGCTGCACAATGCAGCCGGCGCCGTCTCTTCGCGGACGGTCGGCCGGCCTCTGTCCGGGCGTTCGTCAGTCCTGCGGATCGTCGTGGTATTCGAGGCCGGCGGCCGCCAGCGCCGGGCGCATCCCGTAGATGTCGAGACCGAGTTCTCCGGCGGCGAGCCGGGCGCGCTTGGTGACTTCGTTCGCGGCCCGCGCGTCCGCCTTCGCGGCGACGGCTTCGGCCTCGGCGTGCGGTACGACCACGACACCGTCATCGTCCGCCACGATCGCGTCGCCCGGCCGGACCAGGGCGCCGGCGCAGACCACGGGCACGTTGACGCTGCCCAGCGTCGCCTTGACCGTGCCCTTGGCCGAGATCGCCCGCGACCATACCGGGAACCCCATCTCCTTGAGTGCGCGCACGTCGCGGCAGCCCGCGTCGATCACGAGGCCGACGGCGCCGCGCGCCTTCAGCGATGTGGCAAGCAGGTCGCCGAACATGCCGTCGGTGTTGTCGGTCGTGCAGGCCACCACCAGGACGTCGCCGGGGCGGCACTGCTCGACGGCCACATGCAGCATCCAGTTGTCGCCGGGCTGCGCCAGCACGGTGACGGCGCTGCCGGCGATCGCGGCGCCCTCCCAGACCGGACGCATGTAGGTCTTCAGGAGGCCGGTCCGCCCCTGCGCCTCGTGGACCGTGGAGACGCCGTGCCCGGCGAGCGTCGCGGCGACGGCCGGCGCGACGCGGGGGATGTTGCGGACGACGACGTTGCTCATGCCAATTCCTCGAGCGTCATCGGGAAGAGGCGCTGATAGGCCTCCCCGTAGGTCATCGCCGTTCCGGAGTTGCGGCCGCCCTGGACGCCGCGGTTGAGCGCGACGCGCGTGTAGTATTCCCAGAGGTGCTTCTGCGCGGCGAGCACTTGGAACGCGCGGAACTTGGTCTCCCACACGGCATCGATGTTCAGGATGACCTGGGGCTTGAAATTGCACTGCTCCGGCTGGTGCGGCTCGAACAGGAACACGGGCGGCGCGGCGTAGCTGCGGTCCGGGTCCGGCTTGTGCCCGGCGGCCTGGGCGATCACCCGGGCCTCCTGCGCCACGTGGGCGGCGACAGGATGGTCGAAATTGTAGGGGTCTTCGAGGGCGTGGGTCAGCACGAAGGCCGGACGCTCCTCGCGATAGACGTCGACGAGCCGGTCGAGGACGGCCTCGCCAACGCGCAGGGGATAGTCGCCGACGTCGAGGAACTCGATTTCGGCGCCGAGAATGCCGGCCGCCTCCTCGGCCTCGGCGCGGCGCTGGGCCTTCACGTCCTCGACCCGCGTGCCCGCCTTCTTCCAGGCCCACTGGCTCTCGCCGCGCTCGCCGAACGACAGGCAGACGATCTTCATCCGGTAGCCCTTGGCCGCGTGCAGGGCGATGGCGCCGCCGGCGCGCCAGACGAAATCGCCCGGATGGGCTGTCACGACGAGGCCCGATCGGGTTGCAGCCGCCATGTCTCATCTCTCCCGGAGCGTGCGTCGCTTCTCGCGCACTATCGTGCATGCAGAGCTATCGCCGTCAGTCCGAGCAAACAAATGAATAGATTGAGGCTATTGATGCGGCTTATCGAATAATGCTCGCTGGCTCGGCGCACATCGGCACGATGCCACCGGACCGGCTCGTGCCGGGAGGCAGCGCGGTCAGAGCGCGTTGAAGTACGCCTGGATCATGCGCGCCAAGCTCTCCGCCACCGGCGACAGGGTGTGATTGCGGCGCGTCACGATGCCGATCGTCCGCGCGATGCTCGGGGCCCGGAGCGGCACGGCGACGATCTTTCCCTCATCGGCGGCCTGAAAGGCGAGGCGCGGCACGACGGTCACGCCCAGGCCCCCGCGCACCATGCCGATCGCGGTGGCGACGCGGTGCACCTCGTAGGCCCAGGTCACGTCGGCGTAGCGTCCCCCCAGCCCCGCCGCGATGAGCAGGTTGTTGCCGGTCTGCTCCCCGATCTTGATCAGGATCTCGCGGTCCAGCTCGGACCACGTCACCACCTTCGCGCCGGCGAGCGCGTGATCGGCCCGGCACACCACCACGAAGGCTTCCTGGTGGATGGGCGTGATGTCGAGGTCGTAGTGCTGGGCCGACATGATGGTGATGCCGAACTCAGCCTCGCCTGCCCGCACCCGCTCGATGATCGCGGTGGCCGATTGATCAAGGACGCGGACCAGCACGCCCGGGTGGGCGGCGCTGAACCCCCGCAGGATGACGGGGAGATGGTGGCCGGCGATCGTCGGCAGGCAGCCGAACCGGACGACGTCCTGGCTCTCGCGGCCCTGCCGCCGCAGCGTCCCGAAGATCTGGGAGAGCTCGTCGACGATGCGCTGCGCGCTCGGCAGAAGCTCGACACCGGCGGCCGTTAGCGTGACCTGCCGCGTCGTCCGCGCAACCAGCCTGACGCCGAGCTCGTCCTCCAGCTTCTTCAGGCGGTGGCTCAGGGCCGCCTGCGAGAGGCTGAGGCTGGCCGCGGCCCGGTTGAAGCTTCCCCAGTTGGCAATGCTGAGGAAGGCTTGAAGGCCCAGAAAGTCGATCCGCTCCATCACCCCTCGCAGCCCCGCGCCCCTCGCGCCGCGACATGCGATCGCTTCGCCAGAGCCGGGCCGGAATTGCGCGCAGCGCGTAACGTGTCCAGGGCGGCGGTCGCGGGGCCCGATCAGCTCAGGCGCAGCAGGCCGGCGACGTCGCGCATGGTCCCCACCGACTCGAGGGCGAGGACGGTGTCGATCAGCCGGGACGTCTTGTCCGCGCCGAGGACCGGCGCCATCAGATCGCGGCACTTGCTTACCACTTCCGCGCGCGGCATCGGGTTGTCGGCCGTGCCGCGGACCGCCAGCACCGTGTCGGACAGGACCGTCCCGTCGTTCAGCGCGATCTCCACGATGGCGGCGCGCGCTGGCTCGAGGCGCTCCAGCTCGTCGCTCGGGATCAGCCGGACCTTGGCGCGCATCCGCAGCACCGTCGGATCGGCCATGCGGTCCTTGTCATGCGCCGCCTGGAACGAGGCCGTCCCGTCGAGCAGCATGATCGCCACCATGTGCTGGAGGCAGATGTCGGGCATGTCGCGGTTGTCGACGACCCGGGCCTCGGTGTGGGCGACGCGGACGGTGACCGATCCGATGGCTTCGGGGTCGACGGACCGGCGCCGCAGGATGTTGCTCAAGGCATCGAGCGGGGCCTGGATCGGCGAGCCCACCGTCCATTTCTTGATGTTGGTGCGGGAGATCTCGTAGCGCGCGCCCAGCTCGGCCGTCAGCGCATCCAGGCGGCCATCGGGCGCGTAGGCCAGGAAGTAATTGTCGGCGCCCGAGAAGATGTCGTCGATGCCGGTGCATCCCGCCTTTACCATCAGCGCCGCGGTGAGGCCGCTGCGCGCGGGCATCCCGGCGAACACGAAGGACTTTTCGATGTGCTGCGTGTCGCGGGTCCAGGCGCCGATCCCGGAGGATTGCTGGGCCGCATAATCGAGGACCCAGCGCATCTGTTGCGCGTCGAGCCCGGCGGTGCAGGCAGCCGCTGCTGCGGCCCCGAAGGCCCCCGCGATGGCGTGGGTGCTCTTGTGGCTGGTGTTGCGGAACGGGATCGCGTCGAAGCTGAGGGTGACCCGCGGGCCGACATCGTAGCCGAGCGTCACGGCGCGCAGGAAGCGCGTGCCGTCGATCCCGAATTTCTCCGCGGCGGCGAGCGCCGCCGGCACGATCGGCGCGCCCGGATGCGACTGCGAGAACTCGTTCGAATCGTCGGTCTCGTCCGAATGCGCCAGCATGCCGTTGACCAGCGCCGCCACGAGCGGGTCGGCCGTGGCTCTGGAAGCGACGAGCGTCGCGTTGCCGGAGCCGCCGTAGGAGGCCGCGAAGCTGTAGGCGGCCTTGGCCGGCAGCAGGCCGGAGCCCGACACCATGGCGGCGAAGGTGTCGAGGATGTGGTGCTTGGCCGCCTCGACGACCGCGTCCGGAAGCGGCTGGTCCGCGGCCTCGGCCATGTAGGCGCTGAGCTTCGCCATGACGGGGCTGATGGTGCCTGTCGCCGCCAGGGCGCGCAGCGGCGCGGCCCCCAAGACGGCGCCAGCACCGGCGCCGCGCAGCAGGGCGCGGCGGCTCGCGCGCATCGGATTGCCTCTCGGTGACATCTTTGCTCCGGACGGTTCGTGGTGCGCGCGGTTCAGGCGCGCTCGGGGATCGGCGAGAGGACGGGCTCGCCCGCGAAGAAGGCGGTGAGGTTGGCCACGACCTGACCGATCGTCGCCTCCAGGGTCTCCGGCGAGCGCCCGGCGATGTGGGGCGACAGCACCACGTTCGGCAGCGCGCACAGGGAAGCCGGCACCGCAGGCTCGCCCTCGATCACGTCGAGCGCCGCCCCGGCGAGGCGGCACGCCTCCAGGGCCTCGATCAGGGCCTCGGTGTCCACGACCGAGCCGCGCCCGACATTGATGAGGAAGCCGCCAGGGCCGAGGGCGTCGAGGGCCGCGCGGCCGACGCAGTGACGGGTCGCAGCGCCGCCCGGCAGTGCCACGAAAAGCACGTCCGCCCAGGCGCAGAGATCGCCGAGGCTCGGGGCGTAGTCCCACGGCACGTCCGGGACCGGCCGGCGGTTGTGGTAGCGCACCGCCATGTCGAAGCCGGCGCAGCGCCGGGCGATGCGGCTGCCGATCCCGCCGAGCCCCAGGATGCCGGCGCGCCTGCCCTGCGCCCCCGGCCGGGCGGTCCCGCCCTCCCGCCAGCGGCCCGACCGGACGGCGGCGTCGAAGCGCGGGATGTCGCGCAGCACCGCCAGGAACAGGGCGAGGGCGTGATCGGCCACGCAGCCCGCGTTGATGCCCGTGCCGTGCGTGATGACGATCCCGCGTGCCTGGGCCGCCGGCAGGTCGACGCCCTCATGGCCGACGCCCTGTGCGCAGATGATCCCGAGATTCGGCAGCGCCGCGATCAGAACGGCCGGGATCGGCGTCGTCCCGTTCGTCACGATGGCCCGGATGCGGTCGCCCGCCCGCGCGGCGAGGTCGGTGCGGGCCTCGGGCGTGACGGCCTGGTGCACGGTGAAGCGAGCCTTCAACCGGTCGAGGGCGAAGGGCGCGAGGTCGATCGCCAGGAGCACGTCCGGCTTCAGCCCGCCCGCTTCGCCGCGCTTCGACGACCGATCGCTCATGCGCGCTCCCTCCTCCGACATTCAGGTCTGCGGCCCGGCCGGGACGGGGTACAGGCGATCGGACCCGAGCTCGGACAGGGCGTTCACGCCGAGCAGGCCCATGTTGCGCACGATCTCATCCTTCAGGATCGCGATCGCGCGCTCGACCTCGGACTGGCCGCCGACTGCGGCGGCGTAGAGGAACGGCCGTCCGACGAACACGAAGGCGGCGCCCAGCGCCAGCGCCTTCAGCACGTCCGTGCCGCGGCGGAAGCCGCTGTCGATCATCACCGGGATCGTCCCGCCGAGCGCCGCGACGACCGCCGGCAGGGTGCGAAAGGGCGAGACCGTGGCGTCGAGCTGCCGGCCGCCGTGGTTCGACAGGATCACCCCATCGGCGCCGAGATCCAGGGCCGCGACGGCGTCGGCCGCCGCCATGATTCCCTTGATCACCAGCCGGCCGCGCCAGCGCGCCCGCACCAGCCGCAGGTGGTCCCAGCACAGGTGGTCGCGGTTGCCGAAATCTCGCAGCACCGAGGCGGACAGGATCGGCGCCCCCCGCTCCGCGTAGGAATTCTCGAAATGCGGCATGCCGTGGCGCGCCAGCGTGCGCAGGAACGTGCCCGCGGTCCAGCGCGGGCATGCGAGCCCGTCGAGGGCAAGGCGCAGGCTCGGCCGGAGCGGCGTCGAGAAGCCGGTGCGGGTGATGTTCTCGCGGTTGCCGGAGACAACGGTGTCGACGGTCACGACCAGCGTGCCGAAGCCCGCTTCCGCCACCCGGTCGACCAGGGCGGCGATCCGATCGGGCTCTGCGGGCAAGTAAGCCTGGAACCACGCGTCCGGGTTGTGCGGGATCACGTCCTCCATGCGGATGAGGGACGAGCCGCTCATGATCATCGGCACCCGCGCCGCCCGCGCAGCCGCCGCCAGCACGATGTCCCCGCGATAGGCGGCAAGCGCACTCAGGCCCATCGGGGCGATGCCGAACGGCGCGGCATAATCCCGGCCGAGCACCGTCGCGGCGGATGTGCGTGCACCGACCCCGACCAAAACCCGCGGCACGAACCCGACCTCGCGCAGCGCCCGCCGGTTGTCGTCGCGCGCCGCATTGGTTTCCGCGGCGCCCGCGATGTAGCCGAATACGGGCCGCGGCAGGTGCCGCCGCGCTGCCGCCTCGTAATCCGCCAGGGCCAGCGCAACGGGCTTGCCGCGCCGGCGCGCCGTCCTGGCGGTCTCGGTCGCCGCCGTGCCGGGGATCGCTTCCGTGCGGCCGGGCAGTTTCTGGGCGCCTGACGCCATCGATCGTCCGTTCGGTGCTGGGCTGGGTGTCGCGATGCCCGCAAGGCGGCGGAACCCTAGCCGCGTGTTTCACAAGTGTGTAAGATCGGCTGCCGGCTGTCCATAGGTCCAGTTCTTTCGAGACAGCCGCGTTGTGCGCAATGGGTGACTGAGCGCGACGAAGTCTGTAAGCGCACAAGAGTGGAGTGAAACCGTGTTGTGGTGACGGACGGCGTGCCGGGATAACGCCGATGTTGCCTCAGAAAATTTATATCCGTGCATTGTGGCCGCATCTGCAGCAGGCCATCAAGGCTGCCAGAATCAAGCCGGAGGACGCCCATGAGCCGCGACTGCCTCGCTCCGCAGGCGTCAGCGCCGCTGGGCTTTGCGCTGCCGGAAGGTGCATGCGACAGCCACACCCACGTGTTCGGGCCCTACGCGCGCTACCCCCTGGCGGAGGATCGCAGCTACACGCCGCCGGAGAACGACGGCGCGGCCCTCCTGAGCCAGCTCGACGCCATGGGCTTCGCCCGGTGCGTGATCGTCACCGCCAGCGCCTACGGGGCCGACAACCGCGCCATGCTGGATGCGCTCGCGCGGGCGCCCGACCGCCTGCGCGGCGTCGCGGTCCTGTCCGACGGCGTCAGCGAGGTCGAACTCGACGCCCTGACGGCAGCCGGCGTGCGCGGCGTGCGCGTCAACCTGTTCCGGCGGGACGGCCGTCAGGTCTACCGCAACGGCATGGGGCTGGAGGCTTTGAGGGCGCTCGCGCCGCGGCTGCGGGCGCGGGGCTGGCACCTCCAGGCGTGGCTGCACGCGCCGGACCTGCTCGAGCTCTGGCCGTCCCTCGCCGCCAGCGGCATGCCGGTGGTGATCGACCATATGGGCCGCATGAGCACGGCGCGTGGCGTCGACGATCCGGGCTTCACGCAGCTGTGCCGCCTCGTGGCGGACGGGGCTGCCTGGACGAAGATCTCGGGGGCGGACCGCCTCACCGCGGCGGGTTCCCCCTACGACGACGTCGATCCCTTCGCCGCGGCGCTGATCACGGCCAATCCGGAGCGCCTCGTCTGGGGCAGTGACTGGCCGCACATCAACTATTTCGGCGACGCGACCGACCTGGGCGTCCCGTCGGATGCGGATCTGCTGCGGGCGCTGCGGCGCTGGACGGATGACCGGAGCCTGCGCCGCATCCTGGTGGACAACCCGGCCACGCTCTACGGCTTCCGGTGAGCGCCGCCGCTACCGGGATTCCGCGCCTTCCGGTATCAACAACCGGTCGTCGAAGGAGCGGGTCGGCCGGACTGGGGCATGTGTTTCATATATGTGAATAGAATGCTCGTGGTGTGGGCCTCGTGACCCTACGTGCGGACATCCCGCCCGAGGCGCAGGGCGCGGCCGTCAAGTCGGCCCGCCGCGTGGTCGAGGTGCTGGAGCATTTTGACCGCGTCCAGTGCCCGCAATCGCTCACCGAGATCGCGTTGGCGCTGGGCTATCCGGCCTCCAGCACCCTGGCCCTTCTCAAGAGCCTGCTGGCCCTCGATTATCTGTCTTACGACTTCGAGCGTCGCACCTACAGTCCGACCATGCGGGTGGCGATGCTCGGCGCCTGGGTGCAGGCCTGCGTGTTCCGCGACGGGGTGCTGATCCGCCTGATGGAGGCACTGCAGGAGGCGACCGGCGAGACTGTCGTTCTCGGCATGCAGAACGATCTTCACGTGCAGTACATCCATGTCGTCCAGGCGCGCCATCTCCTGCGCTATCACCTGCACCCCGGTACGTTCCGGCCGATCCACTCCACGGCCGCTGGCCGCATGCTGCTGGCCCACCAGTCGCGGGACGCGATCGCCCGCTTGGTCCGGCAACTCGACCGGCGTGCTGGAGTGACCCTCGATCTCGACGCCTTCTGGGACGGCCTCCAAGAGGTTCGCGCCGCGGGTTTCGCGTGGTCGGCCAATCAGGTCACCGAGGGCGCCGGGACCATGGCGGTGCTCGCGCCCAAGATGGCCGATGGCCGTGCCACCGTCCTCGGGGTCGCCGGCCCCCTGTCGCGGCTCGAACCGAACCGGGAGCGGATCCTCGCGAGCCTGCGCAGCATCGTCGGGCCACCGCGCGTCGATCCCTAAAATTCACGGTTGTAAATTTTGCGGAAGTGAGCGACCCTCCGGTCAACATACGCCGATGCGCCGGGTCCCGCGGGACCTGCGTCGGACAAACGGGAGGAGCGGATGACGAGCGGCATCGCCGAGCTTCGTGGGAAGCGCTACGACCTCGACCTCCCCTCGCTGCGCGACCAGGTTTCGCCCGCGGAGTGGGAGGCGCGGGTCAACCTCGCGGCCTGCTACCGGCTGGTCGCCCTCTGGGACATGACCGACATGATCGCGAACCACATCTCGGTTCGCGTCCCCGGCGAGCCGGAGCACTTCCTGATCAACGCGTACGGTCTGCTCTACGAGGAGATCTCCGCCTCGAACCTCGTGAAGATCGATTTCGACGGCAACATCGTCGACAAGCCCGCCTTCGATTACGGCGTGAACCGCGCCGGCTTCGTGATCCACAGCGCGGTCCACCGGGCACGGCACGAGGTCGATTGCGTGATCCACACGCACACGCCGGCCGGCATGGCGATCTCCGCCATGAAGTGCGGCCTGCTGCCGATGACCCAGACGGCGATGCGGTTCTCGACGGTCGCCTACCACGATTACGAGGGCGTGGCGGTCGATCTCGAAGAACAGAAGCGCATCGTGGACGATCTCGGCGACGCCGACCTGATGATCCTGCGCAACCACGGCCTCCTGGTCGTCGGGCCGACCGTGCCGCAGGCCTTCAGCAACATCTACCGCGCGGAACTCGCCTGCAAGGCGCAACTCATGGCGATGGCGGCGAGCACCGACCTCGTCCTGCCCTCGGATGAGGTGATCGCCAAGACCAACCACCTCTACCGGCCGGAGGTGCGCCGCCCGTTCGGCGTGCTCGAATGGCCGGCCCTCCTGCGCAAGCTCGACCGGATCGATCCGACCTACCGGGACTGACCGCCGTGGCCATGGCGCATCCCGGCACGGTGATCGAGACGCTGGCGGACTACGCGGCTTCCGAAGGCGAGCGATCGCTGCCAGCGGACGTGTTGCACCACGCCAAGCGCGCCCTGATCGACTGGTTCGCCGCGCTCCTGCCGGGGGCGCAGCTCCCGCCCGCGACGCTGCTCGCCGCGGCGCTCACGGACGAGTTCGGGACGGCCGGCGGCGCCGTGGTGTACGGCACCGGGCGTCGGGCCCCCTTGCGCACGGCGGCGCTGATCAACGCCACCGCCTCGCACATCATCGAATTCGACGACATCTTTCGCGATGCGATCTACCATCCGGGCTGCCCGGTGATCGGCGCGGCGCTCGCGGCCGCGCAAACGGTCGGCGCCGACGGCGCGGCTCTGCTGCGCGCCATCGTCATCGGCTACGAGGTCTCGACACGCATCGGCGTGGCGGTCCAGCCCTCACACTATCACTACTGGCATACGACCGGCACGATCGGGACCTTCGGGGCCGCCGCCGCGACCGCGTCCCTGCTCGGCCTCGATGCTGGGCGCTTCGCCCACGCGCTGGCCACCGCCGCCACGATGGCGGCCGGGCTCCAGCAAGCCTTCCGCTCGGACGCCATGTCGAAGCCGCTCCATGCCGGGCACGCCGCGGAAGCCGGCGCCCTCGCGGCGCTCGCGGCCAGCCGCGGGGTCACCGGCGCCCTCGACGTGCTGGAGGGCGGGGCCGGGTTCGGGGCCGCGATGAGCCGGGGCGCCGAGTGGGCGCACGCTGTCGATGAACTCGGGCGCCGCTACAACATCTGCGCCATGACGTTCAAGAACCACGGCTGCTGCGGCCATGCCTTCGCGGCGATCGACGCCGCCCTGGCGCTGCGGCCGGATCTCGACCTCGACGCCATTGCGGCGATCACCATCGGCACCTACCGGACGGCCCTCGACGTCACCGACCGGCGCACAGTCGCGACGCCCTTCGAGGGGCGGTTCTCGACGCCCTTCACGGTGGCGAGCGCCCTGGTCCATGGCAGCGTGCGCCTCGACGCGGTCTCGCCGGAGCGCCTCTCCGATCCGCGGGTCCAGGCGCTGATGCGCCGGGTCACGATGGTGGTCGATCCGGAAAGCGAGGCCGCGTTCCCGGCCCGGCGCTCGGCCGTGGTGACCATCACCCTGACGGACGGGCGCCGCCTCATGCAGCGGCAGCCGACCCGCAAGGGCGATCCTGACGCGCCGCTCACCGACAACGAGCTGGCCGACAAGTTCCGCGAACTCGCCGTCCCCGCTGTGGGGGACGCGGCGGCGGCCGATCTGCTGGCGGCTCTGCGCACGCTGGACACAGCCCCGGCCAAGGCGGTGGCGCGGCTCGGGCTCGGACCGCCGATGCCGGACTAGGCGGGCGCGCCGCAAGACCATACCCGCCAGAGCCGCGAGATCGGCCGGCGGCCTCCAGGGAGGAGAGCGCATGGACACGCGGGCAATCCCCGCCGGCCTCGCCGTACAGGACGGCACGCGGTCGGACGGGGTGACGGACCTGGAGCGTGACACGATCCGCCGGATCAACCGGAGGTTCATGCCGATCCTCGTCATCGCCTACATGGTCTCGTTCATCGACCGGGTGAATGTCGGCTTCGCGGCGCTGACCGCCAACAAGGAACTCGGCCTCTCGGCCACCGCCTACGGCTGGGGCGCCGGGATCTTCTTCCTCGGCTACTTCCTGTTCGAGTATCCCAGCAACGTGATGATGGGCCGGGTCGGCGCCCGCTTCTGGCTGTCCCGCATCATGATCACCTGGGGCTTCATCTCGGCCGGGATGGCGCTGGTGACCGGGCCGGTCTCGTTCTGTATCGCCCGGTTCCTGCTCGGGGTCGCGGAGGCCGGGTTCTTCCCCGGCCTGCTGCTGTTCGCCTCCCTCTGGTACCCGAAGGCCTACCGCGCCCGCTGCATCGGCATCATGCTGGTCGGTATGGCAATGTCGAGCCTCGTGGGCGCGCCGATCTCCGGGCTGCTGCTCGGGCTCGACGGATGGCTCGGCCTGTCCGGCTGGCAGTGGATGTACATCCTCGAAGGGCTGCCGGCCGTCGTCCTCGGCGTGCTGCTGCTGTTCGTCCTGACCGACACGCCCGACAAGGCCGAATGGCTCAGCCGCGAGCAGCGGGACTGGCTGCGCCGGACGCTCGCCGCCGAGCCGGTCCGAGCGCACGCCGCGCCGAACGTCTGGGCGACGATCCGCGACCCGCGGGTGCTGTTCTACGCGCTGCTGTTCTTCAACGTCACCACGGCGAGCTACGGCCTGAGCCTATGGCTGCCGCAGATCATCAAGGCCGCCGGCCTGACCAACGCCCAGACGGGCTTCGTCACCGCGATACCCTACGCGTTCGGCACGCTGGCGATGGTGCTGGGCGGCTGGTGGTCCGATCGGCACGCGGACCGGATCGTGCCGACCGCCGCCATGACGTTCCTGGTGGCCGCCGGCCTCACGGCCTCGGTCTGGCTCGCCCAGCCGCTCGCGCAGTTCGTGGCGATCTGCGTGGTGATGGTTGGGATCTACGGGCTGAAGGGCCCGTCGCTGGCGCTCTACACCGAGAGCTTCCCGGGGCCGGCGGCGGCCGGCTCGATCGCCATGGTGACGGCGCTCGGCAACCTGTCGGGCTTCCTGCCCGCCTACCTTGTCGGCTGGATCAAGGATTCAACCGGCCAGTTCTCCTACGGTCTCCTGTTCCTGGCCGTGGTCGCGTTCCTGGGCGGCGTGCAGGCCCTGCTCGCCCCCGCCTTCGAGCGGCGCGTCGCCGCCTCCGCGGCACGATGACGGAGGGACGCTCGATGCTCGCCACGGACACCGCCCTCGGGGCCGCGCGCCCTGCCCTTCACACCCGCGTCGCCTCGATCCTCGGCGGCTCGGTCGGCAACCTGATCGAGTGGTTCGATCTGCACATCTACACGGCGTTCTCGCTCTACTTTGCGCCGCAATTCTTCCCCGGCGACTCGCCGAACGTGCAGCTCCTCAACGCCGCCGGGATCTTCGCCCTGGGCTTCCTGCTGCGGCCCCTCGGGAGCTGGATCTTCGGCATCTACGCCGACCAGCACGGGCGGCGCACCGCGCTGAGCTTGTGCGTGACCCTGATGTGCGCGGGCTCGCTGATGATCGCGATCTGCCCGACCTACACCCAGGCCGGGATTCTGGCGCCGGCTTTGCTGCTCCTCGCGCGCATGCTTCAGGGCCTGTCGCTCGGCGGCGAGTACGGAGCGAGTTCCGTCTACCTGACGGAGATCGCGGATCCGCGGCGCCGCGGCTTCTTCAGCAGCTTCAACTACGTGACTCTGATCTCCGGCCAGCTGCTGGCGACAGCCCTGCTGGTTTTGATGCGGATCCTGCTCAGCACCGACCAGATCGCCGCCTGGGGCTGGCGCATCCCCTTCGCCATCGGGGCGGCCTGCGCGGTGATCGGCTACGCCCTGCGCCGGAACATCGCCGAGACGGACCAGTTCAAGGCGCTCCAGCGCCGGGGACCGCCGGAGCGGCCAACCCTGCGCCTCCTGGCCCACCCGCGCGCGCTGGTCCTGGTCGCCGGTATGACCGTCGGCGGCACGGTCGCGTTCTTCACCTACACGGTCTACATGCACCGCTTCCTGTCGAATTCGGCGGGGCTGACGCGGGACCAGACGACGCTGGTCTCCTGCGCCACGCTGTTCGTGTTCGCCCTGCTGCAGCCCTTGCTGGGCGCGCTGTCGGACCGGATCGGGCGCAAGCCCCTGCTGCTCGCTTTCGGCGTGCTCGGGACGCTGGGCACCGTGCCGCTGATGACCGCGATGACGCGCGTCCACGATGCGTGGTCGGCACTCATCCTCCTCATGATCGCGCTCGTCATCGTGTCCGGCTACACGTCGGTGAACTCGGTGGTGAAGGCGGAGCTGTTCCCAACCAGCGTGCGCGTCCTCGGCGTGGGCCTTCCTTATACTTTGGCGACGTCCCTGTTCGGCGGCAGCGCCGAGTATGTCGGCCTGTGGTTCAAGCATCTCGGCCACGAGAGCCTGTTCTTCTACTACGTCAGCGCCTGCATCGCCTGCACGTTCGTCACGACGCTGTTTCTGAAGGAGGGCGGCACGGCGAGCCTCGATCCGGAGCGGGTCGCGGGAAGCCTTGCGGGCGGGGACGACGCGCGCGACCAGTTCCCGATCCGTGACGATCACAGCCAGACCGACCAAGGATTGACCCCATGGCAGACCCCCAACTCATCGTGCAGCGGGATGGGCCGATCGGCTGGCTGATCTTCAGTAATGTCGCCAAGCACAACGCCATGACGTTCGAGATGTGGGGCGGCGTGCCCGAGGCGATCGCCGGCCTCGCGGAGGATCCGGAGATCCGCATCCTCGCGCTGAAGGGCGCGGGCGAGAAGGCGTTCGTGTCCGGCGCCGACATCTCCGAGTTCGAGACGAAGCGCGGCTCCAGCGAGGCCCAGATGGCCTATAACGCCGCCGCGGATGCGGCGACGGCCATCATCCAGACCTGCCCCAAGCCGACGCTCGCCATGGTGCGCGGCTACTGCATCGGCGGCGGCCTCGCCCTGGCGCTGGCCTGTGACCTGCGCTTCGCCGCCGAGGGTACGCGGTTCGCGATCCCGGCGGCCAAGCTCGGCCTAGGCTACCGCTACGCCGGCATGCGCCGCCTCGTCGACGTGGTCGGCCCCTCGCGGGCCAAGGACATCTTCTATTCGGCGCGCCAGTTCGACACCGCCGAGGCGCTCGGCATGGGGCTGATCAACCGGGTCGTCCCCAAAGAGGCGCTGGAGGAGGAGGTCCGCGCCTACGGCGCCCGCGTCGCCGCCAACGCGCCGCTGACGATCGCGGCTGCCAAGCTCGCCATCGACGCGGCCACCACCGAGCCCGGCCCGGATGCGCTCGCCGCCATCGACCGGGCGATCAAGGCCTGCTTCGCAAGCGAGGATTACCGGGAGGGTCCGATCGCCTTCCGCGAGAAGCGGCCGCCGAACTTCAGGGGCCGCTGAGCGGCCCCCGACCTGCCACACCGCGCGAAACCTTGCCACGCAGAACCCTGCGACGCGAAACCGGGAGACGCCCATGCCCTCCGCCCATGCGCTGAGCCGCTTCACGGTGCTGGATCTCACCCGCGTGCGCTCGGGGCCCACGGCGGTGCGCCAACTCGCCGATTGGGGCGCGGACGTCATCAAGATCGAGCCCCCCGGGGGCGACCGGATCGGCGGCAACCGCGACGGCTCGGATTTCCAGAACCTGCACCGCAACAAGCGCAGCCTCACCCTCGACCTGAAGCAGCCCGAGGGCGTCGCCGTGCTGAAGCGGCTCGCGCACTCGGCCGACGTGCTCGTCGAGAATTTCCGGCCTGACGTGAAGGAGCGTCTCGGCATCGGCTACGCGGCGCTGGCTGCCGAGAACCCCCGGCTCGTCTACGCCAGCATCTCCGGCTACGGGCAGAACGGCCCCTACCGCATGCGCCCCGGGCTCGATCAGATCGCGCAGGGGATGGGCGGGCTGATGTCGATCACCGGCGAGGCCGGCGGGGGCCCGGTGCGGGCCGGCATCGCGGTCGCCGATTCGAGCGCCGGCCTGTACTGCGCCCTCGGCATCCTGACGGCGCTCCTGGAGCGGGAGCAGTCGGGCCAGGGGCAGTGGGTCCAGACCTCGCTCCTGCAGGCGCAGATCGCGCTGCTCGACTTCCAGGCGGCGCGCTGGACCATGGACCACGAGGTCCCGCCGCAGATCGGCAACCACCACCCGACCGCCAGCCCCATGGGCGCGTTCCCGGCGGCCGACGGGCACGTGAACATCGCGCCGATCGGCGAGGCCATGTGGCGGCGCCTGTGCGCCGTGCTGGGCCATCCCGAATGGGCCGAGGATCCGCGCTTCGCCGACCAGCCGGCGCGCAGCCGCAACCGACACGACCTTGCCGAGGCGATCACCGCGGTGACGCGGACCCGGACAGCCGCCCATTGGGTCGAGGCCCTGAACGCGGCCGAGATCGCCTGCGGCCCGGTCTACACGATGGATCAGGTCTTCTCCGACCCGCAGGTGCAGCATCTCGGCATGGCCGAGACGGTGGAGCATCAACGCCTCGGGCCCATCGGTCTTATCGCCCAGCCGATCCGGATGTCCCGCTCGGAAGGGCATGTACGAACGGCGGCGCCCGATCTCGGTGCGCAGAGCGACACGATCCTGCACGCCTTCGGCTTCGACGCGCAGGCGGTGGCGGACCTGCGGGAGAAGCGCGTGATCTGAAGACCGGCCAGCCCGGCCCCGAGATCGGGCGGCCATCAGGGAGGACACCATGTCGGACCGGAGACGCCCATGGACCGCTTGAGCCTCGCCGCGGTCCCGGACCGCGCACCCACGGCCGCACGGGTGACGTCGAGCACCCGGGTCTTCTGGATCACCTGGGCGGGCTGGATGCTCGATGGCTTCGACTCGGCCATCTACATCTTCGTGCTGGTCCCGGCAGTGTCAGACCTCCTCGCGGCCGGGGGCATCGAGCCCGCCCGCGGTACGATCGCGCTCTACGGCGGCTACTTCTTCTCGATCTTCATGCTGGGCTGGGCCTGCTCGATGTTCTGGGGCTGGCTCGCCGACCGGATCGGGCGCGTGAAGGTGATGTGCCTGACGATTCTCGTCTACTCAGTGTTCACCGGGCTCTGCGGCCTCGCGGGCGGGCTCGCCTCGTTCGCCGTGTTCCGGTTCTGCGCGGGATTCGGCGTCGGCGGCGAGTGGGCGGCGGGAACGCCGCTGCTTCACGAGTCGGTGGACGAGCATCAGCGCGTGCGGCTCGCGGGCTGGCTCCACACCGCGACGCCGACCGGCCTGCTGCTGGGCGCGGCCGCCTCGTTCCTCGCCCCGGTGATCGGGTGGCGGGGCATGTTCTTCCTGGGCGTGCTGCCCGCCCTCCTCGTCGTGGCGATCCGCGCCACCGTGCAGGAACCGCCCCGGGCACAGCAGGCGCGGACCGAGCCCGGCGCCGATCAGCCGAGCCTCGCCGCCATGTTCACGGGGCCGCAGGGCCGCACCACCTGGGCGGCCGGGCTGATGATGTCGTGCATCATCCTGGGCCTGTGGTCCTCGACCTACTGGGCGCCGACCCTGGTGATCAGCAAGCTCGTCGCGACGGGGTCGACGCCGGCCGCCGCCCAGAAGGTGGCGGCGATCAGCGGGATCATCACCAACATCGGCACGCTGATCGGCTGCCTCGCGATGCCGTTCATCGCGACGTGGTTCGGCAGCCGCCGCCGGACGGCCACGGCCTTCTTCCTCGGCGCCTTCACCATCAACCTGGTGGCCTATCTCGGCGCAGCCGTCTGGCTCGACAGCGTCACGCTGTTCATCGCGCTGTTGCCGCTCGTCGGCTTCTTCACCAACGCGGTGTTCGCGCTCTACACGATCTGGCTGCCCGAGCTGTTCCCGACGCGCCGCCGGGCCTTCGGGTCCGGCTTCGCCTTCAGCTTCGGGCGCATCCTCGGCGCGCTGGGGCCGACGATCGTCGGCAGCCTCGTGGTCGTGACAGGATCGTATCCGGAAGCCCTGGCGATCATCTCGCTGATCTATCTCATCGGCTTGCCGACAATCTGGCTCGCTCCTGAGACCGCGAACAAGGCGCTTCCTGTCTGAGAGCGGAATGGTCTCCTGGATCCGACGATCTGGCAGGTCCAGATGTTTCGTCCGGACACTGCGGGGAAATTCTACGCTATCGCATAAGATGCAAACATCTGGTGTTGAGGATTAATTATCTTCGTCAGTCCACTCGGTTTGGTCTAACATGGTTGTGGGGCGCGCAAGCCAGCAATCGGTAAAGCAAACGATGCGCCGCCGGATCAGCGGCTGAAATTCAAGAGCCAACTGTCACCCGATGTACATTGCTGCCTGTAGAGCATGATTGACGGGCACCCCGGTCGGGGACATCCTCGCGATCAATCCGCGGCCCAGAAAAACGGGCCGAAGAACAAGTGGTAGGCCAGCCAATAGGCCTGCCCGGGGAACGAGGGAACGCCTTTGATCAGTCGCCGCACGTTCGCCGGTGCCGTCCTCGGCGCGCCGGTAGCCCTGCCGTTCCTGGCGCGATCGGGCTTCGCCGCAACACCGACCCACACACTGAAGCTCACCTTCGCCGACACGCAGGCGCATCCGCTCTACGCTGTGCTGAAGCGCTTTGCCGAGAACGTAAACAAGCGGACGGACGGCGCTGTCGAAATCCAGGTGTTCAGCATCGGCCAGCTCGGCAGCGGCACCAACATCATCACCGGCATGCAGACCGGCATCATCGATCTGTGCGCACACACCTCCGGCTTCATCGGCCCGCTCTTCCCGCGATTTCAAGTGGTGGATCTGCCCTTCCTCTTCCCCGAGGCCAAGACCGCCGAACGGGTTTTGGACGGGCCGATCGGCGGTCAACTCCTCGACCTCATGCCCGCCAAGGGCATCTACGGACTATCCTACGGTCACTGGGGTTGGCGCGTCGTATCGAGCGTCGAGCGGAAGGTGCCGGAGCCGACTGACATCAAGGGACTCAAGATCCGCGTCCAGCCCGGCGCGATCTTCGCGGCGATGTTCCGAACACTCAGCGCGAACCCGATCGCGATCGACCTGACCGAAGTGTACCTCGCGCTGTCCCAGCACACGATCGAAGCCATCGAGACGCCGATCATCTCGGTCGCGGCCGGCAAGCACGATGAGGTCGTGCGAACGATCAACACGACCAATCACGTCTACAACGTCGGCGTCCTCATGGCGAGCAAGGCCAAGTTCGACGCCCTGCCCGAGCAGGCGCGGAGCGCGATCAGGGCGGCGGCGCACGATATGACGGGCGACTGGCGCACCACGATCGCGGCGGCGACTGACGAGACCGCCGCGCGCTTCAAGGCGAAGGGCTTGGCGATCCTGCCGGTGGACCAGGACGCGTACCGCAAGCAGGTCGAGCCGGTGTACAAGCAGTTCCGCGACATCATCGGGCCGGATCTGGTCGATACCGTGATGAAGGAGGTCGGGAAGGGTTAGCCTCCCGTGTCCGCCGGAGAGCCCACGCTGGCCCACGGTACGATCGAGCGGACATCGACCACACTCGCCCTGTCGCCCTTCGCCGCGCTCCGCCTGTACGGCCGAGGGCTCGACCTCGTCGAGTGGCTCTGCCGCGCCCTCCTCGTCGTGGCGCTCGTCGGCGAACTCGGGATCATCCTCTGGGACATCACTGCCCGCTCGACGATTGATCTGTCGCTGTTGTGGGCGGACGAGGCCGCCAAGCTCTGCCTCACGACGCTCGCCTTCATCGGGGGCGCCTTGGCCTACCGCGCCAAGCATCACACCACCGTCGAGTTCGTGCGCCAACTGCTGCCGGCCGGTTGGCGCGAGCCCGTCGCGATCGCGATCGACGGTCTCGTCCTCGTGACCGCGGCCACCGTCGGCTACGTCTCCCTCGACCTTCTATCGATCACTGCGCTGTCCACAACGCCGATCCTGCAGATCAGCGCCGCTTGGTTCGTCGTCCCGCTCAGCGTCGGTATGGCGCTCGTCGTGCTGTTTGCGATCGAGCGGTTCGCGACGGATTACCGCCCTGCCCTCGCCTGGCGCACGCTGGCTGGCGTCGCCGTCACTGTTTCGATCGTGCTCGCCGTCACCGCGCTGCCAGCCGTCTCGCGCCCCGGTCCACAGGCGGCGCTCGGCCTGATGCTGGTCCTGTTCTTCGCCGCCGTCCTCCTCGGCCTGCCGGTCAGCTTCGCGATGCTGCTCGGCTCGCTGTTCTTCCTCCAACTGACCGGAACGGCGCCGCTGATCGCGGCAGCGCAGAACACCGTCGATGGGACGGGCAACTTCATCCTGCTGACCCTGCCGTTCTTCATCTGGACGGGCCTCATCATGGAACGCGGCGGGATCAGCCTCCGGCTGGTTCGCTTCGCGATGGCGCTCGTCGGCCATCTGCGCGGCGGCCTGCTCCAGGTCGTGGTCCTGACGATCTACCTCGTGTCCGGCATCTCCGGATCGAAGGTCGCCGACGTCGTCGCGGTCGGCTCTGTGCTGCGGGGCGAGCTGAAGAAACAGGGCTACGGGCCCGAGCGGAGCGCGGCGGTCCTCGCAGCCTCGGCTGCGATGTCGGAGACGATCCCGCCGAGCCTGGCGATGCTGGTCCTCGGCTCCGTCGCGCCGATCTCCATCGGGACACTGTTCATCGCCGGCCTCCTGCCCGCGGCCGTGATCGCCGTTCTGTTGATGATCCTGAACTGGGGCCTGGCCGTGCGTGAAGGGGCACCACGCATGCCGCGCGCGACCGGACCCGAACTCGCCCTAGCGGCCGGGGCGGCCGCGTTGCCGCTCGTCATGCCGGTCCTGATGGTCGTCGGCATCCGCTTCGGTTTCGCCACCCCGACTGAGATTTCAGCTGTCGCCGTGCTCTACGGCCTCGTCCTGGCCTGCGGCGTGTACCGCGCCTTCGGGCTGCGCGATCTCGTGCGGATCGTCGTGGAATGCGGGGTGCTGTCCGGGATGGTGCTGTTCATCATCGCCGCGGCCGGCTCGTTCGCCTGGACGCTCACCGCGGCGAACCTGCCGGTCGCCCTAATCTCGCTCCTGCACGCGCTCGGCGACAGCCGGGCGGCGTTCCTGATCGGTTCGCTCGCGCTGCTCGTCGTGGTCGGATCGCTGCTCGAAGGGCTCCCGGCGCTGATCATCCTCGGGCCGCTGCTGATCCCCATCGCGGGCCAGTACGGGATCGACAGCATCCACTACGCGATGGTCATCATCCTCGCGATGGGGATCGGTATCTTCATCCCACCGATCGGCATCGGCTTCTACATCGCGTGCGCCGTCGCCGAGAGCCGCATCGAGGCAGCCAGCCGGGCGATGATCCCCTACCTCATCGTGCTCGTCCTCGGCGTGCTCGCCGTGGCGTTCATACCCTGGTTCACCCACGCCCTGCCCAACCTCGTCGGATCGCGCTGAGCCCCATGACGGATGATACCTGCCTCGCACCCGATCCGGACGTGCGTCCCCCGACCTTCCGGATGCCGCCCGGTGCGACCGACGCCCATTTCCACGTCTTCGGTCCGAACCGCCTCGTGCGGCTCGTGCCCCAGCGCGACTACACGCCGCCGGAAGCCGCGGCCGCGAGCGCGCGCCGGCTGTTCGACACGCTCGGCATCGAGCGGATCGTCGTCATCCAGGCGAGCATCTTCGGCTTCGACAACCGTGACCAGCTCGAGGAAGGCGCTCAGATCGGGCTACCGATGCGCGCGGTCGTGGTGGTCGATCCGGACGCCTCCGAGGCGGAGATGCGCGCCCTGCACGAGCGAGGTGCGCGCGGCACTCGCTTCATCATGGCCCATCCGGGCGGCCTTGAACCGTCCGGGATCGAGCGGGCCGCGGCCCGGGCCTCCGAGATGGGCTGGCACCTCCAGTTCCTCCTGAAGCCCGCACACCTCGTGGATCTGGAGCCGCGCCTACGGCGGCTTCCCTGTCCGGTGGTGATCGACCACATGGGGTTTCTGGCGCCCGAGCAGGGGCTCGAGCAGCCGGGGTTTCAGGCCCTGCGTCGCCTCATCGAAGCCGGGACGGGGTGGGTCAAGCTTTCGGGCGCCTATCGCCTGTCTCAGGGAGGCCCGCATTATCCGGAGCTTCGCCCCTATGTGGAGGCCCTCCTCGCGCTCAGACCCGATCGTCTCCTGTGGGGGAGTGACTGGCCACATGTCGGGTTGAGAAGCGGGATGCCCAACACCAGCGACCTCCTAGAACTGTTTGGTTCCTGGGTTTCCGACGAGGCTGACCGTCGGCGCATTCTCGTCGACAACCCGGATGCGCTCTTCAAATTTTGAGCGCGTTGACAGGGCGGCATCGTCGGTCGCGATGGACTGGTCCGCCGCACCATCGGCTTCCGGGGCGAGGAACGGTCTTCCCTCCCCGTCCCCCGGGACGGACAAGCGGGATTGGGGTCGACCCACGCCTTACGGAGCTTCAGGCCCGCGGATCGGGCAGGGACGCGATCGCCATCCTCTCCGGGGAACGCCTCGAACTCAGGCACCGACCCAATGGGTCAGCACGTTTCGCTGCGCGGCCTGGATGTGCTGACGGGCGCTGGCCTCCGCGCGTTGACTGTCGCCATCCGCGATGGCCGCCACCAGCGCGGTGTGCTCCTGTTCGGCTTCGACTACGCGGTGTGCATTGCGCCGCCGCGTATTGCCGACGAGGGCCAACAGGGCCGCCATGCAGCTGAGATGCTCGGCGAGGTACCGGTTCCGGGCACAGGTGTGGATCGTCAGATGAAGATCGCGGTTTTGCCGTGCGCCGGCCACGGGATCGTCCGCTGAGGCGCGCTCCTGTTCGAGGATGTGCCGCATCCGTGCGATGTCGACCGGCGTCGCGTATCGCGCGGCCAATGACGCTGCGGCGCCCTCGGCCCATTCGCGCGCCGTGTACAGCTCCGAGACCTGCTGCTGATCCAGGGCCGCGATCCGGATGCCGCGATGCGACTGCATGCTCAGTAGTCCCTCCGCCTCCAGGCGCTGCAGGGCATCCCGGAGCGGCGTGCGGCTCATCTCGAGCCACGTGGTCAGATCTGCCTCGCGCACGAGCGATCCCGGCGCCAGCTGACCGTCCTGAATCGCCGTGAAGATCGCGTCGTAGGCGCGGCGGCTCAGCGGCCGGTCACCCCCTGGACTTCCGGGCAGCCAGGATTTCTCAGCCTCCGACCGCAGTTGCCCCTCCTTCACGCTCCCGCGTCCCGCCTCGAACCCTACCGTCGCGTCACGCTGGACTCAACCGTATACAATTGTATATGGATTGACGGGCACGGGTCGGATTCGCGTGCAACCGCCCGCGAAGCCTTCCGAGTGTTGTCCTGCCATTTCGGGATTTGCGGGCCTCCGTTCGTGGCCGTTCGACCCGGCTTGTTAAACGAGAGCGACACACAGAAGGTCGCCGCCCTGCACGATCCGGCCCGTAACGCGCGGGGCCAGAGTCAGTGAAACATCGCCCGGGAGTAGACATGCCGTTCAGGCGAGGTTGGATCGCGCTGCTCCTGTTCGCGCTTGCAATGATCAATTATATCGATCGCGTAACGTTATCTTTTGCCGCAGGGCCGATCGCGAAGGAATACGGGCTGGATCCGGTTTCCTTGGGGTATCTCTTCTCGTCGTTCCTGTGGACATACGCGCTGTTTCTGATCCCGATGGGCCTGCTGGTCGACCGGTTCGGTGCCAAGCGCGTCGCAGGTTTCGGGCTCACGCTCTGGTCGCTGGCGACGGCGGCGACCGGCCTGTCGACCAGCTTCGCCTCGCTTCTCGCGACACGTCTCGCGATGGGGGCGGGTGAGGCGACGAGCAATCCCGCGGGCGCTCGCGTCATTCGCGAATGGATGCCGGCCGGCGAGCGTGGGGCCATGAACGCGGCCTTCAACAGCGGGTCCTACGCGGGGCCTGCCCTGTGCGCCCTCGTGGCCGGTCCCATCATCGAGCATTTCGGCTGGCGCGCGCTCTTCTTCGCCGCCGGGGCGATCGGGCTGCTCTGGCTGATCTGCTGGCTCAGCCTCTTCTCCCGCCCGGAGGACGCGCGCTGGCTGAGCGAGCCTGAGCGGGCCAAGATCCTGGCCGAGCGAACCGGCAACACGGCGGCCGCGGGCGACCGCACGGGCCTGGTCGGTATGCTGTCATCCGGGCCGACGCTGTGGGGGCTGGCCCTGACGATGGGCTGCAACGTCTACTCGCAGTACCTCTTCCTGACATGGCTGCCGAGCTATCTGCAGACCACCAAGGGGCTCACAATCGCCAAGACTGGTCTCTACGCCGCGATCCCGTACACGGTGGCCGTGGTACTCTGCATCGTGATCGGGTTTCTCAGCGATCGTATGATGCGGGGTGAGGTCGGCGGCGGTCGGCGCCGGTACGTCATCGCGTCCACGATGATGCTCGCGGCCACCGTCCTCTTCGCGCCCTTCGTCGACGCCGTGTGGCTGAACCTGGCGCTGATCGCGGTATCCCTGACCGGCATCGCCTCGACGACGTCGTTGACGTTCTCCCTGGTCAACGACCTGCTGCCGAACCCGCG
>NZ_JAKSYH010000002.1 GCF_022829295.1 Methylobacterium sp. J-088
CCGATCCGCGCCCGCGACGCCGGCACGACAGCACGCCTCGCCGCCGACGTGGATGGCGCCCTCGGCCCCGCCAGCAGCCCGCGGGAGTTGGACGCCCAGGTCAAGGCGCTGCGCAGCGTGCCCAACACCGCGATCGGCGACGCCGTGCGCAATGCCTCGAACCCGGTCGACATCCGTCCGGTGCTGTCGTCGATCGACCAGCGGCTGCAGACGGCCGTTGGCGGCGAGGCAGCCGCCCTACAGCGCGCTCGCGGGCTCCTCGCTCACGAAGACCCGCAGACCGGCTGGGTGACGATGGAGAGCAATCCGCAGCGCCTCCACGGGGTGAAGCAGGAACTCGACAACCTGATCAACTACGGGGCGCCGGAACTCGGGATCCAGCCCGGTTCTCTCCAGCGTCAGCAGAGCGCCGTCCGGGACGTGCGCGGGCAGTTGAACCAGCATCTGCGCGATCAGGTGCCGGGTTACGGCGCGGCCAACGACGCCTCGGCGCAGTTCGCCCGCCAGGCCGATGCCGCGGAGGCTGGATACAACGAGGTGATGCGTTCGGGGCCGACCGCTTTGTTCCCGCAGGATCTACAGGCGCAACTCGCGGCCATGTCGCCGGCCGAGCGTGCCGCCATGGCTCGGGGCAACCGAGCCGATATTGGCCGGATCCTCGGCACGAACGCCAACGACCTCGCGGCCTTGTCCAGCACCCTGCAGGGCGAGGGTGGGTTCAACACCGCCAAGATGGGCATGCTGCACGGTGAGGCGCCGACGCAGCAGGTCGTCGACGCAGTCGCCCGGGAGCGGGCCTTTGCGGACGCGAACCGGCGGATCGTCGAGGGGTC
>NZ_JAKSYH010000010.1 GCF_022829295.1 Methylobacterium sp. J-088
GTGAGCAACGTAAAGCAGGCGATGGACACCTACTTGAACGGATTGCGTAACCAGCATGCGGTCGAGACCCAGGCTATCGGCACCATTCAGAACGAACTGCCGCGGATGAAGGCCTACCCAGAGCTGCATTCCAAGATGGAGGCTGACCATGAGCGGTCGGTCACGCAGGCTGCCCGGCTCGATGACCTTCTTGAGAAGCACGGATCTAAGAAGTCGCTGCTCAAGGAGGCGGTTACCGGCGCGGTCGCGACAGTGGCAGGCTTCACCCATGCCGGCGCAGGCGACGAGGTGCTGAAAAACGTCTTGGCTGCAATCGGCTTTAAGGCCTACGAAATCAGCTCCTACAAAGTGTTGCTCGCACTGGCCGACGCGGCCGGTGCCGGCGATGACAAGCCTATCTTGGAGCAATCGATGAAGGAGGAGCAGGAGATGGGCGACTGGCTGGGAAGCCATATCCCAAGTTTCGTAGATGCCTATCTCGCTCAAAAGTCTGCGTGATGTTTTCGCAGAGTTCCCCCGCCAGTCGGTGATTAGATCGGGTGGCGGTGCAGAGCTCCCGTTTCGGGAGCAGGGCGGGCAATGCCGCACCATGGGCGTGAGCAGTTGCCACACGGCGGCGACCGGAACAACGAGCGATAGATATTCTTCCCCCCAGGCTTGAGAACCCGGAGGAAACATGTCCAAGATCCTGAATATCGCCACCGCCGCCACGATGCTCACGCTCTCAGCAAGCCTCGCTGTTGCTGCGCCGTGCAATGTCGGCACAACGACGAATGCGGCTACCGGCAAAGATGCCAGCTCGAATGTCGATGGCGGTTCGACCGCCAAGGTGACCCCCGGCGCCAAGGCTGAGTCCCCTGGCACGGTGGGTGCGATGAACAATACCGGCGCGGCCATGAAGGATGACGGCTCGAAGAAAGCCCCCGAGGGCCAGCCCGTGAAGCCGGGCGCCGACAACTGCTAAGTTTGCCCCATCGGTCGGGCAGCCATATCGTTTTGGCTCGCCCGGCTGTTTGGCCCCCGGCCATAAGGAACGGCACCAAACCCCGTCAGCCCGGTATCAGATAGGGCGGCGGGGCAGCGTTCGCGTCTCGCGGTCCTGATCCTCACCGCGCGACCTCGGCGAGCGAGCCGAATGTGCAACCTCTACAGCTTGATCCGCGGGCAATCGGAGATCGGCAGAACGTTCAGCGTCGAGCACGACGACACCGGCAACCTGCCGCCACTGCGCGGTATCTTCCCCAACACCGCGGCGCCCGCGATCAGGATGCGCAACGGCGCCCGCGCCCTGTCTCTGATGCGCTGGGGCATGCCCTCCCCCACCTTCGCGATGAGGGGCAAGAAGGTTGATCCCGGCGTCGCGAACGTGCGCAACACCGCCTCGCCGCACTGGCGCCGCTGGCTCTCACCCGAGCATCGCTGCCTCGTGCCGTTCACGAGCTTCTCCGAGAACGAGAAGGCTGCGGACGGCTCGCACCCGCCGGTATGGTTCGCTCTGACGGAGGATCGGCCCCTCAGCCGCTTCGCGGGCATCCTAGTCGAGGGATGGCAGAGCGTGCGGAAGGTGAAGGACGGCGAGACGACCGATGACCTCTACGCCTCTCTGACCACCGAGCCGAACGCCGAGGTCGGCGCCGTGCACCCGAAGGCGATGCCGGTGATCCTGACGAAGCCGGAGGAATGGGCAGCGTGGTTGTCAGCACCTTGGTCTGAGGCCAAGGATCTCCAACAGCCCCTCGTCGATGATGCCCTCGTCGTCGTAGCCCGCGGACCTCGTCGGGACGGCCCCGCCGACGATAAGGGTTAGGTGCCAATCCCGCTTCCGGCCGCATGGTCGATCGCCCCGCCATGGCGTAGCTCGGCCGGATGTCAGCCAGCCTTGCCCCCACCCTGATCCCGAACCCCGTCGCCATCTGGCACGGCGCCATTGAGAGCCTGTCCCCGCATGCCTCGCCCTGTCGGTCTCTCACCCCAACCCGCTGGGCACCAATGCGGGAAGCAGCCATCGACTTCTGCGACCGGCTGGGCGTCGAGGCGCATCAACTCGGCTGGACAGCGCAGGAGTTGTTCGCTGTCCACCCGGAGCACGGGACGCTGCGGGTCGAGTTCTGCGACGTGCTGATGATCTCCGGCAGCAAGGCTGTGGCTTGGAGCCAACTCGGATCGTGTTCGATCGGGGCTCAGGCTACCGGACCAAGCAGGGTCGGGTCTGGGGCATTCCGGTCTGGGCGTTTGCCAAGAAGGGTGCGGGGCGATGAAGCGCCGACTCTTTGCCCCGAGCGGCGGCACTGGCTCGCTCGTGGGCTTCACGGGGCTGTGGTGACGGCGCTGGCGGCCTGCTGGCTGACAGGGCTGGTACCCTAGAGGAGGTCCGAGCTGGGTGGTTTTCTGCCGCTCTGCTTTCGGCAGGCAATGCATCTCAGCGGACATCGTCGCCAGCGCCTCACGCTTCTTAACAAATCTCGCGTGGTTCCGTCTGTCAGTTCGCGTTGGCTGAGGGAAATTCAGCGGCGGTTAGCTCGCTCGAAGGGTCCGTCGCGCCACGAGGCCGAGGGTCGATCCCTGTACGATGATGGTGAACAGCACCACGGCGTAGGTCGCTGCGAGGATGGTGGGCTTGGCCTCGCTCTCCGGGATCGAGAGCGCCAGCGCCACCGAGATGCCGCCGCGCACGCCCGCCCAGGTCAGGAACGGCACGTTGCCGAGCGAGAGGTTGCCGCCCCAGCGGAACAAGAGGACAGGCGTCGTGACCGCGACGAGGCGGGCGACCAGCACAATCGGGACCGCGCAGGCGGCCAGCGCCAGACCGGAGACTTGGAAGCGCAGGACGAGCACCTCCAGGCCGATCAGGAGGAACAGGACCGAGTTCAGCACCTCGTCGACGAGCGTCCACAGGGCTGAGACGTACTTCTGCGTGGTGTCGCTCATCGCGTAGCGCGGCGCGCGCTCCCCGATCAGCAGCCCGGCGGCCACGACTGCGAGCGGGCCGCTCGCTCCCAACTTCTGCGCGATGGCGTAGGTCCCGGTGACGAGGGCCAGGGTGATCAGCACCTCCACGGGGAAATCATCGATAGCCTTCATTGCCCGGTAGGCGACATAGCCGGTGACGAGGCCCAGCAGCACGCCGCCCCCGGCCTCGTGGAGGAGGAGCGTGGCCACCCCGCCTACGCTCGTCGCCTCGCCACTCTTGCCGGTCGCGAAGGCGACGAGCACCGTGAACAGCACGATGCCGATGCCGTCGTTGAATAGCGCTTCGCCCTGCATCTCGACTTCGAGGGCTTCCGGCACCTTCACGTTCTTCAGGGTGGCCAGCACCGCGACCGGGTCGGTCGGGCTGATGAGGGCGCCGAACACCAGGGCCCAGGCCAGCGGGATCGCGCTTCCGAGCGCTTGTCCCGCGGCCCAGAAGGCCCCGCCGACCACGGCGGTCGACACGAGCGTCCCGAGCAGCGCGAGGATCGCCACCGCGAAGGCCCGGTCGCGCAGGGCGCGCAGGTCGAGGTTGAGGGCGCCGGCGAACAGCAGGAAGGCCAGCATGCCGTTCATGACCACGCCGGTGAAGTCCACTTGGTCGAGGACGCTGGTGAGGTCTTGGTAGAGGTGCTGCGCCGGGAAGGCGACGTCAGCGAGCACCAGCGCGAGCGAGGCGAGGAGCCCCATCACCAGGAGCCCAATGCTGTGGGGCATGCGCAAGAAGCGGCGGTTCAGCCAGCCGAACAGGGCCGAGAGGGTGAGCAGCAGCGCTGCGAGGTCGAAAATCGAGATCAAAGAGTGCCCTTCCCGCCCGTGCGTTCGGTGTGCAACGGCCGGAACGCCCCTTCGTGCCGCTCGTTACCGGGCTCGAAAGGGGTCGGTCCGCAACGATGAACGCGCGCGTCAAAGCCTGGCTGGAGATCCTTGGCGACCTGTTCTGGCTCCGCCCGGCCCTCGTCGTCCTCGGCTGCATCCTGTTGGCACAGCTCGGAGTCTGGCTGGAGACGACCCATGTTGCCGGCTTCGACCCCTCCTCGCCGGACACGAACTGGGGCTATTCCGGCGGGGCCGAGGGCGCGCGGGCGCTGCTCAGCGCCATCGCCTCCTCGAACATCGGGGTCGCTGGTACAACCTTCTCCATCACCATCGCCGCCTTGACCCTAGCCTCCGGCCAGATGGGTCCCCGGCTCCTGCGCAACTTCATCCGGGACGGCCGCAACCAGACGGTGCTCGGCATCTTCCTCGGGACCTTCGCCTACGCGCTGATGGTCCTGCGTACGGTGCGCACCGTAGAGGAGGACCCGTTCGTCCCGCACATCGCGATCACCGGCGCTCTCGTCCTGGCGCTGGTCGCAGTCGGCACTCTGGTCTGGTTCGTCCACCACATCGCCACGAGCATCAACATCGAGACCGTGGTCGACGCCGTCCAGCAGGACCTCTGCCGAGCCATCGCGACCCATACCCGGGACCGGCCGGGCGCCGCTCATCCCGTCAATGCCCCGACCGGAAGAGCCGTGGCCGCGACCGGCGGCGGCTACGTGCAGGCCCTCGACGAGGACGCCTTGGCGGACTGGGCCCACGAGCGCGAGATCAGGGTCACCCTGCGGGTGCGGCCCGGCGACTACGTGCCGAGCGGTTTCCCCGTCGCGTTCCTGTCCACGCCGGTCGAGGGGGCCGAGGCCGCCATCCTCGACGCGGTGACGCTGGGGCGTCGCCCTGCCGCGCTTCAGGACCCGGAATACTCGGTGCGGCAGTTGGTCGAGATCGCGGTGCGGGCGCTCTCGCCCGGCATCAACGACCCGTTCACCGCCGGCAGCGTCGTCGACCATCTCGGTGACGCCCTATGCCGGATCGCGCCGAGGCACCTGCAGACCGGCGTGGTGCTGCGCGAGGGCCGCGCCGTCCTCGTCCATCCGGTCACGGACTACGATGGGCTGTGCGATGCCATGTTCCACATGATCCGGCAGAACGCGGCTGGCTCGGTCCACGTGCTGGGCCGGATGCTCGACGTGCTCGCCCGCGTCGCAGAGGTGGAGAGGCGGCCGGACCGGGCGGCGGAGCTCACCCGGCATGCCGGTCTCGTCATCGCCGCCGCCCGCCGCGACGTGGCGGACCCGTCCGACCTTGCCGACTTGGAGGACCGCTACAGACGGTTCGGCGGCGACCTGGGCGGTGCCTGATGCTTGATCCCAGGGTTTGATGGTGCAATCACTCAGGCATCGTTCCGGCCGGCGTCCGCGGCTTTCATAATCGTTCGGTCCATCGCGGCGTCCTGCTTCGCGCGCATGAGGATGATGCGCGCCGCCGTGCGCGCCCTCTCGGCGCGGAACCGTGCCCTGGGCTTCCCGTCCCGTAACGCCCGCGTCGCCATATGGCGGAACCCGTGAGCTTCAGCGATGGCGACCGCGCACCGCTCGGAGAGTGTGCTGTACTCTGCCGGATCTCGGCTTGTCGCGGCTGGCATGGCAGCATCCTCCCAAAGAGGCGATCACGCCGAACCCGCAACAACCGGACCAGGGCAACCGGACCAGGGATTGCCGGCATCCTCTGAACCGCGGCACGGTGCGAAGGTTGGTGTGCGTCGTGCCGATTGAGCGTCACGCTGTCAGGGATTGAGATGAACCGCCCCCGTCGTGTCGGCCTGCCTTGGTACGCCCAAGAGAATTATGCGGCCTTGAGGACCTGCCTCGCGGACGGGGCGAAGCTGCCGGCGCTGTACGACACATGGCGGATCGCCACCGAGCAGATGGAACAGGTGGTGCAGCGAAGCGGCGTCGAGGTCGTGCGCGTGCCGATAGAGCCGAACGCTTTTGCGTCGTGGTGCGCGCGTGATGGTTCTTTGACCGATGGTGCAGCGCGTGCCCGTTACGCAGCCGAGGCCATAGCGGCGGACGCCGCTTCCTGAAGCTGCCGACGTCATCGCCATCGAGCCGAATGGTCAGGGAACGGGGGTGCGGATGAGGACGGTTGCTGGGGTCGCGGGGTACGCGCGACGGCGACGTGTTCGAAACCGTCCGATGCTATCACCCGGCGCCTATCACCGAGCTTAGGAGCTTCACCTTCGATGCTCACGCGCCGCGCTCTGATCTCCCGCCCTGCCTTGACCGGCGCTCTGGCTACCGCTGGCACCTTCATGAGCGCTGGCTACGCGACGGCCTTCGAGCCCCACCGTGTGCAGACCGTCACCTATGGCCTGTCGCCCCGGGGCTGGCCGCCGGATCTACGGTTGCGCATCGCGGTTCTGACAGACTTCCATGCTCATCCGCGCTGCATGGGCGAGGCTGAGATCGCGGCAGTCGTTGCCCGGACCAACGCGCTCGCGCCCGATCTCGTTGTCCTACTGGGGGATTACGGTTCACAGAGCCCAGGCCCGGTGCCGTTCGAGAAGATCGCCAGCATCCTGGGCAACCTCACGGCGTCGAAGGGCGTCTATGCCATTCAAGGCAACCACGATTGGGGCGATGATCGGGAGGCGCGTCGCCGTGGCCATGGCCCCACGCATGCCGAGCGAGCGCTGCGAGCCGCCGGCATCCCGTTCCTCGAGAACACGGCGGTGAGGCTCGATTGTCCCGTGCCGCTCTGGCTGACTGGGCTGGAGAGCGAGGAGACACCGGGTGTGCCGCAGATGCGGGAGCAGTTCGAGCGGTATCGCCGCGATACGCTCGACCGAACGCTCCGGGATGTGCCGGCAGGCGAGCCCGTGATTCTGTTGGCGCATGAGCCGGACATCTTTGCCTCGGACCTCGATCCGCGCGTGGTCCTGACGTTGTCAGGCCATACGCATGGTGGCCAGATCCGCATTCTGGGCTGGTCGCCCTGGATCCCCTCCCGCTACGGCCTACGCTACGCCTACGGTCATATCGTCGAACGAGGGCGCGATCTCGTGGTGTCGGCCGGCTTAGGCTCTCACTTCGTCGCCGGGCGTCCACTGCGCTTTGGTGCACCGCCCGAGATCGTCGTCGTCGATCTCGGAGCAACTGTTGCGACATCGTAGGGCATCGCCGAACGCCTCCCGGCGGCTTCGGCAAGGTCGCTGCAGCCGAGGTGCGGCACGCTGAGGGCGTGAGCCTCTCGCTGAATCGTTAGTGCCGGCCGCTCGTAACGGACTGCTTGCAGGTTCGCGTCCTGCCGGGTCCCACCACGCTCGCAAAGTCCTCGATACCCCACATCCTGCATCGCCTCGCCGCCGGGATACCGGCCGAGCCGAACCGGAGGAGCGCTATGCGCCTCTGCCGCAGGCGCCGTTCGCCCGCTGTTCCCGGTGCTCGCGACAGATCCGCCTTCACCCTTTGCCGCCCGTGGTTCCGCGCGCTAACGCAGAGGCGATTTCAGCGGCCTCGGTCGTGACCTGAGGGCAAGGCACGGTGGCAGCAGCGAACCACCGTCCGCCGAAAGCGTTTCCGACTCTCAACGGCAAGGAACGTGACATGAAGGTGATCTCGGCAACCGTCCTCGGCTTGGCACTGTTGAGCGGGGTGGCCCCGGCCTTCGCACAGCCCTACGGCGGACGCGACTATGGCTACGATCGCGGCGACTATGGCTCCCGCGACAGGGGTTACGGAGATCGCGGTTATGGCGATCGCGGCTACGGCGACCGTGATCGCCGCGATTACGACCGGGACAATGACCGGGGCTCGCGGGGCGGGCGTGGCGACTACGCCTTCAACGAGGAGGAGTATCTGCGCTGCAATCCGGACGTGCGCCGGGCGGTCATCGGTCGTGCCATCAAGTCCGGGCTGGAACACTACCGGAAGGTCGGCATGGCGGAAGGCCGGAAGCTGAGCTGCTGATTCCCGAGGCGCAAGGCGAAGGCTCCTTCGCCTTCGCCATCCGCCGCCCGTGATTCTGCACCCCGATGCGCAAGAGGCGACGCACCCCATCAGGAGCGCGCCGCAAGTCGGCTCGCGGTCTCAGGGACGAGCGTGAAGCCTATGGCAAAGCGCGGGCCAAGCTAATGTCCAGGCGCCGCCGCAGCGTTTCCGGCTCCGGGAGCGAGGCGTCGCGTCGCCCAAATGATCTGCCCTGCCGCGTCCCAGAGCATCGCCGATCCTGCACGCTCAGCGAGAAGTTCAACAAACCGGGCTTCCGCTCGGCCAATGGCTTCCGCGTTCGTTGTCGCGTCGAGCTGTTCGGTAGCGACCGACAGGCCACTCGCGCATCGGCGGTGAATGGAGCATTCAAGGTGGAACACAGCCATCCTGACGCGCGAGCAATATGCCTGCCAAACAGGTTTGTATAAAAATGTCCGCCTCGGCGGACCGGGCGGGCTGAGGGGCCATTGGGTTTCGAAGGCTTTCGGATCGCCCAGCTGCAGATCGAGTCGCGTCATCCGTTCGTAGGATCTCAGCGCCTCAATCCGCTTTAAGCATCTGCGCGCGCCTGCGCTGGACCGCGCCGCATCCGCTCGGCCCGGTTGCGATCCGCTACGGAGCGGCGGTCACCGGTCCGCACCGCTCAGCAACTTCTCGACGGTGGCTAAGCCGGCCGCTTGAGCTTTTGCTTCGGTCGGGTAGCTGCGATCAGAACGCTGAGCCAGCTTGCCGTGCTTGCGAATGGCCCAGTTGTAGGCCCCGCCGTCTTCCTTGGGAGGAAGGACCTCCAGCGAATAGGGGTGGATGTTCGTCTCAGTCTCGCTCATGGGGGAGTCATGCCACGCATGTGCCGGCAAGCCAAGGCTGGTGTGCCTTCGCCAAACGCCGCTCAGGGATCTTCACACCACCCAGGGCGGGATGCCGGTCCGGCGAGCTATCGGCCGAGCTGGAGCGAGACCTACCTAGGAGTTGTGTTTTGGAGCACACCGCGACGTGATGCATGGGGATTAACCCTGTCTGGCACCGTCGTCGCCGCCGTGACTGAGAGGGCGCAGGTGCTGGAGGGTCTCCACCATGTTGACTCGCGCCGTCGTCAGCCTCGCCGCTCCGGTCTTCCTCATCGCCGCGTGGGCTGCCCCGTCACTGGCACAGCCTGCCGCCAATGGCGGGCCCAAGCTCCTCATTCACGGCAACTACTGCGGCCCGGGGAACAACGCCCCGCTGCCGCCGATCGACGCCCTCGACGCCGCCTGCGCTCGCCATGACGCTTGCTCACCGGATGTCGGCCTGCCGTCGAAGGCATGCAATCTTCGGCTGCAGCGTGAGGCAGAGGCCGTGGCCCGCGACCCGCGGCAGCCCGATGATCTGCGCTCCCTGGCGGGCTTCGTAGCCTCGTTTGCATCCAGTGCGTCCAGTGCGGCTCCGTCGGTGCTTCCGGCAAAGTTGGCTCGGTAACGGGCGAACACTTCGGTCTCCTGCCCCCGGCTGAGCCCCACGCGTTCGAACAGGTTGCTGAAACCGGAACCTTAGGTATCTTCCCGGGGACATACAGCCCTCGCGATGGGGTAAAGCGCTCTGCACCACGCACGACGATCATGAGACCCGCGTTGATCAGATGGCTCGCGGCGGCGCTTGCGGGCAGCGTAGGCACCGCGGCTGTCGCCCAGAAGGCGCGAACGCGGAGGCCGGCTCCGCGTCCAACCATCGAAGCGCCGCAGCTCGGTTACCCGCGTCTGCCGACCACGACGCTGCGGCCGCCTGATGACGGCATCATCCATTGGAATACGCCGAACAAGGACGGCAACCTCGGCGGTCCTGGGGCAGGCGGAAGTGGCGGCGGCGGTGGCTAGAGCGCACTCCGCCGAAGTGGACACCGGTTCGCTGCCCGGGAGCGCGTCGCAACAAAGCCTGAGAGCCGTGCGCGATTGCAACGCGATCGGGCACGGCTCGAGACCTGTCGCCGAGAAAAAGCCCGCCGCGGCGGACCGGACGGGCTGACGATGGATCGAGAGCGGGCCTACCTCCCGCTCGGGGCAGCGTAGCTACCTGTCGTCCCATTGCCTCCGCCGCTACCGGCCGGCGCGCCCGGGGTGGTGTTCCGGACGAAGCTGGCGCCTGGGTACTTCCGCTGCGTCCGCATCATGGAGCGGCGGTGCATGGGGTGGCGCCTCATCCGAACGGTGGTGACCATGTCAGAAGGCGAAGCGACAGCGGGTACTGGACCAGCCGGCACGGCCGATGCGGGAAGCGCCAGGACGCTGAAACCGACGCCGGCCAAGGCTGCGAGAACTCGAAAACCCATGACGTTCCTCCGTGCCTCAGCGCAGATGGATCGCGTTGGCCCTCGGTGAAGCCGTAGAATACGCTTCGAGTTCATTGCGCCCGGTGGTCCGCGACTCAGCACCACGCCTCTGAACTGGGTGGCTCACCGCAACGCTCCGCCACCTTCGCTATCCGGCGCCCATGCCGCCACCCACGAGTCTGCACCACGCACGTCGCGGAACAGGTAATTATGGCGGCTGAGATGGCGACCCGCGTCAGCGCGTTGGCGTGACGCAGGAACGGACCGTGTGACGGCCGGTTGGCCCCGCTCAGCAGCAGGGTCGACCTTCCAGGCCCGCGACGATTGGAGCGCTACCATGGCGAACGCCGGCAAACACGGAATGCACCCGGGCGCTCAGGGCAAAGGGTCGGGGTCTGGTGCGATGACCGAACTGCCTGAGGGCACACTCGGTGAGAACGAGGTGTTGAGCAACCGCGACAAGTCTCAGCATGACGATGAGCGCGGCCTCGACGGCAAGGGCGTCCAGACCGATCAGTACCAGGATCATTCAGCCAATCGGCATGATGCCGACGGGGCTGCCGAAAAGCCTGAGCGTCCTTGAACCCCCGCCCGGGGTCATCCGTCCCGGCTACAGCCCTCCAGGCTCGAACACCACGCCGGACGCGGAGGTCATCCAGACCCAGCCCCGACGTATCTGCTCTTCGCCGGTCCGCCCGCTTGGCCCTACCCCAATCGGATCACAGAGTGGGGGTGGGGGAGCGTCCAATCTCATCAGCGATGAGCTGAGTCGATACGCAACGCAGCTCATGAGGAAAGCGCCCGTTCGCCTTCAGCGAGCGGGCACCTCCCCGGAGATTCGGGTGTTCTTGACCGGGACAGAACACCAAAATTCCGCCACGGCGGAGCGGGTCAGAAGCCCCCGCGGCGCCCGTACCCATGGCCATATCCACGCCCGTAGCCACGGCCATAGCCTCTTCCATATCCGCGCCCGTAGCCATAGCCGCGCCCACGGAAACGCGGACGCCCATAGCCGCGATGACCGTAACCGAAGCGGGGCCCGCCATAGCCATACTGAACGTCATGCACTGCAGAAGCAGCCTCCGGAACGGCTCCTAGGCCGATCTGAGCCGCCTGCGCCTGGGCGGGGACGAGAAACATGCTGGCTGCGAATAGCCCAGCCGTCAGTGTGGGTATTTTGAACAAACGCTCTCTCCTCGCGACGGCCGCAGATCTGCGGCCATCACGCAGGCCAACTGGACGGGCACGCCCCCTGTTCCCCATCACCTGTTGGCCTTTGGCATCCGGCGCCCGTGATTCTGCGCCCCTTTGTGGATGAGCGTGCTGGGGACAGTCGTGATCCACGATCATCGGATCGTTTGGACAAGAACAGAGCCTGCGGCGAATGGACCAGCGGCATTCGCCGTGGGATCAGATGCTTGGTTGCGGCCTTCTCCACAGCATGAACCGCTTCGCACTCATCAGCATCTTTGCCGCTCTGTTCGCCGGGATCCTGGCCATTGGTGGGACTTGGACTTACATCACGAGCATAAGCCCGGCCGTCGGTCCGGACACGAGTTCGACGCCCAACCCGACGGCCCAGCGGAAGCAGCCCTGAGGCTTCGTCAGGGCCTTGGCGCGCTCGGCCCCTGCTCTTCAGGTCGGCTGCACCTCGGTCTCCTTCACCTCGGGATCGTCTTCTTCCGGGACGGTCGTATCGGGTTTTGGCGATGGCTCGATCTCGTCGAGGCGTGAAGGGTCTTCGATCAACGCGCCAGGATCCTCTCCCGGCATAGGCGTGTCGGCTTGGGTCATGGTGTGCGCCTCCGTTCTCAGGAGGCTACGTCCCGCGATCCATGGTGTTCCCCGAGGGGGCGCTGCCGCCATCATCGACAAGGCGTCGGGCGCTTCTCAGGCGAGCAGACCGCGATGTGCACCATGCCCGTGCAGCCAAGCCCGGGCGTAGCCGCAGAGTGGTATGATCTGGTCACCGCCTGATCGGGCGTGGGCCGCTACCCCTTCCATGAGTCGATCGGCTGCTCCCGTGCCGCGCAACATTGGCGGAGCGTAGACGTAGGTGATGACGAGTCGTGCTGGTTCGCGACGATAGCGCGCAAACGCGATCTGATCGCCGACCTGCAGCTCGAACCGGCACTGCTCGACGTTGTCACGGATTGGATCGGTCATTCCCGTCCTCAAGCTTCGCTCGAGATGTGCGGCGTGACCGAGCGCTCGAGACCGAGCGGCGTTCCCTCGGCCGCGGCGCGCGTCCGACCGCCATCAAAAGCCACGTGGGGATGCCGATGATCTGATGTGAGGGGACGAGGCTGATGTGGGCCGGATCCCGTGACGACGTGGTTCGGCCCTGTGCCGTTCGGCGTCTGAGCCGGAGCGACGATGGCCATGTAGCACTTAGGTTTTCCCGCGGCAGCGCAATGACTACTGAGGGCTGCATCACGCTTGCAACCTACAAAAGCTCCTTAAAATCGCGTCACTCAGAAGTTGTGATCCCTGACATATCTACGCCGTGCTGGGTATGGATGAGCGGGGGTTGCCGGTGACGGGATCCGTTTCCTGAGGTTCCTGCGTCACTCTCATTGCCCACACGCTGACCCGCTCGGCATAGGGATGGCCCGCATGTCGCGCTTCGCGCGCGCGCCGTTCAAGGCAATCCGCAGCCTGGAGGCGATCATCGCCTCAAGAGGCGTCATCGCTGACCGTCCGCAGAATGGTTCCGCAGCGCAGCGTGACACACCGCACCGCACGCGTCCGAACGATCAGGCATCGTCATTGCAGATCGTTTCCCCGGGCCTCTCAGCAGGCCCGCCGCATGATGACAGGAGTGCGCAACATGGTCCTCAAGGGCTTCTCCTACGCGATGATCGGCGCCTTCGCGGGCGGCATCGCCATGACGATCGCCGGCTCGGCTGGTGTGCTGATGGGCCTGTAAGGGCTCCGGACGGTGGGTGGCCTCAGCGGCCGCTGAGATTGGCCAGCAGATGAGCGGCGGGGCGTAAGTCCCGCCGTTTTCGTATGCGCGGTCCGAGCGGGGTGCGAATAGCCAAGCCATCGGATTGATGAACGCGTGGACCAGAACCGGTTCAGCCCGTTCGGATCACTCTCCCTGTCATGCGGTCCGGCAAGTCCGCTCCCAAGGGTTCAAGAGGTCTGGGTCATGGTGCGCTTCAAGGTGCTTGGAATGGCCGCGATCATAGCGGCAGGGGTCGCTACCGCTCCGACCGCGAACGCAGCGCCGTTCGGATACCGCCCGCCCGACGGCGGCGTTCTGATCGAGCGCGTGGCCGGTGGCTGCGGCCCGGGCTTCCATCCGAACCCCTGGGGGCATTGCCGTCCCAACGATCGGGGCTGGGGTTATGGCGGCCCGCGCGGCTCCTATGGTGACAGGCCGGGCTATGGGTATGGCCGGGGCTACGACCGCGGTTACGGGGGTTATGACGGACCGCGCCGGTTCTACGGCGGCTACTGATCCGTGCGATCGACCGGGGCGTCAGGCTTCCATCCTGGCAGCTCCAACCCGGGTTTCGGCGGTATCGTGGGGGCAGGATGCCGCCGAACCGGGCCAGTCCTCCCCAACGCCTGATATGGCCCCTCTCCGGTCAACGGCTTGTCCTCGCCCCCGGATCGGGTGACACCGCGGCCCCATAGAGCAGCCCGTCTTCGCAGCTCGCCGACGCGCGCAAGGGCGTGGCGATACAACAGCAGAGGCAAGGGCAGGAGTCCGACGGGCGGCCGATCAGCCTGCAACAGGCCCAAGCCACGTTCGATTCTGGTCGGACTGACAGCACGTTGCGGAATGCGGGGGTCTGAGGCCGGCGTCGTTCAGGCCATCCGCGCCGGCCGGCCTCGCAGCCGCTCGGCCTCCTCGCGCCACGCATCGCGCTCGATCCGCATCGCCTCGACCAGGGCGTGCATGTTGCCGGCGTCGATGGCGGTTTCGACGAGCATGTCTTGTGCCGAGGCGAGTTGCTCGCGCAGCTCGGCATTCTCGGCCGCCAGCGCCAGGAGCAGAGCGGCCACGACATCGCTCATTCCTGCTCCCGCGTACCCAAGGCAGCGCGTTTAGCCGGGCTCAAGCTTGGCCGCAATCGCGTCCGATCATCGCGACTGCGCCGGCGAGGCCGCACCGAGGCCGAGGGGTATCAGGCCCCGGTGCTGCTCTTCCGGCGCGCGGCCGGAGCCGATCGCTGACGGTACGGTGAGACGTAATGATTAACGGACCGTTTATTCAACCTTCAGAGGAAGTCGGAATTCAATTAAAGGCACTGCAAGTCCGGGAGGCGGATGATCCGCTCCGCGTCATGCTTGGATCGCAAGGTCCGATGGGTAGGGGACCTTGGCCAGAACATTCCCGGTCTGATCCAGTACAACCACATGCCAGTGGAATGGGTCTGCCGCTCCCGCCGCATGCGCTGTGATAATGCGCTTCCAGACTTCCAAGGCTTCAATTTTTGCTGCGTCCAGATCGGGAAGGTCGATCCCGCTGTGATCGCGCGATACGTCCTCCCCGTCGTGCAGGACGTCGAAAAAGTAGCGTGGCATCTGCGTTCCTGGAAGGCTGAAGCACGCTGTTTATACAACGATAACGTGTAGATCCAGTGTTGGCAGAGGTCAGATGTTCCGAATGAAAGCGTCATCCGGTCGATATTGGATCGCGTCCATGTTGGATCGTCTGAACGAGGACGCCGCTATCGGCTGCATGCCGCGCCAAAAAGTGTCGTTCGGCGCGCGCGCGTTGCCTCGCGTGCGGATCGAGGCCAGCCGGAAATCGGCCCAGGGCGTTGGGCTCCTGGATCGGGCGGTCGACCGCAACCGGCAGATAAGAGGCGGCACGGAAGGAATGCGCTCAACGTTGCGGACCTCCGCCGCGACCGCCGCGTTGAGCGGCATGCACCCGGAGTTTCTCATGGCCCTCACCAATCCCACGCGCTTGGCCGTCACAGAAGCCGCTCTGGCGTCTGCCGATAGGCTCTGGCGTGATGAGATGCGCCGAAACTACGGGGCGGATGGCGTGCTGACCTACGGCTTTGCACCGGAAGCGCAGGGCGACCTCGGTACGCCGCTTCGCAGAACCTACGAGGCCCGTCGTGTCGCGGTCGCGTTGTGGCGTCATGAGCGGCATCGGGTAGCGCCGTCGCCGTGAGACGTACGTCAGATTCCAGGGTACTGGTCTAATCTTGATCCGAGGGCATGCGATGGCTGAGACTGACAAGCCCAAAGGCGAGAGCGTGATGCCGCCGACCGTGCGGATCGCGAACGTCAATGTTCCGGACCCCACGACGGACCGCGCGCCTGAGAGCACGGATGTGGTGAAGGACGCCGAGAGCAAGCCCGACGACCCGGACAAGGCGGCCAAAGACGGTCTGGCTTAAGGTCGCAGACCTAGAGATTGTCATCGCGGCGACCGAGGTCGTTGCCGCTGGGGCACTGGAGCGAAGCCGCGGCCCCGCAGCCGGCATGCTGCGGGGCCGCGTCGGGTTACTTGCCGCTCGGGGCCGCACCGCTGCCGGTGGCACCGTTGCCCGTACCGCTCCCGGCCGGTGCGCCGGGCGTGCTGACGGGCGGACCCCCGCTGGTGCCAGGCCCCGTGCCCATCGTGCCCGTGCCCATCGAGCCACTCCCGCCCTCCATGCGCTTTTCGGAGTTGCTCTTCACGGAGCCCGGGTTGTTCATGTTGCCCTCGGCGCTGCCGCCACCGGCCGCGGTCTGAGCGATCGCACTGACGGACAGCGAGAGCGTGATCGCTGTAGCCAGCGAGACTGTCTTGATCGACATGGACGTTCCTCCGGACAGATCGGATTGATCAGTCCATGTTTGAACGTCACCGCAGTCTCTGTTGTTCGGTCACTCGTCAGGGTTGTGGTTACAAATCCCGCACGCGTCGCAACCGAAGGGCCAAAACGCGCCGATCGCGTCGTAGCGAGCGTTTGGTCAGAAGGATCGCGACAAAAAACACCCCGGGAGCGGAGGCTCCCAGGGTGTCGCTGACTGCGCGGCCCGTGTGATCGGGCTGGACATGAGAAGGGCAACCGATCAGCTGCTCTTCGACGGCGGCGAGCGGTGGGGAGGACCAACTGCCCCTCGCCCGCCGCCGTGTTCTCCCGGCACGATGGCCGGGAGCAGCGCCACCGGATCTTAGTACGAGCCGAACTTGTAGTTCAGGCCGGCGCGGA
>NZ_JAKSYH010000011.1 GCF_022829295.1 Methylobacterium sp. J-088
AGCGCATTAGCAGGCTGGCTCGCGTTGGTGCTGCGACCCGGCTCCATCACCGTCCGCAGGCCCACGAACCGTAGCGTTGACCGGATTGATGTCGGCCACGCGCTGTCAGCGTTGACTTAACCGGGCCGCGCGGCCGACATGGGCTGTGCCGGCCTGGCCCGCCTTGGCGAGTCGAGAGCCGGCAATTCAGGAGACCATCGCCGCGGGATAGACCCTGAAAAGCCAACAGCCCCTTCCCGGCAAGGAAGAGGCTGCTGAAAATCCTGAGGCCTGGTGGGGCCGCGTCGTTGCTCCCCACAAGCCATGAGACCCCCCGGGGTGTCAAGACGGAACCTGTTTCCGTCAACGGGAAGGCTTTGCCTGGACCCTAGCCGCGGCCCGTGAGGGACCGGGTTCGATGACCTATGCCGATGAGATCCGCCGACAGGTGGAGGCGGCTCCGTGCGCGGCGCTGCCGGCCGTCACGGCGTTGCTGTGGCGCGCCTACGGGGAGGGGAAGGTCACGGAGGCCGAGGCCGAGACGCTGTCCGGGCTGATCGAGGCGCGACGGCCTTTTTTTATAGGCGGGAAATTGAAATCCGACGGCGCTCAGCCGGCGAGCGCCCCGGCAGATCGTGTAGGATCGGCCAGGAGGGCCGTCGGCTCACGCCCGCGCACGGATGCCTCGATGGAGCGCCGCCGCCGTTGGGCCGCCTCGGGACGGCTTCCACCGGGGCTCGCGGCCCGGTTCACGCTGGCTGAGCAGGCGGTCCTCGCCCTGGTGGCGGCCGAGACAGCGCGCCGGAAGGACTGCCGCCTGTCGATCGAGAACATGGCCGCGGTCGCGGGCGTGTGCCGCTCAACCGTCAAGAACGCGATCCGTGAGGCGCGACAGCTCGGACTCCTGACCGTCGAGGAGCGCCAGATCACCGGCTTCCGCAACGACACGAACGTGCTCCGGATCATCAGCCCGGAGTGGCGGGCCTGGATCCGGCTTGCGCGGAAAGGAGGGCATGGGTCGTTACCCCCTGCACGAAGGGAGGGTCATCACGGCCCCGCCTCTCAAGGGGGAGGGGTCAAAACCGTAACCAGCACGCCTACTGAGGTTCTAGATCTGGGGAAAATGAGGCCGGCAGAACCGAAAGAAAGCTGCCGAGGGGCAGCAGGCGACCTCGACCGATCAGACCGAACGAGAATTCGCGTGGGTGGTGGCGCGGACAGAGCTATGCGGTGAAGGTCTACGGCCGGACGGTATGCCGAACGAACGCCGATGGTCGTTCTCCATATCGTCCCCTGCTTTTGCGGCGAGGCAGTCGATCGAAGGACTGGACACCCGTAAATACGGGAAGGTCCAGCGATCCGGCAGATCGCACTTTCCATCCTGAACAAGTGGCCGGGAGTTATCAAATGACGGAATTGTCGCCGACGAGGTATTGGACACCATCCGCGATTGAACCCGCAATTAAGGGTTGTGTCCGGGCAAGACAGTCAAAAAAAACAGTCATTTGATGTAATTTAAAGGTTATTGAGCTGCCGATAATGGCAAATTGGAGTGATTTTGACGTAAATTAAGCGCTAATTAACGAAATCGCTCAATTTTGATTTCTAGCCTTGCTGCTGATGGAAGGGCGAGGACTGCTTACATTCCTGAGAGAAGTTCTACGATGCGCCTGCACCTCTCTCTCAAGACCGCGCTTGCGGCTGCCTTCGGGCTACTCGCGCTTATCGCTGCGGGGCAAGGTGCGCTCTCGATCGTCAAGCTCGCAGGCATCCACCACTCTGTCACCCAAGTGGCATCGACTTGGCTGCCTTCGGTTGCCGCCGTAAGCCGAATGAGGGGAGCGGCTTCCGAGGTTCGGATCAAGCAGTTGCGCCTGCTCGCCCTGTCCGACAGCTCCGACCATCTCGCCGAAAATGATGCGCAGCTCGCCTCGACCCATGCCAACCTCACTGAGGCACGGAAGGCTTATGAGCTGCTGATATTTTCGCCGGAGGAGCGGGCCGTCTACGAGGCCTTTGCCTCTGTCTGGAGCCGGTTCGAGCGGGCTGATGCCGAGATGCGTCGGCTCATGAAGGCCGGACAGCAGGCTGCTGCGCTCGCTGCGATCAGCGGGTCAGCCACGGTGAAACTCTACGATGAAGCTCGTGCCGACCTTACCCGTATCGTCGTCCTAAACCAGGAGAACGCACGTCGGGACGCTAACTCCGCCATGGCCGAGGCGAATGCTGCCACGCTGGCCGCTTACGTTGCCGTGGCACTTGCGCTCGCCGCCGCTTGCGCTGCCACTGCTTTCGGTCTGCTGCGCGTATCCCGTCCGATCAAAACCATGATGCAGGCTATGGCTGCACTTGCTGGCGGCAACGCGGAAGCGGAGGTGCCGTACCGCAAGCGTCAGGATGAGATCGGCGCGATGGCGGCCGCCGTGCAGGTGTTCAAGGACAACCTGATCCAGACCCGGGCGCTTGAGGCAGAGACCGCTCAGGCGCGCCTAGCCGCCGAGGAGCAGCGCAAAGCCGGCATGCGCCAGATGGCCGACGGGTTCGAGCAGGCGGTCGGCGGGATCATCGGTCTGGTCTCGGCTGCCGCCACCGAGCTGCAGGCTACTGCCGGATCGATGTCGGCAATGGCGGGCGAGACCTCCGTGCAGTCCGGAGCCGTGGCGGCTGCCGCAGAAGAGGCGGCCTCGAACGTCAACACCGTCGCCGCCGCCGCCGAGGAGCTGGGCTCGTCCGTGCAGGAGATTGGGCGGCAGGTGGATGGTTCAGCCAGCCTCGCACATCTTGCCGTCACTGAGGCCGACCAGACCAGTGCCCTGGTGCAGGAGCTGAGTGCGGCTGTGTCTCGGATCGGCGATGTGGTCGGGCTGATCTCGACGATCGCAGGGCAGACAAACCTGCTGGCTCTGAACGCCACCATTGAGGCAGCGCGCGCGGGGGCAGCGGGGAAAGGCTTCGCGGTAGTCGCCTCGGAGGTGAAGGCGCTGGCCGAGCAGACCGCAAAGGCCACGGGGGAGATCGCGAGCCAGATCAACCAGATCCAGACCTCAACCGGTCAGGCGGTCGCTTCGATCGCCGGGATCACCGAGCGGATCCGGGAGATCAGCGGCGTGGCGACCTCAATCGCGGCGGCGGTCGAGGAGCAGGGTGCGGCCACGCAGGAGATCGTCCGCAACGTCAGTCAGGCTGCGATGGGCACCGGCGAGGTCACGAGCAACATCGCTGGGGTAGCGGGTGCGGCCGAGGAGACCGGCGCGGCTGCGAGCCAAGTGCTCGGAGCGGCCTCGGAGCTGTCGCGCCAGTCCGAGCACCTCTCAGCCGAGGTCGGGCGCTTCCTCGCGACCGTCCGGGCAGCCTGAACCGACAGGGGGCCACAGCTGCGACCCGGGACGATCCGAGCATTGGCACGGATCGTCCGGTCCCCGACGCGCTCAAACTAGGTAGTGCCATGGGCGAGCTTCTGCTGATCACGGACGATCTACGTCGGGCCGAGCGTCTCGCCCGTGACTTCGACGCTGCTACGGCCAGCCATATCCATGACCTTTACAGCGACAAGCTGCCGGCCATGCGCCCCGAACTGATTGTCAGCGATATCGAGGTGCTCACGTCCGACGCGATCGTCCGTCTGCGCCGGATCTTGGGGCAAGCCCGAGACGACGGGGTACCATTTCTCTTCCTCGTGCATGGCAATGCCGCTCGTGTCGAAGCACAAGCCCGAGTTTTGGGGGCGACTGCAACGACGCGCCCGCAGGATCTGCTCGGCGCCTTGGATCGTATGCAGCCACAGATACATGTGATCCCGATTGCTGCACGAGAGCAGGCCGTCGAGGCTAGGCGGTTCTTCGAACAATTTCTTTTCGCCGGTAGGCCGATCACGCCCGCTGTCGCCGACACTGGCACCGAGCTGGTCGCACGAGCTGTCAGCGAGAGCGGCATCTGCGACTGGATCCGGGCCGTCCAACTCTTCGACGACGCGACACACCAGCATTGCCTGCTCGTGGCAGCCCTCGCCGCCGCGTTCTCGGGCATGCTTGGCCTATGCGCCACTGACCGCCACCGCCTAACGAAGGCAGCTCTATTGCACGATGTCGGCAAGATCCATGTTCGAACGGCTATCCTGAACAAGCCGGGCAAACTCGCTGAGGCAGAGATGGCAGTGATGCGCACGCATCCGGCGCAGGGCTACGCCATGCTCGTAGACCAAGGCTTCGAGGATGAGGTTTTAGCGGTCGTACGCTCTCACCATGAGATGCTTGACGGTTCCGGTTACCCCGACGGATTGAAGGGTGAGCAGATCCCCGATCTCGTGCGGCTCGTCACCATCTGCGACATCTACGGCGCACTGATCGAACGCCGTCCGTACAGGCCCTCGATGACCGGTGAACGAGCCTACAGCATCTTGGAGAGCATGGTGGGCCAACTGGACGGCGATCTCGTTCGCGCGTTCCGTCCTGTCGCGGTAGCGTTCGATCCGTCTGCCCAGAGCGCGGCGTGAGGGCGAGACGGGTCACCGGGGTATGCAGACAGCTCACCGACGTTCCACAATCATCTCTTCGAAGACGGAGAGCGTTCGTAGGGCGCTAGTTAGGGCATCACCGCTCGCACTGATTGGCTCATAGCGTCCCGCTACGCCGGAAGCGGGCCGACCGACACGCCGGATCACCTCGCGCTCAAACGAGATGAAGCCCTCGATCTCACCACTCACGCTGTACAGCGGCCGGCAGTCGATCTCGACACGGTACTTCGTGCCGTCTCCGCGGTAGTTGGTTAAGTAGCCATGGAACCGGTTGCCGGATGCCAAAGCGCGCTTGAAGGTGTCGAGGATTTCTTCGCGTGTCTCTTTGCCCTGCATGAAGCGCGGACTCTGCCCGATGACCGTTTCAAGGCTGCGCCCAACCAGTCGCGCGAAGGCGGGGTTGGCGTAGTGGATGGTTGGCCCTGGAGCATCGATCATTGTGTCGGTGACAACGATGCCAATAGGCGCGTCTTCGGCAAGGGCCCGGATCAAGTCGAGGATTGTCATTCGTGAGGAACGCTGCCGAGACGCGAGTTGTGCGATGACCACAACCAGCGATAGGCGCGTATCGTGCCCACATATTGAGCGGATCTCTCTATCAGGCCCGCGAAATATCGGCCGCGCAGCCGCGTGATGGTCGGTGCGTCAGGGGAACTGGATACCGCAGGGCGCCGACCCACGGCCAGGGAGACCATCACAGATAGGGACCGCCGAACAGGTCACCGAGGGCCTTTCGCCGGAACAAGGTGCGCCAGCGTCTCCTCTGATGCTCCGGCCGATCGTGGATCATGTGGCAGCGCTGGCAGAACGCCGCGAGGTTGGCGTCTGCGTTGTTCGAGGTGTCGTGGTCTCGATGGGCTGCGGCCAGCACGACCCGGGTCCGACGGGCGAGGCCGAGTATGTCGGCCCCCGTTGCGATCCGGATCCGCCTGCCCCAGCCGTCGCGCCAGCGGCAGGCATCTGCGTCCCACCAGCGGCCATCTCCCAGGTGATAGACCATCCGCCCGTGCTGCCGTCCGCAGCCCTCGCAGCAGCCCTTCGCCCGGCCGAACCGGATCGCGGCCGAGAGCTGCGCCCAGTCAATCGGGTAGAAGAAGCGGTGCTCGGGCCGGATCGGCATGACCTCGCCCCTATGCTGCCAACCATGACAAAACTCTAATGGGGACTAAACCAACGCGCCTCCTCTGGCGCCTTATTCCTGCCGCAAGTGTGGCTGGAGAGATACATCTTTGCTGTAGCTTGTCCGGTACGGTGCCCTCAGATCAAGAAATCTGACGGGTAATCGCACAGTCATGAAGACGCTTCTGGCCTCGCTCGCTGCCTTCACCGCCCTGACGGCCGCCGCCTCGGCCGCCGACCTGCCGCGCCGCGCCGCCCCGCCGCCGATCTTCACCCCCGTGCCGGTATTCACCTGGACCGGCGCCTACTTCGGTATTAACGCCGGCTACGCATTTGACGCCTCCAGCCGCTCGAACAGCTCGGTGTTCGGCGTCCCCGCCCCCTACGCCGCTCGTGGCACGACCGCGACCTTCCGCGATCGTAGCCAGGACGGCTTCTCCGGCGGCGCCCAGGTCGGCTACAACTACCAGTTCACCCCGGGCTCCGGCGTCGTCGTCGGCATCGAGGCCGATGCCCAGTACCTCGACTTCGGCCGAAACCGGAACAACGCTTTTATCAACGGCGCCGTGGCCCCGGGCTACTACGTCACCGACCCGCGCGGCCTGTCGAGCCTCGACTACTTCGGCACCGTGCGCGGCCGCCTCGGCTACGCCTTCGACCGCACCCTCGTGTACGGCACCGGCGGCTTCGCCTACGGC
>NZ_JAKSYH010000049.1 GCF_022829295.1 Methylobacterium sp. J-088
CGACTTGGACAGCCCCGCGCTACGTCGGATCGCAGGCGTCACCGGCCCATCGGGGGTCAGAAGAACGATACGAGCGCGCCCGACGTGCTTCTGCGACGTGTTACGATCCGCCACGAGTGATTCGAGCCGAAGGCGATCCGAGGTGGAGAGCGAGAAAGCTATGCCCCTGCGCATACGGCCAGACTCGCAGGATGGGCCTGCAACAGATACCCCACACGGACTCAACCGTCAGAGCTCAACCACTAGCTGACAGGCCGCACGAAAACGCAACGTCTGCGCAGCCACCCTGGTCGACGCGCCGCGCGACCTGTGTTTGCTGACACCATCGGCCGTCCAGACGAGCCAAGCAGGGGGGAAGAGCATGCAGACCCGTCGGCTATTGGCCTGCGCGCTCGGGTGCGCGCTCGGCGTCACACCGGCCCATGCCCGCATCACCAGCATCGAGATCAACACCGTCGAACCGTTCGCCGAAGGCGCGGAATTTGGATCTGCTGGCGCTTACGAGCGGGTCATCGGAGCCGCCCACGGCGAGCTCGATCCGGCGGACCCAGCCAACGCCGGCATCGTCGACATCGCGCTCGCGCCGCGCAATGCGCGCGGCATGGTCGAGTACAAAACCGATTTGTTTATCTTGCGCCCGAAAGATCCTGCGCGCGGCAGCGGCACGCTGCTGTTCGAGGTTCTGAATCGCGGACGCAAGTTCCTTTTTAACTGGGTGCTGGATGCGCCAGCCCAAGCGGCCCAGGCCGTCAACGATCCACGCAGCGCCGTGGATGCCGGCACCGGACTAGTCCTGCGTCGCGGGGACACCCTCGTTTGGTCGGGTTGGGAGGCGGACGCGCTGCGTCAGCAGGGCGGCATGGCGATTGACGTGCCGGTGGCCTCCCGCAACGGCAAGCCGATCGTGGAGACCGTGCGCGACGAACTCGTCAGCGCGACGCGCGGGCCGCCAGAGGCGCCCTTCTATCTCACCTTCAAGGCGGCCACCGGGGAGAAGGCCGGAACGCAGCTGACCGTACGCCGCCGGGAGGCAGACCCGCCCCGGCCCGTTCCGGCGGAGGCGTGGCACTACGCGACGTCGCGGCAACTCGAACTCCTGCCCAAGGGCACCACACCGCTGCCGGGCTCGATCTATGAATTCACCTACCAGGCGACTGAACCGAAGGTGCTCGGCGTCGGCTTTGCCGCAACGCGCGACGTCGTCGCCTACCTGCGCGGCGATGCCGCCGGCGGTGACAATCCGGCTCGCGGGATGATCCGGCACGCGGTCGCGCTCGGCATCTCACAAAGCGGGCGCTACCTGCGTGACTTCATCAGTCAGGGCTACAATCGCGACGAGGCAGGGCACCGGGTCTTCGATGGCGTGCTGTCCCACATCGCTGGGATCGGCGGGATCTTCCTCAACGTGCGCTTCGGCCAACCGTCCCGAACGAACACGCAGCACGAGGATCATCTCTACCCGGAGAATGCGTTCCCGTTCTCCACGACGCCCCAACATGACCCGGTGACGGGACGGACCGGCACGCTTCTGCGCAACGACGGTTTCGACCCGTTGCTGATCGAAGTGAACACGGGCACCGAGTACTGGCAGAAGGGGGCCTCGCTGCTGACGACGGATCCGCTCGGCCGCACCGACATCGTCCTGCCCGAGACGACGCGTGCTTACCTGGTTTCAAGCGCCTTCCACTATGGGCGTGCTGGATTAACCTCGAATAAGGGCCCCTGCGCGAACGCGCGTAGCACCCTCAATCCAGCACCGGCGCTCCGAGCCCTGCTCGTCGCGCTTGAGGCGTGGGTGACGGACGGCACGGTACCGCCTGACAGCCGCATTCCGCGGCTGTCGGATGGCACGTTGGTTGAGGCGGCCGAGATTGGCTTCCCCTTCATCGTCGGTGTGCCGGTCCCGACCGCGCCGAACACGATCGCCCGCTTCAGCACCTACGTCGATCCCAAGCCGGAGAGCGGGCTACAATACCGGCCCCTCGTGCCGCGCGTCGATGCAGACGGCAACGACGTGGCAGGCATACGTCTGCCGGCCGTTGCTGCACCACGCGCGACCTTCACGGGTTGGAACCTCTACGCTGATCCCTTTCCCGCTGGCGCCCTGTGCGACCGGGAGGGTAGCCAGCTTCCGTTTGCCCGAACACGGGCCGAGCGAGAGGCCAGCGGGGATCCGCGGTCCTCGCTGGAGGAACGCTACCGGGACCAAGATACCTACCTTGCTGCAGTGGCCAGATCTGTGGACTCGCTCGTCAAGGATCGCCTGCTCCTACGCGAGGATGGCGATCGCATGATCGAGGTGGCACGGCAGGAGGCTGCACGGTAGATCGAGTGAGGGTACTTCCGCCCGGCTCCGCGGGACCATCGATGCCGCGCGATGACGGGAGTTGTGCCCGCTCAAGCGTCCTGCGAGGCCGAGGATCGGGTAGGCAGCTTCCAGCCGGGCCTGAGGAAGTGGCAGGTATACCCGTCGGGCCGGCGCTGCAGGTAATCCTGGTGCTCTGGCTCTGCCTCCCAGAAGGGGCCCGCCGGCGCCACCTCGGTCACGACCTTACCGGGCCACAGGCCCGACGCCTCGACGTCGGCGATCGTCTCCTCGGCCACGCGGCGCTGCGCATCATCCGTGTAGTAGATGGCGGAGCGGTAGCTCAGGCCGCGGTCGTTGCCCTGGCGGTTCGGAGTCGTCGGGTCGTGAATCTGGAAAAAGAACTCCAGTACGCGCCGGAAGCTCGTCTGAGCCGGGTCGAACGTGATCTCGATCGCTTCGGCATGGGTGCCGTGGTTGCGGTAAGTCGCGTTCGGTATGTCACCGCCGGTATAGCCGACCCGCGTCGAAACCACGCCGCTCTCGCGTCGGATCAGCTCCTGCATCCCCCAGAAGCACCCGCCCGCCAGGATCGCTCTCTCATTGCCAACCATCGCCGCCCCGCAGATCAAAAATGCACATGGTCCACCTCATATGGAGCTTTGATGCGCGCGTTGCCTGCGGCGTGATGGCGGCTTCGCGGAGCCGTGCTCACCCTGAGGCCTCTTCCGGCGTACCGTGCTTCGCCGCCATCGGGTCGGAAGTTGCGACCAAGGCGTTTCGATTCGGAACAGCATTCGTCAATGATTGCAGGAGAAAGACAGCCGTTGCCGAAAATCATCAATCTTTCTCGTTTCGAAGTCAGTCTATCATCCATTCGGTGGAGGACACACGCAGCCTAAGCCGCAACGATGCCTCACCGTAACGGCAGCGCTTCCGCGTTCTCGGATTGCGCGGGCGCACAACACCTCTGATCGGCGGAAAGCCGCACGGGGGCGGAGGAGGGCACGTGGAGCCAGAGCGGCGCTATTTTCTCGGTGGCCTTGCCTTCGGTATCGGTGCGGTCGCGTCCGGCCGGGCACGCGGGGCCGATGGCGATGGTCGGGCGGCCGGCAAGGAGGCCTCGTCCTCCGCGAGCTTTGTCCGGACGATCCCGCGCAAGACCGGTGCAGCCCAGGCTTTCACCGGGCATCTCGATGGCGGGACGATCAAGGCAACGTCGGGCGGTTGGGCCCGCGACCTCACCGCCCGCCAGCTGCCTATCGCGACCGGCCTCGCGGGCGCACACCTGTTCCTCAACCCGGGCGGTGTGCGCGAGATGCACTGGCACTCCTCAGCGGAGTGGGCCTACGTCGTCGCCGGCCAGTGCCAAGTGACGATCGTCGATCCCGACGGCGACCTTGAGGTCGTGAACTTTGGTCCCGGTGACACGTGGTCGTTTCCGGCGGGTCATGCCCATGCGATCCAGACGTTGGGCGGGGCGCCCTGCCACGCGATCCTCGCCTTCGATGACGGCCTCTACGGGGATCACGGCACCTTCGGCCTGAGCGACTGGCTTAGCCGCCTCGACCCCGGAACCCTGCAGGCCGCGTTCAACCTCTCGAATGCGGTCAGCCGCAACCTGCCGGAGGGCGAGGTCTACATCGCGCAAGGTCCGGTCATCCCGTTGGACGGCGCCGTCGCGCGCGACGAGCGCCGATTGAACGCCGCGGCCTCCCATCGGTTCGCCCTCGCCCAGGCCCAGCCCGTCATCGCGTGTGCGGCCGGGACGCTGCGCGTTGCGCCCGCCCAAACGTTCCCGATGTCGACCACCATGACGGGCTTCAGCGAGACGCTGCTTCCGGGCGCCCTCCACGCGCCGCACTGGCACCCCGGGGCGAACGAGTGGCATTTCCTGCTCGAAGGCCGCACGCGTGTAACGGTGTTCGAGCCTGAGAAGCGGCTCGCCACGGCGGAGTTGATGCCGGGCGATTGTGCCTACTTCCCGAAGGCCGCTGCGCACATGATCGAGAATATCGGGACCGAACCCTGCACCTTCGTGGGCGTGCACGACAGTCCTGCGCACCAGGAGTGTTCGCTCTCGCAGTGGCTGGCGCTGGCCCCTCGGCAGGTCATCGCCGCGAACCTTGGCTTGCGCGAGGATGAGCTGGTGGGTCTGCCGAAGGAGCCGATCGCCTTCGCGCGCTCCGCCTGACCATGATGGTATCGTACCGCGCGGTCTTGGTCGGGGCCCTGATCCTGTGCGCAACGGTGATCCGGTCCATCGCCGGGATCGGAACCGATCAGCCGCTGTCTGCACGAAACCTGCAATCGGCCGATGCTTTGCTGGTTGTGCACCCTGTCGACCTCGCTCTGGCCGACGATTGGGGGATGGTCGGCATCGATCCGGACTTGGTGATCTCAGTGGATCCTGTTGAGAGCGGTGCGATTGAGATGTGCCGCGTTGTGTGGCGCGACGGACAAGCCCTCGTCTTGGGAAGCGTCAATCAGACACGGACTCGGCTCGGCTTGGAGCCAACGCGCTGAACGGGGCGCAGGCGGCCGTCGAACGTGTCAGTCGACTCGCGCCCGCTTCGCGGTCCAGAACCCCCAGAAGCGGACAGGCGGCTTTCGGGTCGTTCCGGCTCGCGTCGGTGACCGACGTCCGTGTGAGTCGGATGCGAAACGCTCTGTCTACCTTTGTGAAGTCCTGCCACCGATTATGGCCGGTGACGACAATGTCTGGATCGCAGCCTGTGCTGTGCGGCGGCTTAGAAGTGACTCGGCGGTTGGCCAGCCGCGCCGATTGCCCCGCTCCGGCTCGGGTTGCCCAAACCGCCCGCCGGGCTACCGTCCAGACCGCGAGCCAGCAGGCTTAACGCCATGAGGGCGAGGAGGAGGCCGGCGGCCTTGTTCATCTGGTTCAGAACCTGACTGGTGACACAGCGCCGGAACAGGGACACGGCGGTGTTAAGCACGACCCACCAGCCGAACGAGCCGAGGAATACACCGGCCGCCAGCACCGGGAGTGGCGTGGTCCCCCGCGCGAGGAGTGCCGGCGTAGCGACGAGGAACAGCACGGGGGTGATCGGATTCGCCACGGCCAGCGCAACCGCACTGCCGTAGCTCGCCGCCAGGGTGTCGAGGCGCTCGCTGCTCACCTGCAACACCGAGACGCTGCGAAGTACCCGGACCGCCAGGGCAAGTAGCACTGCACCCGAGACCAGGGAGAGCAGGGCCCCGTTCGACCACGCCGGAGCGAGGTCCGCGCCCCAGCACATGATCACGGTCCCGTACGTCAGATGCACGGTCGCGACGCCGAGCCCGGTAGCAAGGCCGGTGGGTAGGCCCGCCGACAGCGTTCGCTGAATGCATAGCAAGCTCGCCGGCCCGATCGGCGCCGCGATAGACATGCCAAGACTCGCGCTGGCGAGCAGAGCTGTGACGAAGACGCCCATGATGCCGGGAATGCGCCTAGTCGTCTTCCACGCGGTCGAGGGGCGAAACGGCCGCGCGAGGCAGCGCTGCAGCGCTGTTGGCGTCCGGGCACCCGATTTGATCACGCTCCAGGGCCGAGGAAGCTTGGGCGCAGGCCACGTCCGGCAGATCGTTCAACTCGTCGGCCCAGGCCCCGGTGCAGGACCAGACGACGAGGAAAGTGGCGACAATTGTTTTCATGGCTGATCCTTCCGTGCGCGGACAATCTAGGGATGGCTGAAGTCTGAGCATCCTCCGTCTGGCGGATGGCGCCGTCTGCGCTGTTCCAGGCGCGCGGCCGACGTCACAGCCGAGCGAGGAAGCATCGTATCTTCAGGCGCTTGCAGGGCCGCCCCTGGTTTCCGGAGGCTCTGTCGCCGCCGCGTCCGGTGCCGCGAACGGAGAGCGGACTGACCGGAAAGGTGCTCGGCGCGCCGTCCCTAGCCAGGGCCATCATCCGTTTGTAGGATGCCAATGCCGCTTTTGGACTGATATTGGTCTTACCAAGACCAGCAAGATCATCGTGGTGCATGTCGATGCAGGAAGCGCTTATCGACCGGATCTACGAGGCTGCGGGCACGCCGGAGCTCTGGCCGGAAGTCCTCCAATCGCTTGGCGATATGGCGAACTCGGATGGCGCCGTGCTCATGGTGCTGCCCCCCGTCGGAATGCCCCGCTGGATTGCCTCTCCGGCTTTGAAGCCGCGCGTAAGTCACCTGACGGCTGCGAACTCCTGGCGCAGCAGCGGGCGTACGGCGCAATGGCGCGCCGAAGCTCATGCGGGCTTCATGCGCGACGTCGACCTCGCACCGGGCTCCTGTGCGGGCTGGCCCTGTGATGTCGAGAAGCCGTTCTGGCAGGTGGGAACAACGTTTCCCCTGCCGACAGGCGACGTGGCAATCATTACCGCCGAACGTCGGGCCCAAACGGGCGCCCATGAAGCCTCCATCCTGCCCAGACTCGATGCGTTGCGACCGCATCTCGTGCGCGCCTGCCAGCTCAGCGCCCGGTTCAATTGTGAGCGCTCCCGTCTCACCGGCATGACGCTCGACCAGATCGGACTCCCCGCCGCTGTCCTGTCGGCTTCGGGGCGGGTGCTCACCATGAATGCTCATCTGCAGCAGCGGGAGGAAGTTCTACCCCCGGGCCAGCACGGCAGCCTGCTCTTCAAGAGTTTGATCAACAGCAAGCTGCTGCAGGACGCGATCGGCAACGTCGTTGGCGGCCGGCACGCAGTGCAAACCATGCCGGTGCGCAGCTATTCCGACCACCGTCCTCAGATCGCTCACATCATGCGCCTGGAGCCGCATCCCGGCGACGCCTTCGGTACCTCAGCGGTGCTGCTCATCCTCGTGCACGTCGGCGCGCGGGCCGTTCCGGCCGACGGCCTCCTGAACATGCTGTTCGACCTCACCCCGGCGGAGGCCCGGCTGCTCCAGGCGCTGGCCGGGGGCTTGCGCCTGCAGAGCTACGCCGAGAGCGTCGGCGTCCAAGCAAGCACGGTCCGCACCCAACTCAACTCGATCTTCAACAAGACTGGGACCAAGCGGCAAGCGGAGTTGCTGAGCATCGTCGCCTCGCTCGCGCTGTTCAGTGGACAGACGACGAAGTGCTTAGGCGCGGCATAGATCAAACCGCGGCGCCGTCCAAGAAGGTGGCCAACGCCTGCGCGGTCGGAAAGGCCTCGAAGGCCCCGAACCGGCAAGTGGTGAGCGCGCCGCAGGCTGCAGCCCTTCGCAGGGTCGCGTCGAGGGGCTCGTCCGAGAGCAGGCCCGCCATCAGTCCGGCCGTGAAGGCGTCCCCGGCGCCGACCGTATCGACTGCCGCCACCGCGAAGGCCGGCTGGTGTAGAGGCGGCAATCCAGGGCGGAACGCCATCGCGCCGCGCTCCCCGAGGGTCACCACGAGCAGTTCGAGCCCGCCGTCGAGCAGCGCGGCAATGGCCGGCGTCGCGGCTTGGGCGGCGGCGATGGCGTCAGACGCTCCCAGGCCGAGGTCGGCGGCCTCAACCGCATTGACGACGAGGATCGCGGTATCGGCAAGGATCGCCGGGTCGATGGGGCGCACGGGAGACGGGTTCAGCAGGGTGAGATGGCCCAGCGTCCGAGCCAAGGCAAAGGCCTCGCGGATGGGGGCGTCCGGCGATTCGAAGGTCGCCGCCACGAGGGCCGCCTGCCCGACACGGGCGGCGACGGCTCGGACGTCCTCAGCATCAAGGGCCAGGTTGGCGCCGAGACAGACCGCCAAGCAGTTCTCGCCGGATGCATCGACGAAGGCGACGCCGGCGCCCGTCGAGCCAGCATGCGGTACCAGCATAGTCTCGGAGAATCCGACTTGCGCGAAGGTCGAGCGGACCATCGGGGACAACACGTCCGTGCCGACGGCAAAGAGTCCGTCCACCGTGATGCCGAGCTGATGCGTGGCAAGCGCGAGGTTGAAGCCCTTGCCGCCCGGTTCGGCGAGGAAAGCCAAGCCAGTGAGGGACTCGCCCGCCTGCGGCAGCCGCGTGACCTTGACCGAGCAGGCCATCACGAAGCTACCAATGACGAAGACACGCATGGAGCGCCCCGAGCCTGTCCGATATAAGCATCTGTACCGGAGGTCGATCGGACGTGCGCCCCAAAAATCGGACCCTAAACGGTGATGATGAGCCGAACTTCGCGGGAGACGAGCGTCCCTCGGTGCTCTCTCTCCTGCGCCTGCGTGGCGACACGGCGATGCCGCTGTACCGGCAGATCGAAGGCCAGCTCCGTGAACTCATCCTGTCGGGTTCGCTGCCGCCAGGCGTCATCCTGCCGGCAGAGCGACAACTCGCCGAGAGCCTCGGGGTCAGCCGCGTCACGGTTCAGCGCGCCTATGCCGAACTCAGCGACAACGAATTTCTTGTGCCACGCGGACGCTCCGGCTTCCTCGTGCGCGGTCCGCCTGAGCCCGTGCGCCCGGGCATGGACCGGCTCAAGGGCTTCACGGAGGAGATGCGGGAGTTGGGCAAGATCCCGTCATCCCGCATTCTCGATCGGGCAGTCACCGAGGACCGCTCGATCGCGTCGATCTTCGGCCTGCCCTCGACGGCCCCGTTCCTGCGCCTGACGCGCGTTCGCTCCGGCGACGGCGTGCCGATGTCGCGCGAGGTCGCCTGGTACAATATCCGCGCAGTGCCCGCGCTCGAGACCGGCGATCTCTCGGGCTCCGTCTACGCCTTCCTCAGCAGTCACCCGAGCGGCCGCCTCGTGCGGTGCGAGCAGACGGTGGAAGCGACGATGCCGACGGCGGACGAGTGCAAGATCTTCGCCTTCGACCGGCCGCTCCCGTGCCTGCTGATCAAGCGCCACAGCTACAATCAGGACTCCGTTATGATCGAGTACGTTGAGGGCCTGTTCCGCGGAGACGCCTATCGCTATCGGCTTAATTTGAGCGCGTAGCGAATGTAACTCATGTCTATTGCAAACCTGCCAATATTGTTTAAAATACAATACGCCATCCGATCGAACTTGATGGATAACGTATTCGATCTTTGAGAACTTGCTAGCAAGTTTATTCGTAGTAGAAAGCGTGCATCGTCAGGACGAGATACCCTGTGGATTGAGTCTAAGCAAGGCGCCAAGCAACGTAGGATCTTCGCGGTAGCCAGCCTCCGAAGTCGATGGCATCGTATGGTCTCGGAAGGTTGAGCCGAGACCGGATAAATCTGTTTCGCGCCGAACCGTCTCCGAAGCGGCCTTGCCGCTCACTGCCAGATTACGCCATGCCGGATCGGCAAAGAGCGCAAAACCGGACGTTCCGTTTGGCGCCCGTTCCAGCCATCGGCACCTCATCGGTCAGGCCCAGACGCGGACATGGCTGCGGACGACAAGCAGAACCGCGTGCACGCGCTCGGCATGATCGAGACCCACTCGGCCGAAAAGGCCGCGCGCCGACGGCGCCGGGGCCGCCGCCCGCCATCAGGGTGCTGGAGGTCTCCATGGCAGCCGCCACTTTGCGGCGCCACCCTCCGTCGGCCCGCCCGCAAATTCCCGCAATCGCGACATAGGCGGTGGCCATGAACCCGCGGGCAGGCGATGCCTGGGTTCCTCGCTTCCGGCCAAGGTCGCAGGGCTTGCGTCCGAAGGGCGGGCGCGAGCGGCCGGCGCAGTCACGGACACCATGACCCAATATCTCGTCAGGCGCGCCAACCTCCTCGTGCTCGGCGTCCTCATGGCCATCGTTGCCCTTGTCGGCGCGGCGACGTGGGAGCGCCTCAACGCCTCGCGCGCGGCCCGGGAGTGGTCGCAGCACAGCTACCGCGTTCTGAGCACCACCAAGGACCTCGCCATCGCCCTGCGCGACGCGGAACGCGGTCAGCGCGGCTACGTCCTCACCGGCCGGGACGAGTACCTAGCGCCCTACGACGCGGCCCGCGACCGGCTCGGCCTGCTCCAGGGCGAATTGCAGAAGCTCACCGCCGACAACCCCGCGCAGCAGGAGCGCATCCGCGCCATGGCGCCGGCCATCCAGCAGAAGCTTGAGGAGCTCGCCCAGACCTTGCAAGCACGCCGCGACGGCGGGCTTGAGAACGCCTTGCGCATCATCAACGGCGATGCCGGCCGCAAGCACATGCGGGACGCCGAGGCGGTGCTCGATAGCATGCTTGGCGACGAGCAGCGGCTGCTCGACGAACGCCTCGCCCAGAACGACGTCCGGGCGGCCTGGGTGCGTTGGATGGTTATCGGCGGGTCGGCGCTGGCCGTCCTCACCATGCTCTGGGCGGCTCGCCTCCTGAACCAAGCGTGGTCGCGCTCCAACACGACCGGGGCCGAGCAACGGGCGCTGGCGCTTCGCCTACGCACCACCATCGACAGCCTCAGCCAGGGCGTTGCGGTGTTCGGGCCTGACCGCAGGCTCGCGAACTGGAACGCGTGCTTCGAGGTGCTCCTGGACCTGCCGAAGGCCATGCTCCGGCTGGGGACCGCCTACGGCACCTTCGCCGATCACACCGGCGGGCCCGGCCGCCTCACCCTTGAGACCGAGGATCAGGTCCGCCACGGCAGCTGGAATCCGCGCGAGGCGGTGACCTACGAGCGCGAGCGCGCCGACGGCCATCACCTGGAGATCCGCCGGACGCCGATGCCGGACGGCGGCTTCGTCCTGACGATTTCCGACATGACCAAGCGCGCCCAGGCCGAAGCCGTGCTGCGCGAAGCCCAGAAGATGCAAGCGGTCGGGCAACTGACCGGGGGCATCGCACACGATTTCAACAACCTGCTGCAGGTTATCCTCGGGAACCTGGAGTTCGTCCGGGCGAAGCTCGACGGCGACGCGAGGCTGCAGCAGCGGATCGAGCGCGCGGCCTGGGCGGCCGAGCGCGGCGCGACGCTGACGGGCCAACTCCTCGCCTTCGCGCGCAAGCAGCCGCTCGCGCCTGCACCCGTCGACCTCGCCGCGACGATGCCGGACCTGATTCCGCTCCTGCGACGCACCCTTGGCGAGCACATCGAGGTCCGCTACGTCGAGACCGCCGGGCTATGGCCGGCGATGGCCGACCCGGCCCAGTTGGAGAGCGCGGTCCTCAACCTCGCACTGAACGCCCGGGACGCGATGCCGGGCGGCGGCAGGCTCACCATCGAGCTCGGCAACAAGGTCCTCGACGAGGCCTATGCCCGGGACAACGCCGAGGTCGCACCCGGCGATTACGCCATGGTGGCGGTCTCCGACACCGGCCACGGCATGACGCCGGAGGTGGTGGCGCGCGTGTTCGAGCCGTTCTTCACGACCAAGCCCGACGGCAAGGGCACCGGGCTCGGCCTCGCCATGGTGTTCGGCTTCGTCAAGCAGTCGGGCGGACACGTGAAGATCTATTCCGAGCCCGGCCAGGGTACGAGCGTGAAGATCTACCTGCCCCGGGCAGTCGGGAGGATGACCGTTGCCGGGCAGCGGCCCGCAGCTCCGGTGGAACTGCCGCGTGGCTCGGCGACAGTGCTGGTCGTCGAGGACGAGGCGGGGGTGCGTGAGATCGCGTGCGCCATCCTTTCCGATCTCGGCTACCGGGTGCTGGAGGCGGCAGACGGCGAAGAGGGGCTGCGGATGTTCGGCGCGAACGCGGCGGCCGTCGACCTTCTGCTGACCGACGTGGTCCTGCCCGGCAAGGTCCGGGGTCGCGAGCTCGCCGAGCGGGTTCAAGCCATACGGCCGGAAGTGCGGGTGGTGTTCATGTCCGGCTACACGGAGAACTCCATCGTGCATCACGGCCGGCTCGACGACGGGGTGCATCTCGTCGGAAAACCGTTCAAGCGGGAACAACTCGCTCGCAAGGTCGCCGAGGTTCTCGGTACTGCCGCGACGGGGGCGGCGCAGGCCGAGAACGTGGTGGTCCTGCGCCCTGCCCGGGATTCCGGGCCGTAAGGCCGGAGGGCCGCGCTTAACGGTGGTTGATCGGTCCGGCGGCAGGGGCGCGGGGGGCTCGCGCGGCGGGGCGCCGGCCGGCCTGCGCGAGGGGGCGATGCGCAGGCCGGTCGTCCATCGTGCAGTCGGAGAAGATCGAACGGCACGATCCGGTTGGGCCGTGGGGTCAGTGGGCCTCGATCGGGCGGGACGTCCGCTGCGGCTTCTTCAGGATGGCGACGACGCCGAGGCTCAACACGAGGCTGACGCCGACGAGCCAGAACCCATCCGCGTAGGCCATGACGTAGGCCTCGCGGCGGACCTGGGCGGCCAGCATGCCGATGGCGGCGCCCTTGGCCGCCGCTTGGTCGGCGATGTGCCCGTGCAGGCCGGCGGCGAGCGCGGCGAGGCGCTCCTGGGTGCGCGTCGCATTGACCGTGATGGCCTCGGCCAGCACCGAGAAGTGCATGTGCTCGCGCCGGTCGATCATCGTGGACAGCATCGCGATGCCGATAGATCCGCCGAGGTTGCGCATCATGTTCGACAGTGCCGAGGCGTCCGCCGTGTCGCGCGGGGCGAGGCCCGCCGTCGAGAGTTGCGAGAGCGGGATCGTGAACAGCGGCTGGCCGATGGCGCGCAGGAGTTGCGGCAGGATCAGCTGGTCGGCGCCGACGTCGTGGGTCAGGCCGACATTGATCCAGCAACTCGCGATGAAGAACAGCGTGCCGGTCACCACCAGGATACGGGCGTCGAAGGCCCGCATGATCAGCGGCATCATCGGGAAGAGCAGCAGTTGCGGCAGCCCGGACCACATCACCACGTAGCCGATCTGCTGGGCGTTGTAGCCCTGGATCTGCGCGCAGTAGACCGGAATGATGTAGATCGAGCCGAACGAGACGGCGCCGAGCACCGTCATCAGCACGCACGATCCCCCGACCGAGCGGTTGGCGAGCACCCGCAGGTTGATGAAGGGGCGCTCGGTCATCAGTTCGCGGATGATGAAGCCGGCGATGCCGACCACCGCCAGGAGGCTGACCTGGACGATGATGGGGGAGCCGAACCAGTCCTTCCGCTGGCCCTCCTCCAGGACGTAGGTCAGGGCCGGCAGGCCGATGGCCATCAGGCCGATGCCGATCCAGTCGCCCTTCAGGAGCTCGGCCCAGCGCGCCGGGACGCTGTCGAAGGCGCCGAGCTGGATCGCGGCGGCGAGCGGACCGAAGATCAGGTTCAGGTAGAAGATGTAGTGCCAGGACAGGTTGTCGGTGAGCCAGCCGCCCACCGTCGGGCCGATGGCCGGCGCGAAGGTGGCGGTCAGCCCGAACATCGCGATGCCGATCGGCTGCTGGCTCTTCGACAGGCGGGTGCGCACGATGACGATGGCGGTCGGGATGAGCACGCCGCCGGTGAAGCCCTGGCCGGCTCGGAACAGGATCATCTGCGACAGCGAGGTCGAGAGCGCGCAGGCGAGCGAGAAGCCGGTGAACAGCATCGTGTTCACCGACAGGTACCGGCGCAGGCCGATCACCGAGGACAGCCAGCCGGTGAGCGGGATCACGATGATCTCGGCCATCAGGTAGGCCGTCGAGATCCAGCTCCCTTCCTCTGTGGAGGCGCCCAGCGCGCCCTGGATATCGGAGAGCGAGGCGTTGGTGATCTGGATGTCGAGGATGGCGGTGAACGCGCCGAGGATCGCGCCGAACACCGCAAGCCAGTCGCGCGCGCTTGCCTTGACCTCGTGCGCGGCGACGGCCGGCACTGCGCTCATCGGGGAAGCGCCTCGCTGACCAGGGCATGTCCGAGTTGGCCGTTGCGTGGCTTCACCGGCTCGACCGCGTCATGGATATGGACGGTCGCCTCGACCGACAGGCCGGGCCTCAGGCGTCCGAGCATCGGATCGGAATCGTCGAGGGCGATCCGCACCGGCACGCGCTGGACGACCTTGGTGAAGTTGCCGGTGGCGTTCTCCGGGGGCAGCAGGGCGAACTGCGCGCCGGTACCGGGTGAGAAGCTCTCGACCCGCCCCTCGAACTCGTGGTCGCCCAGGGCATCGACCGTGAAAGTCACGTGCTGGCCCACGACCATCTGCCCGGTCTGGGTCTCCTTGAAGTTCGCCACGAGGTAGATGTCGCGACCCATCGGGACGACGGTGAGCAGTCCGGTGCCGGCCGAGACGAACTGTCCGACGCGGAGCGAGCGGTCGCCGACCATGCCGTCCGTGGGCGCCGTGATGGTCGTGTAGCTGAGGTTGAGCTGTGCCTGCTCGACCTTGGCCTGCGCAGCCTCCAGGCTCGCCCGGGCGCTGCCCTCCAGCGCTCTCAGGCTGTCGACCTGCTTCCTGGCCGCTTCCAGGGAGGCGACGGACTTGTCGTGGGCGGCCCGTTTCTGGCGCAGGTCGGAATCCGCCTGTTGCTGCCGCTGCGCTGTACCGGAGCCGGTCTGCAACAGGTTCTGGTAGCGGGTGTATTCCTTGCCGGCGAAGTCGAGGGCCGCATCGGTGTTCTCGACCTCGGCCTTGGCCGAGGCGACTTGCGCCTGCTGCTGCAGGATTGCGGCCGCGGTGCCGAGCAACTGGGCCCGGCTCTTCCCGACCTCGGCCTCGGCCTGCTTGAGCATGACCCGGTACTCGCGGTCGTCGAGGCGCGCGACCACGTCACCAGTCTTCACCGGCTCGTTGTCGCCGACGAGGACTTCGGCGACGTGGCCGGCGATGCGCGGGGCGACCGTGACCTTGTCGGCTTGCAGGTAGGCGTCCTCCGTCGTCTCCAGGAACCGCCCAATGGTCCACCAGTGCCAGCCGTAGCTGCCAGCGCCGCCGAGAGCCGCGAGGAGAAGGACCGAGAGGATCAGGCGTGACTTGCGGCGCCTGGGCGCAGGCGAACGAGCGGCAAGGCCTGCAGAGGCCGGTGCGTGACCGACAGCCCCGACCGCGGTAGCGGTTCGTGCCGCGGCCTGGGGAAGATCGCTGGGTCGAGCGTCCATGTTGGTGGCCAACATCAATACGATACGGTAAAGTATCGATATATGACGGAGTGGATCATGACAAGGAGCACGACGATGGCAGCGGCCATGCCCGCCGAGCCCGAGGTGATATCGAAGCGTGGTTCCGGCGGGCGGCCGACGCGCGAGGAGGCCGCGCGGCGTGAGGCACGCATCGTCGAGGTCGCCACCCGGCTGTTCATCGAGCGCGGCTTCGACGGCACATCCATCGATGCGGTGGCGGAAGCCGCAGGCGTCAGCAAGCCGACGCTGTATGCCCGGTATCAGGACAAGCGCGAGCTGTTCGAGGCGGTCCTGCAGGACCGCATCCGGGAATGGCTCGCGCCTCTCTCGGCGGCGACCGAGGCGCAGGCGTTGCGGGCGACCCCGATGGATGCCGCGACGGTGCTGGATGAGCTGAGCCGCAACCTCCTCGACCGCGCCCAGGCGCCGGGAGCCGCTGCCCTGACCCGCTGCATCGCCGCCCAGGCGATGCAGTTCCCCAATCTCGCCAAGCTTGCCTACGAGGAGGGCTGGCTTCGCGGCGTCAGGGCGGTCGGGGGTCTTCTCGGCGTCATGGCCGAGCAGGGGCAGATCGCGGTGGACGACCCCGAGATCGCCGCCGACCTCTTCCTCAACCTCATCATGGGGCGTAGCTCGAAGCAGGCGCTCTATGGCATGAAGGTGGATCCGGAAGCGCAGGAAAAGCGGCGCCGCGCCGCCGTAGCCCTCTTCCTCGCCGGTGTTCGTCCGGATCGCCCCTGAAGGCATCCGCTTCGGCGCCTCGGCCAGACCACGTCACGTCGGATCGCCATCGCGCGCAGAACCGGACGTTCGGCTTTGCGCCCATGACCGCCGTTCCCCCCGCGACCGACAAGGACCCAAATCGCAGACGACCCGGCGGCGCCTGTCGGTAATCCTGTCCGACGGGCTACTTCTCGCGCCACGCCTTGGCGATCTGGTCGGACATCGGCTTGACGAGGTAGCTCAGCACCGTCCGCTCCCCGATCTGTAGAAACGCCTCCACCGGCATGCCCGGAACCAGCCGGACCCCGCCCAGACGCGCCCGCTGGGCGTCCGCCACCGCGATCCGGGCCGTGTAGAAGCTCATCCCGGACTTCGGATCGTTCGTCACATCCGCCGACACCCGGCTCACGGCGCCGTCGATCTCCGGCGTCGTGCGGGTGTTGAACGCCGAGAACCGCAGCACCGCCCGCTGGCCGACCCGGACGTTGTCGATGTCCTGCGGATGGATGCGCACCTCCACCGCCAACCGGTCGGCGTCCGGAACGACCAGCATCACCGGCTCGGACGGCGTCACCAGACCACCCACCGTGTGCACACTCATCTGATGCACCACCCCGTCCTGCGGCGCCCGGAGATCCACCCGCTTCAGCTGGTCTTCTGCCGCCACCCGCTTCTCCGACAGCTCCGACCCTTTCGCCCGGATCTCGGCCAAGTCCTTGCCCACCTCCGCGCGCATCTCCGCGTCCACCTGCAGGATCTGCAGCCGCGTTTCCGCGATCTTGCCCTTCGCCGAGGCGACCGATGCGGTGAGCTGTCCGCGCTCGCCCTCCAGGCGCGCGCCATCGCGCTCCAGTGCCGTCACCCGCGAGAGCGCGACGAGCTTCTTGGCGTAGAGGTCGTGCACGCCGTTGAGTTCGGTGCCGATCAGACCGATCTCCCGCGACTTGGCCTCCACCTGCTCACTCAGCCCCGCGATCTCGTCCTGCAGCTGCGAGGCGCGTTCCGACAACTGCGCCCGTTGCCCATCCCGGCTCGCCTGCCGCGCGGAGAACAGCCGGCTCTCCCCCTCGACCAGCGCGGCGATCTCCGGATCGGCAACGCGGCGCAGCAGGAGTTCCATCGGGAACGCGACCCCGGGCAGGCCGTCGCGCTCGGCCTCGGCACGCGCGCGGCGCGCGGCCAGCTCGTCCAAGGCCTTGCGCGTCATGTCGAGGTTGGCCCGCGTCAGGGTCTCATCCAGATGCACCAGCACGTCGCCGGCCCGGACGCGGTCGCCCTCCCTGACGCGGAGTTCGCCCACTACGCCGCCGGTGGGGTGCTGGACTTTCTTCACCTCCGACTCGACCACGAGCTGGCCCGGCGCGATCACCGCCCCGGAAAACGTCGTCAGCGCCGCCCAGCCGCCGATGCCCGGCACCAGCACCACCGCGATCAGGCCGGCCGCCACCAGCTGACGCCGGATCGAGGCGCGCAGGTCGTAAGCGTCCGCCCCCGGCGCGAGGTTGGTCGGCGCGAATCGTGCGGCGACGCGGCGTCGGACGTCGATCGCGACGCGGCTTAACTTTGCGTCCGCGCGCGCGATCAGTGCCGCCGCCCGCGGCGGGGCACGTCGGGGCGCTGCCGCGGTCATGTGGGGAGGATCGTCGTTCAAGTCTTGAGACCCGCTCGCCATCATGCGCTCTCCCGGAGGACCGGCGCGGGAGCCGGGCGCAGCACGCGCTTGAGCACCTCGTCCTTGGTCCCGAAGGCCTGCACCCGGCCCTCGTGCATCATCAGCACGTGATCGACCGCCGCGAGCGCGCTCGGGCGGTGCGCGACCACCACGCAGATTCCTCCGCGTCCCCGCACCCGCAGGATCGCCTGCGTCAGGGCGTTCTCACCCTCCGCGTCGAGGTTGGCGTTGGGCTCGTCCAGCACCACCAGGAACGGATCGCCGTAGAGCGCCCGGGCCAGGCCGATGCGCTGGCGCTGGCCCGCCGACAGGCCCGCGCCGCTCTCGCCCAACATCGTGTCGTAGCCCTGCGGCAGGTTCAGGATCAGGTCGTGCGCACCCGCCGCCTGTGCGGCCTCCACAATCGCCTCGGCGGGGGCGCCCGGCAGGAACCGGCTGATGTTCTCCGCGATCGTGCCGGCGAACAGCTCCGTCTCCTGCGGCAGGTAGCCGATCTGCGCCCCGAGATGCTCGGGCGCCCATTGTCCCAGATCAGCCCCGTCGAGTCGCACCCGGCCGTGGAGCGGCGTCCAGATCCGCACCAGCGCCCGCACGAGGCTCGACTTGCCCGCGGCCGAGGGACCGATCACCCCCATCCCCTGGCCCGCCCGCAGCTGGAAGCTCACATCGTGCACCGTCGCCCGGCTCGCGCCCGGCGGCACCACGTGAACGCCCTCCACGCTCAAGCTGAGCTTCGCCTCCGGCAGGGCGAGCGGGACGCGGGCCGGCGGGTGGCGCTCCAGCGCTTCGGCCAGACGCCGCCAGCTCTGACGCGCGGCTACGAAGACGCGCCAGTTCGCGATCGCCAATTCGGCCGGCGCAAGCGCGCGCGCCACCAGGATCGAGGCAGCGATGATGATGCCGCCGCTGGCTTGGTTGTTGATCACCAGATACGCGCCCAGCGCCAGCACACCCGATTGCAGCGCCATGCGGCAGGCCTTCGAGACCGCCCCCAGTCCCCCGGCGATATCAGAGGCGCGCTGCTGCGCGTGGGCGTGATCGCGGTTGACCGCCGCCCAGCGCCGGGACAGCCGGCTCTCCAGGCCGAGGGCCGCCACGGTCTCGGCGTTGCGCCGGGTGGCCTCCGACAAGGCCAGCCGACGTCCCGCATGGGCGGTCGCGCTGCGCGCGGGCGACCGCGTGGCCAGCTCGGCGGCGAGCGTCAGGCTCGTCAGCAGCATCGCGCCGCCGATCGCGGCCACTCCGATCAGCGGATGGAACAGGAAGCATACCACGACGTAGACGGGCAGCCACGGCAGGTCGAACAGGGCTGCGGGCCCAGATCCGGCCAGGAAGGCGCGCACTTGCTCGAGATCGCGCAGGGGCTGACCGGCCTGATCCGGCTTCGCGCCGCGGAGGGGCGCCTGGACGCTGAGGCTGAAGACCCGCGGGCCGATCTCGGCGTCCAGCACCGCACCGATACGGGCGAGGGTGCGGGCACGCAACGCCTCCAGCGTGCTCTGGGCGGCGTACAGGACCAGGGCGAGCACGCACAGGCCGATCAGGGTCGGGATCGACCGGCTCGGAATGACCCGGTCATAGACCTCCAGCATGAAGAACGAGCCGGTCAGCGTGAGGAGGTTCGCGAGCGCGCTGATGCCGGCCACGCCGATGAAGGCACCGGCGCTCTGCCGAAGCACGGTCGACAGCTCACCCGATTGTCCGACCTGGCGCATGCGTTCGCCCCCTCGACATAAGCCGGCCCCGGCGAGAGGGACTTGGCACGGTCCGTGCTGATGTCACCCAAGGCTCCACCGAGCCAATGCGGCGATCAGATCCAATTGCAACGCTGAGAGGTCGATGTCAATTGAGCAGGTAATAATTCTATTTATTGACGCCAAGCCACAACATTATAGACGCAGCCTAACGACCAAAAGCTTGTAGATAACGCCAAAATACAATGCGGCGCAGGACGGCACCGCTCAATGTGTCGACTGCGAGGATGATCGCTGATCCGGATCTTGTTCAGGGCTGCCGATTGACCACCGCGGCGGAGCGCGCCGAGTTCGCCCTGTGCCGCCCCTCACGCCATGTGGAACCCGTTGCTGCCATGATGCGTCTCAAGGGAAAAGACCAGGCTGGCCTCGGCTGATGTGAGACCGGCCGCATTGGTCTCGTAGACCGTGACTGTATGCTGGCCGTCGGCGCTGCCGTCGGTGGCCAGGACTGGGGCCGTCGTGGCGAATGCGCCGGTGTCGAGCTTGTAGTGCAGCGTATCGCCGCTCACAGATGGCGCATAGGTGATCAGGCCGTCGCTGGAGACATGTGTTCCGCCTGTTCCGGTGTCGTGCGTGAGCGTGACATTTGGAGCGGCTGGTGCTGCAGCGGCTGCGTCCGTCTTCATGACGGCGCTCGTGGCGCTTCCGGACGCACCGCCGCCGGTGCTCGCAGCCGTTCCCGGGACGGCGAATTGCTGGGCCCCGGGATTGAGGAAGGTCAGGCCGCTGTTGGCCACCGTGGCGCCGTTGTAGCTGGCGGCGTCCACGTACAGGTTGCGGTCGTTGCCCGGGCCGTCATAGGCGTCGTTGAGGAAGTTGAGGCTGACCGTGTGCGGCCCGGCGCCGAAGTTGCCCTGCACGGTGAGCGTATCGTCCAGGGCCGTCGAGCCGGCGACGTGGGCGGCGTGCGCGGTCAGGGTCCCGCCGACCTGCTGGCCGTCGACCGAGACCGTGTACTGGGCATCGCCCTTGTAGGCATCCTCGCTGAGCTTCAGCACCAGCTTGTCCGGGCCGGTGCCCACCGTGGTCGCCACCGCGGCGCCGGTGCCGGCGTTTGACGCGCCCGTGCTGGATGCAGCGACACCGGATACTTGAATGATGAATGGATGGTCGGCCATCGACAAAGAAACGCTGGACACGTTGTGCAGGGTCTGCACCGGTGTCGCGCCACTGACCGGATCGAAGATCTGGATTGTTGAAAATACCTGATCTAACTGTATTGTAATCGGACTTGACGCCGTCTGTATTGGTCGGTGTGTCTGTTCATTCCAGACATCAGGCTCATTCCAAAGTACAATCTGATACGAACTGTCGGATTTTTGCGTTAGAAGACTGTAGGCCGAACTTGGCATTCCACTCAACGAATAGACAAGTCCCCCCGGGCTGAAATGAGATGCATCAGAGCCCGGATCGCTCAGGATTGACGTCAGATTGTGGAGCGCCGTTGCGGCCGGCTTCGGTGTATTGTCGAGGTGGAAAAGACCAAAGTGATCCTCTATATTCGTGTTTTGTGGATCCGAATAGGCGTCAAGCAATTGATATAGATAAATTTTATTTGAATCCAGTTGAGCGGCATCCAGAACGCTATTCACGATCAGCTTTGCTTGGGTAGCCTCATCGACGCCTTCCCAGTTGCTGGCTACCCCTGCCGTGATCGAGGTCTGATAACCGAGCTCTGTAATTGCAATCGGCTTGCCAGGATCGACCGCAACCACATCGGCATCACCGCCGCTGATATCACCTCGAGGCTGGCCGCCAAATTTATTGTAAAGGTGTATATTATTATAATCCGATTCAGTTTTGGATATTGGGAAATCAGTGAAACTAAGTACCGGTATATTCTTGAGGATGGGATCGGCCTTCACAGCAGCATAGAGATCCTGCTGATAGGCTTGCGCAGCTGCAGTCCCGGTAAGACCATGATATGTCACCGGGAAGTTGTTCACCTCATTCGGTCCCTCGATCGCGGTCACCGATCCTGGATGAGCGACGACAAACGCGTGGATCTGTTTGACGGCATCCACGGGATTGACCGAACCCTGAACGAGGAAGTCAAACTTCATTCCAGCCTGCGCTGCGGCGGCAAGATTATCCTGACCCGCCAAAGTTGGGTTCGGTGCGGCGTCCCGAAGATTTGTCAGACCAAGGTACTGAAGGTCATTTAGATCTTGAGTAATATTTGCATACTGTCCATCGGTATAGTTTATGTGCGAGTTGATGCCGATTTTGCCGATAACGTCAGCGACCCGCACTGCAGATTGAGCATTCATCGGTCTCTTCCGTATCCGGCGATCGAGTTACGCCAATATGGCACGCGATGAGACCACCATGGTCCCATACCGCTGTCAGTTCGATGGCGTTCACACGAAGCGCATATCACCGGCGGCCATGAAGACGCGTCCGAGGCCGGCTGCGAACGCAGCAACGCTATCTGTCGCCCAATCAACTTCCGAACACACTAACTGCACCAGATCACCCTGACCCATTCCGCTCTAATCTGCAAGATCGGGCTCGGGAAGCACGTATATCCGAACGCTACGTCCATCAATCCAACCATCGTCACCGTTGAGCTTCCTACGATCAAAATAATCGGCACAGATGACGCCGTATAAAATATAATATTACCCGTAATAACACTGATCCACTCCGAGCATTGTAAAAGCTGTTCGCCACATTCAGACAAATCTGAACCGAGACTTCAGACTTTAATCCAAATATCCAAAATATGTATTCGTCGGTGACCGATAGAAAATCCGATCAAGCCGGATTGAATATGACTCATGCTTCGAATGGCTCCACCCGATACTTGGTTGGCGCTCTCATTCGATCCGCTCGGAACAGGCGTGTAAGCCCCGAGCGTGGATAGGGATTGGTTAATAATTTCTTAACACCAGCAGATCAGAGCTGTTACGTGAGTGATCAGACCCAGCAAACCAGAGCCGTGCCCGGGGCATGGGGATGGAGTTGCGGTTGCGGCGTTGGATGGCGACGGGGCCAGCGACGCCTTCATCGTTGCGGGTCGATCTGCGCGAGCGCGGCGTGGTGGCCGTGGTGGCGATCGCATCCTTTCGTAGAGCGGCGGCCTGGTTCGGCTTGAGTGTATTGAGCGTCGACGCGATTGGCGCAGTCAGGCCCGAATGACCGTCGCCTGATTGCATCGGCAACGGCTCCGCTTCGGCGAAGCTGTTGTGCCATTGGGGCATGTCGGCGTTCGGGAATCGCTTGTTCGAGCCGCGACGACTGGGTTGGGTCGGTACGAGTCCGTCCGCTTTTCCGGTCGGCCTGCTCAAACGCAGCCATTCCGCACACGGCCACTTCCAGTCTTTCGCGTCTAATCAGATCTCCAACGGACTGATTGTTTGACGTTCCGGCGACGAGCCAAAACCGGTTATCGATATAGCTAAGGGGCATAGGCCCTCGTTACGGAGATGCCTTCCGATGAGGGCCACCGTTTTTCTTCATGGTCGGATCGAAGCTTCGTCACGTCAGCTCGCCTTATTCGGCTCCCTGCATGCTCAGAACACCGCATGGTCGCCACGCTCGGCAACCGCCCCGCCGCGGATCACGCGGGCATAATAGTCGAACAGCGTCTCCGACCCCGTCGAAGGGGTGGCCTGCGCATCGTATCGTCCGGTCGCCGGATCCAGTACGAGCATCGACTCGGTCGCGTAGTAGCGTGCGATCCGCGCGAGTTCGGCTTTGGCAGCCAGGGCTGGCATCCATCGTCCGGTCGTCGCCAGGATGGCGATGATCACATCCAGCAGCACGACCGGGACGTGCTTGAAGCGCGGTTGACGCCCCAATAGGGCGAACAGCCGCTCGCCCTGCGCCTTCGGTGTGATCGCTTCGCCTGGTCCACCGATCGGCAACACGCGATTGCGTCTCTCATCGTGGTCGAGGCAGTCAGCGAGGTAGCGGCCGAGGTCATCATCACTGATTGGCTTGCAGGCCGTCAGCGTCCCATCCCCGAAAATCAGGAAGGGCTTGCCACGTCTCACGCGATCGATCTGCCCGGAAAGCGATTTGAAGAAGGCGGTTGGCCGAACGATCGTGTAGGCGAGCCCCGAGGCGATCAACGCCGCTTCGAAGGCAAGCTTGGCATGCTGAAAGGCCAGGATCGGCTTCTGGACGCAGATCGCCGAGAGGAGCACGACGTGCGTGACGCCGGCTGCCCGGCTGACATTGAGGGCGTTGACATGCGCCCTGTAATCGACCGCCCAAGCGTCATCGGGTAATCCGGTGCGCGAGGCGAGGCACGACACCAGGACGTCGAACGGTTCGCCGCGGATACCGTCGCGCGTCACCGACGACGGGTCGGCCAGGCTCACGATCCGCTCGGTCGCGCCAACCGGGATAGCGAAGTCGGCAGGGCGCCTGACCAGGCAGACGACCTGATGGCCGTGTGACACCAGCGCCCGAACGGTCGCCCGCCCGATCGTACCGGTTGCCCCTAGAAACAGGACGCGGCGCGGTCCCGCGCCGACCTGCCTGCCCATGGTCATGATCGCTTCATCCCGACGCTCAGCCACCCGATATCTACTGCCGTAAGAGAGATGCCCAAACGGCAGCAAACCGGTGTCGATGTGCCATCCACCCGTATGGCTACCGGGTCGGGCGGTTCAGCAACCGAGACCTTAGATCTACATGTTTTGCGCTGGTTTGTTGCCGACCCGCTCAACATCGCGCACCGCAATCGCCACCGCGAGCGCTTGCGGATCTCATTCCCCGGCAGCAATCCAGACGCTGACCCTAACCGGCTGACTGCATGGCTCGCTGCGCAGGGGCTACCCGTTCGTATCGGTACCTACTTCGGTCGCGAGTTCAACCTGGACGTGCCGTCGTCGTTCGTTGTCGCTGCGATGCTGCCAAACTCGCCGCTTACGATCTCCCGCTACGATGATCGCCGGTCCTGTGTGGTAGGCGCGATGCGCCTCCGAGCGTCAGAGGCGATGCGAGTGGAAAGTATCAAGGCCCCTCTCATGGTGCGGCTGTAATCGTGCTCTGCCGAACAGGCGGACGACATGCACCGCGTAGAACCGACCCGAAGTTAACGACCAACATCACCACTTCAAGAATCTGCTCTGCGGCCTGACGCAGACGCGTCACGGGTGGTCATTACGCGAGCATGTCGTGTCGCTTTTTGCGGGCTTGAACCACCTCGTCTTATGGCGGTCGGCTCGAACGCGCGTTTGCTTGGCCCGGGCAACGGTAACGTCAGCCGCTGAGAGCCTGTTTGAGATCCTTAGCCGTCCGTCCGCATCTGTTTCGTGCGCAAACACAGATCGCGCAAACCGCCGCATATTGCGAGCCATGCTCGCCTCGGTCGTCGAGCGCCATCCGGACCACCCACTCGGGGGCCTCCGGCGAAACGGGTTTGCTTCGCTTGATCATGGCCCCATCCTCACACGCGTTGGAGCCGCCGGGAAACTCGGTGCGGTTCACAGCCGCGCCGGTCTCTCCGCACGTCAGGATTTCTTCGCTGCGGCCAACGTCTGATAACGCTTCCTTATCAGACGTAGCGCTACGCTCAGGCTGGATCGAAGGAGAAAGCTATGACGCTGCCCGCCACGCTCGCCGCACAAGCCCGCGCATTTGCCGATCAGGCGCTCTCCGAAAATTCCCGTCGGGCCTATCGCGCCGACTGGCAGCACTACACGGCGTGGTGCCGCGGCCACGGGATCGAGCCGCTGCCCGCAGGCCCCGAGCAGGTCGCGAGCTATCTCACCTCGATGGCCGAGACCCATAAGCGCGCCACGATCGAGCGCAGGCTCGTCACGATTGGTCAAGCCCACAAGCTCCAGGGTCTTCCGTGGATCCCGGCGCATCCCGCGGTCCGGGCGGCTCTGCGCGGCATGTTCCGGCGGTACGGCAGGCCGAAGAAGCAGGCCGCGGCGTTCGGCGTGCCGGAAACCCTCCAGATCGTCTCAGCCTGCGAGGGCACGGTGGCGGCTTTGCGCGACCGGGCGCTGTTCCTCATGAGCTTCGCCGGCGCGTTCCGGCGCTCCGAAGTCGCGCGGATCCGCTTCGAGGATCTCGGTTTCCGCGACGGCGCAGTCGATGTGTTCCTGCCGCAATCCAAGGGCGATCAGGAGGGCGAGGGCACGATCGTGACTGTCCTGGCCGGCGCGCACATCGCGACGTGCCCCGTTGCCGCGCTTCGGCGCTGGCTGCAGGCCGCCCCGACCCAGGGCTACGTCTTCCGGGCCGTCCGAGCCGATGGGACCGTGATGGATGACGGGCTTCATCCCGACTCGATCGGCCGCATCGTCCAGAAGCGCGCCGCGGAGGCCGGCCTCGTCGCCGGGCCGCGCGAGCGGATTTCGGCGCACGGGTTCCGCGCGGGCTTCATCACCGAGGCCTACAAGCGTGGATCGCGCGACGAGGAGATCATGAGCCACTCGCGCCATCGCGATCTCAAGACGATGCGCGGCTATGTCCGCCGCGCGAAGCTTTCGGATGCGCATCCGGGTCGGAACATCGGGCTCTGAGCGCTTTTCTCAAAGCTGTTTGTCGCTTTTTCGACCAATATCTGTGGGTCCCCAAAGATTTCAACAGATGATCCGGCGGGCCCGAAACACGCTCAAGTCCGCCTGAACACGTCACGCCGATCCCGGGCGATCATACGGCCGCGGCGACGCCTCGTGCGGTGACGCTGCCCGACGAAGACGATAGCCAGGCGACGTGCGGGTCCGATCCGAGGCTCGAAAAAATCCTCAGCGGCGCAAGATCGGTTACGCCGCGGAACGGCTGGCGACGTAGGGGCGCCAGCCACCGAACTGCGTGATGTCGACCGCACCGGTGACCCCCGCTGACTCCACCAGAAAACCCTTTGGCGCGGATCCGTCGGCGAGGCGCAGGGTGCCGATCGCGAGCGGTTCCGGGATGGCGGCCACGAAGGCCCCGAAGGCGGCTGGCGGCAGGGCCCAGACCTCCGTCTCGATCGCCCCCCCTTCGTCGCCGGCCACCCGGAGCAGTCCGGGTCGATGCGGCGGCCCGCCGGGTAGGGCGTAGAGGCGGTATTCCGGTCGGGTCGCCACGGTCCGCAGGTACCGGGCGCCGTGCGCGGCAAGTTCGTGGTTCAGCGGCAGGCCCGACAGATGCGCCCCAACGACCGCCAGCTCGATCTCGCCTGGCCGCGCCCGGACCGGCCCTGGGTCCGCGTCCGGAACCGGCGACTCCCCCGCGCCGATCCTGCCGGCAGACGCCGCGTGAAGGCGCGCACCCAGAGCGGCGAGGAGCCCGTCGGACCCGCGCGGCGCCAGCAGGGTGATCCCGGAGGGAAAACCGTCGGTGCGGGGCCGCCCCGGGACCGCGAGGGCACACCAGTCGAGCAGGTTGACGAAGTTGGTGTAGGTTCCGAGCTCGCTGTTGGGGCCGATCGGATCGGCGACCAAAGCAGCGCAGGTCTGCGGACGCGGATAGGTCGGCACCGCGAGCAGGTCGACGCGCTCCCAGATCGCGTCCGCGTCCCGGCGCAGCTCCACAAGGCGGTAAAGGCCCCCGAAGGCGTCGGCGGCGCTGCAGCGCTCGGCGGCGGCGATCACGGCCCGCGTCGTCGAATGCAGGATCTCGGGGCGCGTCTCCATGATCGGTCGGATCGCCGCGTAGCGCTCGGCGACCCAGGGCCCGTCGTAAAGCAGGGCCGCGACGGCAAACATCGGCGCGAAATCAACTGGCGCGGCCGCCTCAGCGAGTGTTTCGAGATCAGCAATCGCCGCCGCGAAGGCCGCCTCCGAGAGGCCGTCGCCGCCGAAACGGAGGCTCGCCGCGTCCGGCAATCCGAGGCGCAGGCCCGGCGGGAGGCCGGCGGGCGCGGGCGGGACCGGCAAGGCCCGCGACCAGGGATCGGCGCTGTCGAAGCCCAGCATGGCCCGGAAGGCCGCATCGGCGTCGGCGACGGTGCCGGCAAAGACGGAGAGCGTGTCGAGGGTTCGGCAGGCCGGCAGCATCCCGCGGCTGGAGACCGCCCCGAGGGACGGCTTCAGCCCGACGATATTGTTGAGCGCCGCCGGCACCCGGCCAGAGCCCGCCGTGTCGGTCCCAAGCGCGAAGGTAACGATTCCGTGGGCCACCGCGACGGCCGAGCCGCTGCTGGAGCCGCCGGGCACGTAGGCTGGATCGATGGCGTTGCGCGGCGCCGGATAGGGCGTGCGCACGCCGACGAGACCGGTGGCGAACTGGTCGAGGTTGGTCTTGCCGATCAGGATCGCCCCGGCGGCCAGGAGCTGCCCCACCGCGGGCGCCGTCTCGGTCGGCGTATAGGCGAAGTCCGGACAGGCGGCGGTGGTCGGCAGGCCGGCCACGTCGATGTTGTCCTTGACGGCGAAGAGCACGCCCCAGAGCGGCATCGCCGCCGGGTCGAAGGGCGGGAGCGCTGCCGCGGCAGCCTGCGCCTCAGCCTCCGGTACCAGGGCGAGGAAGATGCCGGGATCGTCCACCGCGGCGAGCCGGCGGTAAGCCTCGGCAACGACGGTGCGCGGGTCCTGGCCCGCGGCATAGGCCGCGTGCAGCGCGGGGATCGTCGGGAAGGGAGGCACGGTCAATCCTCGCATCGAGGCTCAGGCTTCGTCGCCGGTGGCGCGATACCAGTCGAGGATCTCAGTCCCCTGCATGAAGACCACGTCGCTGCGCGCCAGGATGGCGTCGAGCAGCCGCTCCAGCAGGCCGATGCGGTGCGGGACGCCGGTGATGTAGGGGTGGATCGCAAAGCCCATCACTTTGGCGCCGCCCAGCGGGCCGGGACCCGCGGCCTCGGCGGCGAGGCGGTCGAGGTTGGCAAGCGCCCGCTCGACGAACTCGTCGGCCCTGTGGTGCTGGATGGCGAGCAACGGGATGTCGTTCAGCTCGACCGAGTAGGGGAGGGTGACGAGGTCGCCCGTCCGCGTCGATACCCGGCACGGGCGGTCGTCGACCACGAAGTCGCCGACGTATTCGATGCCGGCCGCGTGCAGGTGGTCGGGCGTATCGAGCGTCTCGGTGAGGCCGGGCCCCAGCCAGCCGCGCGGCGGACGCCCCGTGAGTTCGGTGATCGCCGCGACGGTGCGAGCGATCATCTCGGGTTGGTCTTCGACCCGGTGGGTGGGGACTTGGTGGAAACCGTGGGCCATGAACTCCCAGTCGGCTGCGTGGGCGGCTTCGGCGATGCGGGGATAGGCCGTGCAGACCGAGCCGTTGATCGACAGGGTCGGGCGGATCCCGCGGCTCTCGAACGCCTCGAGAAAGCGCCAGAAGCCGACCCGCATCCCGTACTCGTGCCACGCCCAATTCGGGAGGTCGGGTAGCAGGCTTGCGGCGGTCGGCGGCACCAGGATCTGGCGCGGCATCGGATGGTCGATCAGCCAGTGCTCGACATTGACCACGGGCCAGACGGCGACGTGCTTGCCCCCGGGCAAGGTGTGCCGGGGCCGGTCGATGGCGGCGCGGTAGGCGAGGCGGTTCTCGGGCCGGCGGGGATCGTCGGGGGCCATGTCCATCAGGCGGCCGCCCGCGGGGCGTGGTGGCTGTGGAGCTGGGCCGCCAACATCCGGCGCAGGTCGTTGAAGGCCGGGCTCGACACGTCGCGCCGCCGCACCAGCTCGACCGGATGGATCGTCTCAATCCGGCCGGGGCCGGGCGACATCATCACGATGCGATCGGCCAAAAAAATCGCCTCCTCGATCGCGTGCGTGACGAACAAGATCGTCAGACCCGTCCGCGACCAGAGGTCGAGCAATTCGTCCTGCAACCGCTCGCGGGTCATGGCGTCGAGCGCCCCGAAGGGCTCGTCCATCAACACCACCTCGGCCTCGTTGGCGAGCACCCGGGCGATGGCGACCCGCTGCTTCATCCCGCCCGAGAGCTGGTGCGGGTAGGCCTCGGCGAAGGACTGGAGACCCACGAGGGCGATGTAGCGCTCGGCGGTGTCGCGCACCTCGGCGGCGGGCCGCCCGCGCGCCTTCGGGCCGAAGCCGATATTGTCGCGCACGGTGAGCCACGGGAACAGGCCGTAATCCTGGAAGACCATGCCGCGGCTCGGTCCCGGTCCCGCGATGGGCTTGCCCCACATCAGGGCCTCGCCGGAGGTCGGGGCTTCGAAACCGGCGGCGACCCGCAGCAGCGTCGACTTCCCGCAGCCCGAGGCGCCGAGCAGGCAGACAAACTCGCCCCGCGATACGGTGAGGTTCGCCTCGCGCAGAGCCTCGGTCCGCCGGCCGCCGGCCACGTAGGTCTTGGAGACCGCGCGCATGTCGAGGATCGGAATCGTGGGGTCAGCCATGAGTGGGGCTCCAGGCGAGCAGCCGGCGGCCCAGCTGCATGACCAGCCAGTCCGAGACGAAGCCCGCGACCCCGATCACCGCCATGCCGCAGATCACGATCTCGGTGCGCGAGAGCTGGCGCGCCTCCATGATGATCGCGCCGAGACCGGTCTGGACGCCGGTCATCTCGCCGACCACGATCACCACCCAGGCGAAGCCGAGGCCGAGGCGCAGGCCGGTGAAGATCGACGGCAGGGCTGCCGGCAGCACCACGCGGACGAACTGCGCCGGACCGGTGCAGCCCAGCATCGCCGCCGCCTCGAACAGGCGTGGCTCCACCGACCGCACGCCGAACACGGTGTTGACCAGGATCGGGTAGAACGCCCCGAGAAACACGAGGAAGAAGGCCGAGCGGGGTCCCAGGCCGAACAGGATCATGGCGAGCGGCAGCCACGCGGTCACCGGTACGGGTCGCAGCACCTGCAGGACCGGATCGAGCAACGCCCGGATCAGCGGAACGCGGCCGATCAGCAGGCCGAGCGGCAGGGCGGCGGCGGCGGCCAGCGCGAAGCCGCCGTAGACGCGGCTCAGCGAGGCCGCGAGATGGGTCCAGAGCGTGCCGCTGAACGCGTCGTCGTTGATGCCGCCGAATGCGAGGTCCTGCAATTCCGCCCAGACGTCCGCCGGCGGCGGGATCAGGCTGTAGGGCCGGCCCGCGGTGGTGACCTGCCAGAGCGCGAGCAGCAGAGCCGGCACCACGCAGGCCAGGGCCAGCCGGCGCAGGCCGGCGAATCGGAGGCCGCCCCGTCGCGGGGCGGAGGCCGGCGCCGCCGCCGGCAGCGCGCCGGCCTCGATCCCGGTGCTCACGCCCGCCCCATCGCGTCGACGAAAAGGGTGTCGATGAAGCCGGGCTCGGGCAGCCGCTTGATCTGCTTGAGCGCCAGCATGTGCTGCGCGTAGGCGTGCGCCTGCCGGACCTCGTCCGGCCCGAGGCGCCAGGTCAGCTCGACGTTCGGGGCCGACAGTTCCAGCGCATCGCGCTTCTGGCCGAGCTTGGCCACCGCCATGGCGATCATCGCGTTGCGGTCGCCGGCCGCGAAGTCGGTGGCCTTGCGGTGAATCTCCAGCATGGTCCGGACGAGGTCCGGCCGCTCGGCCAGCGTGTCGCGGTGGGCGCCGAACACCATGTTGAGGGCGCCCATCTCGGTGCCGTAGGGGTACTCGACGAGCTGGCCGACGCCCGAGGCGAGGCTGACGCCGGGCCCCGGCTCGGCGCCGACATAGGCATCGACATCGCCGCGGGCGAGCGCGATGTGCATCTCCGAGAAGGAGATCCGCACCGGCGTGATGTCCTTCACGGACAGCCCCTCCATGCGCATCCGCTCCAGGACGAACACCTCCTGGGTGCTGCCGGGCCAGATCGCGACCCGCTTGCCGCGCAGGTCCTTGATGGCGTGGATGTCGGAACCCTTCTTGGCGATCACCGCCATGCCGCGGTTGCAGGTGGAGGCGATCACCACGAGCGGCTCGCCGGCGGCGGCGCCCAGCGTGGCGGCGGCGATGCCGAAGGTTCCGAAATCCACCGATTTGGTGACCACGGCGTTCTTGCACTCGGTCGGGCTCTCGAACGGCACGACCTCGACGGTCACGCCCGCGGGGGTGAAGCGCTCGTAGAAGCTCGGCGCGATCGAGTGGATCAGCTTGAGGGAGCCCATCCGGATCGTCACGGGCGTCCCCGCGGCGCGGGCTCGCGACAGCGGACCGAGGGCGAGGCCGGCCCCGAGACCGGCCAGGAGGGTACGGCGTCGGATCATCGAACGGCTCCTGCAGGGTCCTGATGCCACGAAGCTAGGTGCACCCCCTGTTGCAAGGAAGTGCTATTTTCTGAGCGTGTTGTTGCATTTTATGCAACGGGGCGTACGATGAGGGCGTGAAGCATCTGCGCACCGTCACCTACGTCGCCGAGGTCGCGCGGGCCGGCTCGATCCGGCGCGCCGCGGAGCGGCTGAACCTGACGCCCTCGGCGTTGACGCGGCAGATCCAGGATCTCGAATACGAGCTCGGCACGCCGATCTTCGAGCGTCTGCCGCAGGGCATGCGGCTCAACGCAGCCGGCGAACTCTTCGCGCGGCACATCCGCGACCAAGCCGCGGACCTCGACCGCGTGCGCTCGCAGATCGCCGATCTGTCGGGGGTGCGCCGGGGTCACGTGTCGCTCGCCTGCAGCCAGGCTTTCGTCACGCAGGTGGTGCCCGAGGAGGTCGAGGCCTACCGGGCCCGGTTTCCCCAGGTCGGCTTCATGGTCCAGGTCCGCGACCATGCGCAGGCCGTGACGGCCCTGGCGGCGTTCGAGGCCGATCTCGCCCTGATCCTGCAACCGCCGCCCTCGGCCGAGCTGCATCCGCTGTTCTCCGGACACCAGATCCTCTGCGCGCTGATGCGCACAGGGCATCCGCTGGCGTCGGAGACCGGGCCGGTCCGGCTGCGCGACTGCCTCGGCCATGCCCTGGCCCTGCCCGACCACTCGCTCGCCATCCGCCATCACATCGCGCACGCGCTGGCCCGGCGTGGGGTCGAACTCCGGCCGGTCGTCGAGTCGGGGTCGCTGGAATTCCTGCGCAACCTCGTCCTGCGCGAGGATCTCGTCAGCCTGCAGATCCCGAGCGGCATTCCCCAGGATCCGCGCCTGCACAGCCGCCCGATCGACCTCCGCGACTTGACGCCGATGACCCTGGTCCTCGCGCAGTTGCGCGGGCGATCGCTCTCGGTCGCGGCGGCGAAGTTCGCCGATCAGCTTGTCGTTCGGCTCAATCGGGAACCGGTCTGACGTGGCGCACGGTCAGAGGCCGCCGCCTGCGCGATCCGCCCGAGCGGCTACAAATCCCCTGCGCCGTGCTGCGCGTGCCGACCACGCTGTTGCGGACGGCCGGCCGGGTCGCCGGCCGGTTGCCGCCCGAAGACCCATGCCACGTCTTGTCAGCCGGATGCGCCGTCGAAGTCTTGTATCCCCACCGTGCTGAGCAAGCGGGAGCGTCCTCAGTCCGGGACGATTTTGGACAAAGCACCGGCGTTGCCCTTATGTGAGCCAAGATACACGGCTCGTCCGTCGGGCTCAGCGAGCGGAGCCAGTATGGGCCCGGTTTCCAGAAGCTTGGCCTGCGCGGTGCTGAGCCTTGTCGCGACATCGGCGCCGCATGCGCAAACCTTGGTCCAGCCGCTGCCGCAGGCGCCGACGCCCGATCTCGATCCCCGGGTCTGGCCCCTGAGCGCCGTGGGCAAGTTGAACGTCGTGACGGGGCCTGGAAGTCGGAAATACTGCACGGCCACGCTCGTCGGACCGCGCCATGTACTCACGGCCGCCCATTGCCTCTGGGATGGGGCACGGCAGCGTTGGGTCGATGCGGCTGGCGTTCACTTTGTCGCCGGCTACGAGCAGGGACGCTACACCGCGCATTCGATCGCCAGGGCCTACACGAAACCGGACGCGTACCGGTTCGGTACGAGCCGGGAGGACCTCAGTCGCGACTGGGCCGTGGTGGAGCTGGCCGAGCCACTATCCCTGAAGCCGCTGGGCCTCAGCCAAGCCATCGGCCCGGACACCCGAGCGACGACGCTGACGGGCATCGTTCACGCGGGCTACAAATCCTACGCGAACCAGATCATCAGCGTGGAGCACGGCTGCCGAGCCCGTTACGAACCCGCCACCCTGCCGCTCCTCGATCATTTCTGCCCGGTCGTGCCGGGCGAATCCGGCTCGGCGTTGATCCTGCAGGACGGCGAGCCTGGGATCGTCGGCATCCTCGTGGCCGGTTCGCGGACAGGTACCTCGATCGCGGTGCCGGTCAGCAGCTTTCGGACAACGGTCGAGGCCGCCCTGAAGAGCGTGGTGCCGGACAGGGATGCGGCTGCGAAGCCCGCCCCAACCCGCCGATCGGAAGGCCCATCCCCTGCGGCGGTCCGGGTGCCAGCGCGATGACCATTTCGGCCTCGACCAGCGCGGTCGTGATCGGCGCGTCCGGCGGCATCGGCCAGGCCCTGGTGTCCCGGCTCGCCGTGAGCGAAGCCTATGCGCCGGTCTTCGCGCTCTCCCGATCGCAGCCGCCATGCCCGCACGGCGTCCGCACCCAGGCGATCGACATCGGCGACGAGGCATCGATCGCAGCAGCTGCGGCCAAGGTCGGTGAGGCCGGACCCGTTGGCCTCATCGTCGTCGCGACCGGCATCCTGCACCGGGATGGCGTCTTGCCGGAGAAGACGTTCAAGGCGCTCGATCCCGCCACGATGGCCGCCGTCTTCGCGATCAACACGATCGGCCCCGCCCTCGTCGCCAAGCATTTCGTCCCGCTGCTGGCGCGGACGGGACGGTGCGTGTTCGCTGCGTTGTCGGCGCGGGTCGGATCGATCGAGGACAATCGGCTTGGCGGCTGGTACGCCTATCGCGCCTCGAAGGCGGCCCTGAACCAGATCCTGCGGACCCTCTCGATCGAGGTCGCCCGCAACCGGCCGGACGCGATCGTCGTCGGCCTGCATCCGGGCACGGTCGCCTCCAACCTGTCGCGCCCCTTCCGACCGGACCCGCAGGCCGAGGGCGTCCTGCAACCCGACGAGAGCGCGGCGCATCTCCTGCGCGTGCTCGACACCCTCGACGTGAGGGATACGGGCGGCGTCTTCGCCTGGGACGGGGCGCGCGTTCCGGCTTGAAGCTGTGCCCGATCGCGGCCCGAATCAGGACCGCGAAACCGGCTCCTCAGGCCCCGGACGCGCGAGACCGAGATGGTCCCGCAGGGTCGTGCCCGCATACGCGGTCCGGAACAGGCCGCGCTCCTGCAGCAGCGGCACGACCTCGCGTACGAAGTCGTCCAGTCCTTCGGGGAAGAACGGCGGCATGACGTTGAAGCCGTCCGCCGCGCCGCCCTCGAACCACGCCTGCATGCGGTCGGCAACATCCGCGGCCGTGCCGACGATCATGTGGTGCCCGCGCCCCGCCGCCACCCGCAGGGCGAGCTGGCGGATGGTCAGACCCTCCCGGCGCGCCAGGGCGGTGAGGAGTTCGGCCCGGCTGCGCAGCTGGTCCGAGACCGGCAGGTCGGGCAGGGGGCCGTCGAGGTCGTAGGATGCGAGCGAATGGCCGAGGCGCTCTTCCAGGAGCGGCATCGCGCTGGCGATGGGGGTCCACTGGTCGAGTTCGAACAGCTTCGCGCTCGCCTCTTTGAGCGTGCGACCGATTACCGGCAGGAAGCCCGGCATGACCGCCACCGAGGCCGGATCGCGCCCGAAGCCGGCGACCCGTTGTTTGAGGCTCGCATAGAAGCTCTGCGCCTCCGCGATGTCCTGCTGGGCGGTGAAGACCACGTCGGCCCTCCGCGCCGCGAGGTCCTGCCCGGGCCCTGACGAGCCGGCCTGGATCAGGATCGGGTGTCCCTGCGGCGAGCGCGGGATGTTGAGCGGTCCCTTCACGTTGAAATAGCGACCCGCATGGTCGAGGATCCGGACCTTGGCGGGATCGGCGTAGACCCCGCGGGTCTTGTCCTTCACGAAGGCGTCGTCGTCCCAGCTGTCCCAGAGACCGCAGACCACGTCCACGAACTCCTCGGCGACCGCGTAGCGCTCGTCATGCGCCGGGTGCGCCTTGGAGAAGTTGTTGGCCGTGCGCGCGTAGGAGGTCGTGACGACGTTCCAGGCCGCCCGGCCGCCGCTAAGGTGGTCGAGCGATGCGAAGGCGCGGGCCACATGGTAGGGCTCGCCGTAGGTGGTCGAGGCGGTCGCCGCGAGGCCGATCCGCTCCGTCACCATGGCGAGCGCGCTGAGCAGCGTCAGCGGCTCGAACCGGGCGATCATGGACGGGTGGGCGTCCACCGCGCTGGTGAGCCCGTCCGCCAGGAAAACCATGTCGAACTTGGCGGCCTCGGCCGTCTGGGTGACCCGGCGCAGCAGATCGAAATTCTCGCTTCCGGCTTCCGCGTTCGGGTGGCGCCAGCCCGAGACGTGATGACCGGCCCCCTGGAGGAACAGGCCGAGATGCATCTGGCGCGGCGCGGCGTCGGGCTTGGTCCGGTCGGTCGTCATGGGGCGGCTCACGGCTGGGCGAGGTGCTGGAGGAGGCGCGCGAGGTCGCCGGGCGTGCGCATGGTGCGCACGAGATCGGGCACCGCTTGGACTGCGTCGGAGCCCGCGGTGGCGTCGCGGAACTTGGCGTCGGCGTCGTCGAGCCCGGGCAGGCCGTCGATGCGCCGTTCAGCGATGCGGCCCTGCGCATCGGCGATTTCCACCACCACGAACCGCGTGCCCGGATCGGAGGACAGGCGCGGCGCGGACGTGTCGTGCCGGCGCTCGACCCGTTCGGCGAGTGCCGCGAGGTCGGGGCGGACCGGCCTTTCGTCGAAGTGATCGAGGCGCACCGCACCGTCCAGCACGGAAGCGGCCAGGATGTATTCCGGGCTGAAGCGGGCCTCGATCCCGGTGCGCGGTGTCCGGACAACCAGGGCGGCGTCACCCCCCGGAGGGAAGGTGATGGTCGCCCGCGTCAGGTTCCGGAACCCTTCGCCGTGGAAGGCGAGGCCGGCCATAGCCACCGGGTGGGCCGCGGTGCAGCACGGGAACGCCTTCAGGGTGAGGCCGGGGCGAAGGATCTGCCAGGGCGATCCCCAATTCTCCAGGACGCGCTCGGGCCGCGCCTCGCCGAATCCGTAGATCTCGAAGAAGCCGTTCGCCCCGTCGAGGTACTCGGGGGCACCGGACAGGCCAGCCTCTGCGAGCCGGGCCGCCATCAGGCCGTTGCGGGCGGCCAGCCCGGCATGGAGCGGCTTGGCGTCGAAACCGAACTGCAGGCGCAGTCCTGCGGCCTGTGTGGCACCGAGGCCGAGGGCGATCCCGGTGGTCATGGCTGAGAACCCGCGCAGATGCGCGATCGCGGCGGCCGCGCCGAAGGGCCCCAGCGTCGCGGTAGCGTGGAAGCCGCGCTCGTAATGGGCGGGACCGATGGCGCGGCCGAGATGCGCCATCGTCTCCAGGCCGACCAGATAGGCGGCGAGGAACGCGTCAGCGGAGGGCAGCGCCCCCGGATCGAGGGCCGCCAGGAGCGCCGGCACGATCACCGTGGTGGGGTGCCCGCGCACGCTCGCGTGGACATCGTCGTAGTCGAGCACGTGCCCGGCATAGCCATTGAGCAAGGCGGCGAGAAGCGGTTCTGCGGGTCGTCCGGAGCCGATCACCGGGGACCGGCCGGGCGTGTCGCCCATCGCGGCCCGCACGGTCGCGACGGTGCGGTCCCGGCTTCCCGCCAGGGCGCAGGCGAGAAAGTCGACCAGAGCGCGGCGCGCCGCCGCCATCGCGGCGGCATCCGCGTCCGGACGGGCGGCCACGATGGCCTCAGCCAGGGCGGCGGTGCGTGAATCCGGCATCAGATGCCCTCTCGATCTTGTACCGCGTCGCGAAACCCCTGGAAGCCGCCGATGAACTGCCGGATGCGCGGGTTATCGGATCGGTAGAACAGCTCCGCGGGCGGCGCCTGCGCGACGATGCGGCCGTTCTCGGTGAACGCGATCGTGTCGCTGATCTCCTCGGCGAAGCGCATCTCGTGGGTGACCAGGATGCTGGTCAGCCCCTCGCGCACCAGCTCGCGGATCACGGCCAGCACCTCGCCGACCATCTCGGGATCGAGGGCCGAGGTCACCTCGTCGAACAGCACGAGTTCCGGCCGCATGGCGAGCGCCCGGGCGATGGCGACACGCTGCTGCTGGCCGCCCGAGAGTTCGCCCGGATAGGCCGAGATCTTGTCGGCCAACCGGACCCGGGCGAGCAGGTCCCGGGCGTGGCTCTCCGCCTCGGCGCGCGGCACCTTGAGGATCCGCACCGGCGCGAGGGTGATGTTCTCCAGCACCGTCAGGTGCGGGAACAGGTTGTACTGCTGGAACACCACCCCGATGCGCTTGCGCAGGGCGATCCGTTCGGCCTCGCTGCGCAGGGTATCGACGCGCACGCCCGCCACGGTGATCCGGCCGGCCTGCGGCTGCGCGAGCCCGTTGATGCAGCGCAGGATGGTGGACTTGCCCGAGCCGGACGGGCCGATGATCGAGACCGCATCGCCCTTCGCCACCGTGAGGTCGATGCCCTTCAGCACCTCGACCGCGCCGAAGGACAGGTGGACGTCCTAAAGGGCCACGAGGTTCGGCCGGTTTGCGGAATCCTGAGCCATCGAGTCGTGCGCCATCGGCTTTCGTTGTCAGCTGCGCGCGAGGCGGCGTTCGAGCCGTCGCGTCAGGCGCGAGATCGGGTAGCAGAACAGGAAGAACGCCAGCAGCACCGTCAGATAGATCGCGATGGTGAAGTCGTCCCGCCGCACGGCGGTGCTGGCATCGGTCGCGGCGTGAAGCAACTCGTGGACGCCGACCAGCGAGGCCAACGCCGTGCTCATGGTGATCGAGGCGTAGAGGTTCATCCAGGGCGGCAGCGCCCGGCGCAGGCACTGGGGCAGGATGATCCAGCGCAGGGTCTGTCCCCGCGACAGGCCGATGCCTTTGGCGGCGTCCCACTGGGTCGTCGGGACCGACAGGATCGCGCCGCGGGCGATCTCGGCCACGTAGGCGGCGGCCGGAATGGCGAGGCCGAGCACCGCCTTCAGCCAATCGGGGAACGGCAGGTAATGGCCGGCCACCACGATCTCGAAGGGGAAGATGTAGGTTGTGGCGAAGATCAGCACGAGGTGCGGCGCGTTGCGGAACACCTGCACGTAGGCCACGGCCGGCGCGCGCACGATCCGCGTGGCGGACAGTTCCATCGCGCCGAGTGCGACCCCGCCCAGCGTGCCCAGCGTCATGGCGAGCACGCTGATCAGGACGTTCATGGCGAAGCCCGAGGCGAGGTAGGGCAGCCAGTCGAGGAGGTCGCGCGTCAGCCGCGCATCGAGGAGCCACCACAGGAGGAGGGCGCCGCAGGCGGCGGCGAGCCACGGCCAGGCCACGCGGAGGGCCCCGCGGGCGGGCAGCGCGGCGGTACTCACGCGCCGTATCCCGGCACGGCGAGGCGGCGCTCCACGAGGCGGCCGATCCGCGACACGGTCAGGTTGATGAGGCCGAAGAACAGAAGGATCCCGATCATCAGCTCGAGGACGTTGTCGCGCTGCGTCCAGATCATGATCGACGCGTAGGTCACCTCGCCGACCGCGATCGCGGAGCCGATCGTGGTCAGCTTCACGAGGTTGACGAGGTTGTTCACCAAAGCCGGCAAGGCCGTGCGCAACGCCAGCGGCAGCGTCACGAAGCGCAGGATCTCCAATCTTGAAAAGCCGGTTGCCTGCGCGGCCTCGACCAGGGGCGCCGGCACGGCCTCGATACCGCCGCGCAGGGCCTCCGCGTGGAAGGCCGCGACGTGCAGGCCCGTCACCGCCACCACCCAGAAGACGGGCGAGAACGGGTTGTGGGCCGCCCCGCCCAGCCCCCGGGACAGGAGCATGTTCAGAGCGAAGAACGCGAACATGAGCTGCACGAGCGTCGGCGTGTTGCGCGTCAACTCCACATAGGCCCGCACCGGCCCGGCGAGCCACGGGCGACCGGAGGTCAGGGCCGCCGCGAAGGCGATCCCGGCGGCGAGGCTCAGCGGGATCGCCAGGACGACGAGCAGCAGCGTCGTGCCCATCCCGGCGAGCCACGACCGGACCTCGGTGCCGCTCAGCAGGAAATCGTAGTGCAGGCCCACTGAACCCGCGAGGGCGATGAACCGCTGCAGGGCCGCGTCGATCATGCGGACCGCGTCCGACTCACGGCTTGGCCTGCCCGGCGAACTTGCGCTGCTCCGCCTCGAGGAAGGTCGGATCGACCAGCCGGTTGGCCTTGGCCATGTCCAGCATGGCCCCCGAGCCGTGCAGGTCGCGCACGGCGGCGTCGAGAGCCGCCGCGGTGTCGCGCTCGCCCTTACGCAGCCAGATCACGGAATCGGCCGGATCCAGCTCGGTCGGGATGACGATGGCGTAGTCCTTCCAGTCGTCCGGGCGGTCGGCGAGCAGGAGCTTGAGCGTCGGCGCCACGTGGACCGCGACCACGCAGTTGCCGCCCTGGAGCGCCAGCATCGATTCCGGCTGGCTCGGGATCCCCTTCACCACGGCACCGTAGATGTCGGCGAGCGGCTGCGCGTAGTTCGAGCCCTGCGAGATGCAGACCGGCTTGCCCTTGAGGTCCGCCCAGTCGTGGATGCCGCTGTCCTTGCGCCCCAGCGCGGCGCCCCCGGCTCGGTCGTAGGGGGGCGGCACGTGGTCGAGGATCTTCGCGCGGTCCTCCGTGTACTGCATGTTGGCGATCAGGATATCGACCTTGCCCTGCTGCAGGAACTGCACGCGGTTGGGCGGCGTGACGGTGACGAGCTCGACCTTCACGCCGAGCTTCTCGGCCAGCGCCCGGCCGAGGTCGATGTTGAACCCCTTCTCGGCGCGGGTCTGCGGGTCGATGTATCCGAACGGGGCCCCCGACAGGATGATGCCGACCGTGAGCTTCTGCCGCCCCTTGATCCGGTCGAGGGTGGCGTCCGCACGGGCCGCATCCGCCGCCAGCAGCCCGAGGGCCGCCAGGGCCAGCGCACCGGGGCGGCACGTCGACCAAAACTTCAACACGATGCGCACCATGACGGCTCCGGTTCTCTGCGCGGGGCGGATCCCTCCATACGGGGCCTTGGGATGCGCGGAAAGCCGCGTCGGCCTCGGAGGACAGCGGGGAGGCGGGCTTCACGTCGGAGATGCTCAGGTCCGCCTTCTCGAGGGCCGCGACAATGCCGGCAGCACCGCTGCGCGGGAACGATCCTTGCCAGCCGCGACTGCCGGGCTCGCGCCGAGCCGCATCGGGGACGGGCTGGGATGATAAACACGCGGCAGACGGTCAGGCTCGGGATGCTGACGCCGTCCTCGAACAGCGTCCTCGAACCGATGACGGCCCGCCTGCTGGCCGGGCAACCGGGGATCACCGCCCATTTCGCGCGCCTGCGCGTGACGCAGATCGGGCTATCGACGGCCGCGCTCGGCCAATTCGATCAGGCGCCGATGCTGGCTGCCTCGGAGCTGCTTGCGGATGCCCGGGTCGCCGCGATCCTATGGAATGGCACGGCGGGGGCTTGGCTCGGCTTCGAGAACGATATGGCCCTGTCTGCGGCGATCACGCAGCGGACCGGCCTGCCGGCATCGACTTCGGCGCTCGCCTTCCGCGACCTGTTCCGGCGGCGCGGGATTGAACGCGTCGGATTGGTGACGCCCTATACGGGGGACGTCCAGGCGCGCATCCAGGCGAACTGGCAGGCCGACGGGCTCGACTGCTCGGCCGAGCGGCACCTTGGCCTGTCGGAGAACTTCTCGTTCGCTGAGGCCGATGAGGCCGAGATCGCCGGGATGGTCCGCGCCGTGGCGGCCGAGGGTGCCGAGGCGGCCGCCATCGTGTGTACCAACCTTGCGGGCGCCGCCCTCGCGCCCGCTCTTGAAGACGAGCTCGGGATCCCGGTCTACGATTCGGTGACGGTCAGTCTGTGGAAGGCGATGGATCTCGCCGGGCTGGACACGGCAGCGATCACCGGATGGGGCAGCGTGTTCGCGACGCCCTGAAAGGCTCGATTCAGGTGTCGTCCCGCTCGATCCAGCGCCGCAGGGCCGGTGCCAGCCCGGTCGCGGGCTTGGCCGGGGGCCGGGCGAAGCGGCCCACGCGCGGCGGACGTGCCCCGAGCCGGACCAGCGCCTGCGCCTGACCGAGGGCGGCCGCCAACGGATCGACCAGCGGCACCGGCACCGTTTCGCCGATGCGTGCTGCGAGGCCGGTCAGCGGGGCGCCGGCGAGGATCACAGCGTCGGCGCCGTCCTCGGCGACGACCCGGTTGGCCAGGGCGCCGATCTCCGCCTCCAGTTCGTGCTGCACCTCCGTGACCGAGCGGAAGGCCGCCGAGACCGCCCGGACACAGGCGCAGCGCGCCGAAAGGCCCGAGAGGGCAACCGCATCCTCGTACCAGGGCAGCAAAGTGCCCGAGAAGGTCACGATGCCGAAGCGTTGACCGAGCTGGCAGGCGGTCAGCAGCGACGCCTCGGCCATGCCGACGATGGGCAGGTCGAACAGCTCCCGCGCCGCGATCAACCCAGGATCGCCGAAGGCCGCGATGACGGCGGCGTCGAAGCCCGCTTGGTGCTCCGCCAGGGCTTCCAGCACCGCGGCCCCCGCGAGCTGCGCCTCCGCGCGACTCGCGATGTAGGGCAGGCCCCGGGCGGCCGTCAGCGCTGTGAGCGTCACGTCCGGAGCAAGCGCGGCCGCGGCGGCCTGCTCCATCCGGGCCGTCATGGCGGCCGAGGTGTTCGGATTGAGGAGGAGGAGCCGCACGCCGTCAGACGCGCGAGTTCGGCCGGTAGAACGGTTCGTGCCGCGACGGGTCGATGTAGTCGGCATAGAAGCGTTTCGCGTGCGGCAGCAGGGCCTTGGAGAGCTGGCGCCGCTCGACCTCGTCGTCCGACAGCGCCCGCGACAGGTCGTCATGCAGCGCCTTGAGGGCGGCGTCCTTGTCGACCCGGGTGAAGCGGCCGTCGGCGTACAGCACCTCGCCCTCGCACAGCACCGTGGTGACGCCGCCGGTCTTGGCCCGCTGGATCACCGCGTCGAGAAGCGGCGTCTCCGGATCGAGATACGGATAGGCGATCTGGTCCCAGTCGATCAGGACGAGGTCGGCGCCCTTGCCGACTTCGATCGTGCCGAGGCTGTCGCCGTACGGGGTAGTGCGGGCGCCGCCGACGGTGGCCATGCGCAGCACCTGGGCCATGCTCGGCACGTCGCCCTCGTCCATGCCGGGCACCCGGTGGGCGCGCAGCACGAGGCGCATCTCCTGGAGCATGTCGCGGTCGTCGTTGATGCCCGCCTCGTCGAGGCCGATCGCCGTGTTGATCCCCTTCGCCTCGAACCGGTTGAGCGCCGCCACGCCGGAGCGCAGCCGGAAGTTCGACGAGCAGTTGTGACAGATGCAGGTGCCGGTCGCCGCGACCCGGTCGATGTCGGATTCGTTGAGCCAGACGCCGTGGCCGAGCGTGAGGCGGGGCCCCAGCATGCCGAACCGGTCGAGGTACTCGACCGCGGTGCCGCCGCCGCGCTTCTCCGCGTAGGCCTTCTGGTAGGCGGTCTCCACGAGGTGCATGTGCATCGGCACGTCGTAGGATTCGGACAGACCGGCGAGCCCTTCGAGGGCCGCGTCGGAGCACCAGTGCAGGTTGGCCGGCGCGAGCTGGATCCTGGCCCGCGAGGCCCCGGCCTGGCCGGAATGCAGGCTGCGGAACAGCGAGAAATTGTCCTCCAGGGACATCTGGAAGCGCTCGAACCAGCGCTTCATCGGGTCCTGCAGCGCCGCCGGGAGGCTCGCCACGAAATCCATGTCGGCTTGGTATACGAGGCGGTTCTGGTCGCGGACCGCGAAGCAGTACGAGACCCGCATGCCGATGTCGCGATAGGCGCGCAGCACCTCGTTGGAGCGCGCCTCGACTTCCTCCAGGCTGCCGGGCATCCAGCCGTGGATGTGCTGGACCGTGGTGATCCCGGAGCCGACCATCTCGAAGGCCGAGTACAGGGTGTCGAGATAAAGGTTCAGGTTGCGCGCCACCATGCGGGTGACGAACCACAGCTCCAGCGGCATGTCGGGCGAGCCGAGCTGCACCGGCGTCAGGCCGACATGGTGGTGGCCGTTGACGAAGCCCGGCAGCAGGATCTCGCGGCCGGAGCCGATCACGGGAGCGTCGGGGTAGCGGGCGTGCAGGTCCGCGTAGGTGCCGAGGGCCTCGATGAGCCCGTCCTTCTGCAGCACCGCGCCGTCGGCGATCTCCTCCCAGCGATCGTGGTCGAGGGTACGGGTGATCATCCGCCGGCTGCGGATCAGCGATGTGGTCATGGTCGTGTCCGTGTTGGGGGAGGAGTCAGACGAGCGCTTCCTGCTCGGCGAAGGCCCGGTCGACCTCGTCGCGCAGGAGTTCCGTCAGATGCCGCCGCATCGCCTCGGCCTCGGGGGAGAACGGGTCGCGCGGGCGGGCGAGGTCGTTGCGGACGATCGTCTTGATCCGCCCGGGGCGGGCGGTGAACACCACCACCCGGTCGGCGAGCGCCACCGCCTCGTCGATGTGGTGGGTCACGAACAGCACAGAGGCGCCGCTGTCGCGCCAGACGTCGAGCAGGAAGTCCTGCATCTTCTGGCGGGTCTGGACGTCGAGCGCCGCGAAGGGCTCGTCCATCAGCAGGACCTTCGGGCGCATGGCCAGCGCCCGGGCCACCGCCACCCGCTGGCGCATGCCGCCGGACAATTCGTCCGGCCGCTTGTCGAAGGCCTCGGCCAGGCCGACGCGCTGGAGTGCGGCCCGGGCGATGCTCCGCCGCTCGGCCTCCGGCAAACCCTTCAGCGACAGGCCGAAGCCGACGTTCTGCCAGACGCTGAGCCAGGGCAGCAGCGAGGTCTCCTGGAAGATCAGGCTGCGCTCGGGCGAGGGGCCGGTGACCGGGGCGCCGAAGGCCAGGAGCTCGCCCCCGGAGGCGGCCTCGAGCCCGGCGATCAGGTAGAGCAGCGTGCTCTTCCCGCAGCCCGACGGGCCGAGGAACACCACGAACTCGCCGGGCTTCACGGTGAGGTCGATGTCGCGCAGCGCCTCGTGCGCGCGGGCGGTGCCGGCCGCCCAGACCTTGGCGACGCCTCGGCAGGAGACGGCGTCGTCGGAGGCGGGATCGGAGGCCAGGAAATCAGAGACCAAGGGAGGACCCCGCATCGCGCGGCAGCCAGTAGAGCATCCGCCGCTGCACCACCCGGAACAGCAGGTCGAAGGCGAAGCCGAGCAGGCCGATCAGCGTGATGGTGAAGAAGACGAGCGACGGGTTGAAGGTGTTGCGCGCCAGCATGATCACCTGGCCGAGCCCGTAGCCGACGCCGGTCGCCTCGGCGACGAGCACCACCATCCAGGCGCCGAACAGGTTGAGGCGCAGCACGGCGAGCAGCCCCGGCAGGATCGCCGGTACGATCACCCGCGCGTAGATCTGGCGTTTCGACGCCCCCATGGTGCGGGCGACGTTGATGTAGTTCCGGTTGACCCCGTCGATCTGGTGGATGGTCGAGAGGACCATCGTGAAGAACAGGGCGATGAACACCATGAAGATCGCTGGAGCGTTGCCGATCCCGAACATGAAGATCGCCACTGGCAGCCATGCGATCGGCGAGACCGGCGCCAGGAGCGTGATGGTCGGCAGGGTCAGCCGCTCGAACAGCACGACGTAGCGGATCGCGACGCCGACCAGGATCGACAGGGTCGCGGCCAGGGCGAGGCCCGCCAGCACCCGGCCGGTTGAGGCGAGCACCGTGATCAGCACCGCCATGGCCGGGCTCGGGCCGGCATTCATGCCGGTGCCGATCTGCCAGCGCTGGGCGGTGTTGAAGAAGCGCGCCTGCTCGGCGAGGTTGCCGAGGAAGATGTGCGGCGGCGGCAGCAGCTTGGCATCGGCGATGCCGAAGGCCCAGAGCAATTCCCAGAGGCCGGCAAAGCAGCCGACCGAGACCAGCATCCAGCCGGTCCGCTGCAGGAGCGGGACGAAGCCATCGGGCAGCGCGAGGCGCTGACCGAACGGGAGGCGCGGCCGGACGTGCGGGACGGCGGCGGCGCGGGCGAGATCGACTGCCATCCGCTCAGGCCGACTTCAGCTTGAGCTTGCCGTAGAGATCCGGGTTCTCGGCGATGACCTGCTCCAGCAGGGTCCAGTCGATCGCGTCGCGGCCGGGCTTCTTCTTGATGTAGCCCATCTCGGCGACGGAATCGGTCCGGTCGAGGATGAACTGCGTCTGGTTGCGGGCGTCCACCACCGAGGGCTGCCGGCCCATGGCGAGCTGGGCGTTGCTCATCGAAGTCTTGTAGTAGGAGCCGACCAGCGTGTTCAGGGCGGTCTGCGGGTCGCTCTCGGCCAGGGCCTGGGCCTTCATCATGCCCTTGATCATGGCTTTGACGGCGCCCGGATTCTTGGCGATCAGTTCGTTGCGGACCGCCAGCACGCAGTCGGTGTAGCCCTTGCCGTAGATGTCGGTGCCGTCGGAGAGTTTGACCGCGCCCTTCACATCGGTGAGCAGCGCCGTGCCGTAGGGCTCGATCGTCGAGATGATGTCGAGGGCGCCGGCCCGGAACGCCTCCACGGCCTCCGGGGTCGAGCCCATGTAGCGGACCGTGATGTCCTTGAAGGCGACGCCGTTCTTCTTCAGCCAGTCGTAGGGCAGCACCTCCAGCGTATCGAGCTGGAAGGTGCCGAGCGTCTTGCCCTTGAGCTTCTCGGGGCTGTCGAGGCCCGGCTGGGCCACGAGCACGCAGCCCTCGATGCCGCCGCCCGCCACGATCTTGACCGGGGCGCCCGCGTCGTAGAGCGCCATGAAGCTCGTATAGGGCATCACGCCGGCATCGACCTGACCCATGCCGAGGAAGGTGACCTGATCCGAGAAGGTCGGGGTGTTGACGAAGTCGATGGTCAGCCCGTCATCCTTGGCGAGCTGCATCGCCTCGGCCAGGAAGAAGTTCAGGTTGCAGAAGCCGGTCCCGTGGGTGGCCCGGATGCCGGTGGCGGCCGCAGCCCGGCCGGTCATGCCGGGCCCCACCGCGACCGTGAGGGCGGCGGCGGTGCCGCCGAGGAAGCGTCTGCGGCTGGGCTTGAACCGCGAGAAGTCGGGCGAAAAGTCGGGAACGCGGTACTCGCCGTGACGGTCGCACATATCGGCTCTCCTCAGGAGGCGGATGTCGGGGGCATTCAGGCGATGCGTGCCGGCGCTCGGCCGTGCGCGCGGAGATGCTCGGCTCGGACAGAGGTGAGGGCGGTCGATGCGATCCGGATCACCCGGCACCTCGCGGTTTCGACGGCACGCCAACCTTTACTCGCCGCCCGGGAGCGACGCTGCGCTGGTGAGATACTCACAAGAAGCGTGCCAACCGCGCCGCCACCTTCGGTCAGCGGCCTTCGCGGGCCGGAGCCTCACGGTCTATTGAGGGGCCGTGCTTGCCCGCTACGGGGCGGGACAAGCCCCGTCCTGTCGGAGCTTGACGACTCACGGCGCGTGTTCGGTAACTCCGCCGCAGGATGCGCTGTCGGTCCCTCGTCCCGGGTTGGCCTGTACGACAGGTGGGATTTTGCGTTGTCGTGGTGGCTTTGGTCCGCGATGACGATGACGGGCGCAAATTGGCTGCCGGGCCGGAACGAGCCGCATCGGCGGGCTGAGGCCTGCCTACGCGGCCTGCTGGCGCTGATGAGACTTGGGTGCGCGCGTCCGATGCGTCGTGGCGCGCTGTCCGATCCGGTGCGCATCGCCGGTCAGCGCTGGACCATCGAAAGCAACGTCGGCCACGCCAAGGGCGAGGTTGGGCCCGACCGGTACGCGGCACATTCCGACATCGGCTGGCACCGACCCGCCGCCCTTGCGATGCTTGCCCAGGCCTACCGCGCCGCCGCCGCGTCCAACGGGACGGCGAGCGCCTCGTCCATGTGCAGGGATCCACGCATACACAGTTTCCCGGTTCGGCCGCCACGGGCCCACGCCTCGGGCAAGGGCGAGCAGGACGCGGACCGTCTTCAGCCGCGCCGGCGGAACACCGCGCTCACGGATCGGGCGACGGATCCTCTTCAACCAATGCGATCGAGGCCGCGATCAGGCCGTCGTGCGGTCCCACGTGGGCGACGAAGCGTGCACGGGACCAAAGTTCGACGCGGTCTCCGTCGCTCAGATGAAAGGCGCATTCCACCGCTTCCGCGTCAGTGGCGGCCTCGATTGGTATGGTCGAGCTGACGCTGCCATCCGGCGCGAACCGGTAGGCCCGGTAAGGTGTGAGCGCGCAGGACGAACGGCGACCGGCTGGAAAGCTAACGACATCTGCCATTCGCGTGCCCGTTCGCTACCGTCGAGACCACGAGTTCGAAGCGGCTCGAGATCGAGGCACGAGATCCGCAACCTCGACATCCTGCGCCTCTGCGCGCCGCAAAGATAGCTGCGATGATGCGGCAACCGGGACGAACGTCGGCAACCCTGTCAAGGCGCTTGCGGTCATCCGCTATGGGTGAACCGATCTGAGCATTGCATGGAACGGTCAGCCGCCGTAGGTGGTTCGAACGGAACGGCACGCCGCGTTGGCGTGCTGGCGACTAGGGTTACCGCTATGGCTACCGGTACTGTTAAGTGGTTCAACGAGACCAAGGGCTACGGCTTCATCCAGCCGGACGACGGGGGCAAGGACGTGTTCGTCCACATCTCTGCTGTGGAGCGCGCCGGGATGCGCAATCTGATCGAGGGTCAGAAGATCGACTACGACGTCGAGGCTGACCGGCGTAGCGGCAAGGAGAGCGCCGCCAATCTGAAGAGCGCCTGAGCCTTCGACTGCCGGGATGGGGCGTGCGCCTCATCCCGCTTGGTCCGATCGGATCTCCCATCCGCGTTGCGAGCCGCGTTGCGTATCGGCTCGCGCCGCAGATGGTGACGAAGCGCCTCGACACCGCTCGCCGCTGATGTCACCGGCGAGCGGTGTCGAGGCCAGGGTTGACCAGGGTAGCATTGCCGTCCGAAATCTTCCAGACCGGTAGCGATCCCTCACGAACGAACATCGCGAACGCCTCGGCTACGTCCCATCGGTCGAAGGCTTGAACCCCGTCCACGGCGCGGCCCACGATACAGGCTGCCTCGGAAGCATCCACGACGGGGGGGCGGCTCTCCAACGAGAATATCACGCCTGATCGATCTGGCCTCAGCGCGGCTGGCAGCGCTTCGATCCGGCGCCAGAGGCAATACCACCGGGCGCAGACCTCCGGGCGCTCAGGGTAGATACCGCATCCTGTCCCGGTGTTGTGACGGCACAGGATTCCCGCGGGCTTGCCGAGAACCTGGATCTCCAAGACATGACAACACTGCGTGCAGGAGCCGCATGATCGATCCGGAGGCGTGGCCGATCTCGGTGGTGCGGTACGTCTGCCGGTGTGGTCGTGTGTTTCGCGCGTGATCGGCGTGCTCTTACTGTCTCGTTGTCGTGTTTCGCGGTGAACGGCGTCCATAGCGCGGTGGTGCCCAGCGCGCCGGCTGAGGAGCATCGCGTGACCCTCGCTCTACGAAGGCGCGTGTCTCGGAGCAGATCAGAGCGGACTTGATCGGCGCCCGCAATCAGGCGGACGCCGCCGGAGACAGGACCTCAAGCTTTCTGCTGCGGCCTGTTGGTCTTGAAATTTCTGGCCTTCGGCTCGGGCTTGAGAACCTCGGGCTTGTTGGCCAGAAGTAGCTTCACGCGCTCGTTGAAGTCCTCGGGCGTAACGGCCTGCGCTTTGCCGGTCGTGAATTCGCGTGCCATGCTGGTCTCCGCTTCGTCGCCCAGGGCACGGGATTGCGCGGAGGGATTGTAAGGCTATGCGCCTTCTGGAGCCAGAACACCACCGCTGCTCGTGAATCTGACGGAGAACTCCTGAACACGACAGCGCATATCGTGTAGAGCGTGGCTCTAGATCGAGACCTTGGAGCCGGTCCCGGTCGGCGGTTAGTCGTGGTATTTCCGTCCGTAATGGATGCCGAGTCTCGAGAGCAGAACGGGCGGCATTCAGCGAAAGCGGACGACGGCTGGCGCCTCTCCGACGAAGTGGGGAGGCGGATGGAACCGCTTTACGCCCTGGCTGCCGCACCCCCTTAGATGCCACAACCCGCCCATTCCAGACTGTATGGCGATGGACGCGATCGTCTTCTTGTTTCGCGCTGCCTGACAGTGGAACGCGCGCCATGCGATCGTGATCTGCACCTCGTCGCCGTCTCATCGCCGGCCGCAGGCGTGGACGAAAGCGGGGGTATTCGCGGCGTTCTGGCGTAAGAGGTTGCTGGCTGACGAGGTGTTGATCGGCATTGGCCGGACCCGTCTATCTCTCGTTGGAGCGCTGGGCGAACGCCGCTGCGTTTGGGAGACTGGGCTCAACCGACCAATCTGGGTTAGCGCTCGTCCAAAGGCGCGAGGCGCCGGTGGGGCTGGCGGTCGCCAACATCGACAACAACGATCACCTGCCGCTGCACGAGACGCTCGAAGCGGTCTCAAGTGTCCCGACCGGATCCGGGCGCCCTCGCGCCGCAGTATCTGCGCCTCGACGGAGGCTACGCCTGAGCTGGCTCGCGCGGGATGGCGGCACAGTACGGTTTCGTACCGCGCCTGCGGCGGCGCTGCGAGGAAGTCAAGGCGAAGCGAGACCTGGGTAAGCGAGCCCGGTGCTGGGTCGTTAAGTGCTGCCATGCATGCATCGACCGCTTCCGCGCGGTCCTAAAATCTGCTGGCCTCAGAAGCCGGACAGCACCCGGGATTTGCTCCACTTCGCAGTCGCCATCATTGCATGGTGTTACGCCCGCGCGATAATTTTTCAGACCCAAATACCGTGTGTTCACATAATAAAAATTATTGTACTTGGAGAATAGTATTGAACTTATTGGCTTTTATATACGATTAATACAATAAGATTTATGCGACATCCGCGCGGGCGCCCGCGGATTGCACAGTGGCAATCGGGGAGGGCGCATGCGCTTGTTGTAGCGCCCTCCCCTCCCCCTAACATTACATTTGCGTTTTGTTGAGGTTCTGTCTCGCTGCCGCACCATGATTCGCGCATCATGGACGTCTGTTTGGTTCCGGCCATATTCATTTCGCTAAAGCCGACCAGCTCGCGCTCGACCGCGTCCATTGTGCTTGCTCACCGATGATGGAAAGACCCGTCGCATCGGGACCTGAGACTCGGCTAATTAAGTATTGAGGAACAATGTCTGCTTTAATGCTTTCTTGCAATTGCCAGATTAACGTCCAATTAATGGTAATCGTGATTATAGCGGAGAAGTACATCGTCAATTTATTGCTAGAATACTTGGCGCTCGTTCGCTGCGGATGGGTTCATGATGCTCATGCGTTCGGAACGGCGTGGCGGTTGTAGCCGTCGGGCGTTCGCGCACGGCGTTGGCCTGAACTGCTCCCTCTTCGCCGATGCCGGTCTTCGGACCGGCAGGGGACGCCGCCCGGCCGACCGGAACCTCCCCGCCACCCTGTGCGTAGACCGGCTATCTGGTCCTCAGCACGAACCACCTCAAACCGCCCGGCCCCGGCCGTGGCGGTTTTTTTTCGAGCCGCGCTTCGGAAGCTCAGCCATGCGCCCGATGCGCTGGTATACCAAGCCGAGCCGCCGTAGGGTAACCGTCTCCTCCCAAGGACTCCTTCAGCCCCGCCGGCTTAGCCGCGCGGGGCTTTTTCACCCTCGATATCGCAGATCGGGACTGGCAGCTCACCGCCCTGGTATGGCCCAGTGACGCTCGCCCGTCTCGCAGATCGAAATGGGCTGAGCAGCTGAGCTTCGGTTCGGCAATGACTCAGCCGTGCGGCAGCGGCCTGTCAGACCTCCCGCCCATCCAGTCAGGGCCAGATCGAACACCTGTCCGAGCACACCTCATCGTGCAAATGTCTCGCTACGACGACGTGGGCGGCGATCCGCGCGCACGACCTACCCTTCAACGAGCGCAACGGCGCCGACGCGCATCGGCTCGGCTGGAGCGTGCAAGAGTTCTTCAGCGTGCACCCATAGAATGGGACCCCGCGCAAGAATGTCTGCCGCGTTCTGATGCTTGGCTTGGGTGCGGTCGATGCCGCCGATGCCGATCGCATCGCCTTCACCAAGGCGGCCGGCTACCGGTTCGTGAAAGGGTCTAACACCCGGTATCCCGGCCTGGGAGTTCGCGACGAACAGCACGCGAGCCTGCATTGGTCCTGCATTGGGAAAGACTATGAGTGCGTTGCCGGTATAAATATATCTCATCGGAAGGATCATTTCTGGGCTTGCAGCGTCGAATTTGTTTTGTTACCGCACGGCTTACAATAAAGAAGAAGAGATGTCTTAAGATGGGCTCATCGGGCGGACCGACGGGATCGCATCGCGAGACCAAGTGCACCGAGCCCCGCCTATTGTGAGCGATCACCAGAATACTTGATTGGCCGTTGTGCGTGATAGGCGCCGGTTGCTGCTTCGATCTCGTCCCCCGAGACCTCGGATCAGCGGCGCAGTTCGTCGACGCTAGTGCATCGATCCAGACGGAGGCGTCAGCCGAGCCTGGAAAAATCGATGCAAAACCAAAGAACTCGTGCTCACTCGCATGAACGAAGTGAATGCGTCAGAGCACTAGGGATGTCTTTAGCCACGGCGTTCGATCATCGCGATGCCTCTGCATCGTCAATCGCCTGACCCTGCTGCGATATGTGATTACGGTCGCAGCCCTGCCGAGCGCGGCTGGAATCAGCGTAGCTGGAGCGCACGCACCCGTTTCGGTTACAAGAGCTTGACAGAGGCACAACCACCTAAGTAACGTTTCCACAGTGTTAACAGTCAGGAATTCGCGCCTTAATATGCTCACTGCTTGGCGCATTGCGAATAAAATAGGCGATATGACAGATGTGACGAAATATTAGGATCGATTTCCAGCGCGCTTGAATGACCGATCCGTTTTGAGCTCGTGGATGCCTCCGCAATTTTATAACAGTTGGCGCGTTGCTATCACTACAAGTACCAGCATAAGTATTCAGCTATTTGCCCGTCGGCTACGTACGCGACCAAATATTGCTTTGAAAATAAAAATTTGTTTGACTATGTGTTTAATACCGCAGTATATTAATAATAATCAACCTAAGCCCTGTTCTCGGTTAAAAAGGTGCGTTCTATTGCGTCGAGCTTAAATGATTGAAGCTCGGGGAGATTTGAAGTCAATATGTCTGACTAGAAAGGTCATAGCTAATGGATAGACCATTCAGCTCTTCGAGCCCATGGAATACGCCGATCGGAACTGGGGCCCAGTTTCAGTCAAGAACCGATACGGAAACTGCCGCCGTCGAACATGGGCCCGGAACAGTAACGTGGGTCTACGATAACGCTGTTACGATTTATCAGGCCAAAAGCACCGATCCGCTTGCGACTTGGTCATACACCTCCCACGAGCCAAACGCCACTTGGCAATACGGCCCCTCGGGAAGCGGATCTTTCCAAACACAAACACCGTCGGATCTCCAACTGGTGAGTGAGGGCAATACCATCCTGAAATCCGTGGATGGTCTGCATTTCATCGAAACCTGGGGCGGCTCGAAAGCCTCCGACGGCAGCTATCATGCAGCCTATATCGTTGAAAATTCTCTCGACGGATCGGGCATCAGCCTCCCGGGAGAGCACGATGGGACTCGCTCTGGCGGTACGTCGCTGCTGGCTGGATTGATCACGCAACAAGACCTCAATACGCTCAATATAGACCATGCCGTTGCGTTAGAACTTCCCTACACCATGCTGAAGGCGTCCAGCGATCCATCGCAGCAGTATGTGTGGCCCGCACACTCTGCGGATTCTGGGGGCGCCTCGGTCTATTCGGGAACAGTTCCCATGGGATCGCTGTTTGCAATTCCGAAAGACGTCGATCTCAGCAAGGCAGGGATTTCGACGCCGGAGGGCATGGCGCTCGCGAAGGCTTATCAGACCTACGGTGGCTACGTCTCGGATACGACGGACGCGAAAAGCGTCAATCTGGCCTCTCTGGAGAGCGGGGTTAGCCAGCAGCAAGTCGATAATCTTCGAACCGATATGGGTGCCATTCGTAATCTAGTTCAGCTGGTGACCAACAATTCCGAAACATCAGTCGGCGGCGGGAGCGCGACATCGACGGGTGACGGAAACGCGGCAACAGCAAGCGGTCTGAGCGAGTCAACGACTGCGACGACGAGCGCTCCCAGCTCGATCGGAGGAGTGTCCACCACGGCTACGTCAGCGAATGCGAGTTCGGCTGCACCGTCCTCATCAGCGAATTCGAGCGCTGACAATTCGTCTGCAAGCACCCCGATAGAGACGCGTGCGGACGGCTCGACCTCAGGAACTGCCGGAACGGCCGAGGGCACCACCAACTCGGCGAGCATCGCTCGTCCTGCCGTGGCGGGCTCGACTACAGCTGCGCAACCGCCGGCCGCCAACTCCACGAGCACTTCGGTGACGGGCTCGGCGGCATCTGATCAGCCGGCGGTCGCGAACTCTCAGACCAGTCAAGTGACGGTATCTACGACCGGCACCGATTCGGCTACGCCCGCTGTGGGTATGGCCAACACTTCAAGGACAGCATCTTCGAGTACGTCCGGCTCGTCGAGCGCGTCAGGCACTGCATCCGAGAACGGCGGCTCAACAGTTTCGGCTAACCCCGTCAACGACCAGACAGCTTCCCTGGAGCAACCGAGCATCGCATCCATACGGCCTGTCACCGACAGCACGCATGGGGCTCCCGCGGGCCCATCGGGGATTGGCGCGAGAGAGAACGCCGCAGACCCCGCAATCATAACCGGAACCACAAATCCCGAAAGCACCGTGACAACCGGGGGAACAGCCAGCAGCGCACCGAGCGCGGTCCCCGTTGCATCCAATCCAGCTCCTGAAAACGGCGGCGTCAGCGCGGCGACGAACGTGCAGCCAGCACCGGCATTCGGCCCAAGCGGTTCAGCCAATTCCTCTTTGGCTACAACCAATTCTCATAATCAGAGCACTGACGCGGCAAGCGCATTTGGTCAAAGTCCCGCAGGCGTGCCAAATCCGATCTCTTCTAAAGCCGCACTCGGTTCACAAGACGCTCCAAACACAACGATCAGTACCACAGCATCAACAAACTCTCCGCAGCGGGAAATATCGTCAAATTCCAGCAGGATAGCCAATGAATCTTCCAATATAAATAATCCGTCAATTCAAACATTCAGGGCTTCTGATAAGGAAAAAGAAGCCGCTATGGCAATTGCCAAGAAGGTCGTCCGCTACGAAACGCATCATCCATCACCACCAGGGTGGGCAAATAGAATTTTTGATATGTTACATCAATACTGGTAGAACCAGATTGTTTTACTTGGGTCGATCGAACGGCATAGCGGGAGCGCCGTAGGTTACAGACGGAGCAGCAGCCCTATGAGCCGCAGTTCCTACTGACGGCGAACCTTGCCGGAAGAGACGTTTCCTGATGCGATCGCTTTGATGGCACCTACAGACCGTGCCTATCGCTCCCCGTCTGCATGATGCCAAGCAGCGATCCACCAAAGTCATAAACCTTGTCCAGGGGCCATCCCGACAGCCGACACCCCGCGAGCCCGCGTTGTCGGCCCATCCGCCTCAGCCGCGTAGCTTTGAGCCGTTCCCTTCTGCGCACGCTTTGCGGTGTAGAGCGCCGCATCAGCGTGGTGCAAGAGCACGTCGCGAACGTGTCTGGCCTCTCGGGACCACGCGAGGCCGATCGTTCCCGTCACGCGCGCGATCTGACCCTGCCCCTCCACGACCATTTCAAGATCGTGCTAGAGGCTCTGCACCATTGCATCCAAGCGCGCGCCGTCGCATCCGGCCGCTATCAGGATTGCGAACTCGTCGCCCCCAGCGGCGGCGAAAAGCACCCGGCGGAGCGGGGCGCGCGCAACCGCTCGGCGACGCGAGGCAGAACGTCGTCGCCGGTCGCATGCCCAAGGCGATCGTTCACGCCCTTGAAGCTATCGAGGTCGATCAGGAGGACAGCCACGTCGATGTCGGAAGTCCGCGCCTCATGCAGCCGCGCGTCGAGCACCCGGTTGAATTCGGCGCGATTCGCGAGTTGTGTCAGGTCATCGGTGCAAGCCTGATTGCGAAGACGCTCCTCCAAGCCGTGCCGTTCGGTGATGTCCGGGATCAAGCCGATGAGAGCAGCGGGCTTACCCTCGGCCATCTCGATGTCGCAGGAGCACCGCACCCGCCGGGCATTGCCCTGAGCTGTCACGAAGTCGGCGTCCATCTCGAAGGGCTCGGCCGTTTTCAGAACGCGCTCGACTGCCGCACGGAAGCGGGTGCGATCCGGATCGGGAGAGAAGTTCATGATCTCGCCAACCGGCACACCGGCGCTGATGGGCAGTTCGTGAATGACGAACACGCCGTCCGACCATGAGGTTGTCTGTGTTTTGATATCGTAGCGGTATGAGCCCATGTTGGCCATGCGCTCTGCTTGCTTGAACTGGCGGCGCTCACGCTCCAAGCCCTCGACGGCTATGCGGCGCTCTTCGGCAGCCTCGGCTGCGCGAACGGCCACTGCGCGCGCTTCGATCAGGGCTTCTGCGATGCAGGCCAGCTCTGAGAGCACCTTCAAGTCTGTCGGCGTCGGCGTGCGGGACTGTTCATCGCGGACGCAGAGCGTGCCGATGGTGGTTTTGACGCCATCGGATTGCCGGCCGCGAATCGGCACGCCCGCATAGTAGCGGATGTTCGGGGCCTTTGTGACGAAGGGACCGGCCCCAAAGCGAGGGTCGAGCTTGGCATCCGGCACAATCAGCGGAGCCTCAGTCTCGAATACGATGGGGCAGAACGCCTGGGCGCGTGGGGTCTCAGCCGCCAAGAGGCCACAACGTACCTTGAACCCCTGGCGCTCCGGGTCGATCAGCGTGATCGACGACATGCCTGTGCCGAGCATGGATTGCGCGAGCTTGGCGAGCGCGTCGAACTCGCGCTCTGGCGGCGTATCGAGGAGAGCGATCTCGGTCAGCGCCTGTTGGCGGCGTGCCTCGCTCTATGTGTTCGACATGTTCCCCTGCAGCACGACGCAACCCCCGCGAAAGCCGTGAGGCTGTCCTGGGGGTACGCCGAGAACATTTAATCGAGCGTCAGCACAGTCAGGGATAGTGCGATACTCCGGATCAGGCGATGATGGCGCGGAGCCTCGATCCAGTGTGTCGCCGTCGTGGCGCGCCGCGGCCCTGGTTCGAACACGATCAGGGTGCGGTGACCTCACCGTCGACAACGTCCTCACAAGACGCCCGCTTAGCGCGAACGCGCGCCTAACGCTTCTTGCCCAGCTCGGCCGCGATGTCCTTCGTCATGCGGCCAACCTTGCGATGCGCCGCCGTCAGCTGGTCCTGCGTGACACCCCAGCGCTTCATCCAGAACTCGACGGCCTTGCGCTCTGACAGATCGAGTCTGTCCTTGTCGATGAAGCCACGCTTGTCCTTGAGGCCGGCCATAGGGGGATCCTGTTTGGTTGGTGGGATATCGGTCCGCAAAGACGCTCGAGATGGAGTGGGGAGCACAAGCGCGACATGGCGCGTGTTAAGCGCTTCGCGATCGCGAAATCAGGAATGGTTCAATGGTCTCCGGCAGCGGCTTATCAAACGAACAGAGCGGCTATTCTCCAGCTGCTTTACGTTCGGCTTGATATTTGAGCCACATCGCACGCTCGATTTCAGCCCGCTTGAGACGGTCGGTCTCCTTCTCATGCGTCAGCCATAGGACAACGCCGACCATCGTCGCCAGGACGAGCGGGCCGAGAAAAAGAACAACCATCTGTGCGAGCGTCAGGCTCACGCGCGCAGGGCTCCGAGCAGGCGTCTGGCTACTAGATGTAGTATACCCGCCAGGAGACTCCAACCAACCAGAAGAGCGCTTGCCGTAAGCGCACTAGCGGTGCCCGAGAAGATCGCTACGGACGGAGAGATGCCGCCCACAGCCACGGAGGCGACAGCGACGCCGTTGACCCACATCGCGGTCAGCTTCGCCCGCTCATTGCGGATCAGCTTGGCGTCGTCGGGGCTGAGGGGCGGAATTTCGGTATCGGCCATGACACGGGGCGGCTCGGAGTAACCGAGGGTTGAACAGGGGCTCGATCCGTGAGGTGATTTAGAACAAATCAGGAACAAAATCCAGGGCCGACTTCGCATTATCGCCAGCTTTAGCGCGACCATCCCCAAGCTATCAGCGCGCGGCGTTTGGCAGTTTTGGGCAGCCAAGGGTGCTCAGATGATGAGCGTGCGGCGCTTCATCGATGAGGTTTGGCAGAAACCTCAAGATGCCCAATTCGCGTTGAGGCGACGGCAGCTAGGCCAATCCAAGTTTTTCATGCGCCTCGGCGGGCGTCATCTGCCGAAGGGATTCTTCGGAAAAGCCAAGCTCACGAAGCGCCACGCGCTGGCGGTTCGTAATCATCAACGACACGGCAGGAGACGTCGCAGGCGCGGTACTGTTAGCGTGCAGTTCGGCGTCCTCGGCGTCACCGACACCATCGAGGGCCCCTTCCTCTGCCGTCGCCTGATTAAGGTGTAGCCGAGGGTACTCGTCAGTTCCCGCCATTCACGACCCTCATTGCGTTTTTGCCGACCTATGGTGCAAACCGGATCAGCAACCGGACGGCCGCACGGCCCGGTTTGACCAAGTCGCAGATATGGCCGTCGGGGCTATTCCATCAGAGCAGATTCTTGTCTTACCGTCGCCCCGAGTGGAAACGGTGACGCCAGCCCTCATTGAGCCTGCGCTCCTCCGCGCTCTCCTCAGGCACGGCCTCCAGACGCAGCAGGATCATCGCAAAGCTATTCTGCTGACGGTACACCTGCTCGTAGAGGGCCGGTGCGTGCAGGTCGCGCTTCACGTCGATCCAGAGACCGGAACTGCACGCGGCGATGTCGCTCGCGATGTTCGGCAGGTATGGACCACTGTGATAGAACGAACCTGTCGGGACCGGGTCGCCGACCGCGGCGATGACGGCCGGAAAGTTGAGGCTGCGGTAGCACCGCTGCACCCGACCGTTGCCAGCCACGACGATGGCAATCTTCTCCGAATGATATTGCACGTAGGCCCGAGCCGCCGCCTCCTTGCTGACCGCGAAATCGCGCGCGAGCACAAGAACGTGCTGCAGATCGGGCTCGCGAAACGCCGCCATGGCGTCCCGCAGCAGATGCGGGGGCATCAGCATGAGACTGGCGAAGCGGTTGGCCTCGACCTCCCTGCGTTGCCGCCGGTCACCCTCCTTTGCTGTGAGCCGAAGCAGGTCAGAGCTCTTGCATAGGAATCGGCCGGGCTGATCCGGAACGTGGTGCGTCATCAGGAGGTGGGCGAGTTCGTGCGCAATGGTGAAGCGGCGACGCGGTTCGCCCCTGCGCTTGGCGAGGATGGTGCCTTCGGACCGCTTCGCGTCGGTCACGAGGCCACCCTCGAATTCGTCGATGTCGAGGCTTTCGATCCGGAGGATGCCGAGTCGCGCGCACAGGTCTTCGATCGGCACGGGGACCGGAAGGTTCGGCTCGGCTTGCAGGATGCGTTTGACGAGTGCCTCCGGCGAGCCCGCGTCTACGAGGTCCCTCCTGCTGATCGGCATCTGCACAGCTCCATCCCAGAACCGATCCGTCAGCCCGCCACGCAGCCGCGATCGCAGGACGGGACTACAGGGACTGCGTGCGGGCGGTAACCCAACGGCGCCATTGCGGGCAGAGGTCGTGCTGCCGTGGCATCGCGGTCATACGATCCTGATGCCATTGGGCGGCGCCGCGCAACTGCGCGACGCCGCCCCCAAATCAGTAGCTGACGTAACCCCCGGCGCCCTGGGCAGGGCGCACCGCGCCAGCGGTGTTCACGGAAGGTGCCTGCTGCTTCTCGGCTTGGCGATTGGCCAGGGCTCGCCCAGCGGCACAGCCGCCGATAGCGCCGAGAACGCCGTGCCCCGCATAGTGACCGGCGATGCCGCCGACGATGGCGCCCTTGATGCAGCCCTTCGCCTCAGCCGCCTGACCGGCGGCCAGAAGGGCACTCGCCGCTAAGGCGGCCACTGCGACACGCTTCATCATGGTATTCTTCCCTCCGCGGCATCACCGCCGCGAGAGAGATGTAAGTGCTCGCTGACGACTATGAAGCGGTCGCCACATAAATTTTCTTGAGTGCACGCGATATAGACCCAAGATCCCTCGGATGAATGGACGATTAAAGTTTGAGCGCGAAACTGCCGCACGCGAATTATTCTTGAAACACGTCGGAGTCGGACGGCGTCGAGCGCACACAACCCGATCGCATCGTCCTGAACGGAGGGGGTGATGCCATCGCCACGCCGACGGATGACGTTCGGGATGACTCACCTCTGCTCGACGGTACGCCCGGGCCGGTGACGTTGCGCAGCGGTACCGCTTCGCGAACGAGGCGCTACCCTACTTGCGCAGGCGTATGGCGATTCACCCGGTTTGCTCACAGGTCGCGCTGACCGGACGCATCCAATCTCACGGGACGGATAGGGCGCCGTCCGCGCTCGTTGCGCACCCGCTCTTCGGCAGGAGGGAGCGCCGGCCCCCATGACTCACGTTCCATGGAACGCTCCTCGCAACATCTCTGTTGGGGGCGTTCCCGGATATACGTGAGCGGCTTCGGTGATGGTGCCAAACGCGAAGGCCCTGGTGGCGTTGGGACTTGCCTTCGTCGCGGGCGGCTCGACCATACCGCTTGTTACCGCAGTTCGGTCCCCGGACTTGGTGCGTCTCGCAACGGGTTCCGGATCTCCCGTAGAACCGGGCCCCGCCCCCCGGGCGTGGGAGAACCCCACCACCGCCAGGACCGTCGCAACGAACCCTGCTCAGGTCGCGCAACGCGATGCGGGGCGCCGCTCCGCCGCGGCGGACTCCAGCCGCCTGCTTTCGCCCACTGCGAGACCAACGCATGGCGCCCTCCGGTCGGAGCGCACCATCACGGCCGTGCGCCACGTTCGCCCAGTGGTGGCTTCGACGCTGGAAGGCCCGCCAAATGTCGTTCCGCCGCCCGCCCGCCGTCGGACCCTCCCGGAAGGCTCCCCTATCGACGGGTCCGCATCACAGCACGCCCGTCCCGTCGGCGATGCACCGGTCCAACGACATGTGCAGAAGCTGGCCGGAGACTTCCAGGGCCGGGGGGCGATCCATCCGGTGCTGCGCGGTGACGGTCTCGTGCGGTGGCTCTCCGAGTGATGAAAGGAGGCGTTGCGATGCCCCGTTGGGGACACGCCGTTGCGGGAATGCTCCTCAGCGGGACGATCCTGGGCCTCGGCATGCCCTCGCAGGCGATGGCCATGTCGGAGGCGCGCATGCGCATCGGGACCATCGATGTCGCCTATCGCTATCTCGCGACGTGGTCGTCAGGCCCTCTCGTCCAAGGTCGAATGCCCGTCGACTACGGCGACAGGGTCACGTCATTCGGGCGTGTCTACAGCCGTGACGCGTTGAACGATGAGAGGCTGGCCGCCGAGCGGAGGTGGCCCGTCAGGCGCTACACACTCCGTCCCGGCACGTTGCGCGTTTCCTGCAACGTCCCAGCCCTCAAGTGTGCCGTGCGCTCGACCGTCGATTACAGGCTCTCGGACCCGGTCAGGCATATTTCAGAGCGCGGTTCGACCCGCTTCGACCTCGGCGTTGGTTTTAACGGCCCGCGGCCCAGCATCCTCTACGAGGACGGCGGCCTCGGCGCCGTCGGTCGCAGTGCCGCGGGACGTTGAGGCATAAGCGGTCGAACGCGCCCGCCTCCGGCGCCGCGAGGGCCTGTCCCGCGTGTCCCACCAGACGCGGCGGGCAATGCCTTCAGAAGCCCATCCCCTCCTCGTATTGCCGCGCCCCCTCCCCGTTCGCCTGCGTGATGGGCGTGAGGTATGCCTCGTGCGTGTCAGCAAAGGCCGAGACGTCGGCGTCCAAGGCCGCCTCGACCTCGCTCGCCTGTCAGTCTCCAACCCGAGCAGTCACACTGAGGATCCCCGCGCAGGAGTTCAGCTACTCTGCCCTGAGTAGGTCGAGCTTGATCAGTGGGCTCGATGCGCGAGTGATCTCGATCGTCACCGTGCCTACGTCGAGCGCAAAGCGCACGCTCTTGCGCACCTCCGGACAGCCCGACTTGCCGCTGTGGGCCGCGGGCTTGAGGGTCGAGCGGCCATCCTGGCTGACATCGATCCAAGCCTCATTCGAAAGCGTCACTTGGTAAGTCCCCGCGGCCGGCACCGTAGCGGTCACGAAGCCCGCAAAGGTATCAGGCTTTGCCTCCTTCTCGGACGGGACCGGCAGCACGATCTCGGCGGCCGGTTTCAGGGCAAGCTGTACTGCGCTGACACCGCCCGACAGCGCCGAGCCGGACGCAAGCGCTGGCAGGCCCGGCGCACCGAAGGCGGCACGTTCCCGCGCCACCGACCATGCGAAGCTCGCGCAGGCCGGGGCATCCTCGGCCCTGGCCGTGTTGACCGAGAGGGCCACGAGCCCGGCGGCGAGGACGGCGCGGGAGATGATCATCGTCAGTCGACCGCGACCATGACGTCGGACGCCTTGATCACGGCGTAGGCCGAACCGCCAACGGTCAGCCCCAAGCTGTCGACCGCCTCGTTGGTCACGGCTGCGGTGACGATCTGCCCAGGCATGATCTCGATCCTCACGTGGGCTGTCGTGGCGCCCTTCTCGATCGCCGCCACCGTGCCCTCGATGATGTTGCGTGCGCTGATCTTCACGATGTCCGCCTTTCTGAGCCGCTCGGGGCCGATTAGTTCTTGCTGCCATCGATGATGTTGAAGCCCTGAGCCTCGAAGAAGGGCTTGGCTGCCGCACTTCGGAGGTAGTCCAGGAAGCGCTTCGCGCCGTCGCCCTTCGCATCCGCTGTCACGGCGAACGGGTAGACCACGGGCGGATGGCTGTCGGCCGGAAACACACCCACGACTTTCACTTTGGGATCGGACTTCGCATCACTCTCGTAGACGACGCCGAGGGGCGCCTCGCCGCGTGAGACCAGCAACAGGGCCGCCCGCACGTTATCGCCTTGCGCCAGACGAGACTGGATCCCGGCCCACAAGCCGAGCTTCTCGAACGCAACCTTGGCGTACTTACCGATCGGCACCGAATTGACCTCGCCGGTTGCCAACCGGCCGTCCGGCCCCAGCGCTGCCGCGATGGCTTCCGGCGTGAAGGCCACCGCATTCTCCTTCGCGTCGGCCGGCGCGATGAGGACGAGACGATTGCCGAGCAGGTTCACCCGGGTGTCTTGGCGAATGAGGTTCTTCTTCGCGAGGTAGTCCATCCATTCCAGATCGGCCGAGGCGAACAGATCAGCAGGTGCCCCGCTCTCGATTTGCCGGGCCAGGGCCGAGGATGCCGCGTAGCTGGCCTTGAGTTCGACGCCCGACTGAGCGGTGAAGGCCTTGCCCGCATTGTCCAAGGCGTTCTTGAGGCTGGCCGCGGCGAACACGGTCGCGGTGTCGGCGGCTTGAACGACCCCAGGGGCGAGAAGCAGGGCGGCGACAAGGCCGGTGCGGATCAGACTGCGCATGCTCGGAACGGTCCTCGGCCACGTGTGCGTCGGCTGCGCTATATCCTGCAGAATACACCGCTGGGAAGTCGTGATCGTGTTGGCTATGGACCCCCGATGAGGTGGCGCGGTAGCTGGCCGCGTCGGGCAGACGAGAGGTGCGGGTGGCAAGCCTGAGTATCCGGATCGACGTCGGACCCGGCAACCGCATAGGTCCGGGTAAGGTGCAACTTCTCGAGATGATTGCCGAGCATGGCTCAATCTCCGCGGCCGGACGGGCGCTCGGGATGTCGTATCGCCGAGCCTGGCTGTTGATTGAGGCGATGAACGGTGGCTTCGGGCGTCCTGTGGTAGAGGCACAGATCGGCGGCAAGGCGGGTGGCGGTGCGCGCCTGTCGGCCTTCGGCGCCGATCTCATCGCCCACTACCGTGCGATCGAGCGCGCCGCTGACAAGGCTGCCGCGCCATTTCTCGATCGGATCGCTGCTCCAGCACAAGGCAAGGACGACGTGCCGCCGACCGCCGTCTCCTAAGAAGAACGACTGAAATCCAACGGGCCGCTATATCCAATTTGATACAGTGGCTGCCTCAGCTAACTCTCGCCCTGAAGCGAACGGTCAGAAATCCACCCAACCCCGTCGTACGGAGGCACTGTCGCCAGGACTCAAGCTGGTCGAAAGCTGCCGGCCCATATTGGAGCGACTGAAACAGCGAAGCGGACACAAGCCTCCGTCAGCGTTTACCGCGACATCGATCGTGACCGACCGCAGGTCAGATATAAAGGTTCACCGTAGTCGCGTCGCATCGATAACCAGGAAATACTGGCACGGCTCCGTCCCGAGATTGGTGAAGGCGTGCCCGGCATCGGCTTCGAAATACAGGCTGTCGCCCTCCTCGACTACGAACGCACGGTCGCCGATCACGGCCCGCAGGCGCCCCTTAAACACGAAGATGTATTCCGACACGCCGCGGCGATGGGCGACGAACTCACCCGTAGTAGCACCCGGCGGGAGCGTGTTGAGCACCCAGTCGATCCCACGCCCGGGCAGAACGGGAGAGAGGCAGCGGCGCAGGAAGCCCGAAGTCTCGTCGCGCAGCACCGGCTGGCGGGAAGCTGGAATCAGCAGCACCTCCAGTTCCGTGGCGGGCGCCATCAGCCGGGAGAATGTCACGCCCAGCGCCTCGGCAAGGCGCGAGAGCACCGCCGTCGAGGGGACGGCCTCGCCGCGCTCGACCTTCGAGATCATCGAGCGGCTGACCCCGGACAGGGCCGCCAGGGCTTCGAGGGACAGGTCGCGCTCCCGCCGCCGGCGCCGGATTTCCTCGGCCAGCACTTGGATCTGCGAGCGCGCTTCGGCCTCGATCTGGACGCGCCGCACCTCTGTCGTGACCGTCATTCGTGTTCCGTCCTGGTCCTCCGGTTGACGCGTCATTCTTGAGCGCCCGGGGCTGATCGGTCGGGTGCTTAGCATAGGTCGCGGGACGGTGCCCGCGCGACCGGCATCCCGGTTGGCACGCAGCTTGTATAACGGTGAGTGGAAATTCGTCCCTCAAAGTGGATGCCCGCTGATGCGCGACGCCGCAATGCCATCGGATGCGATACGGATTGCCGAGCCGGACGCAGTAACGCTCGCGGACAGGCGCCAGATCGTCTGGTCGAGCGTCATCGGCACCACGGTCGAGTGGTACGACTTCCTGATCTACGGCACCGCCAGCGCCCTCGTCTTCAACAAGCTGTTCTTCCCGAGCATCGACCCGGTGGTCGGTACGATCGCCGCGTTCGGCTCCTACGCCGTCGGGTTCCTCGCCCGGCCGCTGGGCGGGGCGGTCTTCGGCCATTTTGGCGATCGCGTCGGGCGCAAGGCCATGCTGTCGCTGACCCTCATGATCATGGGGCTCGGCACCTTCCTGATCGGATGCTTGCCGACCTACGGGCAGATCGGCATCCTGGCCCCGGTCCTCCTCGTGGCCCTGCGCCTCGTCCAGGGCATCGGCATCGGCGGCGAGTGGGGCGGAGCCGTGCTGATGGTGGTCGAGAGCGTACCAGCGGAACGGCGCGGGTTCTTTGGGAGCGTCGTCCAGCTTGGATACCCGATTGGCGTGATCCTCTCGATCGGTGCGTTCGCGCTGACCGGCCTGATGCCCGAGGCGGCGTTCCTGTCGTGGGGCTGGCGCATCCCGTTCTTGGCGAGCGCGCCGCTGGTCGGCGTCGGCCTGTTCATCCGCCTGCGGCTTCACGAGACTCCGGCGTTCCGGCGGATCAAGGCGCGGGCGGTGACGGCGCGGTTGCCGATCATGGAGATCCTGACCGAGCATCCCGGCATGTTCCTGAAGGCCGTCGGCCTGAAGGTCTCCGAGATCGCCTACGTGAGCATCGTGACCGTGTTCTCGATCTCCTACGTCACCGGCCAGCTCGGCCTGTCACGGGGGGTGATCCTGAACGGCATCCTGATCGCCGCCGTCATCGAACTCTTCACGATCCCCGTCTTCGGCTGGCTGTCCGACCGATACGGGCGCAAGACGCTGTTCATCGCCGCCTGCCTGTTCTCGATCGCCTTCGCGTTCCCGATGTTCAAGCTCCTCGACACCCGCGACCCGACGATCATCACCCTGACCGTCGCGGTGGCCCTGAGCTTCGGGCAGGGCATCATGTTCGGAACCGGGGCCGCGTGGATGTCCGAGCTGTTCGACGCCCGCCTGCGCTACAGCGGCGCCTCGTTGGGCTTCCAGGTGGGTGCGGCGCTGAGCGGCGGCTTTACGCCGCTGATCGCCGCGGCCCTGCTTGTCTGGAGCGGCGGGTCGACATGGCCGATCTCGGTCTATCTCATCGTGCTCGCCTGCGTGACGCTCGCGGCGACCTTCGCGGCGCCGGAGACCGCCCGACGGCCGATCGACTGACCACCGCTGCGGCGCGTGAAAACGCAAGCCGGGCAGTGGACGCGCATCCACTGAAATGGAATATTTACCGGACCCAACCACGGGACGAGGAGACGGACTTGGACCGAACCATCATCGCCACCGAGGCGGCGGCTCCGGCCGTTGGCCCCTACGCCCAGGCGACCCGCGTCGGCGACCTCGTCTTCGCCTCGGGACAACTGCCAATCGACCCGGCGACGGGGGCATTCCCGGAGGGCATCGCGGCACAGACCCGCCGCTCGCTGGCCAACCTCGCCGCCGTGCTGGAGGCCGGAGGCGCCAGCCTCGCGAGCGTGGCCAAGACCACTGTGTTCCTGAAAGACATGAACGACTTCGCCGCGATGAACGCCGTCTACGCTGAACACTTCCCCGGTGCCGCGCCGGCGCGCTCCACCGTCGAGGTCGCGCGCCTGCCCCGCGACGCGCTGGTCGAGGTCGAGGCGATCGCGCTGGCGACGGGGCCGGCCCGATGAGCGCGACATCCGCACCCCGCCACGTCGAGGCCTTCGCGCACGCGGCCGGCTCGGCGGCGGTCGCCGTGCCCGGCGGCGCGACCGGCTGGCACGGCACGCTGCTCGGCATCCACATCGCGCCGGCGGCGAGCTACGAGATGGAGGCGCTGACCGAAGCCCGTTGCGTCGCCGGCCGCGGTATCGAGGGCGACCGCTACTTCCTTGGGACGGGGACTTACTCGCCCAAGCCGGACACCCGCGAGGTGACGCTGATCGAGCAGGAGGCCCTCGACGCCCTCGCGCGCAACGATCCGCCGCTCCAGGGCGGGCCGATCCACCTCGCGCCGATCGACCACCGCCGGAACCTCACCGTGCGCGGCGTGCCGCTCAACCACCTCGTCGGTCGCCGATTCCGGGTGGGCGAGGTGATCCTGCGCGGCGGGCGCCTGAACTTCCCGTGCAAGTATCTGGAGGAATTGCTCGGCCTGCCGGTCTACCTGCCGCTCTACAACCGCTCGGGCCTGAATTGCGGGATCGAGCGCGGCGGGATCATCCGGCCGGGCGACGCGATCACGCTGGCGGAATGAACCGATGTCCGCCCGCATCGTCATGAAGCTGAAGGTGGTGGAGGCCGTCGCCACCACGCCGGAGGTGCTGCGCCTGACCCTGGTCCATCCGCAGCGTCCCGAACTGCCCGCGTGGGAGCCCGGCGCGCATGTCGACCTGCGCCTGCCGGATGGCCGCACGCGCCAGTACTCGCTCTGCGGCGATCCGGCCGACCGGAGTCGCTATGTCCTGGCGATCAAGCGTGAGGATGCCGGTCGCGGCGGCTCGCTGTGGACGCATGCCAACCTCGCCGCGGGCTCCGTCGCGCACGTCTCGTACCCGCGCAACAATTTCGGGCTGGCCGCCGAAGCCCGACGCCATCTGCTGATCGGCGGCGGCATCGGTGTGACGCCGCTCGCCGCCATGGCCCGGCACCTGGCGGCGAACGGTGCCGACTTCACGCTCCACCTGTGCGCACGCTCGGCCGAACGGGCGCCGCTGCGGCATGAGTTGCGGGCGATCTGCGGCGACCGGCTCCGCTGCTGGTTCTCCGCGGAAGGCGCGCGCTTCGATCCCGCGGCGCTCGGTGCGCCGGAGGACGGCGTTCATGTCTATGCCTGTGGGCCCCAGAGACTCACCGACGCCGTGCAGGCCGGGCTGACGGCCGCCGGATGGCCGGCAGAGCGGGTGCATGTCGAGCACTTCGCGCCGATCGCCGACGAGAGCTTCAAACCCGAACCGTTCGACGCGCTGATCGCCTCGAGCGGGGCGGTCGTTCACGTCCCTGCCGATGTCTCGCTCCTCGACGCTCTACGCCAGCACGGCTTCGCGATGCCCTCGTCCTGCGAGATCGGCGTGTGCGGCTCCTGCGAGTGCGGTTACCGGGATGGCACCGTGATCCACCGCGATGTCGTGCTGCCGGTCGCCAAGCGTCAGGACCGGATGATGCCCTGCGTCTCCCGCGCCCGCGTGACGGTCACGCTCGAACTCTAAGGGTGAGGTGCCGATGACGTCGAGCCCAACGCGCCGCACCCTGAGCGCAGGCGCTGCCGCCCACCCCGTGCAGCTACCAACGCCCCGACCCATCGCTGAGGCGGATGGGATCGGTACCGGCGCTTGTTACGATGGTGCGCCTGTCCTGATCGCCAGGACCTTGTCGATCCGGCGTCCGTCCATATCGACGACCTCAAAGTGCCACCCGTCGGCTTCGAAGGCGTCACCCGCGGTCGGTATCCGTCCCAGTTGGAAAATGATGTATCCGGCCAGTGTGTTGAAATCGTCTGAAGCCGGGTCCTGAGACAAGCCGAGCCGCTCGAACGCTTCGCGGGCTGACATCATGCCGTCGATCAGCAGCGAGCCGTCGGGACGCTCGACCACGTCGGGTTCCTCACCCGCTTCTGGGATGTCTCCCGCAATGGCCTCCAGCAGGTCGGTCTGGGTGACGATGCCCTCGAGGCTGCCGTACTCATCGACAACCACCGCCATCCGCATCGGTTGGCTCTGGAACGTTTCCAGCACCGCCAGGATCGTCATGCTCTCGTGCACCACGATGGGCGGCTGCGTGACGGCGGCGATGTCGATATCGTGCCCATCGAGCACCTGGTCCAGCAGGTCCTGCTTGCGTACCAGGCCGACTAGCTCGTCGACCTCGCCGCGGCTCACCACGATCTGCGCGTGGCCGCACGCGCGCACAGCCTTGAGCATCTCGTCGCGAGGATCGTCGGAGTCGATCCATTCGACTTCATGGCGCGGGGTCATGATGTCCCGGACCTTGCGTTCGCCGATGGCAAAGATGCGTTCGACCGCTTCCTGCTGCACCTCGCGGATCAGGCCGGCCTCCTGGCTCGCCTGGATGAGCAGGTTGAGCTCGGCTGTTGAGTGAAGCGAGCCCTCGCCGTGCCCGGCCCGTAGGTCAAACAGGCGCAGCACGCCGTTGCCGAGCCCGTTCAGCAACAGGATTGCCGGCCGGAACACGACCAGGAACAAGCCCAGCGGTCGAACCACCGCGAGAGCGGTGCGCTCACTCCGCTGCAGGGCCAGGCTCTTCGGGGCGAGTTCGCCGAGCACGATGTGCAGGGACGTGATGATCGAGAAGGCAATCGCGACCGCGACCGTGTGGGATGCCACGGTCCCAAGGCCCAACGGAAGCCAATCCAGCGCCGGCTCGATAAGGTGTGCGAGCGCCGGCTCGCCGATCCAACCGAGTGCCAGAGAGGACAGTGTGATTCCGAACTGTGTGGCGGCGAGGTAGGCATCAAGCCTGTCCGTCGCCCGTTGAAGGGCTGTGGCGTTCGCCCGCCGCTCTGAGACCAACTCGGCGACGCGGCTGCGGCGCACCGAGACCAGCGCAAACTCGGCCGCCACGAAGAACCCGTTGGCGAACACCAGGAACAGGACGGCTAGCAGTCCCAGCGCCGTCGACCACGCATCCTCGGAAATGGACGTTCTCCTTCTCGAATAGACGACCCGACCTACCAGCTTAGGCGGACCTGAACCAAACAGGTGCGGCCGTTTCAGGCTCGCCGGTCGTCGTGGTCTCGGTCGCAGACGATCATCTGCTCAAGGCCTCATTGTCCGTTTCGGTTTATCGAGCGGCTACGGGCAGATCGGCCCAGGGCCTGCCCAGAACGTGCCATGGGTCGGGCCGTGGGCGCCCGGGCGATGCCCGCTGCTTCTGCATGGCCGCCCGACGGCGGACCAGCCAAATCCCACCCGTCCCAGACGCGAGACAGGACGACGGCGCGATCCGTTTATGGCCGAATGCAGCTGCTCGGCTTCGGACAACGCACCGTGAAAGGGGATGGGCTTATGCCGAACCATTCTAAGCGAGAAGGGAACGGCAGACGGGGGCGGCGTGACAGTCCGCCTCAGCCCAGGAGTTGGGGTATCGGTGCGAACCGGCAGGCATGGCAGGCGTTGCCAAATACCTGAGGGAGAACGCTTTCGATGCAGCAACGCTGGCCGAGCCGGTTATGGATCGTGCGGCACGGCCAAAGCGCCGGCAACGTCGCGGCAGATGCGGCTCACAGCGCGAACTCGGCGCGGATCGACATTGCCGAGCGGGATGTCGATGTTCCCCTCAGCACCCAGGGCGAGCGCCAGGCCGACGCTGTCGGACGCTGGTTCGCGGAATTGCCGGGCGACAGCAAGCCCGAGATCGTTCTGACGTCGCCCTACCTTCGGGCGCGGCAAACCGCCGAACACATCCGGGCCGCCGGCGGCTTGGCGCCGGACGCGCCGCTCGCGACAATCGATGAGCGCTTGCGCGAGCGGGAACTCGGCATCCTCGACCGGCTGACGCGGGCCGGGGTCGAGGAACTGCATCCCGAGCAGGCCGCGATGCGACAGCGCCTCGGTAAGTTCTATCATCGGCCTCCGTCTGGCGAGAGTTGGTGCGATGTGATCCTGCGCCTCCGCAGCGCCCTCAACACCCTTGCGCTCCACCACGCCGAGCGGCGGGTTCTGATTGTCGCGCATCAGGTCGTGGTGCTCTGCCTGCGCTACCTGATCGAAGACATGACGGAGGCGGAGATTCTCGCCATCGATGCCGCGGGCGATGTCGCCAATTGCTCGATCACAGAATACGTCTTCGATCCCCATGCGGCTGGCATCGGAGCGCTCGCGCTGGAGCGGTACAACTTCGTCGCCCCGGTCGCCGAAGCAGGCGCCTCCATCACCTCCGAGCCTGACGCGAACGTGGCCGCCCGATGAACCCTACCCTGCTGACAGCTGCGACGCTCAAGGACCAGTCGCTCCCGACACCCCGGGAGGGCAGCAAGGATGAACGCGGCAGCGCGCTTATCCTCGGAGGTTCGGCTTCAGTCCCGGGTGCAGCCCTGTTGGCCGGCGTGGCGGCTCTGCGCGCCGGGGCTGGCAAGCTGAAGATCGCCACGGTCCAAAGCGCAGCCGTCGGCATGGCGCTGACGGTGCCGGAAGCCATGGTGATCGGTCTTCCGGAGACCTCCGAGGGCAGCATCGACGGTGTGCGCGCCTTGGAATGCCTGCGCACGGCGGCGAAGGGCTGCGATGCCCTTCTGGTCGGGCCCGGCCTGCTGGGGAGCAAGCCAACGACGGCAATGGCAGTCGAACTTCTGCAGGCGCTTCCAGCAGCCACCTTCATCCTTGATGCGGCCGCACTCTGCGCCCTGGCCGCGCATGCCGATGACGTCCGACGTCATAAGGGCCGGGTCGTGATCACGCCCCATGCCGGCGAGATGGCGCAGCTGCTGGATCGGAGCCGGGACGCCGTGGAGGCGGATCCACTCGACGCAGCGCTTACAGCCGCCGATCTGCTGCAGGTGGTCGTCGTGATGAAGGGAGCCCAGACCTGGATCGTCGACCCGCAGGGTGCGCGCTGGCTCTACGAAGGCGGCGGCGTAGGGTTGGCGACGTCCGGCTCCGGCGACGCGCTCGCGGGCATCGTCGTCGGGTTGCTCGCTCGCGGCGTGAACCCGCTGACGGCGGCTCTGTGGGGCGTCTACTTGCACGGAGAGGCCGGACGGCGATTGGCCGCGTCGGTCGGTCCAATCGGCTTCCTCGCCCGGGAATTGTCGGGCGAGGTGCCTCGGCTGTTGTACGAGGCGTCCGCCTGAGGTCGGGCCGCACGAGCCGCCTTCGCACGGCGGCGCAGCCCAAACCGCATCGCGGGCCACAGCCTGTTCTGTCGGCATCCGCCTGCGGCCGGACGATCCCCCACGGCAGCCGAACGATGGTCGAGCGCAGGTTCGGCGAGCCAAGCGTTGCATCGCGTTGAAGGATTCACGCATTGATTGATCTGAACACTTCGACGGCGGACGAACGCGACATCGTGGCGGCCCTGAAGGGCCACGGGTTCGAAATCGTGCGCTACCGCGAGGAGCGCGGCAGGTTCACCAGCCTGCAACAGCTTGATGAGGTGCCGGGCCTGAGCGGCAAGACGGACGGCATTTCGGACCATGTCACGATCGCGGCAAGCTGAATGCTCGTCGTCAGCGGCCTGCCGATCGTCGCCCGCCCATCCGGGTCCGGTGAGCCTAGGCTTGTTCACAATGGCCTCCAGCCTGTCCGCAACGGTGCGGTAGGCCGGGGAGACGTCGTTCGCACCGGGATCGACAAACAATGACGGATTTGGTGGCCCATGGCGCAGCGTTCGCCCGCGCGGTTTCAGGCTTCGGCCCGAAACCGCCGATCGTTCTCTGTCACGACGATGCCGACGGCGTATCGGCGGGGGCGATCCTGGGCCGTGCCCTGGAGCGCGCCGGATATGGCCCCGTGGACGTGCAGGTGATCGGCCGGGGCGCCTCGCTCTGGGCGCCGGCGACCCGGGAGGCACTGGCGTCCAGAAGCCCAGGGGGTATCGTGGTGACCGATCTAGGGGTTCAGGCGGGGGACATCATCTCCGGTGTGCCGACGGTGCTGGTCGATCACCATGTTCCCCGTTCCCTGCCCGATTCCGCTGGAACGACGGTCATCAGCGGTCACGAGGATCTGCCGATCCCGACCTCCAGCGTTCTCGCCCATGCCTGTGCGGCGGCGCTGGGTGAACTCGGTTCTGGACGGGAGGCACAGGCCGTATGAAGCGCCGCGCGCTGATCGTCGGGGCGTCGCGTGGGCTTGGCCTGGGCCTGGTTGCGCGCTTCCTCGAACGCGGGTGGGATGTGACCGCCACCGTCCGCAAGCCGTCCGCTGCCCTTTCGGACCTCGCCGGCCGGGGCGCGCTGGCCATCGCGACAGGCATCGATATCGACGATGACGACGCCGTCCGCGGGTTTGCGAACGCGTGTGCCGATAGGCCGGCCTTCGACATCGTTTTCGTCGTCGCTGGTGTCGCGACACAGGCGGGTATTCCCGCTGGGCAGATACCCCGCGACGTCGCCGCCGCGGTCTTTCAGACGAACGCCCTGAGCCCGATCCGTTTCGCAGAGGCGTTCAACAAGCGCGTGGCCGAGGATGGCCTTATCGTTCTGATGACGTCGAAGCTGGGCTCGGTCTCCCTGAACCGCGGCGGTGGGTGGGGGAGCTACAGGGCAAGCAAGGCAGCCCTGAATACCCTGGCCCGGTCTTTCGCGGGTCAGCATTCCGGGGTGCGGTGGGGCGTCCTCCTCATGCACCCGGGATGGGTGCGGACGGATCTCGGCGGCCGTCGCGCAACCCTCGATGTGGACACCAGCGCCCGCGGAATGGTCGCGGTCGTCGAAGCGCAGCTCGGTCAGCGCGGCTGCACGTTCATCGATCATACGGGCGCGACGGTGCCGTGGTAGCCGACACCGCGCGCGTGTCTCTCGGCGACGAACGGCATGAGGCCCGACACGGGTTCCTCACCCTGCGGCAGTCCAGCCGATCGCGACAGTCATGGGATCGCTGGAACCTCCCTCGGGCTTGAGGACCCGCGCTTCCGTGCGGGCGAAACCAGCGCGGAGAAGGTACAAATCGACGAGCTGAGCGTGCCCTGCACCGTCGAGGGCATTCCAGATGGCGACAGCCTTGGTCGGAAAGCGGCGGTTCGAGAAACTGATCACCACAGGGGCGCCGGGGCGCAGCACGCGCGCGATCTCGGACAGGACGGCCACAGGTTGCTGAAGGTACTGCACCGACACGCAGATCAGCGCGGCATCGACGGATGCCGTATCGACGGGCAGGCGCGGATCGGCGTTGAGGTCCTGAACGAAATGCCGTGTCAGGCGCGGGTTGGCGGCGAGTTCTGCTGCGTTCAGGCCATGCCCGATGACGCTGGCATAGGCGACGTCCTCCGGCAGGTGACTGACCCAACTCGACATCAGATCGAGAACGTCGCCGCCCGCCGGGACGATCTCCCTATAGAGGTTGGTCACTGCTGCAATCGCCGCGGCATCGATATGGGTCACGAAGCGGGGATGCGCGTAGAACAGAGGATCTGGGTCGCGGTCGTACTTGGCGAATGCGTCCGGTGGAAAGTCTGACAATTCCTGACCCATCATCACGTGTGTCTCCGGTATCGAACGGCGCGCCGGCCTCGAGGACGCGTACGCGAACAGATCCGATGTCTCGCCCTAAAGAGGGCCGGACCGCCCCTGATGGGAGATGTCCTCGTCGCCGCATCGGCACGGTGGGGCGCGCAAACGGGTCGTCATGGGGCTGAGCAGGCGCCATTTCCGCGGTCGCAGGGAAGACGAGAATCGTGATCGTCGGCGATGGATGCCGTTCTAGGTGTATGGTCCCGGAATGTGGTGTGACGGATCGATCCTGAAGCGTTCGGGTTCTTTCGTCCAGACCTGAAGGACATGCTCGTAGGGCGTGAGGCCGCGCAGGGTCTTCAGCCGACGGGCATGGTTGTAGGCGTCCACGAACAGCTGCAGGTGCACCCGGAGCTGTTCGTGGGTCTCGTAGTGGTAGCGCTTGACCGTGGCGTCCTTGATGGTGCGGTTCATCCGCTCGACCTGACCGTTGGTCCACGGATGGTTGGGTTTGATCAGGCGATGCTCGATGCCGTGCTCGTGGCAGACGCGATCGAACATGTGCCGGCTGTAGAGGGCGGTCGGGCCTGAGCGGTTGCGTGGGGCATGGCAGAATTGCACCCCGTTGTCGGTCAACACCGTGTGGATCTTGTACGGCACGAAGGCGACCCGTTCCCGGAGGAAGTCTGAAGCGATGTAGCGGTTGGCTTCTGCTTCCAGCTTGGCGAAAGCCAGCTTTGAGGTTCGATCGACGGCCACAAACAGATAGAGCTTGCCCTGTTCTGTCCTGACCTCGGCGATATCGATGTGCCTGTAGCCGATGGGGTAATCGGCGAAGCGCTTCGTCTTGGGCTTGTCGCCTTCCATCTCTGGTAGGCGGCTGATGCCGTGCCGCTCAAGGCAGCGGTGCAGCGACGAGCGGGTCAGGTGCGGGATCGTGGGCTGCAGGCCGTAGAGGCAGTCATCCAGCGGCAACAGCGTGTGCCGCCGGAAGGCTACGATGACGGCCTCCTCCTCTGGGGTCAGAACCGTCGAACGAGGCTGCTTCGGCCCCATGGCGGCATCGCCCGTCGTCTGCCGAGTTCGCCACTTCTGGATCGTCGTCGGGCTGACGCCGTAGCGCTTGGCTGCCCCTCTCACGCTGTCTTGACGTAGCTGTATTGCGCGACGGACCGCCTCCGTCGTGGTGGCGCTTCCATGGAGAACCTGGCCCATAGCGCATCCCTCGCAGCATGGTGGTCAACCGTACCGCCACACCGAGGGATCAAACATTCTCCGCAGAGACGATGCCGGTTACTGCAGCGCTGATCGAGCATGTGTTCCAGGACGGCGAACTCGCCGTGTTGGCCGTTAAGGCCGTCAGCGATCGACCGCGCCCGTATACCCTCAAGCCTGATCTCACCACGTTCGGGCATCAATCAATCAGTGCGGCCTACCTGAGCAGTCATGCCCCATTCGCGTATCTCGCAGCGACGGTACGGGCGCAGCTCGTGCCGGACAAGCGTCAGGCGCAATTTGAATTCGCGGCCTCCTACGGGGCCATCCACATGATCGCCAACTTTCCTTCCCCGTTCCGTTAATCGCCACAAGGGCCAGCATGATCAGCTCGGTTTGACCGAACATCGGGGCTGCGGCGGGTACTGATGGTGCAACTGCTCGCATCGAGCATGTTGCGAATCCGCAACGTCGGTCACTGGATAATTACAGTTTTAAACTGATCTAACTCAATCTCTGTGCGCGATAGTTGTGTAGGGCGGTGACAAAACCATCCACTGGAGCGTCGGCGGGGTGCTGATGCGGCCGGGGTAAAAGCCGGCCAGTGGAGAGGCTTCTCTTTCGGGAGGGGCCCAGGATGTTTGCCGTGGAAGTCTACGCGGCCGTTCGGCAGTTCGTTTTCATCGACGGCCACTCTCGTCGTGAGGCAGCTCGGGTATTCGGGCTCAATCGCGAGACGATTGCCAAGATGTGCCGGTTCTCACTGCCACCGGGCTACACGCGCTCGAAGCCGATCGAGAAGCCGAAGCTGGGGCCGCTGCTGCCGGTGATCGATGCGATCCTGGAGGCGGACCGGATCGCACCCGTCAAGCAGCGTCACACGGCCAAGCGGATCTTCGAGCGTCTGCGCGACGAGCACGGCTACGGCGGCGGCTACACGGTGGTGAAGGACCACGTCCGGATCGCACGCGCGAGCGGGAGGGAGACCTTCGTGCCGTTGGCGCACCCGCCGGGTCATGCCCAGGTCGACTTCGGCGAAGCGATCGCCACCATCGGCGGCGTACGCCGGAAGATCCACTTCTTCTGCATGGACCTGCCGCACTCCGACGCCTGCTTCGTGAAGGCGTATCCGCGGGAGACCACCGAGGCGTTCCTCGACGGGCATGTCGCTGCCATGGAGTTCTTCGACGGCGTGCCGCTGTCGATCCTCTACGACAACACCAAGATCGCGGTCGCCAAGATCTGCGGCGGAGGCCAGCGCGAACGTACCCGTGCCTTCACCGAGCTGGTGAGCCACTACCTGTTCCGGGACCGCTTCGGGCGTCCGGGCAAGGGCAACGACAAGGGCAAGGTCGAAGGCCTGGTCAAGTACGCCCGGTCCAACTTCATGACCCCGGCCCCGGAGGCGGCCTCGTTCGAGGCGCTGAACGCGGATCTGGAGCGACGCTGCCGGACCCGGCAGGATGAGAGGGCCGGACAGCATGCCGAGAGCATCGGCACGCGACTGGTCGCCGATTGTGCCGTTCTGCGTTCCTTGCCGGCGGTCCCGCTGGAGCCGTGCGAGAAGCGGACTGGGCGGGTCTCCTCGACCGCGCTGGTTCGCTACCGCTGCAACGACTACTCGGTGCCGACCGCCTACGGCTTCCAAGACGTGCTGGTGAAGGGCTTCGTCGAGGAGGTCGTAATCCTGTGTGGCGGCATCGAGATCGCCCGGCATGAGCGCAGCTACGGCACGGGCGTGTTCGTGTCCGATCCGCTGCATTACCTCGCGCTGATCGAGACCAAACCGAACGCTCTCGACCAGGCGGCCGCGCTCCAGGGCTGGGATCTGCCCGAGGCGTTCCAGCACCTGCGCCACCTCTTGGAGGCGCGCATGGGCAACCGCGGCAAGCGCGAGTTCATCCAGGTGCTGCGCCTGATGGAGGCGATGCCGAAGGACGTCGTGGCCTCGGCCGTCACCGACGCGATTAAGCAGGAGCTACCCGTTGTGCTTCCGGGACGACCGAATGTGCTTCGGGTCGTGATTGAGCAGCTTGGGGCTCGCCACGACGTCACACCAGTCGCTACGGATTGTGAGAGCCTGCCAGCGATCGCGGAGCTTGTGCGTGCCCACGCGTTCGCGACCGTCATGCCACACTTCGCCTTGGCCGCGGAGATCGAGCGCGGAGAAATAGTCGCCATCCCGATCGTTGATCCGTCTCCGTCGTGGCGGCTCTCCGTCGTCGTCTCCCAGCGGACCCTCAACGCCCGCGGCAGCGAGGCTGTTGCCGAGGTTCTGGCGAGCGTGATCGGGGATTTGGTCGAGCGCTCTATCTGGCGTGCTCGCCTCAAGCCAACGGAGCGCGGCGCGCCTGCGCGCGCTCGTGCCTGAAAAGTAGCTGTACCGTCTCCGGCGCGACTTGGGGTTTATCATCGAAGCTCGCCCGACCAGTCGATGTCACCCGCTCGGCAGGCCGGCGGCCAGCACGACCCCGACGTCTGACAAGCCGAGCCACGACGCCATCAAGCGAAGCTCTCCGATCAACCGCTCCATCGTGTCTGCCGGCGCCTCCGGCTCGAAGAGCGCCCGCAGAACGATCAGCGCGCCGGCCCTGCGGTCCGCCTTCAGGTCGACGCGGGCGACGAGCGCGCCGTCCAGCAGGAACGGAAGCACGTGGCAGCCGTGCTCGCGCTGGTCGGCGTGCGTGTAGATCTCGAGGCGGTACCGGAACCCAAATAGCCTCTCGGTCCGCAGACGGTGCCAGACGAGCGGGTCAAAGAGCGAAAGGAGGGCCGCGCCGCCGTGCCCGCGGCCGGGCCGCGCATCCTTGTGCAGGTAGGCCTGCTGCTGCCACCCGCGAACAGGTACAGGAACGAGGACGCCCGCCTCGACGAGTTGCTCGATGGGCAGACGTGCATCTGCCGGCGAAAGGCGGAAGTAGTCGCGTAGCTCGTTCGCCGTCGGCACGCCGAGCGCCTCCGCCGATCGCGTGAGGAGCTCGCGCCGGGCGTCTACGGGGTCCGGCGTCGGTCGTGCGAGGACGGCGCGGGGCAGCACCCGCTCGGGCAGATCGTACACACGCTCGAAGCTGCCCCAACGGTGCGTCGATGCGACTAGCCCAGCCCAGAAACGCTGGCCGATGTGGCTCAACTCGGACGTATGCCGATGCGTATGCCACCGGCCCGGGCAGGATGCGTAAAAGATGAGCGTTCAGAAACTTTCTATATCTTTCGAAGAAATAAAAATTACTCATAGTCTTAGTAGGCCGCCTCGCGACGAATATGCGTGCAAGGTTTCGTTGGCCTCATTGAGGTGTCGCGATGACAAGAGTTCTTCCATCCCGTCGCACACTGATGGTCGGCGGTGTGACAATAGCCGCGCTCAGCGCGATCGAAGGAGCGTGGGCAGCGAGTGAGCCCGGCAGCCTGACCTACGGCATCTCGATGACCGACCTGCCGCTCACCACTGGTCAGCCGGACCGGGGCGCGGGCGGCTACCAGTTCACCGGTCTGACCCTCTACGACCCGCTGGTCGCCTGGGAGCTCGACGTCGCGAACCGGCCGGGCAAGATGATCCCCGGGCTCGCCACCTCTTGGGAGAGTGACCCGGCCGACCCAAAGGTCTGGACCTTCCACCTCCGCGATGGGGTGATGTTTCACGACGGCTCGGCCTTCGATGCCGACGCGGTGATCTGGAACTTCGACAAGGTGCTCAACAAGGAGGCGCCGCATTTCGACCAGCGGCAGGCCGCCCAGGTCCGCCCGCGCGTGCCAGGCGTGGCGAGCTACCGGAAACTCGACGCAAAGACCGTCCAGGTGACGACCAAGGCGCCCGACAGCCTGTTTCCCTACCAGATGCTCTGGTTCCTGATCTCCTCGCCGGCGCAATACGAGAAGGTCGGACGCGACTGGGCGAAGTTCGCCTTCGAGCCGTCGGGCACCGGGCCGTTCCGGATGGGGCAGCTCGTCCCGCGGGTGCGGCTCGAACTACTGCCGAATGCAGGGTACTGGAACCCCAAGCGGGTCCCGAAGCTCGCCAAGCTCACACTCACCTGCGTGCCGGAGGATCTCGCCCGGGTGAACGCACTCCTGTCGGGCAATGTCGACCTGATCGAGTTGCCGGCGCCCGATGCTGTGCCGCGCCTCAAGGGCGCCGGCATGCGCATCGTCGGCAACGACACACCGCATGTCTGGAACTATCATCTCTCGATGCTGGAGGGTTCGCCCTGGCGGGACCTGCGCCTGCGCAAGGCCGCCAACCTCGCTGTCGACCGCGCGGGCGTGGTCCAGCTCATGGGCGGCCTCGCCCAGCCGGCCGTCGGGCAGGTGCTACAATCGAGCCCGTGGTTCGGCAAGCCGAGCTTCCAGATCAAGACCGACGCCGATGCGGCGCGCAAGCTCGTCGAGGAAGCGGGCTTCTCGGTGAAGAACCCCGTCAAGGCCACGATCCTGATCCCGACCGGCGGCACCGGTCAGATGCTGTCTTTGCCGATCAACGAGTTCATCCAACAGGGCTGGGCCGAGATTGGCATCCAGGTCGAATTCAAGACGGTCGAGCAGGAGGTGGCCTACACGGCCTGGCGTCAGGGCGCGGGGGATCCGAGTCTCAAGGGGGTCACGGCGAGTAACGTTGCCTACGTCACCACGGATCCGTTCAACGCAATCCTGCGCTTCTATGATTCGAGGCAGATCGCCCCGATCGGCGTGAACTGGAGCCACTACCGCAATCCAGAGGTCGACGCCCTCTGCGACAAGGTGAAGGCCACGTTCGATGCGGACGAGCAGAACAGGCTGCTGGCGCGGATCCACTAGATCGTCGTGGACGACGCGGTCCAGGTCTGGGTGGTCCACGACACCAATCCCCATGCGCTTTCGCCGCGGGTGAAGGATTATGTGCAGGCCCAGCACTGGTTCCAGGATCTCTCGACTTTCGCCTGAGGCTGGCGCGCCGCGACCCGACAGCCTCAGGCATGTTTCTTTCGAACGGATGATCTGGCGATGACAGGACTCCAGAGCCCCCGCGCCTTTCGCGCGATGCCGACCGATACCGTCACCTTCCACCCGCGCATCTTCGGGCAGCACGGAGCGGTGGCGGCCGAGCACTACCTCGCCCCAATGGCGGGCATCGAGATCATGAAGGCTGGCGGCACCGCCGTCGATGCCGCCGTGGCCGCCTGCCTCGTCGAGGGCGTGGTCAACCCGCAGATGCATACGATCGGAGGCGAAATCCCGATCCTGATTGCCGCGCCCGGCGAGGCCGGGGTGGTCTGCGTCAACGGCAACACCGTCGCGCCGGCGACTGCGACGCCAGAGGCGTTCTTGCGGCGCGGGTACGACAAGGTTCCCCCGGATGGGCCGTTGGCTGCGGGCGTTCCGGGTGCGCCTGGGGCGTTGTTAGAGGCGTTGCGCCGCTACGGCCGCCTCAGCTTCGCCGATGTAAGCGCTCCGGCACGCGATCTGGCGCGCGGCGGTTTCCCGGTCCATTCCGGGCTGCTGCGCCAGCACAAGTTCGGCATCCTCGACAACGCAGAGCGCTTCCAGCGAGAGTGGCAGGGATCGGCAGCCGTATACCTGCCGGGCGGACAGCCGCCTCAAGAGGGCGCCATCATCTGCAACCCAGCCCTGGCCGGCATGCTCGACTTTATGGCCAACGAGGAACGCCGGACAGGCGGATCGCGCGAGACCGGCCTACACGCAGCGTTTGAGGCCTTCTACAAGGGCGACATTGCCGCCGAGATCACCGCGTTCGTCGCCCGGCACGACGGCTTCCTCACCCGCGAAGATCTCGCGCGCTTCGAAGTACCGGTCGAGCGCCCTCTGTCGGTCCGCTACGCGGGGATAGACCTATACAAATGTGGACCTTGGACCCAAGGGCCTGCAGTCCTTCAGACCCTGTCGATCCTCAAGAATTTCGACCTCGCGGCGCTCGGCCACAACTCCGCCGCTTACGTGCATCTCGTCGTTGAGGCGATGAAGCTGGCTTTCGCGGACCGGGAGCAGTTCTACGGCGACCCCCTGCAGGTCTCAGTGCCGACAGAGACGTTGATCTCCGACGCTTACGGCTCGCTGCGCGCCGCGCTCGTGGGGGAGTATGCCGACCGCAGTCTGCGTCCGGGCGACGCTTGGGCGGGTACGGCCCTTCTGCCGCCCGAAGAGCGGCTCGGCGGCTTGTCCTGGGGACCTGGCACAGTCCACGTCGACGCGATGGACCAGGCCGGTTACACCGCCGCATTCACGCCGAGCGGGGCGTGGATCAAGAGTGCTGAGGTCGTTCCAGCCCTCGGCTTTCCCCTCGGCGTGCGCCTCTCCAACTTCCAGCTGCAGCCCGCGCATCACCCCAACGTCATCGCGCCCTTCAAACGTCCGCGGACGACCATCAGCCCGAGCCTCGCCCTGAAGGACGGTAAGCCCTGGCTCGCCTTCGGCAGCATGGGCGGTGACCAGCAGGACCAGTGGCAGTTGCAGTTTTTCCTGAACCGCGTCGTGTTCGGCATGCCGCTCCAAGCAGCGATCGAGGCGCCGAAGTTCTCCAGTGAGCACTTCCCGGCGCTGTTCCACCCCCACGACTTCTACCTCAACCGCCTGCGGATCGAGACGAGCGTCGGCCGAGACACCCTGGACGGGCTCGCCGCCCGCGGCCACGAGATCGATCCCGCGCCGCCCTGGACGGAGGGCTACCTGTGCGGGACCGAGCGACATCTGGAGACGGGGGTTCTTGAGGCTGGGTCCGATCCGCGCGGCAACAAGTCGGAGGTGTTTCCCGCCTTCGCTTTGGCCTATTGAAGCGTCGAATGGATCGACAGAACTGACTTGGCGTCGTTAGCGATACGGAGATGCAGACAGGCGCCTCAGGCCAAACCTCACGATAGGAGCTGTCGGCGCCCATCTCCCCTGCACGTCGCCCAGGCCTTCGGCACCCGGAAGGACAAGCAGCGATAGCCGCACGACCCTCGGCAGCCTCGCAAAGGCACCAATGTGTGAGAAGGTTGGCGGACAGAAATTGACCTGAGGCCCGGAAGCAGACCTTCAGCTTTGCGCCCATTCCGGCCATTCAGCCGAATTTTGTAGTATCCGAGAAGCAGACGCTGCGAAGCGGTCCATGGTGGATTCGGATCAGACCTTCGCTTCCGACATGGCCTCTCCGATCAGCCAGTCACGAAACGCGTTGATGGTCCGGTCCTGCACGTCCTGGGGGCGGCAGACAACGTAGTAGGCCAACACACAATCGAGGACGGGCCCGAAGGGACGGACAAGCCGGCGATCCTTCAGATCCTGCTCAGCGAGCGTTGTTCGGCCCAAGGCAACACCGTGGCCCGCCATCGCCATGCGGTAGGCCGCAGCGGAGTCGTTGATGCGAAGACCGCGCTCGCTCTCAGACACGTCCAGCCCAGCCGCGAGTTGCCAGTCCCTCCAAGTGCGGAAGGCTGCCGTCGAGGCCATGGACGTGTCGTGGATGAGAGGATGGTGCCGCAGATCGGCGGGCGTTCGCAGCGCGTTGGGACCTTCTAGCAACGCCGGGCTGCACACCGGGAAGAATGCGTCGCGAGCGAAGGGAAACGCCACCAGCCCCGACCACATGCCGGCCCCGTAGCGGATGCCGACATCGACGGGCTGGCTGGCGAAATCCACCAGGGCGGTGCTGGTGTCGATCAGCAACTCACAATCGGAGTGTTGCCGGTTGAACCCGTCAAGGCGGTGCAGAAGCCACTTGTCGGCAAAAGCGCTCGGCACGGTCACCGACAGGATCCGACGCTTCCGAGCCGAACGCAGCCGGTCCATGGCGGCCGACAGACAGGCAAACCCTGTCTGCAAGTCCGGGATCGCGGCCTTCGCCGCCTCAGTCACGACCAGTCGGGCCGGTCCTGACTGAGCGCGATGGAACAGCTCGACGCCGAGGTTCTCCTCAAGCCGCCTGACCAATTGCCCCACGGCGGCAGGGGTGACGTTCAGCTCCTGCGCGGCCAGCGCGAAGCTCTGGTGGCGTGCCGCCGCTTCGAAGGCGCGTAGCGCGTTGAGGTGATCGGGAGCTCTCATGCGCAAAACATTATCTATTCCGGCGGGCGAGAACATCCCGTTTGAGGCGCCCGGCGACCGGGGTCATATTCCTCCCCACGGAACGCGCGCTCCGACTTTCACGAGTGTTTTTGGAAGTCCGGAGGATAGTCATGAAGCTCAACGATAAGATCGCGCTCGTCACCGGCGGCACGTCCGGCATCGGCCTTGCTGCCGCTGCCCTGTTTCGGCGCGAGGGCGCCAAGGTCATCGTGGTCGGCACGGATCCCAGGCGGCTGAAAGCGGCGGAAGCGCAACTCGGTACAGGTAGCCTCGCCATCGCGGCGAACCTGCGCTGTTCCGCTGACATCGACCGTGTCATCGCGGGTGTGCGGGAGCGCTATGGCCGTATCGACGTCCTGTTCGCTAATGCGGGCCTTGGGAGAGCCGCACCGCTGGAAGCTGTGACCGAGGTCGACTTGGACGAGCAGTTCGAGGTCAACTTCAAGGGAGTGTTCTTCACCATCCAGAAGGCGGTTCCGCTAATGAGCAAGGGCAGCAGCGTCGTGCTCACCACCTCCTTCCTGAACACGAAGGGCACGCCGGGTCTGTCGATCTTGTCGGCCAGCAAGGCGGCCGTGCGCTCGCTGGCTCGGACGCTCGGCGCTGAGCTCGCGCCGCGCGGCATCCGGATCAACGCCGTGAGCCCCGGGCCAATCAGCACGCCGTTCGCCAGTAAGCTTGGCTTGAGCGAACAGGAGCTGAAGGCGTTTGCCGAAGGCGTCGAGGGACAGGTCCCCCTGCAACGCTTCGGCGAGGCCGACGAGGTCGCGCGGGCCGCCCTGTTCCTGGCGAGTGACGACAGCTCCTACATGACGGGGGCGGAAATCGTGGTCGACGGCGGTTTGTCCCAGTTCTGAACCTTCATCTCCCGATCGATCGCGGCTCAGGGCGGGCTTTGGCTCGCCGGGAGCAGTCGCCCGGACCTTGATCGGTTCGGACTTACAATCGCGACCGGACTCCGTGTACGGTTCGCGGGGACCGGTGCTTCAGTAGCATCCGGGACTGTATTGGCTGGCCCGCAGCTCCTGATGCGGGGCGGCGGATTTCGCGCCAGCAGGCACGACGTGCGATGCCGAAGCCCGAAGCCTTACTTCGGTCAATGCGCTTGGCGGTGCTGTAGTCAACGCCCGACGAGCTGAACCGGCGGCTCGATCAAAGGCGGCTGCCGGACCACGATCCCGGCTCCTTTGGCGCAGATCCAAACGTTGAGGAGGTCCCGACGGCCGTCAGACGGGCCCCTGGGCGTGGTTGATGCACGCGCCCAGTAACCCGAGTTGTTCAGAATGGGGGACGTCCGGGATCGTCCATCGTCAAGATGACGCCGGACGTGTAGCCGGACCGCGGAGAGGCTAGGAAGGCCACCGCGGCGGCGATCTCTTCGGGCTTGGCCGCGCGCCCGAATGCGGAGTCCTTGAACGCATCCTTCCAGCGTTCCGCATCGCCTGTCGTCCGTTCAGCCTTGGCGCGGAGAAGCATCTCGATGCGATCGGTCGCAACCGGACCTGGATTGATGCCCACGACACGCACGCCGTCGCGCGGGGATCGCGCTCCGAGGGCTCGCGTGAACGCCATCAGGGCCGCGTTGCCGCTGCTGCCTGCGAGGTAGTTTGGCTCGGCCCGCTCACCTGCCGAGCCGATGACGTTGACGACGACGCCTCCGCGCTCCTTGAGCGTCGGGTAGAAAGCCCGGGTGAGATCGATGTAGCCGAAGACCTTCAGGTCCCAGGCGGACCGCCATGTCGCCGCATCCAGGGACAGGAGGTCGCCGGGCGGGATGGCGCCGGCATTGTTAACGAGGATGTCGATGCCCCCAACCTCGTGGACGACGCGCGCATGCTCGGCGGTGCGCGACAGGTCCGCGGCGATGGTCTGAACCTCCACGCCATGAGGGGCTTGGGCCTGCGCAGCGCGCGTGAGGCCAGCAGGGTCACGAGCGACCAGGACGAGGTCGCAGCCTTCCTCGGCAAGAAGGGCGGCGGTGGCCAGACCGATGCCCTTCGAACCGCCCGTGACGAGCGCACGCTTGCCTCTGAGATAGAGATCCATTTCAAGATCCTCTCTGTGATTTGCAACAGCGCCGCGTGGGCCGACATCAGCCTGGGCCGATCAGCGTGCTGTTCGTTGCCAGACAGCCCTCAATCAGCGGAAACGAGAAGTATGGGCTGGAGCCCCTGAAGGATGGCGCCCCGTCGGCGTTTCGACAGGGCTGACGAGGCACCAGCCACTTCGTTCCTGGTGCTTGCTCAGCCTGACGGCAGAAGCTCGATGCCGAAGCGTGAGGACAGGCTGGCGAGTCGCGCCAGTGCTTCCGCGTCGGGCGCCTGAGCAGATGCCAAGGCACCCGTAGCTTGGCCAGCCTCGCGGACGAACTGCTCGAAGCCGGACGGAGTGCAGAATACCAGGGCCCGGGCTGTCTCAGGGCCGGCGTTCCCTAGCCGATGAGCTTGGCCGCGAGGAAGGATCACGACCTCTCCGGCCGATAACGAGCGGGTCTCGCCCTCGGTCCAGACCTGAACCTGCCCGGATAGGACACAGATGGTCTCCTCCTCGTGCAGGTGCCGGTGCGGAGGCGTCCAAACGCTCGGTGGGTTGGTGATGCGAAGCAGCGAGAACTGGCGGCCGGTTTCCTCGCCGGCCACCAGGATGTCGACGAGCGTCCCTGCAAAGGCGATGGTTTCATTCTGGCGCATCGGCGCGATCCCCAATGGTAGGACGCGGGGTGTAGGCCGGCCCTGGACATGAAGCGAGCTTCGCTGCTCTCATATCTGCATGAGTTCACGTCATGTGTCCGAGCGCGATCTCCGCCTGTTTCTGGTGCTCGATGCACTGCTGGATCATCGCAGTGTGACGCGGGCAGCAAGCGCCCTCGGTCTCACGCAGTCTGCGGTCAGCCACTCGCTGCGCGCCCTACGGGCCCGGTTCGGCGATCCGCTGCTGGTCCGGACCGGTAACGCGCTCAGCCCAACACCCCGGGCATTGGCGCTGCGCCCCGGCCTGTCGCTTGGACTGGCAGAGCTGGAACGCGTGCTCGGCCGGCAGGCCGCCTTCGATCCCGCGCAATCGACGCGGTGCTTCACGCTTGCGACGCCGGATCACCCGCAGTTCACGGTGTTGCCCGATCTCTTCGGACGGATCAGACGCGAAGCGCCCGGCCTCGATTTCCATGTGAGGTCGATCGGCTCAGGGCTCGCGGAGGACCTCGCCAGCGGCCAGCTGGATCTCGTCCTGGCCGGCGCGGAGGTGGAGCACCAACTGGCGCTGGATCGAGCGTTGATGCGCGCGCGCGTCATCTCCGAGCCGTTCCGCTGCGTGGTGCGGCGCGGTCATCCTGCGTTAGCGGTCGATCTCGACCTCGATACCTATGCAGCCCTGCCGCACGTGCTCGTCAGCACCACAGGTGGCAACACGGGCATCGTCGATGCAGCTCTGGCGGCAGTCGGGCGGCGCCGACGCGTCGCCATGACGGTGCCGAGTTTCCCGGCCGCGATCTGGATGGTCGCGGCTACAGACCTCATCGCGACCTTGCCGAAGGCGATCACCGATCGCGCGTCGCGGCACGAAGTCGAGATAAAAGAGCCGCCGATCATCCTGCCGTCGAGCGATGCCTATCTATGGTGGCACCCCCGTTTCCAACACGATCCTGGGCACAGCTGGTGGCGTCAGACGCTCACGGATGCTTTTGCGGTCCTACGGCCGTGAAGGCTGCGCCAGAGGATCGTGGTGTTCGTAGAGCCACTCACGACGGCAAACCGGACACGGCCGCTTAATCGGTCGCCCAGCAGGAAGCAGACAGGCCGCAGTCGTCCAGAATACGCCAGGCTGATTTGCCGTCGCGCGGAACCGGACGTTCGGCTTTGCGCCCAACCCGGACATCCTGCCGCAATGAAGTGCTTCCCAGAAGCGGACGTCTCGCTCGTCCGCGTGCACCTGCGCGTCAGCGTACCAGGCCCGCGCTCGACGACGCGCAGGCCGTCGGGGACGTCGGCACCACCTTCCTCTGCAGAGCCAGGCCGACACCGCTCAGCGTCAGGACAAAGGCGAGCATCTGTCGCGATCCGATCGTCTCATGGAGCACCAGCGCAGCCGCGGCCGTGCCGATAATCGGCACCAACAGCATGCCCGTGGTGGCCATGCCTGTCGGCAGCCGGCGTAGGGCGGCCTGCCAGCTAAGGTAGCAGAGTGCGAGCGGGCCGATCGCCATGTAGCTGATGCCGGCTAGACTCGGCAGGCTCAGGCCCTTGATGTCGGACGCCTCGGTGAACAGGCTGATCAGCGTCATCGCAAGGCAGCCGAGCCCGACCTGCCACGCGGTGAGGGCGATCGGCGGTAAGCCGATCGGCCTTCGCTCAAGGATCGTTCCCAACGCGAACAGGATGGCCGCGGCCAGGGCGAGGGCGATGCCGGGCGCCTTCCGAAGGATCAGACCGGTTCCGGTGCCGTCGACGAGGACGCAGATACCGAGGATGCCGAGTGCGAGGGCCGCGAACCCGCGCTGGTCCGGACGCTCGCCGCGCAGAACCCAGGCGAGAAGCACGGCCCAGACCGGCATCGAGTACGCCAGGAGCGCCCCCTCCGGCACGGTGAGCCATCTCAGGGACAGACCGGTGAAACCCATCCAGGCGAAGACGTTGATCGCGGCGGCGAGACCGAGCCGTCCGAAAAGTGCGCGCGGCACCGTCAGGCGCTCACCGCGCCCGTAGGCGAGAAGGCCCAGTCCGGAGGCCGCGATGAGACCGGCGACGCCCCGCGCGAACAGCGGCGGCCAGTCTTGAGAGACCAGCTTGAGCACCGGCCAGTTGAGGCCCCAGCCCGTCGCGGTGGCGAGGAGGAAGAGCCGTCCGGCCTGCGTGCGTGTCACGCGAGGGAGTCGCACGAGATCCGGGCTCCCTACTTCCCCACGAAGGCCTTCTCGATCACGTAGTGGGCCACCTCGCCGTGGTTGCCCTCCTCATAGCCGCGGGAGGTCAGGAGCTCCCGGGTGTCGCGGATCATGTCGGGGCTGCCGCACAGCATGAAGCGGTCGTTCTCGATCGACATCTCCGGCAGGCCGGTATCCGCGAACAGCTTGCCCGAGACCATCAGGTCTGTGATCCGGCCGCGGTTGCGGAACGGCTCGCGGGTCACGGTCGGGTAGTAGACCAGCTGGTTCGAGATCATCTCGCCCAGGAATTCGTGCTTCGGCAGCGTCTCCGTGATGGTCTCGCCGTAGGCGAGCTCCTGCACCTGCCGGCAGCCATGGACCAGCACGACCTTCTCGAACCGGTCGTAGGTCTCCGGGTCCTTGATGATCGACAGGAACGGCGCCAGCCCCGTGCCGGTGCCGAGCAGGTAGAGGTGCCGGCCCGGCAGCAGGTTGTCGAGCACCAGCGTGCCGGTGGGCTTCTTGCCGACGATGATCGGGTCGCCGACCTTGAGATGCTGGAGTTTTGAGGTCAGCGGCCCGTTCTGGACCTTGATCGAGAAGAACTCCAGCTCCTCCTCGTAATTGGCCGAGACGACCGAATAGGCGCGCAGGAGCGGCCGCCCCTCGACCTCCAGGCCGATCATGGTGAACTCGCCGTTGCGGAAGCGGAACGCCGGATCGCGGGTCGTGCGGAACGAGAACAGGTTGTCGGTCCAGTGATGGACCGAGAGGACGCGCTCCTCATGAAACTTGCTCATGGCTTTTTCTTCCTGACTCAGGCGACCGCCGGATCCGCATTCCCGAACGCTTCGAGCAGCTTGCCGTCGCGGCCGTCCCACGCCGCCGCGTCGCCGGCCGGCTCGGTCTTCTCAGTGATGTTGGGCCAGAGGTCGGCGTACTTGGCGTTGAAAGCCTTCCAGCCTGCCGTTCCCGGCTTCGCATCGGCCTTAATGGCATCGGCCGGGCACTCCGGCTCGCACACGCCACAGTCGATGCACTCGTCCGGATTGATCACCAGCATGGTGTCACCGACGTAGAAGCAGTCGACCGGACAGACCTCGACGCAGTCGGTGTACTTGCAGCGAATGCAGTTCTCGGTGACGACGTAGGTCATGGCTTCACCCGTTAGCGCGGAGTTTAGAGCAGCGCGGCGAGATCCTGGCCCTCGACATCGATGGCCAGGCCCTTCATCGCCTCGGCGCTGACCTCCCCGCCCATCGCGCGGATGCTCTCCTCGCGGATCAGCGACATCAGCCCCCGGCGCAGGCCCAGGAACTCGGAGGACAGGGTCAGGGCCGGCTGTCGCGGGCGGGGCAGCGGCACGACGATCTCGGCCTTGATGCTCCCGGGACGGGCGGTCATCACGTAGACGCGGTCGGAGAGGAAGATTGCCTCGTCGATGTCGTGGGTCACAAACAGCACCGAGATCTTCAGGCGCTGCCACATGTTGGTGAGGATCTGCTGCATGATCAGCCGGGTCTGCGCGTCGAGGGCGCCGAACGGCTCGTCGAGCAGGAGGATGCGCGGACCGGTGGCCAGTGCGCGCACGATGCCGACCCGCTGCTTCATCCCGCCGGACAGTCGGTCGGGGTAGTGGTTCTCGAACGGCGTGAGACCGGCGAGGCCGAGGAGCGTGCGGGCCTGACGCTCGCGCTCGCCCCGCCGAAGCCCTTTCATCTTCAGGCCAAACTCGACGTTTTCGCGCACCGTCTTCCACGGGAAGAGTGAGTACTGCTGGAAGATCATGCCCCGGTCCGCGCTCGGGCCCAAGATCGCCTCGCCGTCGACGGTCACCCGTCCCGACGATGGCGTGAGAAAACCGGCCAGGGCGTTGAGCAGCGTCGACTTTCCGCAACCGGATGGGCCAATGATCGATATGAACTCGCCGGGCTGCACCGTGAGTGACGTATTCGAGACGGCCTCGACGGCGCCTTCCATCGACTCGTACCGCAGGCAGAAGTCGCGGACCTCGATCAGGCCTCGGCTCGGCTCGGGCATGGCAGGCTCCTCGATTGATGGGGACGGGCATCCGCCTCGTGGGGCACCGCCCCGCGGAAGGCGGCGGGACCGTCGGGTGTCCTACCGGGAGGCGGCCCAGGGCATGACGAGGCGGCCGATGAGCCGGATCGCGAAGCTCGAGCCGAGCCCGAGCAGCCCGATCGTGATCATGCCGAGCGCGATGTCCGGGTACTGGACCAGGGAGTAGGCCTCCCAGGTGAAGTAGCCGATGCCGAACTGGCCGGAGATCATCTCGGCGGCGATCAGCGAGACCCAGGCCACGCCCATGCCGACCGTCAGCCCGGTGAAGATCTGCGGCAACGAGGCTGGCAGGTAGACCTCGCGGAACACCGCTACTTCCCTGGCTCCGAGACACCGGGCGGCACGCACCAGCACCGGGTCGACCTGCACCATGCCCTGGAGGGTGTTGATCAGGATCGGGAAGAACGAGCCGAGGAAGGTGATGAAGATGATTGAGCCCTCGTTCGTCGGCCAGAGCATGATCGCCATCGGAACCCAGGCGATGGCCGGGATCGGCCGCAGCACCTCGCAGATCGGGAAGGCAATCTCGCGCAGGAGGTGATAGCGGCCCATGAGGAGACCGAGCGGGACGGCGACACCGCCGGCCAGGAGAAAGCCAAACAGGATCCGGCGGCAGGAGATGAGCACGTGGTCGCCGAAGACCGGGTTGTGCAGAGCGATCACCGCCCGGCCCACGACGTCCATCGGCGTGGGTATGTTCAGGAACCGCACGTAGAGGGTGACGCGGTTGGCAGTCAGATACTGCCAGAGGGTGACGAACAGGATGAGCGACGCGAGCCCGATCAGCGCGGCGCGGAACTCACCATGGTGCAGGCGAAGCCAGCGGCGGGTGCGGCCGGTCGTGGGTTGGGCAGACGCGGACGGCGGCGCGAGGGTCGCCGTTCGCGGCGGCTCGGGCTCGGCGGTGGACCGGAGGGCGACAGCTTCCATGAGGGTTTAGCCTCCCGTCACAGCGGCCTTGAGGGCCTCGTCGTAGGGCATCACCTTGCCGCCGCCCTGAGCCGCGGTTTCGGCATCCTGCTTCAGAAGGAAGGGCGCGATGCTGCCCTTGCTGTCGACCACGTAGAAGGCCTCGCGGGCGAACAGCTTGATGCCGCGGGCGGTGTCGAAGACGTAGGCGACGTCGACCGGCTGCCCCTTGGTCTTCATCTCGTTCAGCGCGCCGAGCGTGCAGGCGGTGCTGGAATAGGGCTGTATCGCGCCGCCTTTCACCCAGATCTCGCCGGCCTTACGCGGCTCGGTGATCGGCTTCTTGCAGAACGTGTCCTCGCCGCTCACCTCGTAGTTGGTGGTGCTCGCGCGCTGCTGCTCGTAGTCGAGACCGCGCTCGGCGAAGACCTTGCGCAGATACGCGTCGTCGACCCACGGGCCGACGTCGAACGCTTTGATCCGGTCGAGCTTCTGCAGAACCTTCACGTCCTCGCGTGCGGCGTCGATCAGCTGCGGCTTGATCGTGGGATCGATGGTCATGATCCCACCGGGCCCGAGGAAGATGTAGACCACCTCCTTGTCGGTGCCGGTCCACGTCGCGATCTGCTCGGCGGCGCGCTTCGGGTCTGCCTTGACCCAGGCGTCGGCGTCGAGCACCGCCTTGACGTAGGCCTCGACGATTTCGGGGTATTGCTTGGCAAAATCGGTGCGCACGACGACACCGTGCCAGGTCGGCAGCTTGGTCTCGACACCGTCGAACACCTTACGGGCGAAGCCGCGGAACGGCAGCAGCTCGGCGAAGGGGACGAAATCGGCGTGCGCGTCGATCTTCTTCTCCTGAAGGTTGGTCGAACCGACCTCCGGGCTCTGGCTCACCAGGCGGAAGTAGGTGGCCGGGTAGCCCTTGTCCTGCAGCGCCTTCAGAACCATTCCGTGGGCAGCTGAGCCGAAGGGCACGCTGACAACCTTTCCCTTCAGGTCCTCGAAGGAGAAGTATTCGGAGTCCTTATTGACGACGATGCCATTGCCGGAACCGTAGAGGTTGTACGCCGCGACCGCGATCAGCTGCGACTTGCTCTCGGGATTGTTCTGGAAGGTGGCGCCGTTGACGACCAACGGGTAATCGCCCATGGCGCCGAACTGAAGCTTGCCGGCCATCATGCCGTTTGTGACCGGCGGCCCAGAGGTGAAGTTCTGCCAGTCGAGCTGGATGGTCTTGTCGGCGTACTTCCCGGTCCTGGGCAGGTACTTCTCGAGCAGCTTGAGCTGTCGGATAACCACCCCCACGGTTGCGGTGTTGGTCGTCGTGTCCTGCGTGCCAATGCCGACAGTCAGGGTCTCTGCGCGGGCCGGCGTACCGATCCCGGTGCCGGTGATTGCGAGAAGTGCGAGAGCGGATACCGATCCGAGCCCGGGGAACCGTCTTGCCATCGCCCGCTCCGTCATGTCGGTCCGATGCCGCAAGGACATCGCGGGCATGATCGGACCCGGCGACGAGTTCGATCAAACACTGAGAGCGCGCGCAGGTCGATTAGTTGCGCAAAAAGGTTGTGTCGGCCCGGATGTGCTGTCGATTTGAGCGGGAAGCTTCAGATTTAAGCGCATTCCTCGCCGCCACGCAGCTGCGCTAGGATCTCAGGGCGCAGCACGACGATCTGCATGCGCCGTGTCGCGACGACCCCTTGCTCCGAAAGGCGCTTCAGGCTGATCGTTACCCATTGCCGGGTGGCGCCGACCATGTGGGCGAGGTCGGCGTGGGTAAAGGTCGCCGCGATTACGGTCCCGTCCTCCTCCGGCACGCCGTAGAGATCGCACAGGTGCAGGATGAGATGGGCGAGACGCTCCGTGATCGAGCGAGTCCCGAGCATCTGGGCTAGGGTCGAGTAGCAGCGGCCCTTGAAGGTCAGGCCGTCGATGACCCCGATCGCCAGCGTCGGGATCTGCGTCACGAGCTGCTTGAGCGCCTTGCCCGGCAGGTGCAGCACACTGGAATTGCTCGCCGCCATGCCCGACCACTTGTGAAGGCCGGTGCCAAACACGTCGGGCCCGCCGACGAAGTTGCCGGGGTACCAGTAAGCCAAAGTGATCTCGCGACCGGAAGGCGCCGCGTAGAAGACCCGGATGCGGCCGCTCTCGACGATCCAGATCCCGTCGTTCGGCGTCTCCTGCGTGAACAGGGTCGCGCCGCGGTAGAGCACACGGCGTCGCCCCTTCTCCACGACGAGGGCAAGCTCGCGTTCGGTCAATCCGTCGAGCAGCGGGCGCTGGCCGGCGCCAGTCCTGGGTGCCGCATCGGACAGCAGAAGGGCGTTCGCTTGGGTGTGCAGCCCCGCCGGGGCCTGAGACGGGCGTATCGGCGCCGTGGTCTGCATTGCCATCTCCTGCGTCTTGCAGGGATGTCGCCGCAAACCCTGTACCAGCTCTAAACTGTCCCAGCTCGCATGTGGCATCCGGCTGCCGGCGAGCCGTCTGTGGACGCGATACGGCGCCCCCCCCCCGGATGGGAGAGGTGCCGCATCGAACCGACGTCAGTTGGATCAGTCAGGGGCGTCCCTGGCAGCGCCCGATGGCCCATTGGATGAGCTTGCGGACGTCGGGATCGGGATCGTTGGAGGACGCCCCAAGGGCAGCGAGACCGCGTGGGTCGGCGATCTCGCCGAGGGCCGCGGCGGATTCCTTGCGCAGGTTACTCACCTCCGAAGCCAATGCGCCCCCCAGAACGTCGACGGCGGCCGAGGCTTTGATCCGGCCCAGAGCGTTGGCGGCTTTGATACGGACCTGCCAGACGGGATCATCCATCGCCGTGATCAGGGGGGGCGTCGCCTCGGGCAGCCGGATTTTGGCGCACGAGACCGCTGCCTCCTCGCGCACCTGCCAGTTGTCGTCAGACAGGCCGGCGATCAACGTGGAGACGCCCGGGCCGCCGGGGCGCAGGAAGACCAGCGCCGCCATCGTCGCGCGCCGGACGGTCGGGTCGGGATCGCCGGCGGTGGCGATCAGCGCGGGCAGCGCCTCCTCGGCCTTGAGGTAGCCGATGACGCCGAGGCCCTCGCGGCGAACCTCGGGCGCCGAACTCTGGAGCGCCTTCAATGCGGCCGACAGGGCGTCCGGCAGGACGAGCTCGCGCAGCGCCCGCAGGGCGGACGCCTGCACGAAGGGGTCGGCGTGTTCGGCGCGCTCGATCAGCAGTGGGCCGCAGGTCGGCTCCTTCTTCTCGGCGAGGGTGTCGGCGGCGGTGCGCCGCACGGCCTCGTCGGCGTCTTCCAGGGAGCGCACCAGGCCCTCGACGACGTCCGCGCCGTCGTGCTCGTCCAGGGCCCTGGCGGCGGCCGCACGAACGGTGGCGTCCGGGTCGCCGAGACCCTTCAGGAGCAGGATTTTCGCCTCGGGGCCGACAGCCTCGGCGAGCTCCATCATCGCGACGCGCCGGACGACCGCATCGGCGCTGGCGCAGCGCTCGGCCACGTCATCCAGGTCGTCGTCGAAGGAATCGAATACGGGGCTCATGGTCGGCCTCAGCGCAGCAGGTACGGGATGTTGACCTTGACTGCGTTCGTCGGGCAGTCGACCTCGCACGGCATGCAGTACCAGCACTCGTCGTACTTCATGTAGGCCTTCTGCCGCGTCTCATCGATCGCGAGGATGTCGAGCGGGCAGACGTCGACGCAGACGCGGCAGCCCTTCTCGGCGATGCACTTCTCGTCGTCGATGACGACCGCGGCGCTGCTGGCCTGATTGATGATCGGCATGGATCGATCTCCGGTTCGTGGGGGGCTATTCGGCAGCGGCTGGCGTCTTGATACGGAGCTGGTGGTAGGCGCTCATCTCCTCGGCGGCGACCGGCACGATGAACGGGTCGACCGCGCGCTTGGCGTGGGCCATCTGGCCCTGACCATCCTTGAACAGCACGGTGTGGCAATTCCAGTTCGCGTCGTCGGTCTCGGGGTGATCGACGCGCAGGTGATAGAAGCCCCACCGGCTCTCGGTGCGGTAGAGCGAGGCCGCGGCCGCCATGTCGGCACAGTCGAGGATCGTCTGCATCTCCAGCGCCCGGTGCAGCTCGTGCGGGTCGCGGGCGCAAAGCAGGTCGAGGTCCTCGCGGATTTCGGCGAAGCGGCGCTGTCCGAGTTCCATCTTGGCCGTCACCTTCGGCGGCTCGAGGTAGTCGTTGACCAGGCGGCGCGTCTTGAACTCCATCTCATGCGGGGTGAGGCCGTCGTCGCGCCGGGTCGGCGCCAGGACCCGTTCGCGCTCGGCAGCGATATCGGCCTCGTCGTGGTCCGCCAGCGCGTTCGCCGAGCAGTACGCGGCAGCATCGGCGCCGGCGATGCCGCCGTTCACGAAGGCACCAAGCATGTAGTTGTGCGGCACGCTCGCCATGTCGCCGACGGCGTAGAGGCCCGGGACCGTGGTGCGGGCAAATTCGTCGACGAAGACGCCAGAGGCCGAGTGGCCGGAGCAGAAGCCGATCTCGGAGATGTGCATTTCCACGGGGCGCCTCCGGTAATTGGTGCCGCGCCGCTCGTGGAAGCGCCCGCGTGAGGGCCGCTCGTTCGAGTGCAGGATGGTTTCGATCTCCGAGATCGTCTCCTCGCGCAGATGGTCCATCTTGAGGAAGACCGGGCCATTGCCCCCCTGCAGCTCACGCCAGAACTCCAGCATCATCTGGCCCGACCAGTAATCGCACTCGATGAAGCGCTCACCGCGATTGTTCGCCGTGTATCCGCCGAACGGGCCGGTGACGTAGGCGCAGGACGGCCCGTTATAGTCCTTGATCAGCGGGTTGATCTGGTAGCATTCGAGGTTCGCGAGCTGCGCGCCCGCATGGTAGGCCATCGCGTAGCCGTCGCCGCAATTGGCCGCGTTCTCGTAGGTGCCGAACAGGTAGCCCGAGGCAGGCAGGCCGAGTCGCCCGGCCGCTCCGCAGGCGAGGATCACCGCCTTGGCCTTCACCACGAGGAACTCGGAGGTGCGCGTGTTGACGCCGATGGCGCCGGCGATCCGACCGTCCGGACCCTTGAGCAGCCGGGTCGCCATGTAGCGGTTGGTGACGCCGACCTGAAGGCGGCGGAGCTGCCGGTAGAGGACCTTCTTGACGTTGTGCCCCTCGGGCATCGGCAGCACGTAGGTCCCCATGTGGTGGACCTTGCGCATGTTGTACTCGCCCGACCCGTCCTTCTCGAACTTGACTCCGAGCTTGTCGAGGTACTGGATCATCGGGAAGGAGCCCTGCGCGTAGGCCATCACCGCCTTCTGGTTGACGATGCCGTCGTTGGCGACGGTGATCTCCTTCACGTACTGCTCGGGCGTGGCGTAGCCCGGCACGACGGCGTTGTTGAGTCCGTCCATGCCCATGCTGATCGCGCCCGAGCGCTTGACGTTCGCCTTCTCCATCAGGACGACGCGGAGCTTTGGGTCGGCCTCCTTGGCCTTGATGGCGGCCATCGGGCCGCCGGTGCCGCCGCCGATTACCAGGATGTCGGTCTCGAGGATCTCGGTCTTCGTCGAGGATTCGAAGGCGCTCATGGTAAGGTCTCGCGTCAGCGGAGTGGCGGCGCTCGTGCGATCGCCGAGGAATCGGATCGGGGGTTCAGGCGGCCTGCGCCGCGGCTCGCGGGCTGTCGTCGGCCTCGGCCGCGAGGGCACGCAGGTAAGCCCAGGGGAAGATCCCGCGGGCGTGACCGTCGGTGAACGCGATATGGACGGCATAGCCGCCGATGGGTTCGACGCGGGTGACCGCGATGTCGGGGAAGGCGTCGGGGAAGCGGTCCGCGGCCCGATCGCGGGTGCACCACGCGCACCGGCAACGAAGACGCAGATGCTCAGCGGGCAGCGTCGCGGTCAGTCCGTCATGCCAAATCAGTCTGAGCGCGGTCCCGCCGCGTGAGAGGGTCGCGGCGTTGGGGATCGCCTCGGGATCGAACGGAGGCGGGCTCGGAAGCTCGATCGCGCGGTTTGCCATACGCTCCTCCTCTGATGCCTTCGTCACAGAAGCCCAGGAGCGGTTGGTCCGACAGCAATTAGTTGCCCGAAATTTCAGTCAGGCGGCAGCAGGAGATGCGCATCACTCGTACACGGTGCGCTCAACGGGGCGTTGCGTAAGCTGTTCGCGTCTCCGGGACCAGACCTAATGCCGCCGACGCCGCTTCAGATCGGCCGGCGGAAGGATCGATCATCCTGGGACCACGCGCCTCGACTTATCCGAGCTACGACCGACGCCTCAACCGACAAGCAGCCGTTCGGCTTCGCACCCATATCGGTCGCTGAGAGAGCCGTAACGCCGTCTCCAGAACGGACTTCCCAAGGGGATGCGCCGATCCTGGATCGCTGGCGCCATCCTTGCCTCAGGTGATGTGTCCGAAGCCGGAGTCGCATGCCATGACTGTCACCGATCATGCCCTCGCCTGGACACAGCTATTCGGGGAACTCGACCGGAGTGGCTTGGCGCTACACCTGCAGATCCGTCGGGCAGTCGTGACCGCCATCGAACGGGGGCTGTTCACCGCAGAGGCTCGGCTGCCTTCGACGCGCCAGTTGGCGGCTCTGCTCGGGGTCGCTCGCAACACCGTGGTGAACGCGTACCAGCAGCTCATCGACGAGGGTTTCCTGGTCGCTCACGAGCGCAGCGGGATTTTCCTGGCGCCGGATCTGACCGTCTCTGAGACACGCGGACCGACCCACGGACGAACCATCGCGTGGTCTCGGCGCTTCGCGGTCCGGCCGGCGCAGCTGCGGCAGATCACCAAGCCCCGGGACTGGCTCGACTATCCCTATCCCTTCCTATTCGGACAGTTCGATCCGTCCCTGTTCCCGGCCAACGACTGGCGCGAGAGCGTGCGGGCCGCCTCCGGGGTATCCGAGATCAACGCCTGGGCGGGCGATCTGATCGACGAGGACGACGCCGATCTCGTGGAGCAGCTCCGCCTGCAGGTGCTGCCGCGGCGGGGCATCTTCGCGAGCGCCGGCGAGGTGATGGTCACCATCGGCTCGCAGCAGGCCCTCTCGCTGCTGATCCAGCTGCTGGTCGGCCGCGACACAGCGGCGGGCGTCGAGGACCCCAGCTATCCCGATACCCGCAACATGCTGACCCTCGCCACCGACGACCTCGCGACGCTCGCCATCGACCGGCACGGGGTCGTGCCCGATGCCGCCTTCGCCAGCCGGGACGTGGCGTTCGTCACTGTGGGGCATCAGTGCCCGACCACCGCGGTGATGCCGCTGGAGCGGCGCCGCGCCCTCCTCGAAGCCGCGCGGCGGCACGACGTCGTCCTGGTCGAGGACGATTACGAGGCCGACCTCGCGCTGGCGGACGAGATCCCGTCCCTCAAGAGCCTCGATACGGACGGCCGCGTGATCTATGTCGGCAGCTTCTCGAAGGTGCTCGCGCCGGGCCTGCGGGTCGGTTACGTGGTGGCGCCCCGGGCCGTGATCGCGGAGCTGCGCGTGCTGCGGCGGCTGATGCTGCGCCATCCGCCCTCGAACAATCAGCGCGCCACCGCGATGTTCGTGGCGCTCGGGCATTACCGCACGCATCTGCGCCGGACCGCCACCGTCCTGGAGGAGCGCGCCGTCCGGATCGCCGGCCTGCTGCCCCGCCTCCTGCCCGCGTTCCGCTGGCGGCGCGACCCGGGGGCCACGAGCTTCTGGGTGGAGGGGCCTGTCGGCCTCGATGCCCGGGATCTCAGCGTGCGCGGCCGCGCCCGCGGCGTCCTGATCGAGCCGGGCGACATCTTCTACGCCGATCCGGAGGCCGGCCGTGCCTGCTTCCGCCTGGGCTTCGCCTCGATCCGCACCGACCGGATCGAGGCGGGCCTCACCCGCCTCGCGGAACTGGTCACGCCGGCTGGAATCCCCATGTCACAGGGTATGCCCGAGCAAGTCTGAGACCGCCTGTACCACGCTCGTGACGGCGACGGTGCAGAGCAGCAGGATCGACAGGGCGCGATGCCCCCGTCCGGCACCGAGCCTGAGAAGCGCCTCGCCGAGCCGGCTGCCGGCGACGATGAGCGGAATGCCGACGATAACCGGGATCGCCAGAAAGACCCCGAAGAGCCCGGCGGTCGCGAGGCTGACGGCGCTGGCGATCGACGTCGCCAGGAAGAACACCAGCAGCGAGGCGCGCCCCTGCTGCGGCGAAAGCGGCGTTGCGAGGTAATAGGCGACCACGGGCGGACCCGGCATCGCCGCGAGCCCATTACACAGGCCGGCGGTGACCCCGACCGCCAGGGTCGCGCTGCCGCGCGGAAGCCCGGCGAAGCGAAAGCCGCGCAGGAGCGCGACGGTCCCGCAACCGCAGACCAGCGCGATGCCGAGCCGGGCGACGTCCGGGCTGGCCGCAGCCAGCGCGGCGACTCCGAGCGGTGATCCGATCGCCGTGCCGGCGACGAGCCAGCGGAGCGAGGGCCAATGGCAGGTTCGGCGCGCCCGCGGCAGGTCGGACAGGCTCGCGCAGAACTGGAGGGCGACCGCGAGCGGGACGCACTGGCTCGGTGGGAGCGAGAAGCCGAGCAGCGGCACGGCCGCCAGGGCGAAGCCGAAGCCCGTAAAGCCGCGGATCAGCGCCGCGGCGAAGATCGCGGCCGCGATCGCGATCAGAGATGCCGGCTCGGGCATCGGAAGAGGGGGAGGCACCGCCCTAACGCATGTCGACCACGATGGTCTTCTTGCGGGTGAAATGCTCCAGCATCGACTCCAGGGAGGCCTCCTTGCCGAGGCCCGACTTCTTGAAGCCGCCGTAGCTGAGATTCGGCTGGATCGTCAGGTTCTGATTGACCTGGACATAGCCCGCATCCAGCGCGTGCGACATCCGCAGCGCCCGGCGCAGGTCCCGGGTCCAGACCGTTGCGGCGAGGCCGAACGCGCCCGCATTCGCCGACTCCAGGACCGCCTCCTCGTCGGAGAACGGCACGATGCAGGCGACCGGACCGAAGATCTCGTCGCGCATGAGCGGGCTGTCCTCGGTCAGACCGGTGAACAGGACTGGCTCCACGAACAGGCCCTCGGCGAGATTCGGCGCGGCCGGCAGGCGCCCGCACCGCACGGCCCGCGCGCCCGGCGTGGCCTCGCCCTGGGCGATGTAATCCATGATCTTGGCACGCTGCCGGGCATTGATCACGGTGCCGATATCGGTGGCCTCGTCCAGGGGATCGCCCATCCGGAGGTTCGAGACGGCGGCGGCCAGACGCTCCACGAACCGGTCGTGCAGCTCAGCGTCGACGTAGATCCGGCTCGAGGCGGTGCAGCTCTGGCCCTGTCGGGTGAAGCGCATGCCAGCCACCGCGCCCGCGACGGCCCGGTCGAGGTCCGCATCCGCGAACACCAGCATCGGACTCTTGCCGCCGAGTTCCAGGCTCACTGGGATCAGCTTGTCGGCGGCCTCGCGGTAGATCGCCTCGCCCACCGCCTGCGAGCCCGTGAAGGTGACCTTGGCGACGTCCGGGTGCCGGACCAGCGGCGCTCCGCAGGCGGGACCGGTGCCGCAGATCACGTTGAGGACGCCGGGCGGCAGGAGATCGGCCAGGAGGCGCGCCGCCTCGATCGTCGCGAAGGGGGCCTCCTCGGACGCCTTCACCACCACGGTATTCCCGGCGACCAGAGCCGGTCCGATCTTGAGCGCCATCAGCACGAGGGGCACGTTCCAGGGCAGGACCGCCGCCACCACGCCCAGGGGCTCGCGGGTGGTCAGCGCGAGCATGTCCGGGCTGAACGGCAGCGTCTCGCCCTTCAATTCGGTGGCAAGACCGCCGAACATCGCGAGGATGTCGGCCGCGGTGGCGATCTCGGGGCGGCACTCGGTGCGGATCGCCTTGCCGGTCTCGGCGGCCAGCAGCGGGGCGAGATCCGGGGACGCCGCCGCGATCCGGCGCCCGCCCTCGGCCACCAGCCGCCCGCGCTCGCGGGCCGGCACCCGCGCCCAGGCCCGACCGGCGGCGCGGGCCGCCGCGACCGCGGCCTCGACATCCGCCGGGCCGGCCGCCGGCGCCGGGGCCAGGGCGTGCCCGGTGGCGGGATCGAGGACGGTCAGGCCATCGCCGTCCACCGGGCCGACCAGCGCATTGCCGATCAGGTGGCGGCCGGCTAGGGCGGCGAGGAGATCGCGCACACCCCGGGGAAGGCGCGCCTGCCCGCACGTTTGGCTCTCGGGGGCGTTCGACATGGGCGACTCACTCGTGGCTCAGCTTTGGGCGTCCCGCCGTCGATAGGGGCGCCCCGTGCGTCGCGACAGGTCCAGCCGGCGGCGCGTGAGGGGGCCAGGGCGGGACCCGGCTGCCCTCAGGCCTTTCCCTTCCAGGGGACCAGCACGCGCTCGAGCTGGCGCAGGCCGACCTCGAACAGGGTGGCGAAAAGGCCGATCAGCAGGATCCCCATCACCACGACGTCGGTGCGCAGGAAGTTGGAGGCGTTGAGGACGAGCTGGCCGAGCCCGGCCTGGGCCGCCACCATCTCGGCGGCGACCAGGGTGGTCCAGCCCACGCCCATGCCGATCCGCAGACCGATCAGGATCTCCGGCAGCGCCGCCGGGAGCACCACGTAGCGCAGGACCTGCGCACGGCTCGCCCCGAGGGCGCGCGCCGCGTTGATCTGGTCGGCGGAGGCCGAGAGCACGCCGGAGCGGGTCGCCAGCGCCACCGGGGCGAAGCAGGCGAGGACGATCAGCAGGACTTTCGACAATTCGCCGATCCCGAACCAGATGATCATCAGCGGCAGGTAGGCGAGCGGCGGCAGGGGCCGGTAGAACTCGATCAGCGGGTCGAGGATGCCGCGGGCGATCCGGCTCGTCCCCATGGCCAGCCCGGCGGGGATGCCGAGCAAAGTGGCGAGCCCGAAGGCCCCGAGGACGCGTAGCAGGCTGTCGCGGACATGGATGCCGAGGGGGGCACCATCCAGATCGCCGTTCCAGGCCTGGCCGAGGGCCGACAGGACCGCCTCCGGCGGCGGCAGGAACAGCGGCTTGATCCAGCCGATATGGGTCGCGACCGCCCAGAGGCCGAGGCAGGCCAGTACGGTAGCGGTGCTGACGATCGGCACCAGCGCGCCGCTGCGGCGGGCCGGGCGCTTGGGACGGGCCCGCTGCGGTTCGGGCACGGCCGTCGCGTCGAGGGGCAGTCCGCTCATCGGGAGCCCCCGAGTGCTGGATCGGTCCGGTGATGGATGCGCGCGAGCACGCGCTCCCGCACGGCGATGAAGTCGGGATCCGACTTGACCGCCCGGGCCTCCCGCCCGGCCACGACCGCGCGCGAGAACGGCAGGTCGATCGTCTCGACGATGCGGCCAGGCCGCGGGCTCATGATCAGGAGTTTCGTGGCCAGGAACACCGCCTCCTCGACGTCGTGGGTGATGAAGAAGGCCATCTTGCCGGTCCGGTGCCAGATTCGAAGGATCAGCTCTTGGACCTGCTCGCGCGTGAACGCGTCGAGGGCGCCCAGGGGCTCGTCCATCAGCAGGGCGCGCGGGTCGGCGGCGAGCGCCCGGGCGATGCCGACCCGCTGCTGCATGCCCCCGGAGAGTTCGTAGACCTTCCGGTCGGCGAATTCGGCCAGTCCGACGAGGTCGAGCATCGCCTGGGCGATCCGGCGCCGCTCCGGGCGCGCGACGCCGCGCAGCTTGGGGCCGAACGCCACGTTCTCGGCCACGCTCAGCCAGGGCATCAGGGCGTGGCGCTGGAACACCACCCCCCGGTCGGCCCCCGGCCCCCGGATCGGCACGCCGTCGAGGAGGATGCTGCCCTCGGTCGGTTCGAGGAAGCCCGCGATCGCCGAGAGCAGGGTGGTCTTGCCACAGCCGGAGGCGCCGAGCGCGACCACGAACTCCCCGGGCCGGATCGTCAGGTTCACCTGCGAGAGGGCGACGATGCCGGCCTCGCCCTCCCCGTAATGGACGCTGACGTTGCGGATCTCGATCATGCCGCCCTCTGAAGCCGCCGCTTACTTCCGGGCCGCCGCGACGTAATCCCCGGTGACGAACCGGCCGTAATCCGGCGCCAGGGCCTGGACGCGGCCCTGCGCCTTCAGGAATTCGGCGGTCTCAGTCAGGGCCTTGGCGGCCCCGCCGCCGAGCCAGGCCGGGGAGGCCTGCGCGTCGAGGGCCGGGAAGCGGTAGCTCGCGAGGCTCGCCGGCACCTCCGCGGGATCGGCGCCGGTGATCTTGGCCACCGCCTTCACCTTGGGCGAACCGGCGGCCCAGGGCTTGGCCCCGTAGGCGGTGTCCTCGGCGGCGATCAGCTTCACCAGGGTGACCAGGAAGTCCCGGTTCTGCGCAGCCCAGGCCCGGTTGACCACGAGGCCGTCGAAGGTCGCCTTGCCCTTGCGGGCGATGTCGCCGGCCGACATCACCACCGTGCCGGACTTCTTCACCCGGGCGAGGACCGGATCCCAGATGAAGGTCGCGTCGATGTCGCCGCGCTCCCAGGCGGCGGCAATCTCGGGCGGACGCATGTTGAGGATCGTCACGTCCTTCTGGCTCAGCCCGGCATCGGCCAGGGCGGCGATCAGCTGGTAGTGGGAGGTCGAGACGAATGGCACCGCGACGGTCTTGCCGCGCAGGTCGGACACGCTCTGGATGCCGGTGCCGTTGCGCGCCACGAGTTGCTCGGCGTCGGCAATCTCGTCGAGGATCCAGAAGAGCTGGATGTCGAGCCCCTGCGAGGCCGCCGCGGCGATCGGGCTCGAGCCCGCCTCGCCGATCTGAACGTTGCCCGACGCCATGGCGCGGATCACGTCGCCGCCGCCGCCAAACTTGCGCCAGGTCACCGTGTAGCCGGTAGCCTTCTCGATCGCCCCCGAGGCCATCAGGGCCCGGAACGGCACCACCATGTCCTGGTGGGCGAAGGTGACCGACTTCTCGGCGGCCCAGGCGGGGCCGGGCGCGAGGAGGCCCAGAACCAGGGGCGTCAGGGCGGTCAGGAGCGTGCGCACCACGGAGCGGCGCGGGTTCGATCGCGGCCTTACGCTGTCCATGTCCACACTCCCCCTTGAGCAAACCGGATCGAAGCGGCTCGGCTTGCGACAGGGTCCGACAAGGCAAGCCCCGTGCACAAGGGGCCAGACTCTGCCCAAATCGTCTCCGACTGGCTCCTCCGCCCCTTGGTGCGCCCCCCAACTGGATGCGTCTTTGGCCTCGCTCTGGATCTCGTCTGCCGGCCTGCCGCGGCGTTAGGTCAGCGCGAACGACGGCCGCCTGTGGGCGCGCAAGGGGAGCGCAATGCTATGAGTGAAGCGACGATTGAAGCCGAGCGCCACGCCCTGCTGGAACGCCTGTTCGCCGCCTTCAACCGCCACGACGCCGAGGGTGTCATGGCCTGCTTCACGCCGGGTGTCGTGTTCGACACCGCCGCCGGTCCGGAGGCGCACGGCCGCCGGCTGTCCGGCCAGGACGCGGTGCGGGCGGCCTTCGTGGCGGTCTGGACCGACATGCCGGATGTGGCCTGGACGGTGTCGCGCCACACGCTGGCGGGGGAGCGAGCGACATCGGAATGGCTGTTCACCGGCACCCGGGCCGATGGTGGCCGGGTCGCCGTGGAGGGGGTCGACCTGTTCGTGTTCGAGGGCCGGCTGATCGCCCGCAAGAGCGCCTTCCGCAAGGATCGCCCGGTCCAGGCGGCCTGAGGGAGGCGGAGCGTGAGTCTGACCCCCGATCCCGTCCCGCGCCCGACCGGCGCGCCCTACGATCCGACCTACGACCCGCTGACCGACGCCACCCCGGGGACGGACCGCGCCTACGCGCCGACCTACTGGGTGGCCACCGCAGGCCCGCCGCCGGCCGATGACGGCCCGATCACGGGGGACGTCGATGCGGACGTGGTGATCGTCGGCTCGGGCTTCACCGGCCTGTCCTGCGCCCTCAGCCTCGCCCGCGATCACGGCATCAAGGCTACCGTCTTGGAGGCCAACCGGGTCGCCTGGGGCTGCAGTACCCGCAACGGCGGCCAGGGTCAGAACGCTTCGGGCCGGCTCAGCCGCTCGCAATGGATCGCCCGCTACGGCCGCGAGACCGCGCTCCGCCTCCACGCCGAGATCCTAGAGGGCTTCAAGTATTTCACCGGCCTCGTGCGCGAGTTCGATCCCGATCCGCAGCCCGGCGGCCACATCTACGTCGCCCATCGGTCCCGAACCTTGGCCAAGCTTTCGGCCGAGTCCGAGGTCGCCAACTCGGTCTTCGGCTACCGCACCCGGATGCTGGGCGCGGACGAGCTGCGGCGCGACTGGATGGACGAGGCCGGGGCGGTCGGCGCGCTCCACGAACCGCTTGGGATCGGCATCCATCCGGGCAAGTTCGCCTTCGGTTACCTCCGGGCCGCACGGGCGGCCGGGGCCAAGGTCCACCCTTCCAGTCCGGTGCTCGGGATCGATCGCGACGGCGGCGGCTTCCGGGTGCGGACGCCCCACGGGACCGTGCGGGCCCGCGCGGTCGCGATCGCCACGGGCGGCTATACCAGCCAGGGGCTGCACCCGCGCCTGCGCAGCCGGATCATGCCGATCCTGTCGAATTCTCTGGTCACGCGGCCGCTCACCGCCGACGAGATCGCCGCGACGCTGCGCACGACGACCTTCGTCACCGACACGCGCACCCTGCGGTTCTATTACCGCCGGCTGCCGGACGGCCGGGTGCAGATCGGCAGCCGCAGCGCGATCACCGGCGCGGACGCGACCCATCCACGCCACCTGCGCCTGCTGGTGGACGGCCTGCACCAGAAATTCCCGGTCCTCGAAGGCATCGGGATCGACTATTCGTGGTGGGGCTGGGTCGATGTCAGCCACGACATGATGCCCCGCATCGTCCAGCCCGAACCGGGCGAGCCCCTGTTCTATGCCATGGGCTACGGCGGCAACGGCGTCGCGTTCTCGGCCCAGGCCGGCCGCCGGCTCGCTGGGCTGGTCGCTGGGCGCAGGCCCGCGGGCCTGCCGATCTTCGAGGGAGCGCTCCCGGGCCACCCCTTCGCCCCGTTCCGGCGCATCGGGCAGCGGATGCTGTATCGCTGGTACCATCACCGCGACGAGGCGGCCTGAACCGGCCGCCGCCGGCGGACACGAAGAGGCCGTCCCGTGCGTTCGGGGCGGCCTCTTCGTATGGAGGTGGAGGACCGCGTGGCGTCAGGCGGCCTGGGCCCGGTCGAAATTCGGTACCTCGATCTCGCCGACCCGGTGACAGGCGACGTAGTGGCCCGGGCCGGTCGCCAGCAGGGTAGGATCCTCGGCACGGCAGCGCTCGACCGCGAACGGGCACCGCCCGGCGAAGCGGCAGCCGGCGGGCGGATCGATCGGGCTCGGCGGCTCGCCGCGCACGAGGTAGCGCGCCTTCAGGGCGTCCCGCGCGGGACCGGCCGGCACCGCCGCCGAGATCAGCGACCAGCTGTAGGGATGGCGCGGAGCGGAGAAGAATGTCCGCGTCGGCGCCTGCTCGACGATGCGGCCGAGATACATCACCGCGACCTCGTCGCAGAGGTGCTGCACGACGCCGAGGTCGTGCGAGATGAAGATGTAGGCGAGGCCGCGCTCGGCCTGGAGCTTGGCCAGGAGGTTGAGGATCTGCGCTTGGATCGCGACGTCGAGGGCCGACACCGCCTCGTCGCAGACAATGATGTCGGGCTCGGTCGCCAGCGCCCGGGCGATGCACAGGCGCTGGCGCTGCCCGCCCGAGAACTGGTGCGGGAACAGGCTCCGGGCCTCGGAGGGCAGGCCCACCGCGGCGAACAGCCCGTCGAGCCGCGCCGCCGCCCGCCTGCGCGAGAGCCCCTCCAGCAGCCGCAGCGGCTCGGCCACGAGATCCCCGGCGCAGCGCCGGGGATCGAGGGAGGCGAACGGGTCCTGAAACACCATCTGGATGTGGCGCCGCGCCTGCCGGAGCCGGGCGCCCCGGAGGCCGAGGATGTCGTCGCCGCGCAGGACCACCTGACCCGCGGTCGCCGGGACGAGGCGCATGATCCCCTGCGCCGTGGTCGACTTGCCGGAGCCGGATTCCCCGACGATGCCGAAGCTGGCGCCCCGGCGCACGACGAAGCTCACGCCATCGACCGCGTGGACGCGCCCGCCCCCCGGGACCGGGAAGTGGACCTTCAGATCGTTGACCTGCAGCAGGTCCGCCCCGGTCGGGAATGATGCGGCGTTCGTCGTCATGCGGCGCGGGTCTCCGGATGCCAGCAGGCCACCGCCCGGGACGGGCCAGCCTCGGCCAGGGGCGGCTGGAGATTGTCCAGGCAGATGGCATCGGCCCGGCCGCAGCGGTCCGCGAAGGCGCAGATCGCCGGTCGCCGGCCGAGCGGCGGAACGAGGCCCGGGATCTCACGCAGCGGCCCCGTCCCCGCATCGGCCGCCGCGCCGAGGCGCAGATGCGGCGTGCAGCCCATTAGCCCCCGCGTGTAGGGATGCTGCGGCGCGCGCATCACCGACCGGGTGTCGCCCTGCTCGATACAGCGCCCGGCGTAGAGCACCGCCACGGTGTCGGCGATGTCGGCCACCGCGCCGAGGTCGTGGGTGATCAGCACGATGGCGGTGCCCATCTCGTCCTGCAGGGCCTTCAGCAGGTCGAAGACCTGCGCCTGGACGGTCACGTCGAGCGCCGTTGTGGGCTCGTCGGCGATCAGGAGCTTGGGCCGACAGGCCAGCGCCATGGCGATCATCACCCGCTGGCGCATGCCGCCGGAGAGTTCGTGCGGGTAGGCATGCAGGCGCCGTTCGGCCGCGGGGATCTGCACGGCCCTGAGCATCGCCAGCGCCCGCTCCAGCGCGGCGCGGCGCCCGAGCCGCTGGTGGAGCCGCAGCGCCTCGGCGATCTGGTCGCCCACCGTGTAGACTGGATTCAGGGCCGTCATCGGCTCCTGGAAGATCATCGACAGGGCGCTGCCGCGCAGGGCCCGCAGCCGGGCCGGCTTGGCGGTTGCGATATCCTCCCCGGCGAGCCGGATCCGGCCGCCGGCCCGGGCGAAGCCCTCCGGCAGCAGACCCATGATGGCCAGCGCCGTCATGCTCTTGCCGCAACCGGATTCGCCGACGAGCGCGACGGTGCGGCCGGCCTCGACGGAAAAGCTCAGCCGCTCCAGGACCGGCACGGGGCCGTCCGTCTGCGTCAGGGTGACGGTCAGATCCTCGACGGCGAGAACGGGGGCCATCGCTCAGCTCCGCTTGCGCAGGCGCGGATTGACCGCGTCGTTGACCGCGTCGCCCACGAGGCTGACCCCGAGGACCGCGAGGAAGATCGCCGCCCCGGGCAGCAGCACGGTCCACCACGCCTCCAGGGCGTAGGCGCGGTTCTGGCCGATCATCAGCCCCCAGCTCATCACGTTGGGGTCGCCCAGCCCGAGGAAGCTCAGGGCGCCCTCGAACAGCACGGCGGTGCCGATCGCCAGCGTCGCGGAGACCACGATCGGCGGCGCGGCGTTCGGCAGGATCACCCGGCCGATCAGGTAGAGCGGTCCGGCGCCGGCCGCCCGGGCCGCTTTGACGAAGTCGAGACCGCGCAGGCGCAGGAACTCGGCCCGGGTCAAACGGGCCGTGGGCGGCCAGGACACGATGCCGATCGCGATCGTGGTGATAGCGATCCTTTGGCCGAACAGGGTGACCAGAACCATCGCGAACAGCAGGGTCGGCAGCACCTGGAAGAACTCGGTGACCTTCATCAGCGCCGCGTCGACCCGGCCGCCGAAGAAGCCTGCGAGCGCCCCGAAGGTCACGCCGATCACCACGGTGATGAGGGCCGCCGAGAACCCGACCAGCAGGGTCGCGCGGCCGCCCTGGAGCAGAGCTGCGAGGATATCCTGGCCGAGGTAATCGGTACCCAGCACCGGGTCGCCCCCGGGGGGCTGGAACGGGGCGCCGACGATCTCGAACGGGTCGACCCCGTAGAGGTGCGGGCCCGCCAGCGCGGCGAACAGGAGGCCGATCAGGATGACGGAGCCCAGGAGCCCGCTCGGGTTGCGCAGGAACAGGCGCAGGGCGGCAAGGCCGGGATTCGCCGCGGGACGCGGCATCGGGACCGCCGCCTCGGAACGCATCGGCTCGGGCCGCACCGCCGGCTCGGCCGCGACGAGGGCGCTCATGCCGGCCTCCCGGCGCGGATCCGCGGGTCGATCAGGCGATAGAGGAGGTCGGTGACGAGGTTCGCCGCGATGACCAGCAGCGCCGAGCAGAACAGGATCCCGAGCAGCGTCGGGTAGTCGCGCCGCAGGATCGAGTCGAAGGTCAGCCGGCCGAGCCCCGGCCACGCGAACACGGTCTCCACCAGGATCGCCCCGGCGAAGAGCTGACCGAACTGGAGCCCGACCATGGTGACGAGGGGGATCAGCGCGTTGCGCAGCGCGTGCTTGCCGATCACGATCCGCTCCGGCAGGCCCTTGGCCCGGGCGGTCCGGACGTAGTCGGCGTTGAGCGCGTCGATCATGCTGGCGCGCATCAGGCGGCTGTACTGCGCGACGTAGACGATGCCGAGGGTCAGCGCCGGCAGGACCAGGTGCTGGGCGACGTCGAGACCGTAGGCGAGGCCGTGGCGCGGGGTGGCCACGTCCTCCATCCCGGCGACCGGGAGCACCGGCCACAGGGAGGCGAACACGACCAGCAGCATCAGGCCGGTCCAGAACACCGGCGCGGCGTTGCCGGCGATCGCCACCAGGGAGACCGCGTGACTGAGGAGGCCGTTCGGTTTGCGGGCGCCCAGGATCCCGAGGCCGGCGCCGGTGAGCACCGCGAAGCCGAGGGACGACAGGACCAGCACGGCGGTGGCCGGCAGCCGCCCGAGGATGAGGCGCGAGACCGGCTCGTTGAAGAAGAACGAGTAGCCGAGATCGCCCCGCGCGACCTTGCCGACATAGGTCGCGAGCTGCTCGGGCAGGCTGCGGTCGAGGCCGTAGCGCGTGCGGATCTCGGCCATGATCTCCGGCGAGGCACCGCCCATCTCCCCGGCGATGACCTGCGCCGGATCACCTGGCGCCGCCTGGATCAGCAGGAAGTTCAGTACCACCACGGCGAGCAGCAGGCCGACGGCGTTCGCTGCCGTCGCGCCGAGCCTGCGCAGGCCCGTCATCGCTCGGCTCCGGCGGCGCCCTGCGCCCAGGCGACCTCGTCGAGGGGCGAGAGCGGCCCCCAGATCGACAGGGGCAGGTTCGTCAGGCGCTTGTCGTAGACCGCCTTGTAGGGGGTGAGGTTGAGATAGGCGATCGGCGCCTCGGACACGACTATCTTTTGGAACTCGTCGTAGAGCGCCTTGCGCTTCTGCAGGTCTGTCTCGACCGCGGCGGCGTTCAGCAGTTCGTCGACCTTCGGGTTCTTGTACTGCTGGGTATTCGACCAGATCACACCCTTGCGGATATTGGTCGACAGGTAGGTCCGCGCCACGCCGATCACCGGGTCGCCCCAGTTGAAGACGTTGTCCATGGTCAGGTCGAAATCGAAGTTGGAGACGCGCTGCGCCCAGGTTGGGAAGTCCGGCGCAGCGCGGACCTGGAGGGCGATGCTGATCCGCTTGAGGCCGGCCCGCAGGTACTCGGCGACGTTGCGCTGCTGATCGTTGTCGTTGGGGATGTAGTCGATGGTGAGCTGGAACCGCGTGCCATCCGGCCCCTTCTTCAGGCCGGCCTCGTCGAGCAGGGCGTCCGCCTCGGCGATGTCGAGCTTGTAGAGGTCGACGGCCGGCTCGTAGAACGGCGAGCCCGGCACGATCGGGCCGGTGGCCGCCTTCGCGACGCCGCCGAGCAGCTTGCCGGTGATGAAGTCGCGGTTGGCCGCCAGCGCGATGGCCCGACGGACGCGCACGTCGTCGAGGGGCTTCTTCCCGCAGTTGAAGGCCAGCCAGTTGATCGGGCCGATCCCCTCGAAGCCGCGATCCGTCACGGTCAGGGTCGGCGCCTTGGCGAGTCGCTCGATGTCGCGCACCGAGGAGAGGAACGGCAGCATGCCGATCTCGCGCCGCTCGGTGGCGATGACGAGGCTGTTCTGGTCCGGCAGGATCCGGTAGACGAGCCGCGCCAACCTGGGCCGCCCGGGGATGAAGAACCGGTCGAATCGCTCGAGCTGGATCGACTCGCCCTGCTTGTACTCCACGAACTTGAACGGGCCGGAGCCGACGGGCTTCAGGTTGGCCGGGTGGGTCTTGATGTCCTGGCCGTCGCCGTAGACGTGCTTGGGCAGGATCGGCATCAGGCCGGGCGACATGGCCAGCAGCAGCGCCGGGTGCGGGCGCGCGAGCCGGATGATGACCGTGTGGGCATCGGGGGTCTCGACCGTCGAGACCGGCTCCAGCATGGTCTGGAACGGATGGTTGGCCTTGATCACCCCGATCGAGAAGGCGACATCCTCGGCGGTCAGCGGGTGGCCGTCGTGGAAGACGGCGTCCTCCACGAGGTGGAGCGTCACGCTGAGGTTGTCGGGGGCGACGACCCAGGATTTCGCCAGGTAGGGTTGCGGGTTCCACTGGTCGTCGTAGCGCAGCGGGCTCGCGAAGATCTGCGTCGACACCATCCCAGTGGCGATGCCGGACTGCACGGCGCCGTTGAAGTGGCGCGGCACTTGGCTGGTGCCGATCACCAGCGGCGCGGCCGCGTCGTCGGCCAGCGCCTTCGGCAGGTCGAGGATCGGGGTCGTCAGGGGTGCGGCGAGGACCGAGAGGCCGGCGCCGAGGAGCGTGCGTTTGGTCAGGCGCATCGGGTTCGGTCTCCGTGTGGGGTGTGCGGGTGTCGCATCGCGGCGTCGAGGAGGCCGGCGAGCGTCGGGCCGGCTTCGGGATCGGTCGCCGCGATGCCGACGAGTTCGGCTTCGTCCGGCGCAGGCTCGGGCAGCGGCGACAGGCTCCAGCGGCGCCCGACCATCTGCAGCAGGTGCATCCCGGGCCTGTCGGCCAGACCGAGGCGACCCTTCAGCCGCAGGAGTGCGGCCGGCATGCCGGCGAGCGCGCGTTCGAGCGCGGCGCGGTCGAACGCGCCCGCGCGCCGGTAGAGCAGGCGCTGGAAGGCCTCCTCGTGCGGCACCGCCTCGGCCCGCAGCCGGGTCGATCCCCGCCGGGCCCGGTCCGGACCTGCGCCGCCGAGATCGAAGACAGAAGCGGGCAGCGCGGCCGCCACGGTCTCGATGACCGGGACGCCGGGCGCGAGGGCGGCGAGCGTATCCCGGGCTACCGCGCGACCCGCTTCGTCCACGAGGTCGCGCTTGTTGAGAACGAGGAGGTCGGCCGCGCGGATCTGGCGGGCGAGGGTATCGCCCAGGCGCGGGTCGGCGGCGAGGCCCGGCAGGCGCTCGGCATCCGCCAGCACGACGACGCCGCGCAGGACGAGGCTGGGCTCCACCAGGGCGATCTCCGCGATGGCGCCCGGATCGCCGACGCCGCTCGCCTCGATGACGATGTGGTCGAAGGGTTCGGGCTCCGCGAGGACGCGCATCAGCGTGTCGAGGAAGCCGTCGGCGAGGCTGCAGCAGACGCAGCCGTTGGTCAGCCGCAGGGTCTGCCCATCATGGTTCTGGATCAGGCCCGCATCGACGTTGATCGCGCCGAAATCGTTGACCAGCACCGCGTAGCGGCCCTGCGACCCGGCGAGCAGCCGGTTCAGCAGCGTCGTCTTGCCGGCCCCGAGGAAGCCGCCAACGACCGTGAGCGGGCAGCGCGTCGCGGGCGGGGGAAGCCCGCGCCTCATGCCGGCGGCACCGCGAAGACGCGGCCGCCCAACACCGTGGCGTGGACCGGAATGTCTTTGAGCGCCTCCGGGGGTACCGCGTAGGGATCCGCGTCGAGGACGGCGAAATCGGCGAACTTCCCGGCCTCGATGGAGCCGACGCAATGGTCCATCCGCAGGGTGTAGGCGGCCCCCAGCGTCACGGCGTGCAGGGCTTGGGCGACGCTCAGCCGCTCCTCGGGGCCGAGCACGCGCCCCGACGATGTGGTCCGGTTGACGGCGCACCAAGCGGTGAACAGCGGCCCGAGCGGCGTCACCGGCGCGTCCGAGTGGATCGCGAGCGGGATACCGAGCCGCGCCGCGCTCCTGGCGGCGTCGATCCGGGCTGCCCGCTCTGGCCCCATCGTCAGGTCGTGATGGGCGTCACCCCAGTAGTAGAGGTGGTTCGAGAACAGGTTGAGGCACAGGCCCAGGGCCTTGACCCGCCGCAGCTGCGCCTCAGTTGCCATCTGGCAATGCTGGAGGGTGTGCCGGTGGTCGGGACGGGGATGGGCGATCTGCGCCTTCTCGACCGCGTCGAGCGCCGCCTCGGTGGCCTCGTTGCCGTTGGTGTGGATGTGAAGCTGGATGCCGGCGGCGTGGTAGACGCCGACGATCCGGTCGAGATCCTCGGGGGCGACGTACCAGAGGCCGTTCGGCGCGCCGTTGTGATAGCCCGGCGGCAGGAGCCGGGCGGTGAAGCCCTGGATCGACCCGTCGACGACGATCTTCACGATGCCGAAGCGGAGGCGCTCGGTGCTAGCGGCGGCGAGGCGGCCGATCCTGGCGACCCCGTCTTCCGGGGGGCACGAGACCGAGGCCAGAGCCGGCACGATCCGCACCGGCAGTCCCTCGACGCAGGCAGCGCCGTAAACCGCCACGGTCGCGTCCGTGAGGTCGTTGTGCAGGTCGGCGATGGTGGTGATGCCCTGGAGTTGCGCAGCCGCGCCGAACCGGCCCACATCGGCGGCGTCGAGGGTCCCGCTCATCGGGTTGTAGCCGAGCCCCCGGAACAGGCGCAGCCGCGCGGCGATCCCCTGCAGCTCGCCGGACGGCGTGCCGTCCGGCAGCTTCGGCACGCCGTCGATGGCCGTGTGCTCATCGAAGCCGGCCATCTCCAGGAGCAGGCTGTTGACGTTGGTGATGTGCAGGCTGGCATGGTGGACCATCACCGGCCGGGTGGTCGAGACCCGGTCGAGGTCGTGGCGGGTCAGGCGCGCGCCGCCGAGATGCAGCGGATCGAAGCCCCAACCGTAGAGCAGCTGGTCCGGGTCGGCGATGGCCCGGTCCGCCTCCGAGAGCCGGTCCACGACGGCGCCGATGTCGCGCAGACCCGGCACGCGACGTCCGTCCGGGCTGCGGCGGTCGCCGGCGCCGACATAGGTCTGGCGCCAGAGGGTGCCCTCCATCACGTGGGCGTGCCCCTCGACGAAGCCGGGGAGGATGACCTTGTCGGCGAAGCGGCGATCCGGCACCGCGTCGAGCCCGTCGAACTCGGCCGGCGTCCCGACCATCAGCACGCGCCCGTCCCGCACGGCGATATGCGTCGCATCCGAACGCGATGGGTTCATCGTGATGACCCGCCGGGCCTCAAAGAGGGTGATCTCACTCGGCATGGCTGTCCTCGGCACGACGCTTAGGATGCCGGCCGTTCGCCCGGACCGCTAGCGCCAGACGCCGGGGATGAAGGGAGCCAGGGCGCGGCGCCGCCGATCGGAGCTCCGGCCCACGCGGCGATGCAGGTGCTGCCGGGGATGACATGGCCGGTTCCGCGTCCCGAACGGCTTGGTGGCCGACCGTACCACCACACCGAGGGATCAAAAACCTAGGCGGAAAGCCTCAGGATCACCGCGGACGATCCGGCGATGTGAGCCAAGGTGACCAGCACCGACCCGGTATGAAGCACGCCGAAACGTCTACGATTGCCCATGTCGGTCGCCCCGTTGATGGCCGGCATGAGGATTTGGCGCGCGAGGAGTGCCGTGACGGCGATGAGCCCCAAAATGAGAGCGGAGGTCCTATCGATGCTGGCTGTCAGCGCTGCGCCGAAGAGGGCGCACCCTATGACGAAAACGTAGAAGTGCGGGAAGGCGCGGCGCAGGAGCGGGCCTGCCGCGTCGGCGGGCAGAGCGCTAAACAAGAACGTGGCGAAGCCGAATGAGTACAGGATCATCCCGCCGAACAGGAGGGCGGTCAGGAGGATAGCTGTTTGCGAGAGCATCGGTTTCAAGCCTCATGATTTTCTGATCGCCCTTGCGGGTGGCGTTCGGTTCCCTCGGCCCCATCGATGCCGTGCTCCTTCCTCGGGAGAATACTCTCTTGCTTCACGAGCGAGGTGGGGGGCGACGCTCAGATCGAGTCTTTCAGTGTCTGTTTAGTGCAGGCATTGAACACGTCGCTGATCGCCAAGTTGGCATGCGCGTCCATGCACAGTGCGATGGACGTTGCCGTCGACCACCTCGGCTAGCGATCGGCCGTAGAGGACCGAGGCGAAGCGCGCCTCGTCCGTGTCCTGGGCCGAGGGCTTGGTACCGAACCAGTACAGGAACTTGGCTGCGTCCTCTTCCTTTACGAAGGCGGAGATCACCACCGAGGTCGAGAGCCCGATCGAGTCGGCGGTCTCGAAGCGGAAGCCCTGATCGGCGGCCGAAGTGCCCCGGTTGGACGAGGTCGTCCACTCGCGCGAGACGGGCGTTCGGTCGACGATGATCAAACGCGCGGCTGGCACATAATAGTCTGACAGCGTGCCGGTGTTGGGCAGCTTGGTGTGCGGGATCTGGACACGCTTGGCCGCGACCTTGCTCTCGGAGAGGAAGCGCTCCGAGCCAAACTGCGCCTGCGTTGTCTTCGTGTCCCCGCTCTCCGAGATCACAAAGGCTGATTGGTTCGGTAGGATCTCGATGTACTCGCCGTAGTCGTACTTGCTGAAGTAGGCGCGCGCGGGCTCGGGCGCTGCGGCAGAGGCAAGGCCCAGGACCAAGACGGCGAGTGGCACCCGGCGGGCGGGAGCCAGCCAGATCACTGCTAGAACGGCGAGGAGTGCCAGGAACGGCAGCGTGGAGCCGCCGGCGAGGTCAGCCGCGATCTGCGTCTTCAACGGAGCGATGTCGCTGTCGGACAGCTGATCGACGGCGATGCGACCCGCAGTCATGGCGGCCTCGGTCGAGGCGAGCCGAGGCAGGCCGGCGAAAATGGCCAGGGCGCCGAGCGAGAGGCCGGCGCGGATGAGGGTGGACATGGGAAGTCTCGATCGTTCAATGCCCATGACGGGCGACGGCAATATCAGTGTTCGGGATACGCTTGCTCAGTGGGGCTTCAATGAAGCTCGGCCTTGAGCCGAGCCAGCGTCGCATGGAACTTTTCGCACCTGCGTAAAGGTTGCCGAGCGGGTCTGGTCAGGCTAGTCGCTCGCGGGTTGCAGCCCAGTCCCTCGGGTCGATCTTCCTGACATCCGGTAAGATCGGACTTTCATGCGTCCGCTTCTGGTGACCGGGGAAGATCAACCTGACGACAGAATTGGGTTGGTTGGAGAGCGTCCGCTTTCGTGGTCGCCCGCCTCCGAAGCGGACCGGCAGCTTTCGTCCAGATGCAGCCTACACGAAGCGCTGGCCTAAGCGTCTAAGATGGGTGGAAAGCGGCTGATCCGCTTCCGAGGTGGCCAACAACGAAAGCCGCCGTTTGGCGGGCGTTGCTGGTTATTACCAGGGGCAAGGCTCGATTAGAACTGGCAGGGCTTCGGCAAGTAGGATCAGGCAGGGGAAGCTGAATATGGGTGGACGGCTATGCGCATCGGTGGTTCGGCGAGAAGCTCGATGATCTCGTCCCGCAGACTATCTGCAAGCGGGCTATTCTCATACCTATCTTTGGCTTCGTCGGAGTTGAACACTTCGATGTTCCAAAGCACATCGGGGTTGCCGTCTTCCCGCGCGATGATGTAGCGATCCGAGGCGCCGGATTTCGCCATACCGATGGTGGCAAGTTCGAAGAGCCTGTCTCTGGTTCCGGGCTTGGCCCGCATCCTGATTATGTAAGCAGGCCGATCCTGTAAGGTCATGCCGGTCCCTCAATTTGGCGGACAGCCAATTACTGCCGAATGGCCGATTTATGGGCCTCTAGCAACGGGGTCGGAGGTCGAGGCGGATCGGAAGCCGAATGGCGACTTGAAGTGATTTTCTGCCAGTCGGCTTTGGAGGATCAGCAGCGCGAGATAGGACGTTCGCTTAATCAGCCACTGAGATCCGCCTCAAGAGCCTCGGTCGGCTGATACCGGGCAGCGCCCTCCTCGACATCTCAGGCGGGCAACCGGGTGGTAGGCTTCCTGACCTCGTAATCGCGCATACCCGGTCCCGATCCCTTGATCTCAAAGTATCCTGCATCTCCAAGTGACTGGAGACGACCGAACAGAACGATGTCGCTAACCACCTGACCGGGTGGGTCAACCTCGTCGGTCAGGTGTTGCATGGTGCGCCCGATCACTCGTGCGGCTACTTCCCAGTCTCGTGTGGCTTGGGACATGAGCGCGGCGTCGTAGTGTGTCAGTGGAGCCGAGACCAAGCGGCCGTCGCGCACTATGCGCAGCGGTGCATTCTCGCTCCTCAATGCCGTCCACGCAGCAGCGGCGGCGTCGCGCTCGGTCCGAGAGAAGACGCGTCGCTTGTCCCTTAGGCCAGACGCGACGATGTCCTCGCGGCGCATGATCCCAAGCGACCAGGGCTTTCGAATGCCGTCGCGCGTGACGAAGTCGAGAGCCGTGGCGTCGATGATGTCGAACGGGCGGCCATTCATGCGGAACGCGAATTCGAGAAAACTGGCGTTCTCGGCCGCGTCGCTCATGCAGACCCAGTAGACCAGATGCACGCGGGGTGACGTAACTTCCATCCATGGCTCCTCTGCCTCACGCTGATCGGCGTAGGGATCGGGTCGCATGACGGCTCTGAGCCACGCGTGGCGAACATCTGGGTCCGGCGGATCGATGGGCCCGAAATGCAAGGAGCCTGAGAGCGCGATGACCCGCGCTTCGTCGCCCTGCGACCGCAGGGCGTCACGAATGGTGTCCGCCCTGCTCACACCCCATGCCACGTGGACGACTTCGGCCTCACTGGGCATCTGCGATCCTCATTGCCGCATAGTAATCAGGGCGGCTGGAAGCATTGTCACCATCCGACATGGCTGTGATGTGATCCTGCTGGGCTACTGTGTATCGTTTGGTAACAGCATCCCGAGGTTGTCGTGATCCCTCCCCGCTAAGCGTCGATCCTGCGTCCGGTTTTGGGCGAAGGGCAGACGAGCGTGGACGACCATGTTGGGTCGGTAGGAGCCTGTCCGCTTTTCCGGCGGCCCTGCTCCGAAACGGACCGATTGCTTTCGGCCAATCCTGGTCACCGCTCAGGGCCCGCGTGAGCGCCTGAGATGGGTGGATCTCTGACCGTCTGCTTGCGCGAAACTGAGGCATGAGAGCGGACGGCGAGATCCTGCATCATTTACTTGGTCACACTCAGCCGCACCCAGGACGCACCTGCAGCGGTTTGGCTCGGTCCACGACATAGAAACTGCCGCGGCGAAGGCGACATGCGCGCGTTCACCTGATCCGGCAGGTCGGCTTTGGACTTGGGGGGAGCCGGAGCGACTACTACGCGGCGTGAATGTTCGGCGGCCCGAGATGCTGCAGAAAATCCGGCTTGCCGAGGCTCACTCCAGCGCCGCGGAGGATCCCGTAGGCTGTGGTCACGTGGAAGAAGAAGTTCGGAAGCGCGAAGCCGGTGAGATAGGCCTGCCCGTTGAAGCGGTATCCCATGCCGTTCGGAAACTTCAGCTCGATTTCCCGCTCCGCGCCTGAGGCCAACGCCGCCGGATCAATGCCTTCAACGAAGGTAATCGTCCTGGCACAGCGCTCCTTGAGTTCAGCGAAGGTCGCCTCGACGTCGGGCATCGAGGGCGCTTCGATCCCAGCGAGCCGTGCCACCGCGTTCTTCGCGCTGTCGGACGCCATTTGGTACTGGGCAGGCAGTGGCCTCATGTCCGGAGCCAGCCGCCGGATGAGCAACTCGGCCTCCGGCTTTTCCGATGCCGCCTTGTCGAGCCACGTGCTCATGTTGCGAAGCGCGTTGACGAAGACGGGGACGCTGACGTCGTGGATGCTGATGCTCATCTGAGCTGGCTAAAGCACCTGCTTTCAAAGACACGGTGCGAAAGCGCACACCGTCTAAGGCTGCGTCGAACGGAGTTGCCAAACCGCGGACGAACATCCGCTTTGGAGAAGCGACGGGAGCGGTTCGGGCGGCTGGGTTGGGTCGGAAGCCGCGCGTCCGCTTTTACCGCGGACCTTCTCCAAAGCGGAACAGCAGCTTACGGCCAAACTACGTCACGCCGCGGCGCCATCGCTTACAAGACCGGACCTTCGGCAAAGCGCCCATTCCCGCCGTTCGAACGGTTACGCCAGGCGCCGAGAAGCGGACAGCGCGAGGGGCTGACGCGGCAGCTCTTGCACTGGGATGCTCTCATCCCCGAGCGGCTGACCGATCCCGGAAGCGCAGCCAGCCGAACACAGCCGGCATGAACCACGCCTTGCCAGCGATAAGCGGGACCCACCGCGGCGGGCGGAAGTCGAGGGCCGAGCCTCCAGCCTGATCGCTCAAAACCTGATGCGCCGCCTTCCGCCCGGCCCATCGCGCCCACACCACGCCCGATCCGCAGTAGCCCGCGGCGTAGCGCCGGCCGTCTCGCGCGAAGATGCGAGGGATCATGTCGCGGTTCATAGCGACGTTGCCGTACCAGCTGTGCTCGATCGCGACGCCGTCGAGCTGGGGGAAGATGTCGGCGAGCGCGCGCCGCAGGCTCGCGGTCGGCCATTCCGCCTCGCCGGCGATCGTCCCGTCGCGCCCCCCGAACAGGATGCGTGTCCCGTCGGGCGAGGGCCGGTAGTAGTAATGGAGCTTGCGCGTCTCTGAATACATCATAAGGCTCGGCATCAATTCGCCCATGAGGTTGGTCGAGAGCGGCACGGTCGCGATAATGCGGCTGCGCACGGGCACGAGCCGGCTGCGCAGCCATCGGTCGAACCGGTCCGTGTAGCCGTTGGTGCCGACGATCACGTGGCCGGCGCGGACCGCACCCCGCGCGGTCAGGACCTCGTAGCCCCCGGCCTCGCCGCGGATACCGAGAACGGCGGTCTCGCCGTGCACGAGGGCGCCCGCGTCCTGGACGAGGCGGAGCATCGCGGCGTGCAGTTTGGCCGGATGCAAGCCCCCGATGTCCATGCGGATGTTGCCGCCATGGTAGAACGTCGTACCGATGTAGCTGCGCTGCTCGCTCCGCATGACCGGGTGGGCCTCGATGCCGAACGCGCCGCGGAGGTGATCGGCCTCCCGCGCCAGGCGGTCGTAGTCGGCGGCCCGGGAGGCGCCGGCGAAGCGGCCGACAAGCTTGAAGTCGCAGTCGATGCCTTCCTCGGCGATGAACCGATAAAGGTCCTCGCGCGCCGCCTTGGACTCGGCCACGAGGGCGGCCGCCCGCTCGGCGCCGAACCGCTTCGTCAACGCGGCGAGGGACGGGCGCAGATTTCCGCTCGTGATGCCGCCGTTGCGAGAGGAAGCGCCCTCGCCGGGTCTCTGGCGGTCGAAGACCTGAACGCTGCGGCCGGCCCGAGCCAGCGTTAGCGCCGCGGACAGCCCAGTATAGCCCGCGCCGACGATGACCACGTCGGAGCTGTCGCGCACGGGCATAGGGTCCGACGCGGCCAGAGGTGCCGCCTGCCACCAGTACGGCTCGCTCTTGATCATGGGCGCTCCCTTCGACGGCCGGCGAGACCACGCTCCGATCTCCGACGTGAGTATGCAAGCGCGGGGCTAGACCGCGGACCACCCCGGCAGCCCGCTGCGTGTGCGGGACGTCGCAAATGCGATCAGAATCGCCCGTGATTTCTACTAGCCGGGCAGTATTTCCTGCGCCTAAACTCCGCGCCGAGGTAATGGGAGCCCGCGGTGCCGAAGCTGTCCACGACCCCGACGCGGCGCAGCCTCGTCATAGGCGGCACGGCATTGCTCGCCATGCCGGCCGTGATCACGAATCCCGCCCGGGCCGCCACGCAGCTGCGCGTGCGCACCCCCGGCGGCTCCTTCGACGAGATCAAGCGCCGGACGGTCTACGAGCCTTTCCTGAAGGAGACCGGCATCGAGATCGTGCCCGTCCCGAGCACGGTGGGCAAGCTGCTCGCCATGTACAAGGCCGGGCAGGTCGAGATCGACTGTATCGACACCGGTAACGACGCCAACCTCATGCTCGAGGAGGCGGGTGCCCTCGTCCCGATCGACTACGGCGCGTTTCGCTACACGAAGCTCGAGGACATCGATCCGAGCCTGAAGCTCCCCTATCAAGTCGGCTCGTTCGTGTACGCGTTCGTGCTGTGCTACCGCACGGACGTGTTCAAGCCCGGCTCCGAGCCGAAATCCTGGGCCGAATTCTGGGACACGCAGGCGTTTCCAGGGCCGCGCACGCTGGCCGGCATCGAGTCCGGGGCCCCGAACCTCGAGATCGCGCTCCTCGCCGACGGCGTGGCGATGGACAAGGTCTACCCCGTCGATATCGAGCGCGCCCTGAAATCCATGGGCCGGATCAAGCCCAGCGTGCCCAAGTTCTGGGACACCGGCGCGTTGTCAGCGCAGATGATGGCTGACAAGGAGGCCGTGCTCGGCGTGCTCTGGAATACCCGCGCCCAGGCCTCCATCGACGGCGGCGCGCCGCTCGGCATCCAGTGGAACCAGAACCAGGTCCTGGTGCAGTCCTACGCCATACCGAAAGGGGCCAAAGCGCCCGAGGCCGCGCTCAAGTTCATCGATTACTCGATCAGCGAGGACGTGCAGAAGCGCTGGCTCGCCGAGTACAAGGCGATCCCGGTCAACACCAAGGTCTACCCGCACACCTCGAAGCTCCTGCTCGATCCCGCGACCGGCACGCCCTGGACCGTGTCGAAGGGCTTCAAGAACGACATCAACTGGTGGTCGGCCAATCGAACCAAAGTGAGCCGCGCTTGGTCAAATTGGGTGCTGTGATCGGACGGGGCGCGACCGTGCCGGGCGCCGTCGGCCTCGCCCGCCCGCACGAGCGCGCGGCAGCTTCCATCTCGGCACCAGCCGGCAAGGCGTTGGAGCTTCAGGGGCTGACCAAGATTTACGGCTCCGAGACTGTTGTTGACCGCTTCGACACCCGCATCCAGGCGGGCGAGTTCTTCTCGCTGCTCGGACCCTCCGGCTCGGGCAAGACCACGACCCTGATGATGGTCGCGGGGTTCGCGGCGATCGACGCCGGGCGCCTCCTGGTTGACGGGGTCGACCTCGCGGCTGTGCCCCCGGAGCGGCGGGGCTTCGGGATGGTCTTCCAGAACTACGCGATCTTCCCGCACATGGACATGTTCGAGAACGTGGCATTCCCGCTTCGGGCGCGCGGGATGCCGAAGGCGCTCGTGCGCGAGCGGGTCGCAGCCGCCCTTGACCTCGTCCAGCTCGGGCACCTGTCCGACCGCTACGCGCGCCAGCTCTCGGGCGGGCAGCAGCAGCGCGTGGCCATCGCCCGGGCGATCGTGTTCCAGCCGCCCGTCGTGCTCATGGACGAGCCGCTCGGCGCCCTCGACAAGAACCTCCGCTACGACCTGCAGGTCGAGATCAAGGAGATCCAGCGGCGGCTCGGCATGACCGTCCTCTACGTCACTCACGACCAGGAGGAGGCGATGAACTTGTCCGATCGCGTGGCGATCATGAGCCGCGGCCGCGTCGAGCAGATCGGCGCGCCCCGCGACGTCTACGAGCGTCCGGCCAACGCCTTCACCGCCCGCTTCCTGGGCGAGGCGAACCTCCTACCGGGCGCAGTGGTGACGTCCTGCCCAGGCCGCGTCGCGTTTCAGCTCAGGGACGGGACAGTCCTGCACGCGGACGATCCGTCAACGCGCACGGCGGGGACTGAGGGTGAGCTGTTCGTGCGCCCGGAGAAGCTGACCCTGCACCCTTTAGCCGATCCGCCGCGCGACGGTGTCAACCGCCTGAGCGGCACGGTGCGGCGCGCGTCCTTCCTCGGCAGCGTCGTGCGCTACGCCGTCGAGACGGGCAGCGGCGCGCTCGTGACCGCCGACGCCCCGAACGTGGCCGCCCATCACCACCCGGAGCTCGGCGAGCGCGTCGCCCTTGCGTGGTCTCCGGCCGACACGGTCATCCTGCCGCCGGACGCGGCCTGATGGGACGGGACAGAACGTGGCTCCTGCTCCTGCCCGCGCTCGGCCTGCTCGCGCTTTTGTTCCTCGGGCCGCTCGCCTGGTTCCTGGCGCGGACCCTGTTCGTCGAGACGGCGCCCGCCGAGGTGCCGGCGCTCTTCGTCGACGTCCTGACCGCGCGCTCAATGCAGGTAGCCGCGCTCACGACGCTCTGGGTCTCAGTCCTCGTCACGCTCGCGACCTTGGTGATCGGCTACCCGATCGCGTTCTACTTGGCCAACCGCCGCGGCTGGCGCGCCGCGCTCGTCGTGTTCTGCGTGATCGTGCCGTACTTCACCAGCGTGATCGTTCGGACCTACGCGCTGACCGTGGTGCTCGGCCGCAGCGGGCTCATCAACGAACTCCTGGGCGCATCGGGGCTCGTCGGGGCGCCCCTGGCGCTCCTCTACAACATCTTCGCGATCGTGGTCGGCATGGCCTACGTGCTGCTGCCCTACATGGTGCTCACCCTCTACGCGACCATGAAGGCGATCGATCCGAGCCTGCTGCGGGCCGGGCGCGCCCTCGGGGCGAGCCCGCTCTACCTGTTTCGGCGCGTTTATTTCCCGCTGTCCGTCCCTGGTGTGGTGTCGGGCTCGCTCATCGTTCTCATCCTGGCGCTCGGCTTCTTCATCACGCCCGCGCTGATAGGCGGCCCCGGCGACGTCACCGTCGCGATGCTGATCGAGCGGGCGGTCGAGATCCTGATCGACTGGCCGAGCGCGGCCGTGATGTCGGTGGTCTTGCTCACAGCGACCCTGATCCTTTTCGCGATCTATGCCCGCGTGACGGATCTGCGGCGCATGATGGGGGCCTGAAGCGTGCGCGCCGCTCTGCCGCTGTTCGTCGGATGCGCCTGCCTGCTCCTGATCCTGCCGATCGGCATCGTGGTGGTGCTGGGCTTCAGCGGCGGCACCCTCCTGCGCTTCCCGCCCACCTCCCTGTCGCTGCGCTGGTTCGCGGCCTTCCTCGGCGATCCGGCCTGGCGTGCCGCGCTGTGGTCGAGCCTCGCGATCGGCGGCGTGGCCTGCTTCGTCGCCACTGGGGTCGGGTTCCTGGCAGCCTACGCGCTCGTGCGCGGCGCGTTCCCGGCCAAGCGGCTGATCCTGGCCGTCGCACTCCTGCCGATCGTCTCGCCGACCGTCGTCACGGCGATCGCCATGTACTACGCGTCCGCGCGCCTCGGGCTGGTCGGGAGCGTGGTCTGGGTCGGCCTGTGCCACGCGGTGATCGCCTTCCCGGTCGTCCTGCTGATCCTGTTGTCCGCGCTGCAAGCCGTCGACCTGCGCCTGGAGCAGGCGGCCCTGGGCCTGGGCGCGAGCCGCGCGCGGACGCTGCGCACGATCGTCGTGCCGCTCGCCGCACCCGGCCTCGCCTCGGCCGCCCTGTTCGCGTTCCTGACCTCCTTCGACGAGCTCATCATCTCACTCTTCCTCACCAACGCGGCCACGCAGACCCTGCCGGTGCGCATCTGGAACAGCCTGCACATGCAGGTCGAGCCGACGGTGGCGGCGGTCAGCGCGTTTCTGATCGGCGTCACGGGCGTGATCCTGGCCGCAGACGCGCTCCTGCGCCGGCGCCGGGCCACATGACCCCATGCCCGGTTCTCGCCCCGCTCCCACGATCCCGCCCGCACCGTGCGGGCGACGCGCGGTCCGCGATCGCCGGAGCGGGATCCAAACGCCATCCGTCCGACCAAGCACGGTCGAACCACCGCCTGTCCTCGGCCGCCGGAGACGCTGCATGAGCGATGAGAACACCGCGATCGTCCTCGGCGCGGGCGTGGTCGGACTGTCGACCGCGCTCTACCTCCGGCGCGCCGGCCGGGATGTCACCGTGATCGATCCGCTGCCGCCGGGCGGCGGCGCCTCCTACGGCAACGCCGGCATGATCAGCGCCGACACGGCCTCGCCGATCGCGATGCCCGGCATGCTGCGCCAGGTGCCCGGCTGGCTCCGGGACAAGAAGGGACCCCTCGTCGTCCACCCCTCCTACTTGCCCACCGCGCTGCCCTGGCTGATGCGCTGGATCAAGGAGGGGCGGATCGAGCGCGTCCTAGCGATCTCGGACGCGCTGCGCGCCCTGCACAAGGACGCGTTCGCCTGCTGGCAGGACCTGATCGGACCGCAGGCGTTCGGCGAGCTCGTCCGGCGCACCGGCCAGATCCAGGTTTGGGACGGCGAGGGCGAGAGCGCGGGCGCGCGCGTCGAGCGGCAGATCCGCGAGCGGCACGGCATCGAGGCGCAGGTGCTCGGGGCCGACGACCTGCAGCAGATGGTGCCCGGCATCTCCCGCGCCGTGCGGCGCGCGCTCCTCGTGCCCGGCAACGGCTACACGATCAGCCCCGCCAGGCTCGTCGGGGCCCTGGCCGAGCGTCTGCGCGGAGAGGGCGGCACGATCGTCGCCGAGCGGGCCCTGAAGCTCATCCCGCGCGAGGGCGGCGGCTTCACGGTCTGGACCAACGTCGCGAACCGCGTCGCCGCCGACGTCGTGGTCGCGGGCGGCGCGTGGTCGAAGGCGCTGCTCGATCCGCTCGGCGTGCGCGTGCCGCTCGAGACCGAGCGCGGCTACCACGCCATGTTGCCCGCGCCCTCGATCGAGCCGCGCTACACGATCAGCTACAAGTCGCGCGGTTTCGGGGTGACGCCGATGGAAGGGGGCCTGCGCGCGGCCGGAACGGTCGAGTTCGCGGGCCTCGACGCCCCGCCGGACGAGACCCGCGCCCGGATCCTGGCCGAGCACGCGCGTGCGCTCTTTCCCGGCCTCACTCACGGGGAGCCGCAGCTGTGGCTCGGTTTCCGCCCCTCACTCCCGGACACGCTGCCCGTGCTCGGTCCGGTCCCGCAACAGCCGGGCCTGCACCTGGCGTTCGGCCATGGCCACTACGGCATGACCGCCGGCCCGCCGAGCGGGCGCCTGGTCGCCGCGCTTCTGGCACGGCGCGCGGCCCCGATCGATCCGGCCCCTTACGCCGTCGGCCGCTTCGCGTCCTGAGCGCAAGTGCGGCCGCTCGCCCTGAGACGGATCTAGCGGCGATGACGCGGCGAGACCTCAAGCGGAGGGTGAGGCCGCCTCAGGAGGCCGAGCGCGTTCTCGCCTCGTTCGCGGCGGATATCGAAACCTCAGCCGCCGGGCCGATCGGACACGGCTTCCGGGAAGTAGAGGTCGCGCCACGACGCGGGCGCACTCGCGATCATGCCGGTGCGTGCCATGAAGTGGGCGAACGTCATCACGTTCTGCGGGGTGAGGCTCCAGTTGGTCCCGGGCTCGTCCAAGACGCGCGCGGCGACCGCGAGCGGCAGCTTGGATCCGGTGGCGGCGATCCAGCCCGCGATCGCACCGCGCGGGTCCGCCGCGATCGCCGCCTCCGCCTCCTTCAGGGCCACCACGATCGCGCCGAACAGCTTCGGGTTCTCGTCATGGAATCGGGTCGTCGCCAGGACGTTCGCGTAGCTGTGCGGCCCGCCCATCACGGCGAACGAGCTGAACAGTCGGCGCATCCCGGGCGCAGCGAGCAGCTGGTCTTGGAAGGGCGGCGTGCTGACGACGCTCTTCACGGTATCAACGCCCGCCAGCATGCCCGTGGTGGCGTCCGGCTGGCCCATCGAGAACAGTAGGGGATCGAACCGGGAGACGCTCGCCTCGCCCAGGGTCTGCGCGACCGCCATCTGCAGCAGGACGGCGTTGATCGTGCCCTTGCCGCCCGGGGTGGCGATCCGATCGGTGTCCTTGAAGTTCCGGATGGAGGCGATCGCCGGGTCGCGGGTCACGAGATAGAGCGGAACCGCGCCGATCGCCGCGATGCCCTTCACCGCCTGGCGCGAGCCGCGCGTGCGTGCCCAGACGATGAGCGCCCCCGGGATGCCGGCCGCCGCCACGTCCGCGCTTCCGGACAAGAGCGAGGAGATCATCGTGTCCGGCCCGCTGAAGGTGAGCCAGTTGACCTTGACCTCCGGCAGGCCCGCCTCGCGGGCGTGCTTCTCGATCAAGCGGTCGCGCTCCATGACGATGAGCGGCAGGAACGCGATCGAGAACTGCTTGGCGATGGCGATCTCGGTCTTCTCAGCCTGCGCCGCACCGGGCAGGCCGGCGAGCAGCGCGATCAGCGCCGCGGCGAGCGCCCGCCGCCAGGGCCGGCGATACGGTGATGCGAGACGGGAGCCGGCGATTGCCATCATCCTCAAACCCTCCGATCGCTCCGCGAGGCTACGCGCCCCAGACATCGCCGAGGAAGCGAACCCAGTTTTCGCCCATGACGCGCCGGATGCGAGACTCCGGCCAGCCGCGCGCCTCCATGGCGGCGGTCAGCGCGCCGTAGCTCGCGTAATCGACAAAGGCTGCGGGCCGGCGCTGCGGCGCGAAGGTCGTGAGCTGGCGGGCGTAGCCCTTGTCATGCGTCCAATAGGGCGGGTCGGCCTCGGTGTAGTCCTCCCAGTAGATCGACCACGCCTCGTAGCGCTGCCGGGCGTCGGTGCCGAAGCCGACGCCCTCCTCGCCCACGACGCCGATGATGTGCTCGACGACGTCGAGGAAGTCGTCGAGCGTCGCGTCCATGCCGCGCGCCAGAAACGTGGTGAAGAAGGTCACGCCGACGAACCCGCCCTTCTCGGCGATGGCGCGGAGCTGGCCGTCCGACTTGTTGCGCGGATGATCCTTCAAGGCCCGCGCGGCCACGTGGGAGTAGCAGACCGGCAGGCGTGAGGCGGCGATGGCCTCCTCGGAGGTCCTGGGCCCGACATGCGACAGGTCGATCAGCATGCGCACGCGGTTCAACTCCGCCACGACCTCGTGGCCGAAGCCTGTGAGGCCGGAGTCGCGCGCCTCGTAGCAGCCGCAGCCGATGAGGTTCTGCGTGTTGTAGGTCAGCTGCACGACGCGCACGCCGACGTCGTGGAAGAGCTGGATGAACGGGATCTGATCCTCGATTGCCGACGCGTTCTGCCAGCCCAGGACCACGCCGATCCGGCCCTCCCGTTTGGCGGCGCGTAGATCGGCTGCGGTGAGCACCGGGCGCGCGAGGTCGGCGTTCGCAGCGAGCGACATCTTCCAGCGCGCGATGCGCTCCATGGTCGGGCGGAACCCCTCCCACACCGAGCAGGTGAAGTTGGCCCCCGTCAGCCCACCGGCCCGCATGAGCTCGAGTTCCCGGCGACCGCCGGAGGTGAGGATGAGGCCGTCGAAGACGAGCAGGTCGGGATGAAGGTCAGATGCAGCCACGGAGCTCCTCGCGCGTGGGTGTAAGGGGATGCGAAAGCCCCGCTTCCGCGTCCTCGGACGATTCGAGCCTATCGCGAAGGTTCGCCGCGCTGTGGCGAACGGCGCTCCCCGCGCGCACCCTGAATCCCGCGGCGCGTTCCAAGAAGCATGCCTACCCGGTTCGACCACTCGCCGAAGTTCGGCTACTTGGTCTCGGCGGAAAGGATCGTGCTCGGCCCCGCCTATCCTTCCATCACGACGGGGCCGTCAGGCACCAACACCCCCCGGCGTCGCCAGCGCAGGTAGAGCTGTCCGAGGATCAGGATGGCGCAGACGGTAAGGAAGGCGGCGCTGATCGGGCGCTCGACGAACACTGTCAGGTCGCCTTGCGACAGCAACATGGCGCGCCGGAAGTTCTCCTCGAAGCGCGGCCCGAGCACGAAGCCCAGCAGGATCGGGGCCGGGTGGAAGCCGAGGATCAGTAGCAGGTACCCGAAGATCCCGATCACCAGCGTCTCACCGACGTGGAACAGGCTGCTGCTGGTCGAGTAGACGCCGATGCACACGAAGAACAGCGCGCTGGGATAGAGGTAGCGGTAGGGGATCGTCAGCAGCTTCACCCAGATGCCGATCAGGGGAACGTTGAGCCCCATCAGGAGAATGTTTCCGACCCAGAAGCTCGCGATCAGGCCCCAGAAGATGTCTGGGTGCTGCGAGATCAAGAGTGGGCCTGGCGTAATCCCCTGGATGGTCAGGGCGGCGAGCAGCAGCGCCATCACCGCGTCGCCCGGGATGCCGAGGCTCATGGTCGGGATGAAGTCGCCCTGGACCGAGGAGTGCGTCGCGGTCTCGGGCGCCGCCACGCCCTCGATCGCCCCCCGCCCGAAGCGCTCAGGGGTGCGCGAGATCTTCTTCTCGGCCGCGTAGGCGACGAACGAGGCGATGGTCGGGCCGGTGCCCGGGATGAGCGAGCACAGGCTGCCGATCAGCGTGCCGCGCAGGATCGGCAGGGCGGAGCGCTTCAGGTCCGCACCGCTCGGCCGCATATCGCGCAGGCGCACGCTCGCGCCGCCGCGCAGCGGCTCGACCTTGTTCACGCTCTTGAGGAATTCCGCGATGCCGAACAGCCCGAGCGCGAGGGCGACGATCTCGACCCCGTCGGCGAGTTCGGGCAGGCCGAAGGTGAAGCGCTCGAAGCCCGAGGTGACGTCGGTGCCGAAGATGCCGAGCAGGAGGCCCAGCGTCGTCATGGCGATGCCCTTCAGCGCCGAGCCGCGGGCCAGCGTCGAACCGGCGAGCAGCCCGAGCAGCATCAGCGAGCACACGTCGGCGGGCCCGAACTTCAGCGCCGCCCGCACGAGGAGGGGGGCGAAGAAGATCATCATCACGATGCCGAACGAGGCGCCGAAGAAGCCGCCCATCATGGTGATGCCCAGCGCCGTGCCGCCCTTGCCCTGCTTGGTCAGGGGATAGCCGTCGAGGCAGGTCACCGCGTGCGGCGGATGACAGGGCAGGTTGAGCAGGATCGAGCAGATCGCGCCCCCGTACTGCGCCCCGTAGAAGATGCCCGACAGCATCAGGATCGCGGCCACCGGCGGCATGGCGAAGGTGAGCGGCAGCAGGATCGAGATCGCCGCCATCACGCCCATCCCGGGCAGCACACCGACGATGTTGCCGAGCAGAACCCCGGCGAAGCAGGCCAGGAAGTTGGTCGGCTGGAGGGCGACCTCAAAGCCGTGGGCGAGGTCGGTGAGCGCCGTGCCGATCATGACTGCCCCCAGGCGAACGGCGGCAGCTGGATGTGCAGGCCGTAGTAGAACAGGGCGCAGCCGAAGGCCGCGATCAGGGTCGCGAGGAGGGAGGCCCCGCGCACCGTCGAGGTGCGGTCGCCCATCGCCGACAGGAACACGCAGGCGAACGTCGCCGGGAACAGGCCGGCGGTCCGGGCGAGCAGCAGGAAGGCGAGCATCCCGCCGATGATGCAGGCCCAGCCGCGCCATTCGGGTCGGCTGAGGTCGACGCGGTCGTGGTCGTGCGCGTCGGCGGCCGGAGCCTCCGACAGCCCGATGCCGAGGCCGCAGGCCAGGAGGATGACGCCCATGGCCAGCGGGAAGGCCCCCGGCCCGATCGCCGCCATCGTGCCGAGACCGTAGGTGGCCGCTTCCGCGATGGCCCCCAGGCCGATCAGCGCGGTCAGGACGCCGGCGTAGCGCTCCCTGTGCTGTTGAATCGAGTGAAGCACGCGTCCCTCCGGTCGACCTGGCTTTCTTTTCTTGCTCGTGCGACGGCCCCGGGCGTTGCGGGGCCGCTCGATCCGTCAAGGACGATCAGACGTAGCAGGGGCCGTCGATCAGCGGATTGGCGGCGAGGAAGCGCTCGTCGACCTCGACGCCGAGGCCCGGACCGTCCGGCGGGCACACCTTGCCCTCGGCGTCGAGCCGGTAGGGCAGACCGACCACGTCGTCGCGGAAAGGGTTGTGCCGAGCCACATCCCCCTCGAAGTAGCCGGGGTTGTCGACGGCCGCGAGCACGTGGAGCGTCGCCACCATGTTGATGCCGGTGGCCGAGGTGTGCGGGTTGACCGAGATCTTCCACGCGGAGGCGAGGGCGGCGATCCGCATCGTCTCGGTGATGCCGCCGGTCTTCGATAGGTCGGGCTGGACGAAGCCGAGATAGCCGGCCTGCAGCGCCTGCACGAACTCGTAGCGGGTGAAGTGGTTCTCGCCGGCGGCGAGCGGCACGGTGCCGAGCCGCGCCGCCTCGCCGTAACTGTAGCCGTCTTGGGGTGGGAACGGCTCCTCCAGCCACGCGACCCCCGCCGCCTCGAACGCCGGCATCACCCGGCGCACGTCGTCGACCGTGTAGCCGGTGTTGGCGTCGACCAGGATCTCGACGTCGGCGCCCAGGGCTTCGCGCACCGCCTCGACCCGGGCGATGTCGCGCCGGGGGCTATCGCCGACGCGCAGCTTCACCGCCCTGTAGCCGGCGGAGACGTGGCCGCGCGCCTCGTCGGCGAGCGAGGCCGGCTCCTGCCAACCGAGCGAGATGCCGCCTGCGTAGGCCGGCACCGCGCGGGGGCCACCCCCGAGCAACCGGTAGATCGGCCATCCGGCCGCCTTGCCGCGGATGTCCCACAGGGCGATGTCGAGGCCGGACAGCGCCATCGCGGCGGCTGCGCCCATGCCGTGGCTGGCAAGCTGCATGCGGTAGACCCGGGCCCAGACGCCGTTGACGTCGAGGGGATCCATGCCGAGGACGAGCTCGGACAGGGTCGTGTCGATGAGCTTGGCGATGGCGCCCGGGCAGCGCCCGTGATGGGCCTCGCCCCAGCCGACGAGGCCTTCGTCGGTCTCGACCTTCACGAGCACGGCGTCGCGCTTGACCGCGCGGCCGATACCGAGGCGGACGTTCTGACCTTCGGGGACCCGGAACGAGATCGGGACGGACTGGATGCGGGTGATGCGCATGGGTTCTCTCAGGCGGACAGGGTCTCGGGTAGGATTTCGGGGTTCACGAGGTTGCGCGGTCGATCGCCGCGCAGGATGCGCAGCATCTCCTCGACGGCGCCGACGCTCATCGCGCGCGAGCTGGTCTGCGTGATGCCGGCCACGTGCGGGGTCAGCAGCAGGTTCGGGCAGGCCAGGAGCGGGTGGTCGGAGGCCAACGGCTGCACGTCGAACACGTCGAGTGCCGCCCCGGCGAGCGCGCCGGAATGCAGGGCGGTGGCGAGCGCGGCCGTCTCGACCACGGGCCCGCGGGCGACGTTGATGAGGACGGCATGCGAGCGCATCCGGCCGATCAGCGCGGCGTCGACGAGGCCGCGGGTCGCCTCGGTGAGCGGGCAGGCGATCACCACCGCGTCGCTCTGCGCGAACAGGGTCTCCAGGTCGACCGCCTGGACCAGACCGCCGAGCGTCGCGCCGCTGCGGGAGGCGCCGAGCACGCGCAGGCCGAATCCGTGATGGGCGATCCGCGCGACGCGGCCGCCAATCTCGCCCAAGCCCAGTATCCCGAGGGTGCCGCCGCCGATCTCGGCGAGGCCGTCGGCGATCGGCCGCACGGCGCCCCATCCCTCCGCGCGCAGGCCGCCGTCGAGGCGCCAGACCTGGCGGCGCAGGTGAAACAGCGCCGCGAACACGTACTCGGCCACGGCCTGCGTGTTGCTGCCGGGCAGGTTGGCGACCGGAATGCCCCGCGCGGTCGCCGCCGCGACGGGGATCATGTCGAGGCCGACGCCGTGGCGGACGATGCCACGCAATCGCGTCGCGCCGTCCAGGATATCGTCGGGCAGCTTGACGCGCACCACGAGCCCCTCCGCTTCGGCGATGAGCGCCCGCAGGGTCTCGGGGCTCGGGTCGGGTGCGGTGACGGGGCGGGCCTGGACGGCCAGCATCGCCTCCGCCTCCGGATGGATCGGGTTGGTCAACAGGACCACGGGGCGCTCGGTCATGGACCATCCTCGACGATGGGGCTGATCAGGCTGCCTAGACCCTCGACCCAGGCGGTCATCGTCGTGCCGGGCCGAATCCAGGCCGGCGGTTGGCGCAGGGCCGCGATCCCCGCCGGCGTGCCGGTGGCGATCACGTCGCCCGGCTCCAGCACGGTCTGCCGCGACAGGTGGGCGACGAGGTCGGCCACCGAGAACAGCATCCGGGCCGTGGTGGAGGCCTGCAGGCTCACCCCGTCGATCGACAGGCCGATCCGCAGCGCCTGCGGGTCGGGGACCTCGTCGCTGGTCGCGAGATAGGGGCCGAACGGGCCGAAGGTCGCGATGTTCTTGCCCGGGCCGAAGCCGTCGCGGCGGATCAGCTCGCTGGCGCTGATGTCGTTGAACACGCCGTAGGCGCAGACATGGGCCAGCGCGTCCTGCGCGGCGACGTGATCGGCGCGGCTGCCGATCACCGCGGCGATCTCCGCTTCGTAGGTGCAGCCGCCGATGCCGGGCGGCAACACCACGGGCTCGCCCGGACCGATCACCGTCCACGGCTCCTTCATGAACAGGAACGGCTCGGCCGGATGGGGCGCGCCACGCTCGGCCAGCGCGTCCACGTAGTTGTGCGCGATCCCGAAGATCCGGCCGGGCTTGGGCAGCGGTGCGCGTAGGCGCACCGATCGCAGCGGCAGCTGTGCCGCCTCCGGGATGGCGTGATCGCGCAGGCGGGCTGCGGCGGCGGCCAATCCGGAGCGGATCAGGTCGAGGACCTGCGGCGGGCAGCCGGCGAGCGCCGGCTGCAGCGCGGGATGGGCGAGGTCGACGACCATGTCGTCCGGCCCGCTGGCGTCGCCCAGCAGGAGACCCGCCCGCTCCACGCCGTCGCTCGAGAAGGTGACGAAGCGCATCGCGGTGTGCCTCAAGCGGCGCGGTAGCGGTCGATCACGGCGCGGTCGACCTCGATCCCGAGCCCCGGCGCGGTGGGGACCGCGACCTTGCCGCCGACCTGTCGGATCGGCTCGAGGGCCAGGTGATCCCGGAAGGGGTTCTCTTCCTGCTCGAACTCGAGCATCGGCGCGACCGGGAACAGGCAGGGCGGCTGATCGGGGATCGAGGCGAGGAAGTGGATGGTCGCGGCCAGGCCGACGACCGAGCCCCAGGCGTGGGGCACGCACTCGACGCCGTGCGCCGTCGCCATCGCGGCGATCTTCTTACATTCGGTGATGCCCCCGGCCGCGCACACGTCCGGCTGGACGATGTCCATCGCCTTGCGCGTGATGGCGTCGCGGAAGCCCCAGCGGGTGAACTCGTTCTCGCCGCCGGCCACCGCCATGTCGAGGGCGCGGGTGACCTCGACGTAGCCGTCGAGATCCTCCGGCGAGATCGGCTCCTCGAACCACTCGATGCCGAGTTCCTCCAGCCGCCGCCCCATGCGGATGGCGGTCGGCACCGTGAGCGAGTGGTTGGCGTCGACCATGAGGCGGATGTCCGGGCCGACCGCCTCGCGCACCGCCGCCACGCGCGCGATGTCGCGCTCGATCGAACCGAGGCCGATCTTCATCTTCACGGCCTTGAAGCCGGCCTCGACGTAACCGCGCGCCTCCTCGACCGCCTCGTCGACGAGGCGGTCCATGTCGGTGAAGTACAGGCCGGTCGCGTAGGCGTCGACGCTGGTGCGGAAGGCGCCGCCAATGAGCTTGTGCACCGGCTTGCCCACACTCTTGCCGATGATGTCCCACAGCGCGATGTCGATGCCGCTGATCGCGGCGATCGACATGCCCTTCGGCCCGTAATCCTTGATCCGGTTGTAGAGGTCTTCCCAGACGACCTCGACGTCGAACGGGTCCTGACCGATCACCCGGGGCGCGAGCTGCGTGTCGATGAACGCCTTGGCCACCGCGGACGGCCCGTAGCACTCGCCCCATCCGACGATGCCGTCCGCCGTCTCGATCTCGACGAGGCAGGTGCCGCGGGTCTTGTACAGCCAGCCGCGCGAGGAGGTGAACGGCCGTTTGATCGGCGTGGTCACCACATGGCAGGTGATGGTCTTGATCTTGGTCACGCTATCCGTCCCAGTCGTTATTCAGATCGTTCGAGCGCTCGGAGTGGCAGGTCGGCTCAGGATTTGAAGACCTTCTCGGCCACGACCTTGATCGACTGCTCGACTCGATCGACCTCGGCGGCCAGCGCGTCCCCGGTCAGCGGCGCGGTCAGAAAGGCGTTGCGCTCGGCAAAGTCCTTGAAACGCTGGTCCCCGATCGCGGCGCTGAAGCCGTCGATCAGCTTGGTGCGCACCTCCGGCGGGAGCTTGGCCGGGGCGACCACGTAGGCCATCTGCACCACCGGGCCGAACGGGAACACGTCGTAGCCGCGCTCCTTGAAGGTCGGCACGTCGGGAAACTGCCGGAGGCGCTCGTCGGCGAACACGCCGAGCGCACGCACGAGGCCCTGCTGCAACTGGCCGAGCGACTCGGCGGGCTTGAGCACCGCGGCCTGGATCTGCCCGCCGGCAAGGTCGGTGATGACCTTGGCACCGCCCGTGTAGGGCGCGTTGATGTAGGCGACGCCGGCCGCCCGGGCGGTCATCGAGGCGAAGATGTGATTGAGGTTGTAGTTGCCCGGCGTGCCGATCGACACGCTGCCCGGGTTCTTCTTCATGTGGGCGAAAAAGTCGTCCAGCGTCTGGTGCGGGCTCGATCCGGGGACGAGCAGCATCAGGGGATCGATCGACACGCGGGCGATGTGGGTGAACTGATTGCTCTTCAGGGGCGTCTTGCCCTCGGCCATGTAGGCCAGCGTCGAGCTCGTCCCCATGCCGAGCGTGTAGCCATCCGGGTTGGCCGTCGCGACGCGCCGCATCCCGATCGTGCCGGTGGCGCCGGGCTGGTTCTCGACGATCATCGTGATGCCGCGCTCCTTGAGGAGCGGCTGAAGTCCGCGCGCCAGGATGTCGTTCGAGCCCCCCGCGTTCCAGGGCACGATGAAGGTGACCTCGCGCGCCGGGAAGGGCGACTGCGCCATGGCGGTCTGTGCCCCAAGGGCACCCAGGGCGAAGCTTCCGACGAGGCTGCGGCGGGTGAGCATGGCGTTCCTCACGTCTTTGTTGTTTGTTATAACGATGGAATGCGGGTACGTTGTCAAGCGGGGTCGAATCCCCCGGGTCGGTCTGGCTCGATCTGCGCCGCGTGGGCTGCCGAGAGGCTGGGGGGCCAACATCATGAGGCACGTCGAGCGGCTGCCGCTCTGGGATCAGGCCTATGCCGAGCTGCGGACCGCCATGCTCGGCGGACGGTTCGGGCCGGGTGAGCGGATCCTCCTGCGCGAGGTGGCGGCCGAACTCGGCATCAGCCTCACGCCGGTCCGCGACGCGGTCAACCGGCTGATCGCCGAGCACGTGCTGGAGCGTGGCAGCTCGGGGCAGGGGGGTGGCGCCGTGGTCCCGCGCATGAACGTGGAGCGTTTCGACGAGTTGCTGACGATCCGCTGCGACCTCGAAGGTCGGGCCGCGGCCCGCGCCGCCGAGCGCGCAGTACCGGACGACCTGAGTGTCCTCGACGCGCTGCTCGCCGAGATGAAGGCCCTGATCCGGCAGCAGAGCCTCGACGCGTATCTCGATCTGCACCGGCGCTTCCATTTCGAGCTCTACGCCCTCGCGCGTATGCCCATCCTGGAGGGGTTGATCGAGAACATCTGGCTCAGGTGCGGCCCGGTCCTGACCTACGTCATCCCGGACTACGTGCTGCTTGAGAAAGGGAGCGACCTGCACACCGCGGCACTCTCGGCCCTGCGCACGGGCGACGCGGAGGCGGCAGCCGCCGCGATCCGGCAGGATATCCGCGAGGCGGGCCAGTACATCGCCGGTCTCGCCGACGCCGCCGGGCTCATCGAAGACCCGGCGGCGAGCCGCCGGCCGCGGGCGCACGCGGCGTCATGACTTGTATGGGCACGCCCCTAAGTCAGGACCGCCTTTGTCTTCGCGTGGATGAGTTCGTGGTCGATCTCCGCGCCGAGCCCCATCCCCGTGGGCGCGTGCACCATGCCGGTGGCATCGACCGCGATGTCCGCGGCGAGGCCGTACTTCTGCGCCGCATCCGGCAGCAGCACCTCGAAGAACTCGGTGTTGCGGATCGCCATGACGACGTGGAGGTTGGCGACGTTGTTGAGCGAGTTGCCGCCGTGGTGAACCTCGAAGTTCATCCCGAAGGCCTCCGCGAGATGGGCCGCCTTGACGAGCGTGGTGATGCCGCCCTTCACCGCCACGTCGCCGCGCAGAAAATCGGTGGCGCGCTGCAGGATCCAGGGCGCGTAGGACTCGAAGCCGGCCTGCGGATACTCGGTCGCCATGATCGGCACATCGAGCTTGGCCTTGAGCTTGACGTAGCCGTAGAGGTCGGAATCCGCGAGCGGATCCTCGTACCAGTAGTAGCCCGCCGCCTCGATCGCGCGGCCCACCCGCAGCGCCTGCTCGTAGGAATACCCCCAGCAGGCGTCGAGCATCAGCGTGAACCCGTCACCCATCCCGGCCCGCACCGCCTCGCAGATCGCGATGTCCTCGCGCCAGACTTGAGGTGGGTGGATCTTGTAGGCGCTCCAGCCGGCGTCGCGATACGCACACGCCTGCTCCACGTAGGCCGTGGTCCCCTCGAGGATCTGCGAGCTGGCGTAGGCGGGCACGCGGTCGCGATAGGTGCCGATGAGCCGATGGATCGGCAGTCCCGCGGCCTTGCCGGCGAGATCCCAAAGGGCGACGTCGAGCGCGCCGATCGTTCGGACGGAGGCCGCGCGCACGCGGGCCCACAGCTCTTGGTTCAGGCGCTCGCGGTCGAGGGGATCTCGCCCGATGAGCACCGGCTTGAGCACCCGCACGAGAAGCGGCGCGTCGAGATCGGCCGGTCCGTAGGCCGATCCGAGGAAGGCGTGCCCCTCGATGCCCTCGTCGGTGTAGATCGTGACGAGGCCGAGTTGGCTGCTGCCCACCGCGCGCGCCGTGCGTCCGGAGTAGCGCGTCGGCGGGATATCGTCCCAGCCGAACAGGGTCACAGTGACATCTCGTATGCGCATGACGTCGCCTCCGGCCCGGGGCCACCGCGGATGCGGCCTTCGCTCTTCGGCGCGTTCGGGCCACCCACCATCTAGAGCCACCGTGACCCGCGCGTCGAGACGTGGGCCGGCCAAATACTGGGAGGAACACCGTGAGTATCCCGTCGATGCCGGCTGACGCGGTCGGCCGAGAAGCTCTGCGCAGGATTAGTCTGCGTTTGCTGCCATTTCTGGCGCTGAGTTACCTCGCGAACTACATCGACCGGGTCAACGCGGGCTTCGCCGCCCTGCAGATGAACCGGGAAGTCGGGCTGACGGCGAGCGCGTTCGGCCTCGGCGGCGGGATGTTCTTCATCGCCTACCTGCTGTTTGAGGTGCCGAGCAATCTCGCGATGGTCCGGGTCGGAGCGCGCCTATGGCTCACGCGGATTATGATCACGTGGGGGCTCGTCTCCGGAGCGATGGCGCTGACCTCCGGTCCGGTCTCTTTCTGCGTGCTGCGGTTTCTGCTGGGTGCGGCGGAAGCCGGCTTCGTGCCCGGCGTGATCCTGTACCTGATGCAGTGGTTCCCGGCCCGGGAGCGGGCCCGCGTCATCGGCCTGTTCATGGTCGCGAGTCCCGTGGCCGGCATCGTCGGCTCGCCGATCTCGGCGGCGCTGCTCGGGCTCGACGGCTGGCTCGGCCTCTCGGGCTGGCAGTGGCTGTTCATCATCGAGGCGATGCCGGCCGTCTTGATCGGCCTCGTCGGCCTGTTCTGGCTGACCGACTCGCCGGCGCAGGCGCGTTGGCTCGACCCAGAGCACAAGGATTGGCTCGCCGACCGGCTCGCCGCCGACGCTACCGCACGGATCAGCGTCGAGAAGACCTCCGTCTGGGCGGTGATGGGTGATCGCACCGTGCTGGTGCTGTCGCTGATCTACGCGGGGCAAGCCACCGCCAACGCAGGCTTGTCGCTGTGGCAGCCGCAATTCCTGAAGTCGTTCGGCCTCTCGACGGCGGAGGTCGGCCTCGTGAACGCGATCCCGTTCGCCGTCGCCGCCTTGGCGATGTACGCGGGCGGCCGGAGTTCCGACAGGCGCGACGAGCGCGTCTGGCACACGGCCGTCCCCACCGCACTGACGACGCTGGGCCTCTGCCTGTGCCTCGTCCTGCACGGCTTGATCCCGACCGTATGCCTATTGTGCCTCGCCTTGTTCGGCGTATCGGCGTCGCGCGGCCCCTTCTGGGCGCTGACGACCGAGTGGTTGTCCTCGCGCGCGGCAGTCGCGGGGATCGCACAGATCAACGCGGTGGGCACCGGTGCGAGCTTCTTCACGAGCTGGGCGACCGGGGCGATCAAGGATGCGACCGGAAGCTGGCCGTTGGCGCTCCTGCCGCTCGCCGGCGTGACCGCGGTCGCCACGGTGGCCGTCGTTCTGCTCGGACGCCCGAGGCCCTCGGCCGCAGCGTCTTCGGACCGACCCGAGCCGCACGTGACCCCGACGACGCCCGTGGCGGCGGAGCCGTGAACGCCGTCCGCGCCCCGCGTGACCCGATAGTCGCGGCGCCAGCCTGACGCCGCGACGTGTTTGGGCACGGCCGCGCCGGAAGGCTTTGTGGCCACGCTGCGCGCCGCGGAATTCATGACCGGTGCCAGGACCGCCGCGGCTGGTCCAGCATGGGGTAGTCGGCACGCCTGATTAGGCGATTTGACGGAGCATCTCACGTTGGCCGGTGCGCGGCCTGCCCCTGAGGGCGGCCCCCCAAACGAAGGAGTGTAGGGGTTGTTCCATACCGCGGCTGCTCGGCTCAAGGCCGAGCTTCGCGAAGAAGACCCTGACACGCTTCGGCGCGAGTACTGATATCGCTGACGCTCGTCTTGGGCATTCGATCCTTGAGACTTTCCATGTCTACGCTCATCCGCGCTGGCCTGTCGCTCGGCGCCATAACGGTTTTCGCCGGCCTGCCACGGCTCGCCTCGACCGAGGCCGGATTGGCCGCAGGCCGCATGGCCGTCGCACAACTCTCCGACAGCGATGCCGCCCCCTTCAAGACACAGATCGCGTCCGACCTCGCTGGCGGCTCGCCCCTAGCGTTCCCGGCACTGCTCGCCGTCCTCGCGATGATCTGGCTCGTGCCCGCCCGACGCGCGCGCCTGGCTGTCGTCGTCCTGGGACTTGGCGCATTCGCGGAACCCGAGCCCGCGTGCGCCTACTTCAGCAAGTACGACTACGGCGAATACATCGAGATCCTTCCGAGCCAGTCGGCCTTCGTGATCCCGGAGAGCGGGGACACGAAAACCACGCAGGCGCAGTTCGGCTCGGAGAGGTTCCTCGCCGAGAGCAAGGTCGCGGCCAAGCGCGTGCAGATCCCGCACACGAAGCTGCCGAACACCGGCACGCTGTCGGAATACTACGTGCCGGCCGCGCGCCTGATCATCGTCGACCGCACGCCGGTGTCGCGCGAGTGGACGACCTCGGCCAACCGCGGCACGTCGAGCTTGGATCAGGGCTTCCGCTTCGAGACCGCTGAGTCGATCGGTCTGTCGACTTCGTTGGTCATCTCGGCCTTCGTGAAGGAGGAGGACGCGGCCAAGTTCCTGTATTGGTTCGGCACGAAGCCGGCCGCCCAGGATACCGACGAGGCGCGCTTCACTTCGGTGCTGTACGGCCGCTCGCTCGCCGAGGTGGTCGACGGTAACGTCCACCGCACGGTTCAGGCGGCGCTCGCGCGCGAGTTCGGCCGCCGCTCGACCGATGACGCGATCTACCAGAAGGCTGAGATCATGGCGGCCGTCGAGAAGGCGGTGATCGACCAGTTTGCGCCGATGGGCGTCACAGTCACGACGCTGGGTTTCGCCGACGAGTTGAACTTCGAGAACGCCGCGATCCAGGCGGCGATCGACGACACGTTCATCGCCAACAAGCGGGCGCAATCGGCCCAAGCGCAGCTCGCCACGCTGCCGATCCAAGAGCGGATCCTCGACCTAGAGATCCGCCGCTCGGACGCCCAGGCGCGGCAGACGCTGGCGGGGCGCTGGAACGGTAGCGTCGCGGGCGTCCTACCATCCTGGGTCGTGATCCCGAGCGACATCCTCGGCACGATCCGCGGCTGGTTCGGCGGCGACGTGAAGCCCGCACTTCCGGCCGCGGCGCCGAGAGGCTGAGCTCGACGCGACCAAGCCGTCGGCGATCGGCGTACCGAGAACCAGGCGTCAGACGGTCAGGACGATCTTCCCGAAATGCTCGTTCTTCCTCATGCGGGTGAGCGCGGCCGGCGCCTCGGCCAGGGCATAGCGGCCATCGATCGGCAGATGGAAGCCCCCGGCCGCGATCGCCGGCCACAGGTCGGCCCGGACGCGCGCGGTGATCGCGCGCTGCTCCTCGATCGACCGAGTCCGGTTGGTCACGCCGATGTAGCTGATGCGCTTCGTGGCGTGCAGATCGAAATCGAACTCGCCCCGGCTCCCGCCGAGGCGGCCGACGTTGACGATGCGGCCCAGGACCGCCGCGGCCTGCAGATTGCCGTTGGCGACCGGCGCTGAGACCTGATCGATGATCACGTCGACGCCCCGGCCGCCGGTCGCCGCTCGGACCTGTTCGGGCCAAGTCGGATCCTTGGTGTCGATCGCCACGGTTGCGCCGGACTCGGCCAGCCGCGCGCGGTGCTCGGGGCTTCGCGACGTTCCGATCACCAATGAGGCCCTCCGCCACCGGGCGATCTGAAGCCCCATCAGCCCGACGCCGGAACTCGCCCCCTGGATCAGCACGGTCTCGCCCGGTTGCAGGTGCGCCTGCGTGATGAGCGCATCGTGCATCGTCTGCAGGGCGACCGGCAGGGTCGCGGCGACCTCGAACGACAGGTCCGCGGGAAGCGGAAGGGTCCGCCCGTGATCCGCCACGGCATACTCGGCGTAGCCGCCGGCGCCGGAACACATGACGCGGTCACCCGGATAGAAGTCGTTCACGGCCGCGCCGACCGCCACGACCTCCCCGGCCCACTCCAGCCCCGGGATCGCGTCGGGCCCTCCGGTCGGGCCGTGCGGCTGCCCCGAGGCGACGGCGAGATCGGCGCGGTTGAGGGCGGCGGCCCGAACCCGGACGAGCACCTCCGCGGGTTTCGGCCTCGGCATGTCGATCTCGACGAGGCTCGGCCCCTCCGGTCCGACCACGATGGCCTTCATCCGGGTCTCGGCCGGCGCGATGGGGCGATCCTCGGCTGTGGCAGCGTGGGACGCCAGGAGTTGTGCGGCCGCGCCGGCCAGGAGAAGGCGTCGATCGATGTCCATAGATCTCTCCTGCCCTCGCTTTGCCTACACAGCTGGGCCGTAAATCCCGGACGGCAACGGGATCACCGCCGCTCGGTCAGAGGACCACCCGCCGCACCGCCGCATCCATCCAGCGCGCGATCGCCGTCATCCGCGCGTCTGTCCCGGGCTGCCCCACGACCTGAATGCCCATTGGCAGGCCGCCCACGGCCGCGAGGGGGACCGTCACAACGGGCGCGCCGAGGAGCGAGCTCGGCGTGTTGAACACGGAACCCCCGTCGGGCGCGGCGCGAGCGGCTCGCCGGGACGATCGCCCGACCAGGGCGGCGCCGGTCCGGGCGAGGCCGGCGCGATCAGCGCGTCGAGCGTGGGCGCCAGCGCCGCGTACACGGTGCGCACCGCCTCCCGCCGCCGCAGCAGATCCTGGTAGCCCTCGGCCCCTAGGCGTTCCGCGGTCGCGACCGTGGCCTTGGCCCGCGCGCTGACGCCGTCGGGGTGCTGCGTCACGAGGTTGCGGATCGCCCAGTGGTTCTCCCAGGCCGTGATCGTGTTGGCCATCTCGCGCACGCCGACGAGGGCGCGCTCGAGGCGTTCGATCGCGGGGACGTCCCGGCGGCGCAGCACCGTGACGCCGGCGTCGGCGATCTGCGCCACCACAGCCTCGAAGGCTGCCCGCGACGCGTCGTCGAGCGCCTCCCACCCCTCCGTCTCCATCACCGCCACGGTGAGCGGGCGGTGCGGGGAGGGCGGATCCGCGGGACCGGCGAGCGGTGCGCGGCCCGGATCGCCGCCGGCCCGGCGCGCGATCTCGATCGACACGCGCCACATGTCCTCCGCGCAGGTCGCGTGCACGCCGTGCGTGCTCATGCTGGTCGCCTGTCGCTCGCCGCGGTTGATCGCACCCTGGGATGGCTTCAAGGCCCAGTTGCCGCAGTAGCTCGCTGGCCGGATGATCGAGCCGCCGACCTGGCTGCCGATCGCGGCCGGCACCATCCCGGCCGCGACCGCGGCGGCCGAGCCAGAGGACGACCCGCCCGGCGTGCGCGCCGGATCGAACGGGTTCGTCGTCGCCGGCGGATGCGTGCCGCCGAGCTCGGCTGTCGTGGTCTTGCCGAGCACCACCGCCCCGGCCTCGCGCAGCGCCCAGACCGCGGCGTTGTCGCGTCGGGGAAAATTGCCCGCGTAGGCCACGCAGCCCATCTCGGTCGGCATGTCGCGCGTCTCGAGGAGGTCCTTGATCCCCACCGGCATGCCGTCGATCGGCGAGAGCGGCCGCCCCGCCCGCCAGCGCGCGCCGCTCGCATCCGCGGCCTCCCGCGCGCCGGCCTCGTTCACGACCACGAAGGCTCGCACCGCAGGCTCGCGCTCGGCGATCGTCGCGAGGCAGCGTTCCAGGTAGGCACGGGGCGAGTCGGCGCCTGCGAGGAACGTCTCCGCGGCGGCCTCAAAGCTCGGGGTTCGGCGGTGCGGATCGTAGGTGCCCATCTCTGCTCCTCGGGTCAGTCGAGTTCCGGCAGCGGCGGCCGCCGGTCCGCCCAGGGCATCGCCCGCTCGAAGGCGGCCGCCACTCGCAGCAGGCGCGCGTCCTCGCCCACGCGTCCGACGAGCTGGATCGAGACCGGTACGCCCGCTTCGTCGAGCCCGCAGGGCAGGCTCACGGCCGGGTTGCCGGTAAGGTTGAACGGCATCGTGTAGGGGTACCAGGCCGCGCGCAGGTTCGGCACGGGTGTCCCGTCGATCATGATCGGCCCGAAGAAGTCCTGGTCGATCGGCAGGGCCGTGCGCGACAGGGTCGGCATCGCCAGGACATCGATGTCGTCAAACCACGCTTGCACCTGACGGTAGAGGGCGGTGCGCGCGAAGATCGCCGCGTAGAGCTCGGCCGCCGAGACGTCGCGCACCCGGTCCATCTGGCGCACGAAGGTCGGGCATAGGATCTCCCGGTGCCGCGCGAGGTGGTGGCCGAACTGCGCCATGCGGTAGGCGCCGTTGCTGACGAACCAGAGGGTCTCCGGGTTCTCGAACGGCGCCGCGTGCCCGCGCGTCTCGGCACCGAGATCCGCCAGGGCGGCGACCGCCCGCTCGCAGGCGGCCAGCACGTCGGCCGCCACGTGCGCGTTGCCGAGGAGTGGTCGCCAGCCGACGCGCAGCCCGGCGAGGGACTTCGTTCCGGGCGAAACGGCGTCCAGCGTCGCGACGAAGCCCGGTTGGAGCCGACCCGCGCTGAGCGGATCCCGGGGATCGGGTCCGGCCATCGCGTCGAGCATCAGCGCCGTGTCGCGGACGGTGCGGGTCATCGGCGTCACGTAGGAGATGTTGCCGAACCCGTCCTGGGCGTACTCCTGCGGCACGACGCCGAGCCCCTGCTTGAATCCGACGACGCCGTTGCAGGCGGCGGGGATCCGGGTCGAGCCGCCGCCGTCCGTGGCGACGCCGAGCGCGGTCAGTCCCGCCGCCGCGGCGACCGCCGCCCCGCCGCTGGAGCCTCCCGATGTGCGGCCCGCGTCCCAGGCGTTGCGCGTGCGCCCGAACAGGGGCGCCTGGGTCAGGCATTGCTGCCCGAATTCCGGTGTGGTGGTCTTGCCCACGACGATTGCGCCGGAAGCCTTCAGGCGGGTCACGACCTCCGCGTCGGCCTCCGGCACGTGCTCGGCGAAGACGCGCGAGCCCCAGGTGGTGCGGATCCCGGCGGTCGGAACGAGATCCTTGATCGAGACCGGCAGACCGTGCAGCGGCGCCAGCGGCTCTCCGCGCATCACCGCGGCCTCCGCTGCCCGGGCGCCGGCGAGCGCCTGCTCCTCCGCGACGGTGATGAAGGCGTTCAGCACCGGTTGGGCCCTGGCGATACGCGCGAGCGTCGCCGTCATGAGCTCCACCGGTGACAGCCGCCGCGTTCGAATCAGGGTCGCGAGTTCCGCCGCGGGCATGTAGGCGAGGTCATCCGCCATGATCCCGATCTCCTCAAGCCCGCCGCACATTCCAGAAGGTGCTGAAGCCCTTCAGAATACCTGTGAGGTCGCGCTTGGCCGCCGTGGCGTAGAAGGCTTGCCCCAGCGGCATGAAGGGCACCTCGGCCATCGCCCGTGCCTGGATGTCCCTGCAGATCGCCCGCTGCTGCGCGGGGTCGCCGCTCGCCAGCCACTGGGCGCGCAGATCCTCCACCCGTGCGTCGGTCGGCCAGCCGAACCACGCGCGCTCGCCGGTGCCGCGCAATGCCAGGTAGCCCGCGGGGTCAAGCAGGTCCTGGCCGGAGAAGGTCGTAAAGAACGCGCTCCAGCCACCCTGCGCGACCGGCTCCTTCTTAGCGCGGCGCTGCACCACGGTGCCCCAGTCGGTAACCTGCGGGTCGACGTTCATGCCGACGCGACGCATCAGGTCGGCCGCCACCTCGCCGAGCGCCTGGAGCTTGGGGCTGTCGGTCGAGATCAGCACCACCGCGCGCTCGCCCCGATAGCCCGCCGTCTCCAGCGCGCGCTTGGCCTCCTCCACCGGCCGCGGGCTCGTCAGGACGTCGAGGCCGGCCTCGCTCGCCATCGGCGTGCCGGGCGGGAAGACGCCGACCCCGTCGCGCCATAGGGCGCGGTCCTCGCCCATCATCGCCAGCATGAAGTCCTCCTGGCGCACGGCCGAGAGGACGGCGCGGCGCACGCCCGGATTGTCGAAGGGCGGGTGCAGGTGATTCACCCGCATCAGGGCGACGTTGCCGAGGGGATCGCCCTGGAAGACCTGGAGGTCGCGACTGCGGCGCAGGATCGGCAACAGGTCGGTGGGTGGATTGTAGAACATGTCGACCTCGCCTGCGACGAGGGCGTTGACGGCGGTGGCCGCGTCCGGCTGGACGAGCCACTCGACCCGGTCGAAATGCACGATCTTCGGCCCGGCGGTACCGCTCGGCGTCCCGGTCTCGCGCGGGCGATAGCCCTCGAACCGGGTGTACACGGCGCGCGCGCCGACGACGCGCTCGTCCGCCTTGAAGCGGAACGGGCCGCTCCCGACGATCTCGGTGAGCTGGGTGAAGGCGTCGGTCCGTGCCAGCCGCTCGGGCATGATTGCGGGGTAGGGAGCGCCGTTGCGGGCCAGGGCGTAGGGCAAGAGCGGGAAGGGCCGCTTGAGGCGGAAGCGGATGGTGCCGTCGTCGGGTGCCGCGAGTTCGTCGGTCACGGCCATCAGCGCCCCGCCGAAGGCGTCACGGCGCGCCCAGCGCACGAGGCTCGCGACGCAATCGCGGGCGAGTACGGCCGAGCCATCGTGGAAGTTCAGTCCCGGCCGTAGCGTGAGATCCCAGGTGAGGCCATCGTCCGAGACCGTGTGGCCGGCGAGCATCTGGGGCTGGGGCGTCAGCCGTTCGTCGAGGGCGAACAGCGTGTCGTAGACCATCGCCGCGTGGTCGCGGGTGACGTAGGCGGTGCTCCAGGTGGGGTCGAGGACCGTGACGTCGGTGTAGGACACGTAGCGCAGGACGCGTGTGCCTTGCGCGGCGACGCGGACCGGCCGTGCGATGCCCGCGGTGAGGGCCGGGGCCGCTGCGAGCCGGAGGAAACGACGGCGATCCATCCTGCACCTCGTCGAGCACGCACGCGCCCGGCGCGCCGGTCAGGGTCACATCCCCAGGGGCACATGGCAAGCCGCATGCCGGCGGCGCGTTCGGGCCTAGCAGCCGGTTGATCGACGGTCCAAGATGGAGCCGATCCGCGTCATCGTTCGGCACAGCCGATGCGTAAGGGTGGCGGTGGCCGGCCGTTCCGGCCTGGATAAAGCGGAACCCCAGCATGCCGCCGCAGGAAGCAGCCAGATCGCCGGTCCGCGGTGGGCGCGTCGCGATCGCCGGCCTCGGCACCGTCGGGCGCGCCGTAGCGCGCGCACTCGACGGGGGGGCCATCCCCGGACTGAGCCTGACCGCCGTCGCGGTCCGCGACGCCGGCAAAGCCCGCGCCGAGCTCGCGGCGCTCGCTGAACCGCCCGAGGTCGTCACAGCGTTCGACGGTCTGGAGCCGCGGGCCGACATCGTGCTGGAATGCGCGCCGTCCCAGCACCTCCCCGCGATCGTGCGGCCGTTCGTGACGGCGGGCAAAACCGCCGTCGTGTTGAGCTGCGGGGCGCTCCTCGACCACGAGGACCTCGTGGCGGCGGCGCGTGCCCACGGCGGGCAGATCGTCGTGCCGACCGGCGCCTTACTCGGTCTCGACGCCGTGACGGCCGCCGCGGAGGGAACGATCCACACCGTGCGGATGATCACCCGCAAGCCCGTGCGCGGCCTCGTCGGCGCGCCCTACCTCGTGGAGAACGGCATCGCGATCGCCGGCATCACCGAGCCGATGCGGGTCTTCTCGGGCAGCCCGCGCGAGGCGGCCCGGGGGTTTCCGGCCAACCTCAACGTCGCGGTCGCGCTCTCGCTCGCCGGCATCGGACCGGATCGGACCGAACTCGAGATCTGGGCGGACCCGAACCTCGACCGCAACACCCACCGCATCGAGGTCGAGGCCGACGCGGCGCGGTTCTCCATGACGATCGAGAACGTGCCGACCGACGAAAACCCCCGTACGGGCCGCATCACGGCCCTGTCGGTCATCGCCTACCTGCGCAAGCTCGCCGCCCCGCTCCGGGTCGGCACCTGACGGGCCGGGCTGGCACAGCCCGTGCTGCCGGTCGCCTGCGCCCGGACCAGCATCCGCGCGCGGATGCCCCCTCAGACCCGGAGCGGCCCGTGACATCGACGAGCGACGACACCCCGTCCGAGATCGAGCGGGCGACGATGCGGCGCGTCACGCTCCGGATCATGCCGCTCTTGATGCTGGGCTTCCTCGTCGCCTTCATCGACCGGGTCAATGTCGGCTTCGCGGCGCTGCAGATGAACGCCGATGCCGGCCTCTCGGCCTCGGTCTTCGGCCTGGGCGCGGGCCTGTTCTTCGTCGCCTACTTCCTGTTCGAGGTGCCCTCGAACCTGATGCTCGAGCGGTTCGGCGCCCGCCTGTGGCTGGCCCGGATCATGATCACCTGGGGGTTGATCTCCGCGGCCACCGCGCTCGTCGTCGGACCGGTCTCGTTCTGCGCGGTCCGCTTCCTGCTGGGCGCGGCTGAAGCCGGATTCTATCCCGGCGTGATCTTCTACCTGACGCGCTGGTTCCCGAAGGCCTATCGCGCCCGGGTAATCGCCCTCTTCGCGGTGGCCGTGCCCCTGTCGAACTTCGTCGGCTCGCCGCTCTCGGCGGCGCTGCTCGGGCTCGACGGCTGGCTGAATCTGCGCGGTTGGCAGCTGATGTCGATCGTCGAGGCGATGCCGGCCGTGGTGCTGGGCTTGCTCGTCCTTCGGTTCCTCCCGGAGGGCCCGGACCGGGCGCCCTGGCTCGACGCGGCGCAGCGCGGCTGGCTCACCGGACGTTTGGACGCCGAGCGCGCGGAGCAGCCGCTGGTCCGGCCGTCCGTCTGGCGGGTGATCCTCGATCGACGCGTGCTGGCGGCCGGCCTGATCTTCGCCGGCAGTGTCGGGGCGAGCGCGTGCCTGTCGATCTGGCAGCCGCAGATCTTCAAGTCCTATGGCCTCTCAACCATGGAGATCGGCCTGCTCAACTCGGTGCCGTTCGGGGTCGCGGCCGGGCTGATGGTGCTCTGGGCCCGACGCTCGGACCGCACGGGGGAGCGGGCCTGGCACGTGGCCGGGCCGCAGGCGCTCACCGCGCTTTGCCTCGCGGCGGCGCTGGCCGCGCAGGGGTTCGGATCGACGGTCGCGATCCTGTTCCTCGCGATCCTGGGGACCTACGCCGTCAAGGGCCCATTCTGGGCCATGGTCACGGAATGGCTGCCGCCGGGCGCGTCCGCGGCCGGGATCGCGCAGATCAACGCCATCGGCAATCTCGGTGCCTTCATCGGGACGTTCCTGATGGGCTTGATCAAGGATGCGAGCGGCAGCTACGCGCTGGGCCTGCTGCCGCTCGCCCTGGTCACGGCCACGGGCGCCGCGCTCGCGGTGGGATTAGGCCGCACGCGCCCCCCGCTGATCCCCGTCCTACCGGGCGAGCGGGCGTAGGCCGCAACGCTCGCCCGGCGAGGCAGGATGAGGGGCAAGTCCCGGCTTCGAGCACCGCCCGCTCCGCGCTCTGTGGCCGACAGCCCGCCCTCGCTGTCCGGGCTCACTTCCCCAGGCGCCCGAGCGGCGATGCCACGAGGAGAGGCGTCCCGGTGCCACCGTATCTGGCGTCTCCGGGGCCGCGCCCGGACGGGGGAGGGCGCGACGGGGGAGGGCGCGACAGGCGGGGAGGCGGACAGCGGCCGGACGCAGCCCATCGTGTGTAGAGTGCGGCGCTCCGCGTTCCGCAATCCGACGCATCCCGTCGGTTCGCGCGATCGCGGGCGTTGCGCCCGAGGAGAAATTCCATGTGCCGAGCTCAGCTGCTGTCGATCGCCTGCTGCATGGCAGCGCTTAGCCCGCCCGCGGCGGCGGCCGACATCCGTGTGCTCGCAACGGGCGTCTACGCGTCCAGCCTGCGCGCCCTCGCCGGGCCGTTCGAGGCAATGACCGGCGATCACCTCGTCCTGACGATCACCAATGCGGGCGGCGTCCTCGCCAAGCTTGCCGCGCACGAAGACGCCGACGTGGTCATGACCGCCTCGGCCGGCATCGACGCGCTGGTCGCGCGGGGCGACGTCCGGCCGGAGACCAAGTTCGATGTCGCACGTATGCGGCTCGTCGCCGCCGTCAAATCCGGGGCCGCGCTCCCCGACCTGACGGGCGCGGCAGGTTTCCGCACCGCGCTCCTTGCGGCGCCCGCCGTGGCCTACATCGATCCCAAGGGCGGCGGCTCGGCGGGCGCCTTCTTCGACGGGATGCTGACTCGGTTCGGCCTCGCTGAGGCCGTGCAGGCCAGAGCGGTGCTCTGCGCCACCGGCCCCGAGGTGGCATCTGCCGTCGCCTCGGGCCGGGCAGCGATCGGGCTGACACAGGCCAGCGAGCTCATCGACGCACCAGGTGTGGCGTTCGCGGGGTTCCTGCCCGAGGCCGTCAACACGTGGACGCCCTACGCCGCCGCCGTCACGACAAAGACGCAGGACCCGAGCGCGGCACGCGCCTTCATCGCCTTCGTGACCGGACCGAACGGGAGCGCCCGGCTGAAGCAGGCGGGTTGGGACGTCCCGCCACGCTGAGGGAAGGACCCGTATCAGCGGGACATCCGAGGGATTCAGCGTTCTCGATCAACCGGCGAGGAAGGCGAGCAGGCGCGCGTTGAACGCCTCCGCGCTATCCAGAGACGAGATGTGCGCGGCCCCAGGGATGATCGTGAATTGCGAATCGGCCATGCCGTCGCTGACCTCGCGCGCGACGGCGGGCGGGAACAGCCTGTCCTCTTCGCCGGCGATCACCAGGGTGGGATGCCCGATACCCTGGAGGCGGCCCGCGACGTCGAACGCGCGCATGCCGAGGGCGACGTTCGCGAGCGAGGACCCGCTGTGTCGCTCGGCCAAGCGGCACCAGGTCGCGTAAGTCGCGCGTCCGGCCGAGCTTTCCCGGTACTGCGCGTTGAGCATCACGGGCCACGTCGCTTGGAAGCGTTGGAGCGGCCCGCCCGGCTGATGAAACATCTCGACCCAGCCGGCGACGAGATCCGCCGTCGCCGGGTCGTTGAACGCGGCCCGCGAGTTGGCCACGACCAGCCGGTCGACCCGCTGCGGCTGCTCGAGCGCGAGCGTCAGCGCGATCATGCCGCCGAGCGACAAGCCGCAGACCGAGGCGCGCGCGATCGCGAGATGGTCGAGCAACCCGATCACATCCCGGGTCAGATCGCCCACGGTGGTGACGTCGGCGGCGGGATCCGACAGGCCGTGCCCGCGCAAATCGGGCAGGATCACACTGTAGCCGGCGAACACCAGGGCGGCGACCTGGTTCATCCAGGACCACCCGGCGTTCGTGAAACCGTGAATCAGCATTACGGGATCGCCCCGGCCGAGCACCTCGTAGTGCAGCCGGCGTCCGTCGCGTTCGAAATGCGGCATCGTCTCACACCTGACCCGTCGTCCCAGCGAGTTCCGCCGCGACCGCTTCCAGCGATTTGCCGCGCGTCTCGTAGCCGAGGAGGTAGCCCCCGACACCCCCGATCAGCAGCAGGACGCCCAAGGCGGTGAAGAAGGCGTAGTTGGGGGCGCCGCTGCCCAGCATCCATCCGAGCATCGGCGCCGCGACGATCCCGCCGATCCTCTGCCAGGCCGCGGCCCAGCCCGTCCCGACCGCGCGGTACCGCGTCGGGTAGACCTCGCTCGTGTAGGCGAAGAGTGGACCGCCCGCACCGCCCGAAGCGAAGAACGCCGTCAGCGCGCCGAGCCCGAGGATGGACCAGGATTCGGTGGCCTGTCCCCACGCGAACATGAGGAGACCCCCGACGCAGAGGAACACGGGAACGGTCGTGCGCCGCCCCCAGCGATCCAGCAGCAGGCCGCCCGCGATGTTGCCCAGCGCGCCCGTCCCGGCGATCAGTCCGGTGAACGCGAAGCTTTTGACCACCGGAAAGCCCATCCGCGCGAAGATCGACGGCAGCCAGATCGCCACGGCGAAGAACACCGCCCCGCCGGTGAGCTGCATCAGCCAGATGCTCGCGGTCGGCCGCAGATAGCCGCCGCGCAGAATTGCACTCAGGTGCGCCGGCTCGGCCGGCGGTCGATGTCGGGGCGGCGGAAGCGTCCGTGGGTCGATGGTGCTGAGACCATCGACAATGCGGCCGGCCTGTTCGAGACGTCCGCGGGCGATGAGGAAGCGGACCGACTCGGGTAGCATCACCCAGAGCACGATCAGAACGAGGCCTGGAACGGCTCCCGCGATGAACATCCCCCGCCACGTGAACGCCGGGATGATGAAGAGGGCGACCATCGCCGCGAGGAAGCTCGAGCCTTGCCAGAACGCCACGGTCGAGGCGAGCATGAGGCCGCGCCGGCGCGTCGGGATGAACTCGGAGAGGTACGTGAAGACGAGCGGCACCTCCGCCCCAAACCGATACCCTGGAGGATCCGCAGCACCAGGAGTGAGTCGTGGTTCCAGGCGAACGCGACGGCGCAGCTGAGGGCGCAATAGGCGGTGATCGCGCCGACCATCGTCCACTTGCGTCCGAACCGGTCGGCGAGGAAGCCAACACAGGTCGAGCCGATCAGCATGCCGATGAAGACGCTCGAGGCGAGGATGCCGGCCTGAGCCGGGCTAAGCGCGAAGGCCGCGACGATGCCGGGCAGCGCGAAGCCCATCATGTTGATGTCGAAGCCGTCGAACAGATGGCCGAGCGCGGCCGTCACGTACATGCGCCAGTGTTTGGGCGTGAGCGCTGATCGATCGAGGCTTTCGAGCAGCTGACCCGAGTTTATCTGTGGCATCGTATTCAGCAACTCGACTGTCTTAATTGTTTCGTCTCTTCGCTCGAATATCGCTGCAAATTCGGGTCCATCACCCATCGACTTGTCGCCCCGGTGCTTCAGGCCGCTCGGCGCTGAGCGTTCGGCAGAGTGCGCAGCGCGCGTTATCGGGCGCGCGGGTGACGAGCGGCGCAGGAGGCTCCCCGCGCCGCTTCGCGGACTGACCGGGCAGAATCCGGGGCCGTGTCGTCGCGCCAGCAGACTTTGCCCGATCCCGAGACGTCGCGACGCTCCACGCGGGCCTGAGCGCTCCCGTGCCAGGCCCCGGACGCCGCGCCGCTCAGGAGAACGGAAGCCGGTCCGCGAGCCCGATCTCGCCCGCGAGTGTCCGCAAGTCGTCCAGCGTATCGTCGGGCAGCTGCAACCCGGCGCGCCGATGATCGGCATCGTTTCGAGCCTCGATCTCGCCGGGATAGAAGACCTCGTCGTATCCCTGTGCCAGCGGGACGGCCTTCAGGCCCGCGATCATCTCGTCCATGCGCGTGCCGAAGTTCTCGATCGGCTGGAATGCCGCGATATCGAGGGCGATCATCAGGTGACCGGCGCCGCTGCGTTCCCGGGCCTGATACGGCCCGTGCACCCCGGGTCCGAAGGCGCTGCCGCTGAGAACCCCCGAGAGCATGTCCATCGCGACCGAGATGGCATAGCCCTTGTGCTGCGCCATGGGCAGGATGATGCCGTCGATCGCCTCCTGCGGATCGATGGTCGGCGCGCCCTCAGCGTTGATCGCCCAGCCTTCCGGGATCGTTTGCCCCCTCTGACGCGCGAGGTAGATCTTGCCGCGGGCCACGCCCGTGTTGGCGATGTCGAGCACCAGAGGCGCGTGGGTGCCGGCGGGTGCGGCCCAGGACCACGGATTGTTGCCGACGACCTTCCGCCGCCCGCCCCAGGGCGCCATGGCGGGGCTGGCGTTCGTCGAGAGAAAACCGACGCAGTCCGCGCGCGCCGCCATCAGCGTGAAGTACATCGCGGTTCCGAAGTGGTTCGAGTTGCGGACCGCCACGGCGCCGATACCGTGCCGCTTTGCTCGATCGACCGCTTCCTGCGCCGCGCGGGCAGCCGAGATCTGTCCCATGGCCTCGCGGCCGTCGAGGACCGCGATCGCACCGCCGTCGACCACGAGTTCGGGTTCGGCGAGCGAGTCGCAGACGCCGGCCCGCAACCGGGCCATGTACCAGGGCAAGCGCATGACGCCGTGCGACTGGTGCCCCCAGAGATCGGCCTGCACGAGCGTGTCGGCGCACAGCGCCGCCCGATCCTCCGGCATGCCGGTGGTCGCGTAGGCGGCCGTCGCGAAGGCGCGCAGCCGGTCTGGGGAAATTCGCTCGTCGGTCATGGGCGCGGATCCGGGGTCGGACGGGGATTCGATCTGTGAAGAGAAAGGCCACCATCCACCGCCGGGTTCGGCAGGCGGGGCGGCGCGCGGCCCTCCGCCATGCAGCGAACGGCTCTGGCGCGGAGCGCTGATCCATCATGCCGCCGGGCTGCCGAACACGACGCAGACGGGCGATCCGGTCTCGACCGCCTGCCCGGTCCGGGCGAGAGCGCCTGTGACCTGATCCACGGCGAAGGATACGATCGTATCGCTGTCCTCGTTCGCGACCAGCAGCGTCTGTCCGGTGGGGTCCAGCGTGGTGAAACGCGGCTTCGCGCCCCCGGTTGGGATCCAGGCCGTTGGTCTCAGGCCCGCAGCACCCACCGCGATGACTGCGATGCTGTCGTCGCCACGGTTCGACACGTAGAGCCAGCGCCCGCACGGGGTCAGCGCGATGCCGGCGGCGTGGCTCGTCTTGAGGCAGCTGGCCGGCAGCGTGGAGACGATCTCGAGCGGCGAGAGGCGACCGCTGCCCGCCTCATAGGCGAAGCGGGTGACCGTCGAATCCAGCTCGTTCGCCACGAAGAGGATGGTGCCGGAACGATCGAAGACGGCATGGCGCGGCCCGGCGCCCTCGCGGCCGGGTGGCGGTCCGTCCGGACTGAGTGCGAGGCGGCCGTCATCGCGTCCGACGGCGACGACGAACACCCGGTCCAGGCCCTTGTCCGGCACGATGACCCGGTCGCCGGTCGGGTCCAGCACGACCTGATGGGGATGAGACCCCGTCTGCTGGGTTCGATGCGGGCCCGTCTGACCGGGCAGTTCGAGACGCTGGGCCACGCAGCCGAGCGTGCCGTCCGCGTGGATCGGCAGGCGCGCGAGGCTCCCGGTGGCGTAATTCGCGACGAGGAGCGCGCGCGCGCGTTCGTGGATCAGGAGGTGGACGGGGTTTCGCCCCTCGGTCGCTCGTGTGCCGAGGAGCGAGACGGCACCGTCCCGCGCGACCGCGAAGGCGCTGACGCTCTCTCCGTCGCCGTGCACGGCGTAGAGCCGATCCGCCGCCCGGCTCAGGGCGAGATAGGACGGGTTGGTCAGACCATGCAGCACATGGCGCAGCTCCCAGGTGCCGCCGGGCAGGACCGCGTAGACCGACAGACCCTCGCCGCGCGCGTTGCGCTCGACCGTCGTGCGTGATCCGACGAAAGCGAACATGACGGCCTCAGATCCGCTGCGACAGGGGAGCGACCTCTGCCTCGGCTTCGGATCGCCGCGCGCCGATCGGCGTGCGGGTGAGCGTCAGGACCGAGGCCGCGCCGCAGATGAGGAGGGCACCGGCGACGTAGAAGGCGCCGTCGTAGCTGCCCGTCGCCCGGATGACGTACCCGGTCACGATCGGCGCCATCAGCCCGAAGACGTTGCCGCCGACCACGACGAAGGCCATGGCGACACCGATATCGCGCGGGTTCGGCAGCAGGTCGTTGACCAGGGAGAACGTCAACGACGTCGTCGAGGCGATGCCGGTCAGGGATACCGCGATCAGCGCCAGGTTCAGCCACACGGCGTCGACGAAGGGCGCGAAGAGGACGGTGGCCGCGAGC
>NZ_JAKSYH010000058.1 GCF_022829295.1 Methylobacterium sp. J-088
CACGATTCGTGCCGCCGACCGGATCCTGGTCCTCGACGATGGCCGCATCGTCGAGACGGGGACCCACGAGAGCCTGCTGGCGCAGGGCGCGCTCTACGCGCAGCTTGCGAACCTGCAATTCACGGATGCCCTCGACGAGACCGCCCGGGGCAAGGAGCCCCGCACGAGGGGCGAGCGGCTGCCGGCGGCCGAGTGAGCCGCCCCCCCGAAAGGGAGAGTCCCTCTATCGCTCGGTGAGCTTCATCTCGATCCGGCGGTTGCGGGCATAGGCGTCCTCGGTGGTACCGGCATCGAGCGGCTGGAACTCGCCGAAGGCGCCGGCCAGAAGATGCTGCGGCGGGATGCTCTTGCCGGCGAGGTACTGAACCACCGCGATGGCGCGGGCGGCCGAGAGCGCCCAGTTCGACGGGAATTGCGACGTGCTGATCGGACGGGCATCGGTGTGGCCGTCGACCCGCAGCACCCAGGGCAGATCCGCCGGGATCTGCTTGGCCAGATCCGAGATCGCCCCGGCGATCCGGTCGAGTTCGGGCCCGGCTTCGGGCTTGAGGGTCGCCGAGCCCACCGGGAACAGCACCTCCGATTGCAGCACGAACCGGTCGCCGACCACGCGGATGTCGGGGCGGTTGCCCAGGATCTGGCGCAGGCGCCCGAAGAAGTCCGACCGGTAGCGCGCCAATTCCTGGACCTTCTGGGCCAGGGCGACGTTCAGCCGGCTGCCGAGTTCGGCGATGCGGGCCTGCGATTCCCGGTCGCGGCTCTCGGAAGCCGACAGCGCATCCTCCAGCGCGGCGAGTTGACGGCGCATGGCGCTGATCTGCTCGTTCAGCAGGTCGATCTGCGACAGCGCCCGCTTGGTCGCGCCCCGCTCGGCGTCCAGCTGCTTGTCGAGGGCGCCCGTGGCCCCTTGGCTGACGGTCGCGGCCTCGGCCTGGGTCTTCGCCTGATCGCGCTCGGCCTCGACGCCGGCCAACGTCGTGCGCAGGTTACGGACCTCGTCCTCCTGCGTGCGGCGGCTCGAGCGCTCCAGGGCGAGGAGATCGGTGAGATCGGCGATCTGGCGGTTGAGTTTTGCGAGCGTCTCGTCCCGCCCGGTGAGCTCCTGCGACAGGAAGAACTGACCGACCACGAACACCGTCAGCAGGAAGACGACCGCGAGCAGCAGCGTCGCCAGCGCGTCGACATAGCCCGGCCAGACATTGAGGGTGCGCCTGGACCGTGCCGCCCTGGACGCCATCAGACCCGCTCCCGGCCGAGCCGGTCGAGCACCTGCTTCAATTCCCGCTCACGGCTGGCCTGAGCCTCGACCCAGTCGCGGATCATCTGTTGCTCGGCGCGCATGTGCTGCACGAGCCCCTGGATGCCCTCGGCGAGGTTGGTCATGGCGAGCGTTGCGGCGCGGCTGCCACCGCCCTCGGCCACAAGGGCGGTCAGGCGATCAATCGCCTCCTTCAACTCCTGCGTGCCCGCTCCCCCCGCCGCCCGGACCGGCACAGACGCGTCGGCGGCGACGGCCGCGACGGCGGCCTCGCCGGACATCAGCCAGTCCTGCAATTCGTTGTGGAAACGCGCATGGGCCTGGCCCGCCTGCAACTCCAGGAAGCCGGTGATCAGCGACGAGGCGAGGCCGAACAGCGAGGCCGAGAACGCCAGACCGATTCCCGATAACGGGACCGCCAGGCCCGATTTCAGCTCGTCGAACATCACGCCGGCATCGCCGCCGCCGCGCATGCCCTTGATCACGCCGCCCACGGCCGAGAGCGTATCGATCAGGCCCCAGAAAGTGCCGAGCAGGCCCAGCAGGATCAGGATGCCCGCGATGTAGCGCAGGATCTCGCGCCCCTCGTCGAGGCGGGCCGCGATGATGTCGAGATAGCCGGCGGTGCCCGGCAGCGTCGCCCCCGCGGTCCGGGCCGCGACCATCGGCACCATGGGCGCCAGAAGGGCGGGCGGGCGTTTCGACGGCGCATTGCGCGCCGCCGCGTTGACGTAGGCGACCTCGCGGAACAGGCGGATCACCTGTCCGAAGGCGATCACGATCGCGATCAACAGAACCCCTAGGATCAGTCCGTTCAGGCCGGGGTTGGCCAGGAAGGCCGGCGTGATCTGCTTGAACAGAATGAAGGCGAGGAAGCCGACCAGGATGAGAAAGACGACCATGCGCCCGAGATAGATTCCGGGCTGTGCCAGCGGCCCCTTGGTGTTCTCGCCGGTATCGCGGGCGGCCATCGGTCGCTCTAGCCTGATCTCAGAAGATGCGGCCGCCGGCGGCGTCCGTCAGGGTCACTGTGGCGGCAGGGCCGGACGCGATCAAGTCGCGCACAGGACGCAGTTGCGTCGCGTGGTGAACGGCAGACAGTTCCGGGTCTTTCCCGCGCGATGCGAGCGAGGCCAAGCCTAATCCCAGAAGTGCGGTGCGCTTTCTTCAAGATGCGGCCCGAGCCGGAGCGCCGCAACCTGGGTGGCGAGCCCCCGCGCATCGATCTCGACCGCGATGCCGCTGAGCGTACCCTCGCCGGTGGCGACCTCCCAGCGGGAGCCCGGCGTCTTCTGGATCATCCGGCGGATCGGCTCGTCCTTCTGCATGCCGATCACCGAGTCGTAATCGCCGCACATGCCGGCATCCGACATGTATGCGGTGCCGCCGGGCAGGATCCGGTGATCGGCGGTCGGCGTATGGGTGTGGGTGCCGACCACGAGGCTCGCCCGGCCGTCGAGATAATGACCGAAGGCCTGCTTCTCGCTGGTCGCCTCGGCATGGATATCCACCACCACGGCGTCGGCAGCGGCCCCCAGCGGGCAGGCCATGATTTCGCGTTCCACCGCAGCGAAGGGGTCGTCCATCGCGTCGAGGAAGACGCGGCCCATCACGTTGACCACGAGGACGCGGGCGCCCCCTTGCGTCTCCACCACGGTGGCGCCCCGTCCGGGCGTTCCGGGCGGGTAATTGGCCGGGCGCACGAGGCGCGGCTGGCGGGCGATGAACACCAGAGCCTCGCGCTGGTCGAAGCTGTGATTTCCGAGCGTCACCGCGTCGGCACCGGCCTGGATCAGCTCGTCGCAGATCGACTCGGAAATGCCGAAGCCGCCGGCCGCGTTCTCGCCGTTCACCACGACGCAGTCGAGCCGCCACCGGTTCCGCAGGCGCGGCAGCTGTTCGCACACCGCGATGCGACCCGATCGGCCGACGACATCGCCGAGGAAGAGCAACCGCATCCGTCAGGCCGTCCTGTCGAAGCGGATCAGACCCGCCTCGGTAATCACGCAATCGAGGGGCCGGTCGTGTGGCTCAGCCGGCACGTGCGCCACCTCCTGCACGGCGAAGCCGATGCCGACGGTGAAGACCGGGTGGCTGCGCGACAGCCGCTCGATCGCGCCGTCGTAATAACCGCGGCCGTACCCGATCCGCTGGCCGGTCCGGTCGAAGGCGGCGAGCGGCACGATCAGCGCGTCGGGATCCACGGGTGGCAGGGAGGGGTCGGGTTCGCTCAGGCCGAAGCTGCCGGAGACCAGCGCGTCCCCGGCACGCCATTCCCGGAACACGAGCCCTTCTTTGGTGACCTGCGGCAGGGCCACGGCTTGGCCGCGGGCGATCAGCCCCTCAGCGGCGGGGCGGGGATCCACCTCGCTGCGGATCGGCCAGAAGGCTCCCACGAGCCGGGCGTGCGTCAATTCGGGTAAGCCAAGGAGCGCGTGGGCGATCGCCGCAGAGGCGGCCTGCCGGTCTTCCGCGCCGAGCGCGTCACGAGCCGCCAAGGCTGCGCGGCGCAGCTCGGGTTTGCGCGCCGTATCGGCAAGATCGGAGAAAGACGAGTGCGGAGCCACGTGAGCCGTTGGAGGATCGATCCCGGGAAACCTACAGAGTAGGTGGGCGCCGTGTTGGCCAGGTCCAGGGACGAGGCCAGGGACAGCTCCCGAGGGAGTCGATAAGGCCCCGGGGATAGTGCTCCTGACGAACTCTGCAGCCCCGCCTGCAATATGTAGCGGTCCGGACGCCGTCCCGCCAGGGCTATGCGGCTAAGAAATTGGTGCCCAGCGCGGGGGAGGCCAATCCCCCGCGCCCTTGCCCGCAGCCCGCACGAGGCGTCGGACCGTATCCTCGTCAAAGGCGACGCGGCCAAACGCGGATGCGATCGACGGCTGTGGATTCTCCTCAGCCATCTGGTTCGGTCCCACTGGGATCGAACCAGGGATCGTCGGTGCTGCCACACCGTCGCGCGCGTCACCCGTGCTGGATGGCTTACGAGGCGCGATCGGCGGCCTGCGCAGCCGTCCTGTCGCGCGCCTCATTTCTACGCAGCAGCGAGATCTTCGCGTGATCCTCAATGGCCAAGTTCAGAACCGCATCGCTTTGCCGAGGAGAAACCTTGTGCGCGGATCTCGGATCGGCGGATTGGGCGTGCTGCGTGGTCTTGACGCTGTCGGAGTGCTTCGTCTCGGACTTCACGGCATGCGATTGAGCAGCATGCGTGTGAGCGGTGGATACCGGGGCGACGGACGTACGCATCGGATAACTCCTATTGAGCGGCGCGCCTCCAGTGAGTCGACGTTAATCTGATCGACTCGCCGAGCGGATGCATGATCGAGCAGCAGATATCAGACTTGTCTTTGCCCAGTATGAGTCCGCATCCCGCACGATCAGCCGCTTTCGACATCCGCACGTCAGAGATTTGGCAAACATAGACCAAATGTCAAGCGCTGATATATAGCGCGACGCTTCGACTTTATCCGATATTATATATGAAATTGTCGCGCATAATTCTAATTCCGTGGCCTGAAGCATATAAAACTAGATCGTAAAATATTCAGATCCTTAAAAATTCTCGATTGCGCTTGCCGCACGGTGCTGCCCGAACCCGAAAGCGGTTCCGGTTCGCAGTTTCGGTATCACGGCGGCCGTCCCAAGCCCCAAAATGGATGCCCCTGCAACGGCTTGGTTCGGATCACCCCTGGCGCCGCGTGCGGCCCCGGATCGTAAAGCGCGGCGCGCGCGCGGCCCCGTCGATGCACTCGATCCCGCCGCCCGCGTTCAAAGTGTGCAGGCGATTGCCAGGCCAGGCCGGGCCGGGCTCGACTCGGCCGATCACGGTCTGGGCGAATCCCGCCGGATCGAGGCGGTCGATCCGCGCGAGCACCAGGGCGCGGCCATAGCCGGCGGCGCAATCCTGGATCGGGCGGATCAATCGGCCGCCCCGCGGCACGATCCGGCCCGCCGGACGCGCCAGGGACGGATCGACGAGGACCGGATTGGCCGGATGCGGCGTGTAGGGGCCACGGAAATCGGGCGCCGACCAGAGGTGCAGCGCGTCGTGGAAGGAGCCCGCGCCGGACGGCGCACCGAGGCCGGCGTCGCGCACGGTGGCGAAGATCCACCAGCGGCCTGCATGCTCCACAAGGGTCGCGTCGCTCGCCACCACGCCGGAGAGGAGCGTCGCCTCCTTGACCCAGCCGCCGGGGAAGCGCGTGGCGCGGTAGAGGTCGACCGTCCCGGCGGCGGAACTCTCCGGCACCATCCAGACGCCTCCGTCCCGCTCGAACACGAACGGGTAGGACAAGTGATGCGCCTCCTCCAGAACCGGCACCGGCGCGCCCTCCGGCCCGTCCGGCCCGAAGCGGACGGCCGAGATGATCGCCTTGCCCGTAGCGTGCGGGAAATCCTCGACGAAGAGGTGCGTGCTGCCCCGAACGGAGATCGGAAAGGGATCGGCATAAAAGCGCCGACCGTCATCGGGCAGGACGGACCAGCCCGCTTCGGGATGGCGCCCCAGATCGATCAGGTCCGGCCCGGCGAGGCGCCGCCAGCCGCAGCGCCAGTGCGGAGCGTAGTAGCAGAGGCGGTACAGACGATGGATCAGGGCGCCCGCAAGCATGCGCCCGGCCCGCACGCCGAGGCGCGGAACCGTCAGCACCACGCGATGACCGACAAGCGCGTCGCCGGCGCCCCCTGCCCCGGCCCGTCCCGCGATGCGGTCGCGCAGGGACGCCGCGATAAGCGTGATCGTCCGGGCGAGCGCATCCTCGAAACTGGCCAGCACGATCCCGGGCCGATCGGCGCCCAGGCGGCCAGCAGCGCGGATTGCCCCATTCTCCACCAGGGTGAGGCGCGGCACCGCATCGGCGAGCAGGCGCGCCAACAGGGCGTCCGTGCCGACGCGGTCGTCATACGCGATGTGCCATATAGCCGGGCCGGACGGGACATCGCCGCACAGGTCGAGGACGAGATCCGGTCGGGCGGCGGGCTGGCGCCAGGGCTCGAACGCGGCACCGGGGACCGGCTCCGTGCCGAAGCGAGGCAATCCGTGAACGAGCGCCTCGAGCCGGAACAGCAGATCGGCCGTGTGCGGCCACGCCCCGGATGCCGGCGCGTCGTCGACGCTGACCGCAGCGAGACCGGGGATCTCGCCGATCCGCCGCAGCAGAGCCACGTGCCAGCCCTGCGGGTTGGAACCGTCGAGGCGAACGCGCACATGCATCGGTCAGTGCGCCCTCATCCCGCAGCGTGCCGCATCACGCAATGAACCGCCCCGCTCCAATTCCCAACCGTAACGCGCGTGATACATGGTAAATATCATCCGAAGTTGCGCGAGGTGTTTACCGGGAACGCAGTAATGGATACGTCTAGTTGGGACAACTTCAGTTTCGGTAGCTTATCACCTGCATGCGCGACTCTTGCAGGCTCGGGTACGGCCCCCGTGAGTCTGGCCAAGATTGAGACGACGGTGACCGATCGTGACACGGATCGACCCTAACCTCGCTGTCGCGACCTGGCTGGCGCCGGTGCAGCCGGCTCTGCCCGAGCGGCCCGTCCGGCCGGAGACGAGCGCCGAGGCCGGCGACCTGTGGCGCATCCTCTGGCGGCGCAAGAAGCTGGTGATCGGGACCGCCCTGCTGCTCGCCATGCTGGCCCTGATCTATGCCCTGCTCACGCCATCCCTCTACACGGCGACCGCCCAGATTCTGATCGACCCGCGCGACCGTCAGGTCGTGTCCAACGACGTCAATCCGGGCACGCTCTCGCCGGATGGCGGCATCGCGCAGGTCGAGAGTCAGGTGAAGGTGATCGAATCCGACGCGGTTTTGGGCCGGGCCGTGGCCCAGACCAAGCTCGAATCGGAACCCGGCTTCGGCGCACCCCGCAACCTCTGGCTGACCCGCACCGTGGCCGCGCTGCGTGCGCTGGTCACCGGGCCGCAGCCCGAGCGGAAGGTCGACGCGCAGGGCCGCGCCCTCGCGCAGCTCCGGCGCAAGCTCGCGGTGAAGCGGGCCGACAAGGTGTTCGTGATCGACGTGATCGTCACCACGGAGGATCCCGACCTCTCGGCGAAGATCGTCAACGCGATCGCCAACGCCTACCTGACGGACCAGACCGAGGCGCGCGCCGATGCCGCCCGGCGCGCGGCGGGCGATCTGCGGGGCCGGCTCGACGAGCTACGCCAAGCGGTCAACGTCGCCGACAAGAAGCTGGAGGATTACAAGGCCCGCGCCGGCCTGATCACCGCCAGCGGCCGGCTCGTCAACGAGCAGCAGCTGACCGACCTCAACAGCCGGCTGGTGGCGGCCCAGGCCCGGACCGCCGACGCGCAGGCGCGGCTTCAGGGGATCCGCGACGCCCGCGGCCGGGCGGTCGGCGCCGGCGCGATGCCGGAGGCGGTGCAGTCGGCGGCGATCGACCGCCTGCGCGGGCAATACGCCGAACTCGCCGCCAAGGAAGCGGACCTGCGCACCAATCTCGGCGAGCGCCATCCGTTCATCGCCGCCGTGCGCACCCAGATGCAGGATGTCCGCCGCCTGATCGACGCCGAGCTCAACCGGATCGCGGGCGCGGCCGAGACCGAGACCCACCGCGCCCAGGCCAACGAGCGGACGCTCACCGCCGAGCTGAATCGGCTCCGGCAACAGGCGGCGGTCAATTCCCAGTCTTCGGTGCAGCTGCGCGAACTGGAGCGCGAGGTCGAGGCGGCGCGCTCGGTCTACAACGCGTTCCTGGTCCGCGCCCGGGAGATCAAGGAGCAGAGCAGCATCGACAGCTCGAACGCGCGGATCATCACGGCGGCCCGCCCGCCGGAGGATCCGAGCTGGCCGCCGCGGCTGATCCTGATCGCCGCAGCCCTGTTCGGCGGGATCGGCCTCGGCGCGGGGCTCGCGCTGATGCGGGAATACCTCGCCCCCACGGTGCTGTCGCCGCGCCAGCTGGAGCGGATCTCGAACGCGCCGGTCGTGGCGGTCCTGCCGGGCCTGCGACCGCGGGGCGCCAACGCGACGGCCGCGGGCATCACCCTGGACCATCTCGCCGCACTCGCCGGCAGCCACGGGCGCGCGCTCGTGCTGATGGTGACGTCGGGCGAATCGGACCAGAGGCGGCGCCGGGCCGTGATCGGGCTGCTCGCCGCGGTGGCGGTCGGGCGCGGCGACCGGGTCCTGCTCGTGGACGCGGATCTGCGCGGCTACGGGGCGAGCACCGGCGGCCTGCTCGACGTGCTGCGCGGCGAGCAGAGCCTCAACGCAGTGACCGAGACCGATCCGAAATCCGGCGCACGCCGGATCGGGCTCGGCGATACGAGCAAGCCGGTCCGTGAGGCCCTCACGGTCGATAACGTCGAGCGGTTCGTGGCCGGCGTGAAGGCCCGCTTCGAGCTGGTGATCGTGGATGGCGGGGTGCTGAGCGAGAACCTGCGGCTCGGCCCCCTGGCGAACGCGGCCGACCGGGTCCTGATGGTGGCCTGCAACGGCGCGACCCGCCAGCGCGACCTGATCGACCTCGTCGACACCTCCGAGGCGCTGGGCCGGCCGATCTCCGGCTCCCTGTTCCTCACGCGGCGCCGGGCGTGAGGCTCGCGCGGGCCGAACCCGCGGCCTTGTCGATCGCGCCGGTGCGGGCGGGCCCATCGCGGCGCGGCGCAATGGCCCGGGCAGAGTCCCTGGTCTTCGTCCTCTGGGCGGGGCTCCTCGTCGGTGTCTCGGGGGGCCTGCTGTGGGTGTTCGGGCTCAATTACGACGGGCTCACCGGTTCGGCCGCCTCCAAGATCCACCCGGCGACGTATCTCGCGGTCGCGCTGTTCGGCTGGACGCTGCTGCGCGCCGGCAATCCGGTGATTCCGGTGGCGCAGGCTTTGAATCGCCGGCCCGCCAGCGTGCTGCTGGCTGTCTGCGGCGTGCTGCTCCTCGCCCTGATCGCGGCCCGCGGCGGGAACGGGCTCGCGGGCTCGATCGACACCTTCGTGCTGGCGGGCCTCCTGCCGATCCTGCTGCTCGATCGCGACGCGGAGACCCTTGGGCGGATCGAGATCGTGTTTCATCTCGTGATGCTCGCCAACGCGCTGCTCGGCCTCTACGAGCTCGCCAGCGGCCAGCGCTTCTTCCCCTTCCGCCTCGACGGCGCGGATTTCGACTGGGACACGCGCTCGGCGGCCCTGCAGGGCCATCCGCTCAGCAATGCGACCGTCACGGCCTGCTACATCCTGGCGCTCGCCGCGGGCGGTGGACGGCTGGGGCCGGCCCTGCGCACCGGCGTGATCGCCCTGCAGCTCGTGGCGCTGGTGACGTTCGGCGGGCGCTCCGCCGTCGTGATCACGCTCATCCTCGGCGGCGCGGTCGGGCTCGTTGCACTCGGGCGCGTCCTGCGCAGTGGGCGGATCCCACTGATCGGCGCGGCCTGCGCCTGCTTCGCGCTGACGCTGATGCCGGTCGCCGTAGCGGTTCTGGCCGCGCTCGGCTTCTTCGACACCCTTCTGGACCGGTTCGCCTCCGACGGCGGCAGCGCGCAGGCCCGGGTCGACATGCTGGAAATTTTCCGCGCGATCCCGTTCCGGGACCTGCTGCTCGGCCCGGATCTCCAGCAGGTCACCACCCTGCGGCGGATCTACGGGCTGGAATGGGGCATCGAGAACTCGATCCTCTCGACTCTGCTCTACCAGGGCATCCTGATGACGACGCTCCTCGTGGTCGCGGTGGGCCTGTACCTCGCCGAGGTCGCGCGCATCTGCCGGCACGGCGTCTGGTTGCCGATCCTCGCCTTCGTGATCCTGGTCAACACCTTCGAGGGGCTGGCGGGCAAGACCACGCTGCTGGCGAAATTCGCCCTGATGCTGATCGTCCTGTTCCCGAAGGCACCGCTCCGCAGGCACGCCTGAGACCGGCCGGCGCCCGATGGGCTCAAGGCGCCCGATCTCGCTCGTTTCGATCGTGATGGACAACGCGCGCGCCGCGTTCCACACACCCCACGAATCCAGTCCGGCCCCCCGCCCGTACCGCGGGCGCCGCATCCGAGCCAACTGACGCGCATGCAGATCGAATCCGTCCCTCCGCGCCGCCACCTGCCGCCGCTGATGAAGCTGGCGCTCGAACTCGGCCCGCTGGTCCTGTTCTTTCTCGGGAATGCGTACGCGGAAAAATTCGGCGTCGCCCCCGACCAGAAGCTGTTCGTGGCCACCGGTCTGTTTATCGCGGCGACCGTGGTGGCGCTGGCGATCCACTACGTGCTGATGCGGCGCCTGCCGATCATGCCGCTGGTGTCGGGCGCGGTCGTCATCGTCTTCGGCGGGTTGACCCTGGCGCTGCAGGACAAGACCTTCATCATGGTCAAGCCGACCATCGTGAACGCCCTGTTCGGCACCATCCTGCTCGGCGGCCTCGCCTTCGGGCGGCCGCTCCTGTCGGTGGTGCTCGACTCGATGTTCAGCCTCACCGAGGAGGGATGGCGCAAGCTGACCTTCCGCTGGGGCCTGTTCTTCTTCGTGCTGGCGGCGCTGAACGAGATCGTGTGGCGGACGCAGACCGAGGATTTCTGGGTGAACTTCAAGGTGTTCGGCATCATGCCGATCACCGTGCTGTTCGCCCTGGCGCAGACACCGCTGCTCTCCCGCTACGAGACCAAGGCGCCGCAGCCGGAGGCCTGAGCCCTACTGGGCCGCCGCGACCTTACCGGCGGCCCGGATCCGCGTGAGCACGCTCGCAAAGTTATCCGGTGTGAGGATGCCGACGAGCTTGTCGCGGATCACCCCGTCCGGCCCGACGATGAACGTCTCGGGCACGCCGTAGACGCCGAAATCGATCGCCGCGCGCCCGCTCGCGTCGGCGCCGACGGCGCTGAACGGCACGCCGTGCCGCGCGAGGAAGCGCTGCCCGGCCTCCGGGTTCGGCTCCTTGTAGTCGATGCCGACGAGCCGGATGCCGGGCTCCTTGGCCAGCCGCATCAGCATCGGGTGCTCGACCTGGCAGGGCGCGCACCACGAGGCGAACACGTTGATCACCGTGATCTGCCCCTTCAGCTCGGCGCTCGACAGACCCGGCACGGGAACGCCGGCGGCGGTGAGCCCCGGCACGGCCGGCAGGTCGAAGCTCGGCACGGGCTTGCCGATCATCGCCGAGGGCAAAGCGGCCGGGTCGACCCCGGAGCGCAGGCGCAGGAAGAACACGGCGGCCAGCAGCACGAAGGCGAGCGCCGGCACGATCAGCAGCAGGGAGCGGCGGACCGGAAGCGGTCGCTCGGTCACATCGTCGTGCAGGTCGGTCATCGGCGGTCCTCGCCGAAACCCTTGAGCGCCCGCAGCTGCGCCCGCCGGTCGCGGATCGCGTTGCCGACCAGCGCGGCCATCACCAGTGTCGTGAAGGCGTAGGCCACCAGGATGAAGCCGCCGTGAGACCCGAGATCCATCGTGCCGATCCTAAACCGGTTGGCCCACCGGCAGCCTGGTCGCGGGCTGCGGCGTGATGCGGGGCTGAACGCGATCCAGGCGCTCGGCTTCGCGGATCGTCAATGTCCGGACCCGGCGCCGCATGATCTCGGTGCGCATCGCGTAGAGGTGCAGCGTGGTGCCGCCGAGCGTCGCGGCGCCGATCATGATGAGCAGCGGGTAGAGCATCGACGGGTCGATGGTCGAGCCGCCCATGCGCAGGATCGAGGCCGGCTGGTGCAGAGTCGACCACCAGTTCACCGAGAACTTGATGATCGGCAGGTTCACGGCGCCGACCAGCGTCAGGATCGCGACCGCGCGGGCGGCGCGGTTCGGATCCTCCAGCGTGCGCCAGAGGGCGATGATGCCGCAATAGATCAGCAGCAGGATCAGCATCGAGGTCAGCCGCGCGTCCCAGACCCAGTAGGTCCCCCACATCGGCTTGCCCCAGAGGGAGCCGGTCACGAGGCAGATCAGCGTGAAGGCCGCGCCGATCGGCGCCGCCGCGCGCTGGGCCACGTCGGCCAGCGGATGGCGCCAGACCAGGGAGCCGATCGCCGAGACGCTCATGGCCCCGTAGAAGAAGACGCCGAGCCATGCCGCCGGGACATGGATGTACATGATCCGCACGGTCTCGCCCTGCTGGTAGTCGGGCGGCACGGTGAAGAAGGTCTGATACAGGCCCACGGCCAGCACGGCGAGCGACAGGGCCGTGAGCCACGGCACCAGCGCTCCCGACCACCGCATGAAATGGCTGGGATTCGACAGGCGGGTCCAGAGTGAAGGCGTCATCGCGGCTGCTGTCTCGGACATCGTGATCGCCGGTCTACCCTAGGGTGCGGTGCAGCAACAATGCGGGTCGTCGGCGCAGTCTCCGGGATCGCCGAAATGTGGTCGCCTGTGGAGCCCGTTCGCGCGCGGACGACGGGCCGGGGACCCACAGGGTCAGGACGATGCCGAACCCCGATGCGGCGCAGGCTTCAGGCCATTCCGTGCATCGCCTTCCCTGCAATGGGGACAGCCAAGCCACACGCCTCCGCCGAACACCCGGACGTTGAGAAACAACGGCGTTTCCCCTCTCTCCGCATGCCTTGCAGATTCACACTTCTCCACTCGACACTCAACATTTTCAGAAGAAAGCGCTTTTCCCTCCCCCTTGTGGGGAAGGGCCAGGGGTAGGGGTGGTGCAGGATCGAGCGCAGCGGTGCCGCCTGCACCACCCCCACGCGGGATCTGCGATCCCCAAACACCTCCCCGCAAGCTCGAGCGATCCCGGGCAAGCCCTGGGTCGCCAGGGGAGGAGAAAATGCCGCGGCCAGGGATGTATGAACATCGTAGCCGGCAAAAATGCGAATTATGTGCCGACCGCCGACCGTGTACATGTCTTGACAATGTTCCTATTTTGTGCTCATTAGCCGCCACCTGTCCACGGCGGCCCGGGAGCGATCCCGGGGCGTCCTTTACGGGGCCCGCCCGGTGGCTGACCGGGCGGGTCCGTGGACGGGGCGGCGCCCGCGTCGGTGGCTCTCAGCCGCCATCGCCCCGGGCGGCGGACCGGTGCGGGGCGTGCCTCGGATGCGGGCGTGAGACCGG
>NZ_JAKSYH010000060.1 GCF_022829295.1 Methylobacterium sp. J-088
AACGGCGACACCGAGATCGGCCAGATGATCGCCCACGCGATGCAGAAGGTCGGCAACGAGGGCGTGATCACGGTCGAGGAGGCCAAGACCGCCGAGACCGAGCTCGACGTCGTCGAGGGCATGCAGTTCGACCGCGGCTACCTCTCCCCGTACTTCATCACGAACGCGGAGAAGATGGTCGCCGAGCTGGAAGACCCCTACATCCTCATCCACGAGAAGAAGCTGTCGTCGCTCCAGGCGATGCTGCCGGTGCTCGAGGCCGTGGTCCAGACCGGCAAGCCTCTCCTGATCATCGCCGAGGACATCGAGGGCGAGGCGCTGGCCACCCTCGTGGTCAACAAGCTGCGCGGCGGCCTGAAGGTCGCGGCCGTCAAGGCGCCGGGCTTCGGTGACCGCCGCAAGGCGATGCTCGAGGACATCGCGATCCTGACCAAGGGCCAGATGATCGCCGAGGATCT
>NZ_JAKSYH010000075.1 GCF_022829295.1 Methylobacterium sp. J-088
CCCTCCCCCGCAAAGGGGGGAGGGAGGGCGCATGTGCCAGCCGAGCCGCCCCACTTGGCAACTGCACGATGATCCCCAACCCGATGTGTAAATCCGCCAGCTCTGCGGGAGAGGGAGAGCAGCGGAACCGCCGACCGATCAGTCGATATCCTCGACCGCTTCCATACCGCCGAAGACCCGCTGGGCGAGCGAGGCTTCCATGAACGGGTCGATGTCGCCGTCGAGCACCTCGTCCGGATCCGTGGACTGCGTGCCGGTGCGCAGATCCTTCACCAGCTGATACGGCTGCAGCACGTAGGACCGGATCTGGTGGCCCCAGCCGATATCGGTCTTGGAGGCGGCCTCGGCGCTGGCCTTCTCCTCGCGCTTCTTCAGCTCGGCCTCGTACAGCCGGGCCCGCAGCATGTTCCAGGCGGTCGCCCGGTTCTTGTGCTGCGAGCGCTCCTGCTGGCACGCCACCACGATCCCGGTGGGATTGTGGGTGATACGCACCGCCGAGTCGGTGGTGTTGACGTGCTGGCCGCCGGCGCCGGACGATCGGTAGGTGTCGATCCGGCAGTCGGATTCCTTGATCTCGATCTCGATCCGGTCGTCGATCACCGGATAGACCCAGACGCTGGCGAAGCTGGTGTGCCGCCGGGCACTGGAATCGTAGGGCGAGATCCGAACCAGACGGTGCACGCCGGACTCGGTCTTGAGCCAGCCATAGGCGTTGTGGCCCTTGATCAGGAGCGTGGCGCCCTTGATCCCGGCCTCTTCGCCGTCGGTCATCTCGACGACCTCGACCTTGTACTTTCGGCGCTCGGCCCAGCGGGCATACATGCGCTGAAGCATGTTGGCCCAGTCCTGGCTCTCGGTGCCGCCGGCCCCGGCATGGACTTCGAGATAGGTGTCGAACCCGTCGGCCTCGCCGGACAGCAAGGTCTCGACCTGCCGGCTCGCGGCCTCCTTCTCGACGGCCAGGATCGTGGCCTCGCCCTCGCGGATCGAGGATTCGTCACCCTCCATCTCGCCGAGTTCGATCAGCGTGGCGCCGTCCTCAAGATCGCGCTCCAGCTTCTTGATCGCCGTGACGGCCTCGTCGAGCTGCTGACGCTCGCGCATGACGTTCTGGGCGGCCTCGGCATCGTTCCAGAGGTCGGGGTTCTCGGAAGCTGCGTTCAGCTCCGCGAGGCGTTTATCGACTGTATCCCAGTCAAAGATGCCTCCTCAGCAGCCCTATAGACTGCTTGGCGGCATCCGAGGCTTGCTCGATCTCGGCGCGCATCTGGTTCTTCGGAAAACGTGGGAGGCTGGTCGGGCCGGGGTGATACCCGCCGGGGGCCGGCCTGTAAACGCCACCACGCCGCCGTATGGGCCCTCCGTGCGGCGGCCGACCGCAGGGACGGGAGCGACCCCTCCGGCCCCGGACGCGTTGGTGTTGACACCTGACGGGGCAGACGAAGGAGCGGATCAATGGCAGAGGCCGACCACGCCGAGACCTGGAAGGACTTCAACGAAGCGGTCAACATGACGCCTGCGGCGCTGAAGAAACATCTCGACAGCGGTGCCAGCCAGGAGGTCGGCCAGAAGAAGGACGGCGATGAATCGACCGGCCACGAGATGGGCCGGCGCATCCTGGCGATCAAGGACACGAAGAAGGCCGACCTGACGGACGACGACTACGCCGCCATGCGCAAGGTCGTGGGCTACGTCCATCGCCATCTCAAGCAAGGCGGCGCGGCCCGGAAGGACCCCGACTCGCCCTGGCGGCTATCGCTGATGAACTGGGGCCACGATCCACACAAGGATTGAGGCCCTGCAGCGGGAGACTGCAGCTCAGTAACGCGGCGGGACGACGTAGGACGGGGCGATCACGTATTCCTTCGGCCGCTTGCGCGCCCCGAACCGGCCCTCGGTGATCTGGTCGTTGTAATAGTCGAACCCGGTGTAGCCGAAGCCACCACCGTTCATCACCTCGACCACGGGGATCGCGGGCTGGGCGAGATCGGGGCGGCCCGGCGGCACGACCACCTTGCAGCAGCCCTCGGTGTCCAGGACCGTCGGTCCGTTCGGCGCCGTGAACACGTAGGACGGCCCACGATACGGCCCTGGCGCGTAGGCTGCGTCGGAGGCCGAGGCGCCCTGCCCCGCCACGAGAGCGAGGAGGCCGGCGGCGATCAGGGTCTTGGTGCTCACGCGATGCTCCGTCACAGGCCGGCTCGGCCGGCAACTCACGAACAGTCTAGCTGATCGCGGCCGGATTGTCCGGCTCTTCCGACCCGACCGGTTAGCGAATGGTCGGCCGGATCAACCCCGGGCGCGCAGGACCACCTGCGGGCTCGCCGGAACCGGCTTGCAATCCGAGATGAAGGCGTTGACCGGCAACGGCTTCGAATCACAGGCGTAGACATCCGTCGGGCCCGGCGCCGGGATCGGATCGCGGGCGATGATCGGGTTCGGCGCACAGGCCGAGGCCGCGGCGGCGAGCAGCAGGGCGGCGATCAGGTTCAGGCGGCGCATGCTTCTCTCGGGACGCGGGGGGACCCCTCCCCTGACCCTGGCCATCGCAATCCGCCCTGACAAGCGCCGGAGCTGGACGGCAGCACCTTTGGCGGAGCCTGTCGCGCCGCGGCAACAATCAGGGCGGGCGCAACCGGGGAACGGGATGCGGGCATCGAACCGCGTCTGCGTCCTGTTTCGTAAGGCCGAGACCACGGCAGGGCCGAGCTCAACAGCACAGTTTTTGGCTATTGAAGAACGCATCGGAAGGAAACTTGCTTCGATAGGCACAGCAGAAATAAAATTTATGATCTTTTGGTCAGATCTCTGAGAATAAAAGGGCATAAATCAGGATTAAAATCAGCGCTTTGCTCTTTCTTAACCATCCTGACCTAGGATCTGGCCGTGTCCCGACGCAAACCAGCCTGGAACAACCGCCATGAGATCGTCCCTCGCATCGTTGATGGCTGACGGGTTCAAGTCTTCGGCAGTCGGCCGTGCCAAAACCGTTCCCTCCACAAGTTTCGAGGGTGAGATCGCAGTCGCGGCCCAGGTTATTGCGGATGGCTTGGCCGAAATGTGGGCGGCCCGGCGCGATACGGCGACGGCGCGGCCTTCGGACCCGGCGAGCAGGCGCGCCCTGCTCGACTCCATCACGGACCGGACCGGCATCCTGACCGCGCGGACGACCGCACCGGCGGCGCAGCTTGGCACGGCCGGCGGCTTCGGGCAGGCCGGGGCGTCGATCCACGACCTCGCCCGCAGGGTCCGGGCGGCCGAGACGCTGGCGCCGCACCCCGCGAACAGGCGTACGGTGCAACTCCGGGCATCCGGCGGCACAGCGTAAGTCCCCACCGGGCCCGAGCTTCGCACCGCGAGGGGCGCGGCGCCGGCTGGTTCGCGGCGGGTCGGCCTTACCCGGCCCGCACCATCGGCACGACGTTGTGCAGGGTCTTGTCGGTGCCGTCGAAGAACCGACGCACGTTGCGGGCGGCCTGGCGGATACGCTGCTCGTTCTCGACGAGCGCGATGCGCACGTATTCGTCGCCGAACTCGCCGAAGCCGATGCCGGGCGCGACCGCCACGTCGGACTTCTCCAACAGCAGCTTCGAGAATTCGAGGCTGCCCATCTCCCGGTAGCGCTCGGGGATCGGCACCCAGGCGAACATCGAGGCGGCGGGCGACGGGATGGTCCATCCGGCCTTGCCGAAGGATTCCACCAACGCGTCGCGGCGCTTCCGGTAGATGCTGCGCATCTCGTTGATGCAATCGTCCGGCCCGTTGAGGGCTGCGGTGGCGGCGACCTGGATCGGCGTGAAGGCGCCGTAATCGAGGTAGGACTTCACCCGGGTGAGCGCCGCCAGAAGCCGCTCGTTGCCGACCGCGAAGCCCATGCGCCAGCCAGCCATCGAGTAAGTCTTCGAGAGCGAGGTGAACTCCACCGTGCAGTCGATCGCGCCCGGCACCTGCAGGACGGAGGGCGGCGGATTGCCGTCGAAATAGACCTCCGCGTAGGCCAGGTCCGACAGCAGGATCAACTCGTGCCGCTTCGCGAAGGCCACGAGGTCCGTGTAGAAATCGAGGTTCGCCACGTAGGCGGTGGGGTTCGACGGGTAGCACACCACCAGGGCGACCGGCTTCGGGATGGAGTGGCGCATGGCCCGCTCCAGCAGCGGGAACATCGCCGGGGTCGGCTCGGCCGGCACGGAACGGATCACGCCGCCCGCCATCAGGAAGCCGAAGGCGTGGATCGGGTAGCTCGGGTTCGGCACCAGCACGACATCGCCCGGGGCGGTGATCGCCTGGGCCATGTTGGCGAAGCCTTCCTTGGAGCCGAGCGTCGCCACGACCTGCGTGTCGGGGTTCAGGTTCACGCCGAAGCGGCGCTGATAGTAGCCGGCCTGGGCCTTGCGGAGCCCGGCGATGCCCTTGGAGGCGGAATAGCGGTCGGTGCGCGGGCGTCCGGCGGTCTCGCACAGCTTGGCGATGACGTGCTTGGGAGCGTCGAGATCGGGGTTGCCCATGCCGAGGTCGATGATGTCGGCGCCCTGCGCGCGGGCGGCGGCCTTGATCCGGTTGACCTGCTCGAAGACGTAAGGCGGCAATCGCTTGATGCGGTGAAAGTCGGTCATGGGCCTGTCCATCGGCGCGCCCCGGAGCTGGCGTCTCTCATTTGTGCCGGTCGCGCGAACCAAAGACTGTAGCAGACTTGAGCGCCGCCGCCGACCCACAAAACCGCGGCTCTTACGGAGGCGGGGGCGCCGGCTTGATCGTGGCGGCCGCACCCTGGCCGGCGCTCGCGGCGGCACGGCCGCGCGCCACGTTGCGGCCGCGCGCGCTCTCCAGCTCGGCTTCCAATTCCTTCTGGCCGGTGACGGACTTCGCCCGGATCGGGCGCTTCGGCGCGTCGACGCCGACAGGCATGTAGTCCGGCGCGGCCTTGCTGCGGGTTTCGGCCACGAAGTCCGGCGCTGCGACGACCCGTGGCCCGTAGCCCGCATCGGAGGCGAGCGAGCGCACGACGTCGCCCGAGCAGGCGGCCAGCGATCCGGCGAGGAGTGCGAGAATCGACGCGCGGATAAATGCCGGGTGCCGGCCGGGATCACGGAGGCAGGATCCGGGGTTCAAAGAGGGTCGATCCATAGTCACATGTCCATGAGAAGACGCGCGGGCATGAGAAGATCGGCGGGATGTTTCGATCGCGTTCGTGAGCGCACTGGCGAAAACTCTGGCTCGCTCTTTATTTTGTCGGAAACGCGGCCCCTGCGCGGGTCGACGGATAAACCCACAGGGAGGCACGTTTGACCAGCCCTCAGGCGCCGGACCGGACCGCCCCTCCGAAATCGCCGACCAGCGGCGCGATGCCCACCGACGTCAGCCCGGCCTTGCCGGACTTCGAGGCGCTGTCGCGCAACGCCGGACAGTTCATGGAAGCGATGGGCCGCAATGTCGGCCGTCTGCTTCAACCCGAAGCCCAGGCCGGCGCCCCCGGCGGGGACATGAACGAGGCCGCCAAGGTCCTCCAGCAGGTGGCCGAGGCTTGGCTCGCCGACCCGAACAAGAGCGCCGAGGCCCAGGCCCGCCTGTCCCAGGCCTTCTTGAATCTTTGGGGCTCGACCTACCTGCGCCTGCAAGGCCAGCCGGCCGATCCCGTGGCGCTCCCCGAGCCGCGGGACGCGCGTTTCGCGCACGCCGATTGGTCCACGAACCCGTATTTCGACTTCCTCAAGCAGGCCTACCTGATCGGCACCCGCTGGGCCGAGGGGCTGGTCGAGGAGGCCGATGGGCTGGACGCGCATACGCGCCACAAGGCGCAGTTCTACCTGCGCCAGTTCACCAGCATGCTCTCGCCCTCGAACTTCCTGCCGACCAACCCGGAATTGATCCGCCACACCCTGCAGGAGAATGGCGCCAATCTCGTCCGCGGCCTGAAGATGTACGAGGAGGATCTGGAAGCCGGCGGCGGGCAGTTGCGCGTGCGCCAGACCGATCCCAGCGGCTTCGAGGTCGGCAAGAACGTGGCGGTCACCCCTGGTGAGGTGGTGTTCCGCAACGACCTGATCGAGCTGATCCAGTACAGCCCCACCACCGAGATCGTCCTGCGGCGCCCGTTCCTGATGGTGCCCCCCTGGATCAACAAGTTCTACATTCTCGATCTCAATCCCCAGAAGAGCTTCTTCAAGTGGATGGTCGACCAGGGACTGACGGTGTTCTGCATCTCGTGGGTGAACCCGGATGCGCGCCACGCCGACAAGGACTTCGAATCCTACATGCGGGAGGGGATCGAGGCGGCGATCGACGCGATCGGCGTCGCCACCGGCGAGAGCGAGGTAACGGCCGCCGGCTACTGCGTCGGCGGCACGCTGCTGTCCGTCACGCTCGCCATGCAGGCGGCCACCGGTAACCGGCGGATCAAGAGTGCGACGCTGCTGACCACCCAGGTCGACTTCACCCATGCGGGCGACCTGAAGGTTTTTGCCGACGAGGACCAGATCCGCCAGATCGAGGCCCGCATGGAGCAGCAGGGCTACCTGGAGGGTACCCAGATGGCGAACGCCTTCAACATGCTCCGGCCGAACGACCTGATCTGGCCGTACATCGTGAACAACTACATCAAGGGCAAGGCGCCCACGGCCTTCGACCTGCTGTACTGGAACTCCGACGCGACCCGGATGCCGGCGGCGAACCATTCGTTCTACCTGCGCAACTGCTATCTGAACAACACGCTGGCGCAGGGCCGGATGGTGCTGGGCAACGTCCGGCTGGACCTGAAGAAGGTGCAGATCCCGATCTTCAACCTCGCCACGCGCGAGGACCACATCGCCCCGGCGCTCTCGGTGTTCGAGGGCTCGAAGGTTTTCGGCGGCAAGGTCGATTTCGTGCTCGCGGGCTCCGGCCACATCGCGGGGGTGGTCAATCACCCGGCGAAGCCGAAATACGGCTACTGGACCGGCGGACCGGTGAAGGGGACGCTGGAATCCTGGATCGCGGCCGCGGTGGAAACCAAGGGCTCGTGGTGGCCCTACTGGTTCCAGTGGATCGAGTCCCAGGCCCCCGAACGGGTCCCGGCCCGCAAGCCCGGCGGCGATGCGCTGCAATCCCTGGGTCCGGCCCCGGGGACCTACGTGCGGATGCGCGCCTGAACCCACCTCCCCCCGAAACAGATCGGGATCGGCCATGGACCCGCCTTGTCGTCCCGGACGACGCACGGGACGCAAGACAGCCCAAGATCTGCACGCGACCCGTCGCACGGAATGGCAGCGCTACGCTCGCAAGGCCGAGCGCAGCGAAACAGTTGAGCGGGCGCCTCAGTACTTCCGCACCAGCGGCGCGGGCGCCGGCGGGGCGCCGAACACGTAGCGGAAACCCACCGAGACGATGTCGGCGCTCGAGTCGACCACGCCCGCGAAGGCGATGTTGCCGACATTGTAGTCGCGCCCGATGCCGGCCAGGATCCGCGACCGGTCGAGGAAGAAGTGCGAGTAGGCGGCGTTGAGGGTCAGCTTCTCGTTCCACCGATAGCTTGCGCCGACCGAGACGTTGTAGCGGTCGCCATCGGGCAGGCGCACCGAGCGGTTGGAGAAGTCGATCGGCGAGGTTTCGTAGGCGAAGCCGGTGCGCAGCGTCAGGTTCGGCGCGGCATCGTACTCGGCGCCGATCGAGTAGGTGTAGCCGTCCTTGTAGTTCAGCGGCAGCGAATTGACCGGTAGGCCGAGCGTCTTCGAGACGATGCCGATATTGCCGAGCCTCGACCAGTTGTCCCACTCGAAGCCGAGGTTGACCCGCGCCACCGGCGAGATCGCCTGGGTCAGGCCGACGCTCAGCTTGTCGGGGGTGTTCAGCTTGGCGCGGACCTGACCGGCGGCGCGGGCCAGGGCGACGAGGGGCACGCCGATCGAGCCGTCGATGTCGTGGTGCACCGAGGAGCGGTAGCCGATGCCCAGCACGGTCCCGTCGCGCGGCGTGATCGTGGCGCCCGCGGTGAAGCCCGCGCCCCAGGACTCGCCCTTGAGGAAGGAACTCGGATAGACGGTCGGCTGGATGCCGGGGATCGGCAGCGCCTGCCGCAGGGTCAGGCGGAAATACTCGATGTTCGGACCGGCGGCGACGGACAGCCACTCGTTGACCTTGAAGCCGATCACCGGGTTGAAGGCGAGCGAGAAGATCCGCGACGAGCGTCCGTAGACCTCACCGGCCCAGACCTGCCGCGGCTTGGTCACGAGGCCGAAGGGCGCCCCGGTCGACAGGCCGAGCCAGAGGCGGTCGTTGAGCTGGTAGGAGGTCGCCCCCGCCGGCACGACCGCACCCTGGCCGATATCGCCGGAACCGCCGAGGCGGGCCAATCCCGGATTGGTGCCGATATCCGGCCGGATCGTGGAGGACAGGCCGATATAGGTAAGATTCTGCTCCGCGACGAAGCCCGGGTTCATCGTGATCGTCGCGGGATTCCAGAAGATCGAGGAGACGCCGCCCGAACCCGCCGCTGCGCCGGCCCAGGCGAGCCCCTGCGCCTCGGTGCTCTGCTCCCGGATCCCGAACGCGCCCGCATGCGCCGCCCCGGCGCCGAGGACCATCGCTGTCGCCGCGAGCATCGCCGCGCGCACCGTCCCGCCCATCTCGTCCCCCAAGCCCTTCGACCCTGTCGGGCACCGTCGAGTGTTCGTGACTCGTTATGCGGCACCGCTTCGCTCATGGTGCCAATTCCGAGGGCAAAACCGCAACGACAATCGGTCATTCCTGCGCGAAGACGAAGCACGCCGACATACCTAAAGTATGCTCCAGGATGCTGCAGATATTGCGGGGATGACTGTTTTTCCGAGATCCTATCCTGAGTTCCGCCGCACAGGCGCCAGCAGGAACAATAGATCAATAAACTGGTAGATATGCACTTTTCCGCCAGCACGTTGCTCAACAGCAACACGTGCGCGGCCCCCGCTCCGCAGCGTTGGCGCTTGCGCCTGGACCGGCGCCCGGCCATGGTCCCGGCGGCCGGCGGAGACCGGTTCCAGGGGCAGGAATTCAGGAGCGCGGCGATGAAGCTCTTCCGGCACGGTCCGAGCGGCGACGAGAAGCCCGGCCTCGTGGACGCAAACGGGGGCCTGCGCGACCTCTCGGGCATCGTCCGCGACATTGCCGGACCGGCGCTGTCCCCCGAATCGCTCGCGCGGCTGCGGGCTCTGGATCCCGAGACCCTGCCGAAGCTGCCGCCGGACGTGCGGCTCGGCCCCTGCGTGGGCGGCACCCGCAACGTGGTGGCGATCGGCCTGAACTTCGCCGACCACGCTGCCGAGACGGGCTCGCCGATCCCCGCGGAGCCGATCATCTTCAACAAGGCGCCATCGAGCCTGTGCGGCCCGAACGACGCGGTGATCCTGCCCAAGGGCTCGTCCTGCACCGATTGGGAGGTGGAACTCGCCGTGGTGATCGGCCGGCGCGCCAGCTACGTCCACGCCAACGAGGCGCTGAACTACGTGGCGGGCGCCTGCATCTGCAACGACGTCTCCGAGCGCGACTGGCAGATGAACCGCGGCCCGACCTGGACCAAGGGCAAGAGCGCGCCGACCTTCGGGCCGCTGGGCCCCTGGCTGGTGACGCTGGACGAGATCCCGGACCTCAAGAACCTCGCCATGAGCCTCGACGTGAACGGCGAGCGCCGGCAGACCGGCTCGACCGCGACCATGATCTTCGACGTGCCCCAGCTCGTCGCCTACACGTCGCACTTCATGCTGCTGGAGCCCGGCGACGTGATCACCACCGGCACGCCGCCGGGCGTCGGCCTCGGCATGAAGCCGCCGCACTACCTGAAGGCCGGCGACGAGATGGTTCTGCGCATCGAGCGGCTGGGCGAGCAGCGCCAGACCGTCATCGCCTTCGACGACTGGACCGCCAAGGTCTCGGCCGGTGAGCCGACCGACTGAGCCGGGTGCTTGATTTTTTTGCGCCGATCCCACTCAAAGGCACCATGAGCCAAGTCACCACCCCGTACCCGCAGGACATCCGCCACGATTGGACCGTGGCGGAGATCCAGGCGATCCACGACCTGCCGCTGCTCGATCTCGTGCATCGGGCCGCCACCGTGCATCGAGCGTACAACGACCCGGCCGATGTCCAGCGCGCGAGCCTGTTGTCGATCAAGACCGGCGGCTGCCCGGAGGATTGCGGCTACTGCTCGCAATCGGCCCACCACAAGGAGACCGGGCTGCCGCGCCAGCGCCTGATGCCGGTGGAGACCGTGCTGGCTGAGGCCGCCGCCGCCAAGGCGTCCGGCGCGACCCGGTTCTGCATGGGCGCAGCGTGGCGCAGCCCCAAGGACGGGTCGGATTTCGACGCGGTGCTCGCCATGGTCCGCGGGGTGCGCGGCCTCGGCATGGAGGCCTGCGTCACGCTCGGCATGCTGACGGCGAGCCAGGCCGAGCGCCTCGCCGAGGCCGGGCTGACGGCCTACAACCACAACCTCGATACGGGACCGGACTATTACGACAAGATCGTCTCGACCCGGACCTACGAGGACCGGCTGAACACGCTGGATCGGGTACGCGCGGCGGGGATCGGCGTCTGCTGCGGCGGCATTATCGGCCTGGGTGAGGGATCGAGCGACCGCGTGGCGATGCTGCACGTGCTGGCCAACCACGCGCCGCACCCGGAAAGCGTGCCGATCAACGCGCTGGCGGCAGTCGCCGGTACGCCGCTGGGCGACACAGCCGAGGCGATCGACCCGTTCGACATGGTGCGCATGTGCGCCACCGCCCGCATCGTGATGCCCCGCGCCCGGGTCCGGCTCAGCGCAGGCCGGCGGGCGCTCAGCCGGGAGGCGCAGGCTTTGTGCTTCCTGGCAGGGGCCAACTCGATCTTCTACGGCGAGCGGCTGCTCACCACCGCCAACGCCGAAGCGGATGCGGATGCGGCCCTGCTGGCCGATCTCGGCATTCGCGTCGCCGAGCCGGTCCTGGCGGCTGCGGAATAGGGCTCCGTCCCGAGGGCGGGATAAAGGCTTCAGCCCTCGGCCAGCACGATCCGGAACCGCGCCCCGTCCTCGCAGGTGTCGAGAGTCAGCGTGCCGCCCATGATCCCGATCAGCTCGGCAGCGATCGGCAGGCCGAGCCCCGTTCCGCCGGACCGCGTCGAGCCGGCAAACGGTGCGAACAGGTTTTCCCGGGCGCGCGCCGGCAATCCGGGGCCGTTATCGGCAACCAGAATGATGATCCGCCCCGGCTCCTCGCGCGCGGCCGTGACCCGCACCGTGGCGTCGGCGACTTTGGCCCCATCGAGGGCCTGCACGGCGTTGCGGACGAGGTTGGCCAGCGCCCGCCCCAGCTGCTCCGGATCGGCCTGGACGGACAGGCCGCCCGCCGCCACCTGCACGGCTACGGGATGTGCCGACAGCGCGGCAAGGTCCGGGAGCTCCGCGAAGATCGGCGCCAGCGTCGTCCGGACGAGGCGCGGCGCCCGCTCGCTCACCCGGCCATAGGCGAGCGTCGCCTCGCAGAAGCGGATCGCGCGGGCGAGCGTGTCGACGAGGCGCGGCGCGACGCGCTGGACCGTGGGATCGGCGGTGCCTTCCAGACGATCGCCGAGCAATTGCGCGCCGGTGAGAAGGTTGCGCAATTCGTGGCTGATCTTGCTCACGGCGAGGCCCAGCTCGGCCAGCCGCCGCTTCTGCCGGAGCTGATCGGCGAGGCTGCGCTGCATCCGCCCGAGCGCCAGCTCGGCCTGTCCGATCTCGTCGCTGCGGCGGGACGGCGCGATGATCCGGCCGGCATCCTCCGGATCGTCCGCGAAGGCGGTGATGCTGGTCACCAGCCGCCGCACCGGGCGCACGATCAGGACCTGGAGCACCACGAAGACCAGCCCCGCCGCCGAGGCCGCGATGATCAGCGAGGAGACCAGCAGCCGCAGGGCGTAATCGACCATGGCCGAGCGGAGCGGCGCCTCATCGAGCAGGATCTCGACCCGATCGAAGCCGATCCCCCCTTCCCCGACAACGCGGATCGGCTCCTGCGTCGGGGCCACCAGGGTCCGCCACGCCCCGCGGATCGCCGAGAAAGCCGTGACATCGCGCAGGTCGACGGTATCGGCGACGCGTTCCGGCACCGCCTCGATGGCGAGCAAGCGCTGCGTGCCGCCGCCGCGGACCGCGATGGCGCGGGCGTTGACCCCGGCAAGCAGCCGGCTCTCCAGCGCCTCCGAGACCGGCTCGCCCGTCCGGCCGTCGAGGACCAGGGCGGCGACCTGCGCGGCCGCCAGCCGATCCGACATCCACTCGATCCGATAATTGGCCACTGCCGGCACGTAGGTCAGCACCTCCGCCACCGCCACGAACGCCACGGTGACGAGGAACAGCCGGCCGGACAGACCTAGGCGCAGCCTGCGCCGGTCGGACCCGTCGCGGGTCTGGACCGGGATTGGCACGGCGGCCGTCGCGACCGCGGTGTCGGACTCGAGCGTCATGCCGGTCACGCTCCGCGCGGGCGTCGCGGAGGCGGAACGAGACGGCGGTGGTTGCTCGAGCCGGTTCCGGCCTTCGCGGGGGACATGTTCACAAGCCACGGTCTTGCAGGCGATACAGCCTCTAGGCCGCGAGCACTATAATGTAATGGCCCGCCAGCGGTTGCATCTGCCATCGCCACCGGATTCACGGTTGGGAACCGTCCGCGCGTCCTGGCACGGTCGCTCGATCGCATTGCAATCCGGCGGACTCGAACATTTGAACCGACAGCCCAAGTGCATTTTCGGCACGCCCTGCACTTGGGAATAGCGGCACGTCGTTGTTTTGACGCGCTCTCTCGCGTCGATGCGGGATCCGCGTCCGCAAATCACGTCTCAGAGCGGCGCCGGGCGCGCCGACCGAGGGCCATGCTGACCAGGGCGAAGGCGGCCAGCATCACGAGACCCGCCACCATCTTGGGCGTCACGAGGTCCCGCAGGGTCAGGGACCGGTCACAGTCGGTTGCGGCCGTAGCCAGGCAGGCCGTCCGGGCGGCCTCGTGGGCGGCGACCACATCCTCGATGCCCGCCCCCGTGGTGGCGTACACGAAGACCCCGGGCAGCAATCCCAGGAAGGTCGCCAGCACGAAGACCCGCATCTTCACCCCGAAGGCGGCAGGCGCGAGATTCGTCACCCAGAACGGGAACAGCGGCAGCAACCGCAGGACCGCGATGTAACCGAAGGCGTCACGGCGAAAACCCTCGGCGAGGCCCGCGAGGCGGGTCCCGCCCATCCGGCGGAGCAGGTCGGCGCCGGGCCCCCGGCCGATGGTGAACACGATCGCCGCCCCCGTGGTCGCGGCGCAGAGCGCGGTCAGCGCCCCCGGCACGATCCCGAACAGGAAGCCGCAGATCATGGTGAGGATCAGCGTGGCCGGCACCGACACAACCACAGCCCCGACATAAAGGCAGTAGGCCGAGACCAGCGCGCGGCCATAATCGGCCTCGACGTATCCCCGCAGCCACGCCCGGGAGGCGAGCAAGCGGTCGAGGCTCAGGAGTTGCGCCGCGCCCGAGACGAGGACGATGGTCGAGATGCCGATCAGCAGCACGAGCGGCAGCCAGCGCCGGACACGCTTCCAGCGGCCCTCGCGGGGGGCCCCGGCGACGGGCAGAACCTCGCTCACCCGGACTTGCGCATCCGCAGGATCTTGAAGAACCCGCCCGGGAAGGTCGGCTTCAGGCCCAGAACCTCGACGCCGTTGCGCCGGGCCCAGGCCTCGATCCGCGTGGCCTTGAAGTCCGAGGACCAGCCGATCTTGGTGCAGAGCGGCGCCACGATCTCTTCGACCCGGGCCAAGGGGCCGTCGCTCTGGCCGAAATGGTTGGCCAGCACGATGCCACCGCCGGGCCGCACCACGCGCAGGAACTCGGACATCGCTGCCTCGGGGTCCGGCACCAGGGTGATCAGGAACTGCGCCACCACGGCGTCGAAGCTCGCATCGGCGTAGCCCAGGTGGCAGACATCCATCACCTGCAGCCCCTTCACGTGGGCCAGGTTCCGGCGCCGGACCTTGGCGCGGGCGCGCTTGAGCATGTCCTCCGAGAGGTCGACGCCGCAGACGAAACTCGCCTTCGGATAGTAGCCGAGCGCCAGCCCGGTACCGACGCCGGCCTCCAGGATCCGCGGGCCATGCTCGGCGGCGGCCTCCACGGCCGCGCGGGCGGCGGGCTCGGTGAGCTTGTCGTAGACCACGTCGTAGACGGGGGCCCAGCGCGCGTAGGCCTTGCGCATCAGGGCCGTGCTCGGCCCGGCCGTCTGCGGCTCGCTCAGCATCGTTCGGACATTCCAGAGATTGAGATCAGGCGGCCTCGCGAGGCCGGGCCGACAACGCGTCGACGCGCCGGATGGTGCCGCCACCGAGCACCCGGGCGCGGGGGCCGTCATCCGCGTAGATCGCGCAGGCCTGGCCCGGCGACACGCCGTCCTCCGGCTCGGCGAGCACCACTTCGGCGGTGCCGTCCGGCCCGACCGTGAGGGTCGCCGGGCGCGGCGGCCGGGTCGAGCGCACGCGCACAGCCACGGAGAGGTCGCGCACGGCTTCGGCCGGCCCCTCGCCGAGCCAGTTCAGCTCCGAGAGGCGGATACGGGCGGTGGCGAGGGCGGTCCGGGGGCCGACGACCACCCGGGCGGTATCCGGCTCCAGCCGCACCACGTAGAGCGGCTCGGCGCCTGAAAGGCCGAGGCCCCGGCGCTGGCCGACCGTATAATGCACGATGCCATCGTGGCGGCCGAGGACATGGCCCGCGAGGTCGACGATCTCGCCGGGCCGCGCCGCGTCCGGGCGCAGGCGGGCGATCACGTCGCTGTAGCGGCCCTGCGGCACGAAGCAGATATCCTGGCTGTCGGGCTTCTCGGCCAGCGACAGGCCGAGGTCCTTCGCGAGGGCCCGGGTCGCGGTCTTCTCCATCTCGCCCAGCGGGAAGCGCAGGAAGTCCAGCTGCTCGGCGGTGGTCGCGTACAGGAAATAACTCTGGTCCCGGGCGGGATCGAGGGCGCGGTGCAGCGCCCGGCCACCACCCGGCAGCGCCCGGCTCGCCACGTAATGGCCGGTGGCCAGGGCGTCCGCGTTCAGATCCCGGGCGAGGCCCAGGAGATCGCGGAACTTCACCGTGCGATTGCACTCGACGCAGGGGATCGGCGTCTCGCCCGCGAGGTAGCTCTCGGCGAATTTCTCGATCACCGCGTCGCGGAACCGATCCTCGTAGTCGAGGACGTAATGCGGAATGCCGAGATGCTCGGCAGCCGCCCGCGCGTCGTGGATGTCCTGCCCGGCGCAACACGCGCCCTTGCGATGGCTCGCCGCGCCATGGTCGTAGAGCTGGAGCGTGACGCCGACCACGTCGAAGCCCTGGCGCTTCAGGAGCCCGGCGACCACGGAGGAATCGACGCCGCCCGACATGGCGACGACGACGCGCGTCTCGTGGGGGGCTTTGGGGAGATCGAGGGCGTTCATCACGAGGATCCGCAGCCGCCTGCCCGGAAGCTTCCCGGCTGCACGGGGCGTCTATAGCGGGAGTCCGCCCGGCTTTCCAGCGTGAACGGCCCGCTCCGGTGCGGCCGCCCGGCAGATCCTGCCGGGCAGGCGGCAGCTTCGACCTTGGGCCCGCCCTTCGATTTCAAAAAAACTTCTATTTGTCAGTTTCTTAGCTCGGCGCATCGTTGGCGCGCACCTTGCTGCATCGCCCTCAAGAGGAGCCCGGAATGGCGAGCGGTGCGACGGATCGGTTGGACGTGCCCGCGTGGATCCCATCCACGCGGACGAGCTGGGACGCGGCGGGCATCGCCGCGCGGTCCGGCACGTCCACGCAGGACCGGTTCGGCGCGGCCCTCGACGCCGCCCGAATCCGGGACGACGCCGCAGTCACGCAGGCCCGTTCGGCCGGCCAGCGCGATGCCGCCGACGCGACGCGGACGCGGCAGGCGACGCAGCGCGCGGAAACCGACGCCGCCCGGACGGTTTCGGAGCGGAACCGCGACGCAGCCGCGCAGGCCGAGGCCCGAACTGCGGAGACGCGTTCGGCTGCCGCCCTGCCGAAGAAAGCCGCGACCGCGGTGACGCCCGGTACGCCCGCACCGGCAGCCGCTCCACGCGCCGAGGATCCCGCTGCCGCGCCCGCTCCGCACCCGGAGCCATCCGCTTCGGCGGCGCCGCGCGCGCCATCAGAGCCCACCCCGCAGGACGCACAGGCCCCCCTGAAGGTCGCAACGGCCGGCACGCCGGTGCAGGATTCGGTGGCCGACACGCCGGTCACGGACGCCGATACCCCCGCCCCGGCCGAACCCCAGGCACAGGCGAGCCAGGTCGAGGTCCCGGCGCAAGCTGCGCCTCCCGATCCCACCGCCACGCTGCTGAGCCTGCTTGCCGCGATGTCGGGCGGCGCGACCATCAACAGCGCTACGACCAAAGCTCAGGCTCCGGAACCGGACACGGCCGGCAAGGAGAGCATTACAGCCACGCTCCCGGCCGGCGCCGGAGCGGCCCTCTTGGCCTCTGTCGGACCAGCGCCAACGCCCTCCCGGACGGGCACGGTCGATGCTGCGCCGGAGACGACGGTTACGGGGATCGCCGGGCCGGGTGTCGGCACGAAGGGGGCCGCGGCGGGCGCGGCGCGATCCGAGCCGGTCAATCCGGGAGCCAGCCCAGTCGCGACCGTTCAGACCGGCACGGGCGATCCGACGACGCCTGCGGCCAACTCTGGCGCGGATTTCCTCGCCGCCCTGGCCGATGCCGGTCAGGCTGCTGGCCAGTCCTCCGCTTCCGGTGCGGCCGGCCCTGCGCCGCAGGCGGCGGGCTTGGCCAATCCGGGCGGGTTACCGGCGGCGACGGCATCCGCCGGGTCCGCGGCCGCCGCGCAGGCCGTACCCGTTCAGCCGACAGCGCCCGCCCAGCCCGATCCGGCGATCCCGATCGGGCAGGTCCCAATGACCATCGGCCTGCGCTCGCTGAACGGATCGAACGCCTTCCAGATCCGGCTCGATCCGATCGAACTCGGGCGGGTCGACGTCAAGCTTGAGATCGACAAGGCCCGCGGGACGGTCACGACGCACCTCGTGGTCGATCGGCCGGAGACCCTGGCGATGCTCCAGCGCGATGCGAACCAGCTGCAACAGGCCCTGACGCAGGCCGGCCTCGATCCATCGGCCGGCGGCCTGAATCTGTCCCTCCGCGGCGACGGCAGCGCGCAGACCGGCGGCGGCAACGGCCAACAGGGCGGCTCTCCCCAGGGGGGCTCGGCCGGCTGGACCCGGGATCAGGCCGAGGCGCCGCAGGAGATCGCCCCGACGCGATGGCTGCGCGGCTACGGCGGTCTCGACATCAGGATCTAGGCGCGGCGGCCCCTCGCCGAACGACACGCCATCATCGTGCGCCCGCGCTTGGGCGCGGCACGGGAGAGACCAGCATGACCAGCGGCATATCGGGCCTCGCCAGCACGGCATCGGCCACCAGCGCGGCGTCGAAGAGCGGGAACGCGACCGAGATCGCCAGCAACTTCACGCAGTTCCTGACGCTGCTCACCACGCAGCTCAAGAATCAGAACCCCCTCGACCCGATGGATACCAACCAGTTCACGCAGCAGCTCGTGCAGTTCGCCGGCGTCGAGCAGCAGCTCAAGACCAATGACCGCCTCGACAACATCCTCACCGCCTCGCAATCGGCGAGCTCGGCCACGGCGACGAGCTACATCGGCAAGACCATAACGGCGAGCGGGGCATCCTCGCAGCTCTCGGGCGGCTCGGCCGCCTGGACGCTGACCCCGGCCCGCGCCGCCTCGAAGGCGGTGATCACGATCCTCGATTCCAACAGCAACGTCGTGGCGACGCAGGCGACGTCGCTCGCCGCCGGAAGCCAAGCCTACACGTGGAACGGCAAAACCTCGGCCGGTCTGACCGCACCCGATGGCACCTATTCGATCAAGGTCTCGGCCACGGACGCCACCGGATCCACCGTCGCGGTCGATACCAGCCTGTCGGGGACGGTGGACGAAGTCGATCTCAGCGGCTCTTCGCCGGTTCTGCTGATCGGCTCGCAGAAAGTGCCGCTGTCGAGTGTGCAGACGATCGGGTTGTCCACAAGTGGCGCTTAACGAATCACATTCGAGCGACGCGCTTCAACATCTCTTAAGCGGGCGCAAGTACCTTGAAGCCTCGACAGGTCAGTCGAGTGTAGAGCGTATCATGACCGAACCTAGCCGCCCGAGAGTAAAGTACGTGATCGGGCCCGACGGCAGTCCTTTGACCATCGCGGACCTCCCGCCCCCGAGCACCCGCCGTTGGGTGATCCGGCGCAAGGCCGAGGTGGTGGCCGCGGTGCGCGGCGGCCTCCTGAGCCTTGAGGAGGCCTGCAAGCGCTATACCCTGACCACCGAGGAATTCCTGAGCTGGCAGTTCTCCATCGACCAGCACGGGCTCGCCGGTCTGCGGACCACACGGATCCAACATTACCGGCACTGATCCGGGCGTCTTCAGGGATAGGCCAGTTCGCCCGAGCCGACAGGTCCCGAAGTCTCGCGAAGCCGCGTCCCGACCCCGGGCGCGGCTTCGTGGCGTTGAAAGCGACCTCCGACGAAGTGGACACCGGTTCGGCGCAAGAGGGCGCGTCAAAGCAAAGGCTGAGAGCAGCGCACGGTCGCCTCGCGACCGGGAACGGCTCTGGCCACCGGCTGCATGCAACTGCAGGTCCGGGCATTAACGCCGCGCTAACCACGACCTGGGCAAATTCTGCCGGGCGAGCCGCCAGGGCCCGCCTCGCGTTCAGAGTGCAGCGAAGCCGCCCGTGAAGCCGGTCCTCGATCTCGTCACGAAGCTCGGGCCGGCCCGCATCGCCGCCATGGCGGCGGTGACGCTCACGCTCATCGGCTTCTTCGCGTTCATCATCCTGCGGGTCTCGCGCCCCGACATGGGCGTGCTGTTCTCCGACCTGTCGATGCAGGATTCGGCGTCCGTCGTCCGCGACCTCGACAGCCGCGGCATCCGCTACGAGACGCGGGGCGAGGCCGGCCAGACGATCCTGGCACCCCGGGGCGACCTCGCCAAGCTGCGCATGGACCTCGCCGGCAAGGGCCTCCCGACCCAGGCCGGCGTCGGCTACGAGATCTTCGACAAGGGCGACGCGTTCTCGTCCACCAACTTCGTGCAGAACGTGAACCACCTGCGCGCCCTGGAGGGGGAGCTCGCCCGCTCGATCCGGGCGATCGGCCGGGTCCAGGCGGCGCGCGTCCACCTCGTCCTGCCGGAGCGGCGCCTGTTCGAGCGCGACCGGGAGAGCCCGAGCGCCGCCATCGTGCTGAAGCTGATGGGCGACCTCGATGCCGGGCAGGTCCGGGCGATCCGCCATCTCGTCGCCTCCGCGGTGGAGGGGCTGAAGCCCGAGCGGGTCTCGATCGTCGACGAGCGCGGCCGTCTGCTGGCGGATGGGGCCCGGGACGCCGAGGCCGACGTCGCCGGCGGCTACGAGGACCGGCAGGTCGGCCTGGAGCGGCGCCTGCGCGGCCAGATCGAGGATGTGGTCGCCGGCATCGTCGGGCCGGGCCGGGTCCGGGTGCAGGTCAACGCCGAGCTCGACCACAACCGGACCGAGAGCCGCTCCGAAACCTTCGACCCCGAGAGCCGCGTCGTCCGCTCCGCCCAGACGCGGACCGAATCCTCGCAGACCAGCAACGCCGACGGGCAGGTCAGCGTCGGCAACGAATTGCCCGGCGCCAACGCCACCGACAAGGCGCCGGCTCCCAAAGACGCGACCAACAAGAACGAGGAGACCACGAATTACGAGATCTCCCGGGTGACCAAGACCGAAATCGCCGAGGGCGGCCGGATCAAGCGCCTGTCGGTGGCCGTGGTGGTCGACGGCGTCTACGCGCCCACGGCCGACGGGAAGCAGACCTACAGCCCCCGCGCGCCCGCCGAGATCGAGCGGATCACCGCCCTGGTGCGCAGCGCGGTCGGGTTCGACAAGGCCCGCGGCGATCAGATCGAGGTCGTCAATCTCCGCTTCGCCGAGGCGCCGAGCCTGCCGCAATTCAGCGAGCCGACGCTGATCCAGTCGCTGCTCGCCCCCACCAAGGAGGATGTGCTGCGCATGGCCGAGCTCGCCGTGCTGGCGCTCCTGACCCTGATCGTCCTGCTCACCGTGGTGCGCCCGCTGCTGCGGCAGGTGCTGGCGCCGGTGCCGGCCCCGCCATCGCTCGCCGCGGCGGGGGGCATGGGCATCGCGGCCGATGCCGCGGCGGTCGCGGGGCCTGCGGGGGGGACCATCACGATGATCGACCGGGACAATCCCACCGCCCGGCTGATGGAGTTCGCCAAGATCAACGGCCAGGTCCAGGCCGAAACCGTCCAGCGCGTGGTCGACATGGTCCGGGCGAGCCCCGCCGAGACCGTCGAGGTGCTGCGCGGCTGGATCCAGGAAGAGTAGCGTAGGGCGTCGAGGGCAGCACGATGGCGGCAGGTCTGGCAAATACCCTGGCGACGGTGGGCGGCGATTCCTTCGCGTCCATGCCCGGTCCGCAGCGCGCGGCCGCACTCCTGCTGATGCTCGGCGAGGAGGAAGGCGCGCCGATCTGGCAGATGCTGGAGGAGGAGGAGGTCAAGAAGGTCAGCCACGCGATGGTCCAGCTCGGCACGCTGGAGGTCGCCACCGTCGAGCGGCTGATCATCGAGTTCGTGACGAAGCTGAGCAACAGCGGCGGCATCTCGTCGAACTTCGAGCGGACCGAGGCGCTGCTCCTGAAGATCTTCCCGAGCGATCAGGTCTCGCTGATCATGGCGGAGATCAAGGGCGCGTCCGGCAAGCGGGTCTGGGCCTCGATCGCCCAGGTCGATCCGGAGATCCTCGCCTCGTTCCTGCGCAACGAGTACCCGCAGACCGTGGCGGTGGTGCTGTCGCGGGTGCGGGCCGACTACGCCGCCAAGGTGCTGACCATCCTCCCCGAGGATTTCGCGATCGACTGCCTCAACCGGATGCTGCGCATGGAGACGGTGCAGAAGGAGGCCCTGCGCCACATCGAGGAGACGCTGCGGGTCGAGTTCGTCTCGACCATCGCGCAGACCCAGCGCCGCGACGCGCACGAGATGATGGCCGACGTGTTCAACGCCTTCGACCGGCAGACGGAGGGTCGCTTCCTCGCAGCCCTCGATCAGGCGAATCGCGGCTCGGCCAAGCGCATCCGCGAGCTGATGTTCACCTTCGAGGATCTGCTGAAGCTCGATCCGGGCAGCGTCCAGACCCTGATGCGCTCGATCGAGGGCGAAACGCTCTGCCGGGCGCTCAAGGGCGCCAACGAGCCGACCCGGGCCTTCTTCATGAAGCAGATGTCGACCCGCGCGGCCAAGAACCTCACGGACGAGATGGCCTCCCTCGGCCCGGTCCGCCTCAAGGAGGTGGACGAGGCGCAGACGCGGATGACCGAGATCGCCAAGGACCTGGCCGAGAAGGGCGAGATCATGATCGCCAAGAATAGCGCCGAGGAGGAGCTGGTCTATTGAGCGCCCAGACCGCTCGGAGCGCCAAGCCGTTCCTGTTCGAAAACGACTTCCGCAGCGGGCGTCCCAGCGCCGAGGCCCAGCGCGCCGCCGAGGCCGCCGCCCGCGCCGAGGTGGACGCCCATGCCCGCGGCCTCCACGAAGGCCGCATCCAGGCCGAGGCGCAGATCCAGGGCCGGCTCGCCGACGCTCTGAACCGGCTGGCGCTGGCTGCGGCGGGCCTCATCGCCCAGGCCGACGCCCGGGATGCCGAGCGCGAGGTGCAGGCCGTCGAGGTGGCGATGCTGATCGCCCGGAAGGTCGCCGGCGACGCGCTCGACGCGGCCCCGCTCGCCGGCATCGGCGAGGCGGCGCGCGCCGCCCTCCAGCACTTGCGCGGCGTGCCCCACCTCGTTGTGCGGGTCCACGACAGCCTGGTCGAGGAGGCCGAGACCCTGATGAAGCGCCTGGCGCGCGAGCGCGGCTACGAAGGCCGCCTCGTCGTGCTCGGCGACCCCGAGATGGCGGCGGGCGATGCCCGCATCGAATGGGCCGACGGCGGCATCGTGCGGGAGCGCGCCCGCATCGAGGCGGCGGTTCTGGACGCCCTCGGCCTGGCTCAGAATTCCTGAAGGAAGCCCGATGTCCGACGATTTCAGCCTGCCCCAGCTCGGCGAGAACGACACCGACTACGCGGCCGGCTCGATCCGCGACGCGCCGACCACGCCGAAGACCGCCGCCGATCTCGAGCAGCTGTTCGACGTGCCCGTGATGGTCTCGGCGGTGCTGGGCTCCGCCCGGATGCCGATCGGCGACCTGCTCCGGATGGCGCCCGGCGCCGTGCTCGAACTCGACCGGAAGGTCGGCGAGGCGATCGACGTGTTCGTCAACAACCGGCTGGTCGCCCGCGGCGAGGTCGTTCTCGTCGAGGACCGGCTCGGCGTGACGATGACCGAGATCGTCAAGGGCGAGTAGGCCGGGCGAGTAGGCCGGGCGCGTGATTTTTGGGACGCGGGCGCCGGGGGCTGTCCGCGCCATGAGCTCTGAGAGGAACGAACCATGCGGCTCCTGATAATCGGGCGGCTGAACGGCGAACTGATCACCGCCTCGAAGATCGCCATGCAGCGCGGGGCCTCCGTGACGCAGGCCGATGCCGTGCCGCAGGGCCTCAACGTGCTGCGCGCCCGCGGCGCCGATCTGATCATGATCGACGTGTCGCTGCCGATCGCCACCCTCGTCGCAGCCCTTGAGGTGGAACGGATCCGCACCCCCGTGGTCGCCTGCGGGGTCTCGGCGGACGCCTCGGCCGCCGTGGCGGCGATCCGGGCGGGCGCCAAGGAGTACATTCCGCTTCCGCCCGACCCCGAGATGATCGCCGCGGTGCTGGAGGCGGTCGCCACCGACCGCGCCGCCTTCGTGTGGCGCGATCCATCCATGGAGCGGGTGGTCAAGCTCGCCGAGCAGGTCGCCCGCTCGGAAGCCTCGGTGCTGATCACCGGCGAGAGCGGAACCGGCAAGGAGGTGCTGGCCCGGCACGTCCACCAGAAGTCCAACCGGGCGGGCAAGCCCTTCGTCTCGGTCAACTGCGCGGCGATCCCCGAGGCTTTGCTCGAATCCGAGCTGTTCGGCCACGAGAAGGGCGCGTTCACCGGCGCGGTCGCCCGGCGCATCGGCCGGTTCGAGGAGGCCAATGGCGGCACGCTGCTGTTGGACGAGATCTCCGAAATGGATGTGCGCTTGCAGGCCAAGCTGCTGCGCGCCCTTCAGGAGCGGGTGATCGACCGGGTCGGCGGCACGGCCCCGGTGCGGGTCGATATCCGGGTGCTCGCCACCTCCAACCGCAACCTCGCCGAGGAGGTCCGCAAGGGCACGTTCCGCGAGGATCTGTTCTACCGCCTGAACGTCGTGGCCCTGAAGCTGCCGCCGCTCCGCGAGCGGCCGGCCGACATCCTCGAACTCGCCGCGCATTTCGCCAAGAAATACGCCGCGGTGAACGGCGTGTCGGTCCGCCCCCTCTCGGCCGAGGCGCGGGCGCTGGTGCTGAAGAACCCCTGGCGCGGCAACGTCCGCGAATTGGAGAATACCCTGCACCGGGCGGTTCTGCTCGCCTCCGGCGACGCGATCGGACCCGAGGCGATCCTGTCCCCGGACGGCGAGACGATCGCCTTGGAGGGCCCGGCGACACGCGCCGCGCAGGCAGCCGAGGCCGCGACCCGCGGGCTGGTGGGACGGACCGTGGCGCAGGTCGAATGCGACCTGATCCTCGATACCCTCGACCATTGCCTGGGCAACCGCACCCACGCGGCCAAGATCCTCGGGATCTCGATCCGAACCCTGCGCAACAAGCTCAACGAGTACGTCTCGTCGGGCCTCGACGTAGCGGAGCCCGGCGGCGTGCGGAGCGCAGCCTTCGGATAGGGCCGCGCCGATCAGAGGGATCGGGTTCTGGAGGCGATGCGCGTCTCCGACCCGCCTTCATCGATCTTCGAAGCCCGCACGGGAGGACGGCTCCGCACCCGCCAAGCGCATCGGTGCGGCTCCCGCGGATCGTATTCTTCCAGGCTGCGCGCGATCTACCGACGCCCGGTTTTCGCCGCCTGATCGCTCTCGTTCTGAGCGGCATAGGCCGCGTCGAGCTTGCGCAGCGAGGCGTAGCGGGCGACGTCACCCTCCACGTCGCGGATCGTCTCCTCGACGAGATGGCGCTGGAGCGCGACGCGCGGATCGTTGGGCGGCAGCGCTTCCCGCTCCTGCAGGCGAAGCACGGCCTGCCGCACAACGGTGTAGACCGCCTCGCGCTCCTCCCGGGTCATCGACGGCTGGATCGCCTTCGCGACAAGATCGGAGAAATCCGACATGGTCCGTTAGACTTCGCTCTTCCATCGGGCGCCGGGACCGCCGGGCCGCCCCCCTCTACAGACCGGGCGGCCCCGGATCCAGAGGCGCGCTGCAGCCGCCTACATTCTCTGGTCGCGGATACCCGCGATCAGAAGCGAGGACGAGCTCCAGATCACGAAGAAGCAGAAGAACGCGACCAGCAGCGTGTGGCCGCGCTCCGGGTAGAGGCTATCCGTCGGCAGGACCGGCGGCACGAAGGTCGCCAGGAAGATATGCTGCTTGGAGGCCGCGACCCGCGCCCGGTCGAGCAGCAGATGGGCCGATTCCTCGAGTTTCTCGGCGATCGTCCGCTCGACGAGCAGACCCTCGTACTGGAGCAGCGCTTCGGTCAGGTTCGCGCCGCCCGCAGCGCCCGAACTCGTCATCTCGTCCTGCAGGATCTTCATCTGCTGGTCGATGGCCGTGATGTTGGCGACGAGCGTCTGGATCGAGCGCGAGCGCTCGTCCAGGCTGGAGCTGCGCAGGACCTGGAGGTCGTTCTCGGCCTTGAGCTTGTCCTTCTTCAGCAGCGTCAGGGTTGCCAGCGTCCCCTCGGCGGACTTGACCGGATCGATCACCCCCCACTGGTTGCGGAAGGATTGCAGGGCAATGTGCGCCTTGCTCAGGCGCTCCTGCGCGGTTCTGGCGTCGGTCTCGGCCTGGACGACCATGTCGGCCTGCGCGCGCTTCGAGATGTCGTTGATCAGCGCCTCGGAGCGCGTGACCACTTCGCGGGCGATGGTCAGGGCGTCCTCGGGCGTGAACGCCCGAACCGACAGGCGGATCACGCCCGAGATCGAGTCGATATGCGCGATGACGTGCGTGCGCCAATACTGGGTCAGATCCTCGATCGGGTCGGTCGGATCAAACCGCGTCCAGAAATCGGCCTCCTGGCGGGAGAACATCTTGGACAGGCCGATGCTCTTCTCGAGCGACTCGACCATGGTCTGGCTGGCGATGTAGTCGCGGACGATGAAGCTGTCCTGGCTGTTATGCTTCTGAATGAGGTTCGTGTATTGGCCGAGGGAGATGTTCTCCATCGGTTCGACGTTGCCGCGCACCGTGAACTGGGCCTCGGCGACGTACTGGTTCGACGCGAAGCCGAACAGGTACAGCCCGACCACGAGGGTCGGCAAGAGGACGAACAAGCTGATGCGGCGGATGATCCGCGCGCCGTAGCTCGACGTGTCCTCCCGGCGCGGGCGCAGGCCGGGCAGTTGGGTCCAGTCCAGGCGCTTGCGAATCGCGGTGGCCAGAGCCTGGGCGCCGCGCTTCTCCGGAACCGGCCGGATCGTCTCCGCGCTCCGCCGCAGCTCGGTCATCGTCGGGGCTGCGAACGTCACGATCTCGCTTTCGCGCGTGTCGTCTTTGACGTCGTCGAGGCTCATCCGCTCTGTGTTCCTGGGTCTGCGCCGGTTCCGCTGATGCGGCGCCGGCCAAGGGGCGGCCCGTGCGCGGAACCGGAATCCCGTTCTTTTAGGCCCTTTTTATGGCGCCCGGGTCGACCTGCGGGGCGGGGCGACGGGCGACCGAGAGCGCTCTCCGCCGAAGTGGACACCGGTTCGGCGCAAGAGAGCGCGTCACAACAAAAGCTTGGAGCCGCGCTCGATTGCGACGCGATCGGGCACGGCTCTAGCCCGATGCCGGTATCACGCCCTACTTTCTCCGGATGATGACAGAACCACGCTCAACGGGCGACGCCGATCGTCCCGCTGCCGGTCGGCCTGGCGGCCGCTCGGCCAAAACCAAGCTCACCGACATCGTGGTGGTCTGCTCCAAATGCGCCAAGCGGCAGGGCCTGCGCGCGAGCGCCGTGCGCGCGCTCCTGAAGAAGGCCGGGAAACAGGCCGCCCAGGAGGCGTCGGGCACCCGGAGGAAGCTCCGCATCGTCGAGTCGGGTTGCCTCGGCCCGTGCCCGAAGCGTGCTATCGCGGTCGCCACCGGTGCGAGCCTCGCGGCCGGCCGCGTGATCCTGCTCGATCCCGAGGCCGGGCCGGCGGAGGCGCTCGCCGCCATCCTCCAACCCATCCCGCCGCGCCGGCCGTCCCCTGAATTCGGCCCCAATACCGTTCTAGCGGCGGTACCACATGACGAATCGCCGCCGGCGCGCTGACCGGCACAACTTGGAGCCGCTCCTGGTGCCCGCCTTCAGACACGTCACGCACGCACTGCGACCGTGAAGGAAGCGCGCCCATCCGGAAAGCGCCGGGTCATCCGCGCCCTCGTCCGCCGCCTGCCGCTGCTCGGCACGCTGATCGGGCTGGGCTTCGCGATCTGGCTCGTGGCGACCAACGACCTCCAGGCGGTGGCCACGGCGTTCGGCCGGATCGGCGTCGTGGGCTTCCTCAGCGTCACGCTGGTGCGGACGCTGGTGCTGTTGGTGTGCGGAATCGCCTGGGCGCGCATCCTCGACGGGCTGTCGCCGGCGCCGGCTTCGGCCTGCCTGATCCTGCGCTTCGTGCGCGAGGGCATCAACGTCCTGTTGCCGGTCGCCTCGGTGGGCGGCGAGGTGCTGGGCGCGCGGCTCCTCACCTTCTGGGGCGTGGCCGGCTCGCTCGCCGCCGCCTCGGTGCTGGCCGATCTCCTGTTCCAGGTCGGCACGCTCGCCCTGTTCGCAGGCCTCGGGGCCGGCCTCCTGAGCCGCGTCGAGGGCGCGGAGGCGGCCGAACTCGCCGGTTGGACGCTGCGCACCCTCGCGGTTGCGGCAATCGCCGTCGCAGCGTTTTTCGCGCTCCAGCGGACCGGGATCGTCCGCGTCCTGGAAGAGCGGATCGCCGCCCTCGGCCGGCGCTTCGTGCGCGAGACCGAAGCCCTGCCCGAACCGCGCCAGCGCATCCAGGGGGCGCTGGATGCCGTCTGGGCGCCGGGGCGGCGGGGCCGGCTCGCCCAGTCGGTCGCCCTGCACGCGTTGGCTTGGCTCCTCGGCGCGACCGAAATCCTCGTCGTCTTCACCTGCATCGGCGTCGACAATGTCGGCCTGACCGACATCCTGGTGATCGAGTCGCTGAGCCAGGCGATCAAGGCCGCCGCCTTCCTGGTCCCGAGCGGGCTCGGCGTGCAGGAGGGCGGGCTCGTGCTGGTCTGCGGCCTGTTCGGCATCGATGCCGGTACGGCCATCGCCCTGTCCCTCGCCCGCCGGGTGCCCGACGTGGTGCTGGGCCTGCCGTCGCTCCTCGTCTGGCAGAATCTCGAAGCCCGCCGCGAGGGCGTGCGCCCCGCCGCGCCGACCTGCGACCGCTCGTGACCCCGATGCCCGATCTGCCGACAGCCCCGACCCGCCCCGGCCGGGGGCGCAGGCTCCGGCGCCTGGGCCTGGGCCTCGCCGCGATCCCGCTGCTCGCCGCCTCGCCCGCCCTTGCCCAGAGCGTCACCCTGGACCTCGGCGCCGGCGGCACCACCGAGCGCGCCCTCCAGCTCGTCGCGCTGATCACCGTCCTGGCGGTCGCCCCCTCGGTGCTGGTGATGGCCACGGCCTTCACCCGGATCGTCGTGGTGCTCTCGCTCCTGCGCTCGGCACTCGGTACCCAGACGGCGCCGCCGACCGCGGTGCTGGTCAGCCTCGCCCTGTTCCTGACCGCCTTCGTGATGGCGCCGACGGGCCGCGCCGCCTACAGCGCCGGGATCGAACCCCTGATCGCCGGACGGATCACACAGGCCCAGGCCTTCGAGCGTGCCTCGGCGCCGTTCAAGACCTTCATGCTGAAGAACGTCCGCGAGAAGGACCTCAAGCTGTTCCTCGACCTCGCCAAGGTGCCGGCGCCGAAGGGGCCCGAGGATGTCGGTCTCGAGATCGTCACCCCGGCCTTCATGATCTCGGAGCTGAGGCGCGCCTTCGAGATCGGCTTCCTGCTGTTCATCCCGTTCCTGATCATCGACCTCGTGGTCGCCTCGGTGCTGATGGCGATCGGCATGATGATGCTGCCGCCCGCCACGGTCTCCCTGCCATTCAAGCTGATCTTCTTCGTGCTGGTCGACGGATGGACGCTGGTGGCGGGCTCGCTGGTGCAGAGCTACGGGAGCTGACGCCGCCCAAGCGGGCATCGTCAGGCCTGTACGATCCGGACCGTGGCGAAGCCCTCGCCGGGTGTCGGCGGCTCGAACAGGCGGTCGACGGAGCGGATGCTGGCCTCGGGCACGCACCGGTCGGCGGGCCGCTGCCGGTTCCGTTCCAGGGCGCGGCCGAGCGGCGTCCGGATCCAGACCGCCGATACGGGGATCCCGTAGGACCGGGCACAGTCGATGATCGGCGCGCGGTGCCGTGCGCCGGGCAGGGCCGCGTCGACATAGACCGTCCCGGCCTCCGGTTCCTGGCGGGCGATCCAGAAGGACTTGCCCGCTCCCTGCAGGCCGCAGACCACCACCAGCCGTTCGACGGTCCGGGCCTTCAGCTGGTCGCGCAACGCCGCGAAGGCCCGGCGCCATGCCTCGGCGTTCCGCTCCGGCGTCCAGACGCGCCCGGCCTCGGTCTCCAGGAAGGCGTCGGGATCGATCACGCGCCGCGCGCTCATCCCGGGGGTGTGCCGGGGGTCTCGGCGTTGCTCTGCCGATCACCGCCCTGCGGCTCGGAACCGCCCTCGCCCACGGCCTTGGCCTTCCCCCGGTCGGGGGTGGCGGCGTCCGGGTAGCGCTTGCGGTACTCGGCCAGGAAGGCCGACAGCGTCTCGGCCTTGGTGGCCTGGGCCGCCACCGCCCGGAAGCCCGGGCTGCGGGTCGGGTCGGAGCCCGTGAGCAGCGCGAAGGTGCGCGCGTCGGGGCTCGCCGCCATGGCCTCCGAGAACTTCGCCTTGAGCCGTTCCAGGCCGATCGCCTCGCCCGCGAGGTTGTAGGCGATCGCGGCGCGCATGGCATCGGCCCGGGACGCCGCGTCGAGCGGCTGGCCGGACCGCCACGCCTCGCCGAGCAGCGCCTCGTGCGTCTCGCCGGCGTCGCGCCAGCGGCGGGCCCCCCAGTAGATGTCGGCCCGCAGGCGCTCGATGTCCGGCCCGGCCTCTCCCTCGAGGGTCTCAAGGGCGAGGTCCGTGCGGGTCAGGTCCGAGAGGGCGCGGGCACGGATCAGGTTCCGGGCACGCTTCAGCTCGCCCGGCAACTCCGGCAGCTCGGTGGCATCGAGGACCTTCAACGCCTGCAGGGGCTTGTCGTCCATCAGCCGCACCGTGGCGAGCCGCGCCGCGACCGCCGACCGGGCCGGGCCGGTGAGCCGGTTGTCGATCTGGTACTGCAGCAGATCGGCGGCGGGTTCGAGAAGGTCGAGGCGCACCAAGCGGTCGGCCAGCCGGCGCACCACCTCGTCGCCGCGCCGCCCGATCGGGCTCAGCTCCCGGAAATCGAAGAACAACGCCACGGCCTCGACCCCCGACAGGCTCTCCCCCTTGTCGGTGAGGTACAGGTTCTCGAAGGCGATCTGCGCCTCGCGGGTGAGCGCCACCGAGGCCGTGGCGTTCGGCGCGAAGACGTTGGCCCGGCGCGCGGCCGTGAAGGCCTGGCGCCAGTGGCCGGCGGCGAGGTGGAGGCGGGCCACCCCGGCCGTGATGCTCTCCTCGATCGGGCCGCCATGCCAGGTCAGGGCGAGCCGTTCCAGGCGCTCGGTCGCGGCCTCCGGCGTCAGCGTGCCGGCGGATTGCGCGAGCAAGGTGCCCCGCAGGGCTGCCTCGGCCGAGACCGGACGCACCGCCTCCCTCTCCAGGCGGGTATAGGCGTCGAGCGCCGCCTTGACCTGACCGGTCGCCTCCGAAACGCGGGCGCGGACCAGGGCCAGCCGGTCGCGGATCCAGGGGGGCAGGTCGCGGGCATCCCCGGCGCGGGCGGCGGCCGTTTCGGCATCGTCGTTCTCGATCGCCGATTCCGCCGCCGCGGCGCGGATCGTCTGCGCCAGATCCGTGGGGTACTCCTGGGCCAGCGGCAGGACCTTGAGGAAGCCGGTCTCGGCGGCCTTCCAATCCCCAACGCCGGCTGAGACCATCGCCCGCCACAGGGCCGCCTCCGGATTCCCGGCGAGGATCGGGACGGACAAAGCCTTCAACGCCTCGGCGTTGCGCCCCATCCGCACCTGCGCGATGCCGCGCAGCAGGGCCGTGTCGCGCTGGCCCGCGAGCAGCGGATCGTCGGCGGCCGCCGCTTCGAGCGCCGCCAGGGCTTCAGGATCGAGCCCATTGGCCAGATAGGTGCGGGCCAGCGCGAGCCGCGCCGGGCCGCGATCGGCCGGATTGGCGGCCGCGGCGGCATCGAGCGCCCCGCGCACGGTATCGCGCACCACACCGGACCGTGCCCGGTTCCAGGCCTCGGGCGTGATGGCGAGGGTGCCCGGATCGGCCAGGGCGACCTCGTCCTTCCGCGCCGTCGCCGACGTGGCGAGCCCCCCGGTCCGGCCGATCGTCACCGTGTCGAGTTCGGGGCGCACCGCGAGGTCGTCGGCGCTGGCCAGCACCGCGAGGCCGTGCCGGCTCGGGAGGATCTCGAAATCCACGAACCGCCGGTTCTTCGGATTGCCGACCGGCCGCCGGGACGCCGACGTGACCACCGCGATGCGCTCGCCGTCGAGATCGAGCCACGTCGCCGAGCCCGGGCGGGGCAAGCCGAGGGACACCGCGATGCGGCCCGCGCTATCGGGCTTGCGCAGGGGGTCGATCGTATCGCTCGGGCTCAAGGCGTCGCCCGCCGAGAGTTCCCAGCCAACGCCGCCCTCCGTCGAGACCGCGTTGAGATCGACCAAGCGGCCCTGGGGTGCCGAGAAACGCAGGATCGTCAGCGGTCCGGTCCGGGTGGGGCTTCCCACCGGCACCAGGCCCTGATGGCCGGTCGGAGCCGGGACCGTCTCGGCGGTCTCGAAGGCGAGCGTGACCACACCGCCGCGCTCGAACAGCACGGCTGGCGGCAGCGCATGGAACGGGAAGACCAGGCCGGACCCGGCCGGGCGGATCGGCGGCGGTGCCGGCGGACGCTCGGCGACGGCCGGCGCTTCAGCGCGAGCCGGCGGCGCGGAGGGAGGAGCGGGAACGGCCGGCGCCGCAGCCACCGGTGCCGGTGTCGCCGGCCCGGGTATCGCGACGGCGGTGCCGGCGGTTTCCGCCGGCTTGCGCCGGACGGCGTCCAGGAGGAAGGCCCCGTCCTCGCGCTCGGAGCCGATCTGGAATCCGTCTTCGGGCGTGACGAGCAGGCTGGCCGAGGTCGCATCGGTCTCGGTCGCCAGCTTGGCGATGCCGGGCCGGGGACGCCCGCGTGTCCCGGACGAGTCGATGGTCCAGGGGCCGACGACCCGTAGCCGCGTCGTATTGCCCTCGGCGGTGAGGGTCGTGACGGCCTCCGCGGGCATCCGCAGCGACAGGCGCGTCAGCGTCGGGAGGAGCGCCAATTCCAGCGACAGGGGCTTGCGCACCGGCTCGGGGATGCGGGCCTTGAGCGCTTCCTCGGCAACCCTGGCGCGACGGGCGAGTTCGGCCACCACTTCGGGCGGCAGCGGGGGCGGCAACCCGGCCCAGCCCTCCGGCAGCAGATCCACGAAGATGCGCTCGCCGGCCATCTGCAGGTTGACCCGGTAGGGCCGCTGCAGGGCGACGCGCAACCCGGTCCCGTCCGGGTCGCGCCGCACGCTCGACACGTAGGCGGGCATTTCCTCGGCCAACCGCTCGGGACCCTGCCCGACGCGCTCGCCGTAGCCGAGGAGCAGCACGCCGCCGGCGAGCTTCGCCTTGACGATGACCGGCTTGTCGAAGGTGAGCACGATGCGGCCGTAGCCACCGGGACCGGTGCCGGTCTCCGCGCCTTTGGCGCCGGTCAGCCGGGCGGCCAGCGCCGGGTCGATGACCGCCAGCAGGGCGAGCACCGGGAGCGACCCGCGCAGCAGCCGCCGCCCGAGCCCCTGACCGATCCGGGGTCGCCCGCCCTCCGATCCCATCGCCTCGCCGATCCGATCCCGGCGCGCGGCGCTGTGGGCCGCAGCGCGCGGCGCCACATGTCGCGGGCATCCTGCGGCGGGGCCACTAACGCGGCCTTAACCGTAACCCGCAAATCCGCCGGATCGCTCTGTCCGTCAGCCGCTCAGGGCGACGGCGCGGTCGAGGGCCTGGGCGAATCCCTCCAGCGGAACAGTGATCGTGGCGTCATCGCTGCTGCCCGACTTGTGGCCGATCACGAACAGCTTCTTGGCGGTCCGCATGCCATCGAGGGCCGGCGTCGGGAAGCCGATCGGTACGAAGCAGCCGTCCGGCCCGCAGGCGCTGTAGGGTGCGCCCTTGCCGAGGACCTGGTCATCCAGCTTGAAGGTGATGCCAGGCTCGATCGAGAGGCCAAAGGGCATCAGCACGATCCCTTCGGCGCGGCCCTCCTTCGGCGTCTGGAATTCGATGCCGAACTTGCGCCGACCCGTCTGCGAATCGCCCTGCGCCTGGGCGACGATGCAGGTGATCTTCTCCCCGGGATGCGTGCAGGTCATGGACCAGTCGCCGTAGCTCTCGGTCACGGAGTTGGCGCCCGTGGGCCACGCGGCATGGGCGGGCGCCGAGGCGGCGGCAGGTGTTGCCGGCGTTGCCTCTGTGGCAGCAGGCTTGGCCACCGGCTTCGGAGCGGCAGGCTTCGGCTTGGGCTTCGGCCGGGCCTTCGGCGGCGCCTCGGCCGGGGCGGCCTCCGGCTCGGCATCCTGAGCCCGCGGCGCTACCAACGGAAGGGCGAGCAGCAGCGTGACGGTCAGGCTGGAGCGCAGGAATGCGCGAATCGTCGGCATGGAATCAACAACCCCCAAGGCCATGGAACGGCAGAGCCGCCTAAAGCCCAAGCGGGGACGACGCAATTGCTCCGGCCGATCCGACGCCGAAACCGCCTCGCCGCGTCCGAAACCTCAGAGCGGGTTGGGGCCGCCGACGGCGCGGGCCAGGGCACAGCGACGGGCGAACGCGACCTCGGCGCCGCCGCGGACCGCGCGGGCGCAGGCGAACATGAGGGTGAGGATGCCGGGATCGCGGTCGACGGTCTCGGTGACCGGGCCGGGGATCCGGGAGGTGATGAGAGCGAGCATGACGGACTCCGACGGGCTGTGGCTCGGACGTTTCCGTAAAATCCCAGGCTGCGTGGCCATCTCGGCGGCCTTGTTGCATCGCAATATGAGGGATGCGGTCCGCGCCGGCCACAGGTCGGGACGCGGATGCATCATGCGTATGGCTCATGGCGACGAGCCGACACGTCAACGTTGCGTTTACGTCTCGATGCAGCGGATGGTTGACCGGACCCAGGCGAGCCGCCATTGAGCCGCTTTCGGCGACGGCCCCAACGGCCGCGCCGCTGCGCATGCGTGGACCTGTCGCCGCAGTGTCACATGCGCGCCATAACCCGCCCGCTGGCCAGACCGCGCGGACGCCCGCCGCGTCCGCCAGATCCGAGGATTTTCCGTATGACCGATCAGCCGTCCCGTCACCCGATCCACGGCCGCATCAGCGGCCCCATCGTGATGATCGGCTTCGGCTCGATCGGCCGGGGCACCCTGCCCCTGATCGAGCGCCATTTCGCGTACGACAAGGCCCGCTTCACGGTGATCGACCCGGTCGACACCCACCGGGCGCTCGCCGAGAAGCACGGACTGCGCTTCGAGAAGGTGGCGCTGACCCCTGAGAACTATCGCGAGGTGCTCACCCCGCTCCTCACCGAGGGCGGCGGCCAGGGCTTCTGCGTGAACCTGTCGGTCGACACCTCGTCGCGCGCCATTCTGGAGCTCTGCCGCGAGCTCGGCGCCCTCTACATCGACACGGTGGCCGAGCCCTGGCCGGGCTTCTACTTCGACAAGAGCAAGAGCCAGGGCGACCGCACCAACTACGCGCTGCGGCAGGACATCCTCGACGCCCGCACCCAGAAGCCCGGCGGCCCCACCGCGGTCTCGTGCTGCGGCGCGAATCCCGGCATGGTCTCGTGGTTCGTCAAGCAGGCGCTCCTGAACATCGCCCAGGATACCGGCCTGCAGCGGCCGGAGCCCAGGTCCAAGGCCGAGTGGGCCGGCCTGATGAAGGATCTGGGCGTGAAGGGCGTCCACATCGCCGAGCGCGATACCCAGCGCGCCAAGAATCCGAAGCCGCGCGGCGTCTTCGTCAACACGTGGTCGGTCGAGGGCTTCGTCTCAGAGGGCAACCAGCCCGCCGAGCTCGGCTGGGGCACGCACGAGACCTGGAAGCCCGACAATGCCCGCGAGCAGGAGAAGGGCTCGCGCTGCGCGATCTACCTGCTCCAGCCGGGCGCCGACACCCGCGTGCGCACCTGGGTGCCGACCGCCGGCTCGCAGTTCGGCTTCCTCGTGACCCACAACGAGGCGGTCTCGATCGCCGACTACTACACGGTGCGCGAGGGCGGTCAGGCGGTGTTCCGGCCGACCTGCCACTACGCCTACCACCCGGCCGACGACGCGGTGCTGTCGCTCCACGAGATGTTCGGCAAGGCCGCCAAGGTGCAGGAGCAGCACCACATCCTCGACGAGACCGAGATCGTCGACGGCATCGACGAGCTGGGCGTGCTGGTCTACGGCCACAAGAAGAACGCCTACTGGTACGGCTCGCAGCTCTCCATCGAGGAGACCCGCCGGATCGCCCCCTACCAGAACGCCACCGGCCTGCAGGTGACCTCGGCGGTGCTCGCCGGCATGGTCTGGGCGCTGGAGAACCCCGAAGCCGGGATCGTCGAGGCCGACGAGATGGATTTCCGCCGCTGCCTGGAGGTCCAGACCCCGTATCTCGGCCCGGTCGTGGGCGTGTACACGGACTGGACGCCGCTCACCGACCGCCCGGGGCTGTTCCCGGAGGACATCGACACCAGCGATCCGTGGCAGTTCCGGAACGTGCTGGTCCACGGCTGAGGTTTAGCCAGGTTCTGGATTGGACACGCCCCCTCCCTCACCCCTTTGCGGGGAGGGCGGCCCCCGAAGGGGGTCGGGCCGGGAGGAAGTCCCGCGAGAGGGGAGCGACGGTGCATAGGGAGGCTGTAGCCAGCACAACGGCTCCGCCTTTTCGGAAGCCGGGTTCACCTCTCCCGACCCGGCCTGACGGCCGGCCCACCCTCCCCCGCCGAGTGAGAGGGCGACGCGCCTCGTCGTGCCGCAACCCCATTCATCGATGAGGCCGGAACAGCGT
>NZ_JAKSYH010000089.1 GCF_022829295.1 Methylobacterium sp. J-088
CTTCCCGGGCGTGGCGCTCGCCGGGCTGGTCATCGCCATCAACCTTCTGGGGGATTGGCTGCGCGACGCGCTCAATCCGAAGCTGCAATGATGGTGGATGTGATCAAGTGCGAGCCGGCCACCGCCGCGTCTCCCTCCCCCGCAGAGGGGGGAGGGAGGGCGCGTGGCAGGTCCAGACATCATGACCGAAACCATCCTTTCCGTGCGCGACCTTACGGTCGCGTTCGACACCCGCCGCGGGCCGCTCACCGCCATCGACCGAGTGTCGTTCGACATCGGCCGCGGCGAGATCCTGGGCGTCGTCGGCGAGTCCGGCGCGGGCAAGTCGGTGACCGGTTCGGCGGTGATCGGGCTGATCGACCGGCCGGGCCGGATCGCCGGCGGCGAGATCCACTTGCGCGGCGCGCGCATCGACAACCTTTCATCCGAAGCGATGCGGCGGGTGCGGGGCCGGCGCATCGGCATGATCTTCCAGGATCCGCTGACCTCGCTCGATCCGCTGTTCCGGGTCGGCGACCAGATCGTCGAGACCCTGCGCACCCACACCGACCTGTCGGGCCGGGCCGCCCGCACCCGCGCCATCGATCTGCTCGCCGAGGTTGGCATCCCGGCGCCCGAGCGGCGGATCGACGGCTACCCGCACGAATTCTCCGGCGGCATGCGCCAGCGGGTGGTGATCGCGCTCGCGCTCGCCGCCGAACCGGAGCTGATCATCGCCGACGAGCCGACCACGGCTTTGGACGTCTCGGTCCAGGCCCAGATCATCACCCTGCTCAAGCGCCTCTGTCGCGAGCACGGCACCGCGGTGATGCTGGTGACCCACGACATGGGCGTCATTGCCGAGGCGGCCGACCGGGTTGCGGTGATGTATGCCGGGCGGGTGGCCGAGATCGGCCCGGTCGCCTCGGTGATCGCGAAGCCCCACCATCCTTATGCGGTCGGCCTGATGGGGGCGATCCCGACCCTGTCGCAGGAGGCGGACCGGCTCAGCCAGATCCCCGGCTCGATGCCGCGGCTCACCGCCATCCCGCAGGGCTGCGCCTTCAACCCGCGCTGCCCGAAGGTGTTTGCGCGGTGCCGCGTCGAGCGGCCGGAGCCGATCCCGGTCGATGCGAGCCGGGTCGCCTGTCACCTCTACGATGCAGCGGAGCAAGCGGCGTGAGCGCCTACGTCGAAGTCACCGACCTGCGCCGGCTGTTCGATGTCTCGAAACCCTGGCTCAACCGGGTGATCGAGCGCGAGCCGCGCAAATTCCTCACCGCGGTGGACCGGGTCGGCTTCGCGATCGAGAAGGGCGAGACCTTCGCGATCGTGGGCGAATCCGGCTCCGGCAAGTCGACCGTGGCCCGGATGGTGGTCGGCCTGCTGCCGCCCTCGGCCGGCGAGGTGACGATCACCGGCGTGTCGATGACCGACCCGCGCCAGGCCGCCGCCCGACGACGCCTGCGCGCGCGCATCCAGATGATCTTTCAGGATCCCTACGCGTCCATGAACCCGCGCTGGCGGGTCGGAAAGATCATCGCCGAGCCGATCCGGGCCTTCAACCTGATCCACGGCGAGGGGGCGATCCGCGCCCGGGTCAGCGAGCTGCTCGGCCTCGTCGGGCTTCACGCGGATGACTCAAAAAAGTACCCGCACGAATTCTCAGGCGGCCAGCGGCAGCGGGTCGCCATCGCCCGGGCGCTGGCCAGCCAGGCCGAGTTTCTGGTCGGCGACGAGCCGACCTCGACGCTCGACGTCTCGGTGCAGGCGCAGATCCTGAACCTGATGCGCGACCTGCAGGACCGGCTGGGGCTGACCTACCTGTTCATCTCCCACAACCTCGCCGTGGTCCGCCACATGGCGACCCGGGTGGGGGTGATGTATCTCGGCCGCCTCGTGGAGGTCGCCACCGCCCAGGACCTGTTCGCGGCGCCCCGCCATCCCTACACGCGGATGCTCCTCGACGCGGTGCCCGACCTCGCCCATGTCGGCCGCGCCCGGGTGCCGGTCTCCGGTGAGATCCCGAACCCGATCGATCCGCCCCCCGGCTGCACCTTCAACCCGCGCTGCCCGCTGGCGAACGACCGCTGCCGCACCGAGGTGCCGCCCCTGCTCGACGGCGTCGCCTGCCACGCCGTGCACGAGGGGCGGGCCTGACGGCCTTCCATAAACGCAGGGTCGGAATCCACGTTCCGGCGTCGAATCGTGGTCCCTAAGTCGCTGGCCGGCTAAACCGGTCGCACGAATCGGGGGGACGCAACCGGCCCATGAAAGCGACGACCTGGGTGATCCTGACCGCGCTACTCGCCGGCTCGCCGGTTCTCGCGCAGACGCCGGTACCGGCCCAGCAGACGGACAAGCCCGGCGTGAGCCTCGAACAGGCTACGATCCGCAAGCTCAACGCCTATGTCGTACTCCTCAACCGCACCCTGCGGGCACAGGAATAGCTCAGCCGCTATCGAAGCTGGGTCAACATGAAGACAGGCCCGACGGGCCGTGAGCGCGTCATCCATGGCCTCTACGGGCTCTACGATAGGCGCGTCGAGATTGCGAAGGCGGAAGCCGCGACGGCGCAGCCACCCGCGATGCCGGAGCCCGATGGCGCCATCAAGCGCTACATCGCCGCCTATCAGGCGTCCGCCCCGATCGTGACCGAGGCGGACGGCTATTGCGAGCGGCAGGATTGCCGGGCCGACAAGAGGGAGCAGGGCAAGTTAATCACGACCGCGCAGAGCGCCGCGATATCCTTGCGGTAGCGCGCCGGGCGGGTTCCGAGGGGCGATCCCGTTACGCGTCGCGCCACTCGGAAAACGTCGCCGCCTGCCCAACCGTCACGCCGTTGCGATCGAGCTGCCAGACCACCGCTCGCTCGATCCAGAAGCGCCGTCCGTCCTTGGCGATGCGCAGGCCGCGATAGCCGCGGGTGAATCCGTCCCGGGTTACGGCATCGAGCAGCCGCTGGCGCTCGGCGCGCTCGGGCGCTTCCGCCGAGAGCCGCGAGGGCAGGCCGACGAGTTCCTCGCGGCTGTATCCGAAACAGACCTGTGCGGCCTGGTTGGCGTAGACGAAGCGCGGATCCGCGCCTCCGTCATGGGCCAGGACCGCGAACGGCGCCTGCCCGTAGAGCCACGCCGCGGCCGCCCCTTCGTGCACCAGCGGCGTGCCCAGACGCCGCGCATAGCTGCCGGTGAGCACGGCGAAGAAGTCCGGGTCGTGCGAGAGGTCGGTCATGGCGTGCCGGAAAGGGGGCGGCCCAAGCGGCCGTAGATCATCCGGATGCAGTCGGACCCGGTTCGATCGCAGCGTGCAGCGGTGATCCGCAACCGCGGCTGCTGACACATACGTTCTCGTCAACACATCAGATGCATCCCCTAGATTTTGTGGCCGTACTCGTTTTCACGATCTTTGGATAATATAAATCTTTTGGATAAGTAAGATGCTTGGCTCAATAATTGACTTGGAATTTGATTTAGAATGTATCGCGTATTGGTTGAGCGGGTTGACGAACTTGCATCGGTGACGTTATAGACCAATCAGTATCGGTGCTGCGATGGTCAGGTCACCGAGGTTCCGTGAGCGCGGGTCACGGTCTTCAAAAAGATCACGGTCGGGCTGGGATTGATGTTCTGCCGGTCTCGACCCGGGCGCTTCTCTTTCCACGCTCTTGATTCGATCCGAGGGCCGGCCGCCGGCCTCAGGGTGTTCACAGTCTCGTCGTCATGAAGTCCGGAATACCATCATCGAAGCGGGATCGCGCGTGCGCGAGTCGCCGAGCCGGGGCCGCAGTTCGGGCTCCGGGACACGGCTGCCAAAATCCGGTGGATGGAGGCGGCGGTTCCGCGATGGCACGTCCGAAACACAGGCGATCGACAGGTGGGATGCATGGATCCTGAAGGATCCGGGATCGAGCCCGAGACCTCGGCCCAGCCAGCCGTTCGGCCGCTGCGGATCCTCGCGATCGCCGTCCAGAAGGGTGGCACCGGCAAGACGACGCTGGCCGCTTCCCTGGCGGTCGCCGCCGCGGAGGCGGGCGAGCGCGTGGCCGCGCTCGATCTCGACCCGCAGAACTCACTGGCGGGCTGGGGCGCCCTCCGGACGGAGCGATCCGTCGCGGTCGATCGGGTCCAGCCCTGGGAGATCGGGCAGCTCCCGGCGATCCTGGACCAACTGGCCGAGCAGGGCACGACGCTCGCCGTCCTCGACACCGCCGGTAGCTCCGCGGGGCTGGCGCCGGCCCTGAAGGCGGCCGATTTCGCGCTGCTGCCGGTGCGGCCCTCGCGGCTCGACATCGTGGCGGCGCGCCCGACGCTCAAGGCGCTGGTCGGCCTCGGCCTGCGCGGGCGGCTGGCCCTGGTGCTGAACCAGTGTCCGCCGCTGCCTTCGCCACGCACCAGCGCCTATGCCGAGCAGTTGCACGGGCTGGGCGTGCTGGCGGAGCCGAGCATCATCCACCGGGTCGACCACCAGGACGCCCTGGCGACAGGCCTCGGTGTGACGGAATACGCGCCCGGCGGCCCGGCCGCCGAGGAGATCCGGGCCCTCTGGGCCTGGATCGACGCGAAGATGCGGGCGACGGCGCGCTGAGGCCTTAGCCCTGGCCGAGGGCCGTGAGGATCCGCGCCCAGGAGCGCGTGCCCTTGTGGAAGCTCGTCAGATCGTACTTCTCGTTGGGCGAGTGGATCCGGTCGTCGTCGAGGCCGAAGCCGATCAGCAGGGTGTCGCGCCCGAGGATCCGCTTGAAATCGCCCACGATCGGGATCGAGCCGCCGGCCCCCACGGTCACGGCCGGCACGCCCCATTCCTCGGCGAGCGCGGCCTTGGCGGCGCCGAGCTGCGGCATGTCGAACGGCAGGGTGATCGCCCGCGAACCCTTGTAGGTGATGACCTCGACCCTGCAATCGGCAGGGATCCGTGCCCGCACGAAGGCCTCGAACGTCTCGGCCAGCCGCTTCGGGTCCTGATCGTCCACGAGGCGGAACGAGACCTTGGCCGAGGCCGTGGAGGCGATCACGGTCTTGGTGCCCTCGCCCGTGTAGCCGCCGATGATGCCGTTGGCGTCGCAGGAGGGGCGCGACTGCACCAGCTCGATCGGCAGCCGGCCGCGCTCGCCCGCGGGCTCCTTCAGGCCGATCGGACCGAGCAGCGTCTCGGGCGTGAGGCCGAGGCCGCGCCACTGCTCCAGAACCTCCGGCGGGCGCTCGTGTACGCCCTCGTAGAAGCCCGGGATCGTGACCCGCCCGTCGTCATCGTGCAGGTCGGCGATGATCTTGGACAGCACGTGGATCGGGTTGCGCGCCGCGCCGCCGAAGAAGCCCGAATGCAGGTCGCGGTCGGCGCAGGTGACCGTCACCTCGAAATACGCGAGGCCGCGCAGCGACGAGGTGATGGCCGGGGTGGTGCGGTTCCACATGGTGGTGTCGCAGACCAGCACCACGTCGCAGCCGAGTTTCTCGCGATTGGCCGCGACCCATTCGGGCAGGCCCTGCGATCCGCTCTCCTCCGCGCCCTCGATCAGGATCGTCACGCCGCAGGGCAGCTCACCGCTCATGGCAATATGGGCCCGGCAGGCCTCCACGAAGGTCATCACCTGACCCTTGTCGTCGGAGGCGCCACGCCCGACGATCTTTTTTCCGCCCTGTCCGTCGTCGGCGATGTGCGGCTCGAAGGGTGGCGTCGTCCAGAGGTCGAGGGGATCGACCGGCTGCACGTCGTAATGGCCGTAGAACAGGACGTGCGGCGCCCCGGGCTTCGGCTTGTGGGCCAACACCACCGGGTGGAGCGACGTCTCCTCCACGGAGGTCTCGAAGCCCAGCGCCGTGAGATCCTGGGCCAGCCAGGCGGCGGCCTCCCGGCACGGGCCGGCGAAGGCCGGATCGGTGGAGATCGACGGGATCCGCAGGAAGGCGAACAGCCGCTCCAGGGCGTTCTCCAGATCGGCGTCGATGTCGTTGAGGATCGCGTCGAGCGCGGCCATCGGGGGCTCCGGGGTTTTCTCGCGGGACGAGGGTTAGCCGAGGCGGGGTGCGGGCGGCAATGTCGGGCGGCCGATGGATTGGATCTGGAGCCGCTGCGCGGCGCGTCTTGTGCTGGATCCCGGGTCGCATTCCGCTGGCGCGGCATGCGCCCGGGAGGGGGCGTCGCGCTTCATGTTGCACTGTCGCCTTGCCCGGACAGGTGGAGTGAAACGGAACCTCATCCGGGATCCAGCACACGAAGACGTCGCAGAGCGACACCGCGTCCCCACGAATCCGCAGCCACAGGCGTCCGATCCGAGACCGAGAATCGCTGCCCCGGAACGGGCGCAGATTGGAACGGTTATCGACAGAACCCGCCGCCCCGCACCATGGACACGCCATGCGCCTTAAGAACCAGCCGCCCGTGTCGGCGGATACGCCCATTGGCATCATGCTCACGATCAACGGGCAACGGCGCGAATTGCAGGTCGCCCCGTGGACCACGCTGCTCGATCTGCTGCGCGAACGGCTCGATCTCACCGGCACCAAGAAGGGCTGCGACCACGGACAGTGCGGCGCCTGCACGGTCCTGGTGAATGGCACCCGGGTCAATTCTTGCCTGACCCTCGCCGTGATGAAGGACGGCGCCGAGATCACCACGGTGGAAGGCCTCGCCGGCCTCGGCGACCGGGCGGGCAGCAACGCCCTCCACCCGATCCAGGAGGCGTTCATCGAGCACGACGCCTTCCAGTGCGGCTACTGCACGCCGGGCCAGCTCTGCTCGTCGGTGGGCCTGATGAACGAGGGCCACGCCCACACCCGCGATGAGATCCGCGAGGCGATGAGCGGCAACATCTGCCGCTGCGGCGCCTACACCAACATCGTCGACGCCATCGAGGACGTCATGCAGGGAGGCGCCCGATGAACCGCTTCGATTACGTCCGCGCCGGCACAGTGGCGGAGGCGGTGCAGGCTTTTGGGGCGGGTGCCCGCTTCATCGCGGGCGGCACCAACCTGATCGACTTGATGAAGTACGACGTCGAGAAGCCGGGCCGGCTGATCGACATCACCCGCCTGCCCCTCGACAGGATCGAGGCTCACGGGAACGGCCTGCGGATCGGAGCGCTCGCCACCAACGCGAAGGTGGCCTACGACGACCGCGTCGCTGAGCGCTATCCGTTGCTGCGCAACGCCATCCTGGCCGGCGCTTCGGCGCAGCTGCGTAACGCGGCCTCGACCGGCGGCAACCTGCTCCAGCGGACCCGCTGCTACTACTTTTACGACACGGCCACCGCCTGCAACAAGCGCGAGCCCGGCTCCGGCTGCCCGGCGATCGGCGGGATGAACCGCATCCACGCGATCTTCGGGACGAGCGAGAACTGCATCGCCACCCATCCCTCCGACATGTGCATCGCGCTGGCCGCCCTGGAGGCCACCGTGCAGGTGAGCGGGCCGCAGGGCGACCGCTCGATCCCGTTCTCGGAGTTCCACCGCCTGCCGGGCGACGCGCCCGAGACCGACACCAATCTCGCCCCCGGCGAGATCATCGTCGCGGTCGACCTGCCGGAGAGCCGCTTTCCGCAGCACTACACCTACCTGAAGCTGCGCGATCGCCTGTCCTACGCCTTCGCGCTGGTCTCGGTGGCGGCGGCCCTGGAGTTCGACGGCGACCGGGTGAAGACCGCGCGCCTCGCGCTCGGCGGCGTCGCCCACAAGCCCTGGCGCAACCGCGAGGCCGAGGCCCTGCTCGAAGGCAAGTCCGCCACGCGCGAGAGCTTCCAGGCGGCGGCCGACCTGATCGTGTCCGAGGCGAAGCCGCAATCGGAGAACGGCTTCAAGATCGATCTCGCCCGGCGAGCCATTGTGCGCGGCCTCGAACAGGCCGCTGCCGGCACGCCCCAGTCGCTCAGCGACAAGCGCATCCAGTAGGCCCGCCATGACCCAGACCTTCAGCTCCACCGGCCGCGACACCTTCGTGGGCACCCCGCGCAGCCGCATCGACGGCCCCGCCAAGGTTACCGGCCTCGCCAAATACGCGGGCGAGTTCGCCGCCCCCAACCTCGCCTATGGGTACGTGGTGTCGAGCGCCATCGCCAAGGGCCGGATCGCGGCGATCGACGCGACCAAGGCCGAGGCGGTGCCGGGCGTCCTCAAGGTGCTCACCCACGAAAATCGGCCGCGCACCGCGTGGCGGGACAAGAACTTCCAGGATCAGGTGGCGCCCCCCGGCTCGCCGTTCCGCGCCCTCTACGACGACCTGATCGCTTTCAGCGGCCAGCCGGTCGCCCTGGTGGTGGCCGAGGATTTCGAAACGGCGCGCTACGCCGCATCACTGGTCCACGTGACCTACGCGGCGCAGGAGCCGCGGACCGACCTGGGGGCTCTGCGCGGCACCGCCTACGACCCGCCGGGCAAGCGCCAGGGCATCAAGCCGCCGCCGAAGCCCTGGGGCGACGCCGACGCGGCTTTCGACAGCGCACCGGTCCGCGTGCAGGGCGCCTACAGCCTCGCCGACGAGCACCACAACCCGATGGAGCCGCATGCCTCCACCGTCGTTGTGGAGCAGGACGGGACCTACACGGTCTACGACAAGATCCAGGGCGTCTCGAACAGCCACCAGTATCTCACCAACGTCTTCGGCTTGAAGCCCGATCAGGTGCGGGTGCTCAACCCCTATCTCGGCGGCGGCTTCGGCTCGGGCCTGCGCCCGCAGTACCAGCTGTTCCTGGCGATGCTGGCCGCGCAGGAGCTGAAGCGCTCCGTCCGCGTGACCCTGACCCGCGATCAGATGTGGAGCTTCACCTACCGGTCCGAGGCGCTGCAGACGATCGCGCTCGGCGCCGAGCCGGACGGAACGCTGACGGCTCTGCGGCACGACGCCGTCCAGGGCACCTCGCAGTACGAGGATTACCAGGAGGTCGTCGTCAACTGGTCGGGCGTCCTGTACAAATGCGACAACGTCGCCCTCGGCTACCGGCTGGTGAAGCTCGACACGCCGACGCCGGGCGACATGCGCGCCCCCGGCGCGGTCACCGGCGTGTTCGCCATCGAAACCGCCATGGACGAACTCGCCTACGCGATCGGGATGGACCCGATCGCGCTGCGGCTGAAGAACTACGCCGAATCCGACGCCACCGCCGAAGGCAAGCCGTTCGGCTCGAAGGAGCTGCGCCGCTGCTTCGCGCTCGGCGCCGAACGCTTCGGCTGGGCGAAGCGTAAGCCCGAGCCGCGCGCCACTCGCGAGGGACGGGAGCTGGTCGGCTGGGGCGTAGCCACCGGCATCTGGGAATCGATGATGATGCAGTCGAGCGCCATCGCGACCCTGACGCCGGACGGCCGCCTGACGGTCGGCAATTCCACCGGCGACATCGGCACCGGCACCTACACGATCCTGACCCAGATCGCCGCCGACACGCTCGGCCTGCCGATGGAGTCGGTCACCACCAAGCTCGGCGACACCCGCCTGCCCGAGGCTCCGGTCGCGGGCGGCTCATGGACGGCGGCTTCCTCGGGCACCGCCGTGATGAAGGCCTGCCGCACCGTCGGCGAACAGGTGTTCAAGCTCGCCCGCGCGATGGAACACTCGCCGCTCGCCAATGTCGATTTCGATCGGGCGGTGTTCGCGGACGGCCGCATTGCGGTCGCCGGCGATCCGGGCCGCAGCGTTGCCCTGGTGGAGGTGCTGCAGGCGGCAGGCGTCGACAAGGTCGAGGCGGTCGAGGAAGCCGGCCCGGACAAGGACTTCAATCAGGCCTACGAGGCCTACACTCATTCGGCGATCTTCGCCGAGGTGAAGGTCGACGAGGAACTGGGGCAGGTTCGGGTCACACGCATCGTCTCGGCGATCGCGGCCGGCAAGATCCTGAACCCGAAGACGGCGCGCAGCCAGATCCTCGGCGGCGTGGTGATGGGGATCGGCTCGGCGCTGGAGGAGGAGTCGATGCTCGACCACCGGGTCGGCCGGTTCATGAACCACAATCTCGGCGAGTACCATGTGCCGGTAAACGCCGACATCTACGACATCGACGTGATCTTCGTGGACGAGGAGGACAAGGCGAATCCGCTGGGCGTAAAGGGCCTCGGCGAGATCGGCATCGTCGGCACCGCGGCGGCGATTACCAACGCGGTGTTCCACGCCACCGGCAAGCGGGTGCGTCATCTGCCGATCACGGTCGACAAGCTGCTGTGAGGTGCGGGGGCGGAGGGCCGCTTCGTGGAAGGTGTGCGGGATCCGAGATCAGGTTCCGATGACGCTCAACCTGTTCGGGAAAGGGCGGCGCAGAATGAATCGCGCCGCCTTCTTCCGGGCGCATGCAGGATCAGCCGAATGCCACCCGGGGCTCAGCGTAAGGGCACGCTGCATAGCGGCGCTCTCTGAAAGCCCGTGAGCCACCTGCTGCAATCCTGGCGCTTCTGGGCGCTCGCCGCCGCGGGGTTCGCGGCGCTCACCGCGATCCTCGCCAAGCTCGGCGTGTCGGGCGTCCCGTCGGACGTCGCGACCCTCGTGCGCACGGCGGTCATCCTGATCTTCGCCGGCCTGATCGTCGTCGCCTCCGGGCAGGCGAGCGGGCTGGCGCAGATTTCCGGCCGCAGCCTCGTGTTCCTGATCCTGTCCGGGCTCGCCACCGGGGCGTCCTGGCTGTGCTACTTCCGGGCGCTGTCGCTGGGCGATGCCGCCCGGGTCGCGCCCCTCGACAAGCTCAGCGTCGTGCTTGTGGCGATCCTCGGGACGAGCCTGCTCGGCGAAACGCTCAGCCTCGCCGCCTGGACCGGGGTCGCTCTGATCGCCGCCGGGGCCGCCCTCGTCGCCTCCGGCTGGTGACGCCGCACACCGATCCGTTAACCCGACCGGCGCATTCTGGCGGTGCCTCGTGCAAGGGGACCGCCATGGATTGGCTCTACCGCGGCTTCGAGACCTCGCTCCTCGGTCTCGCCCTGTGTCTCGGACTCGCGGCCTGCCTGACGCTGGGCACCGACAGGTCGCCAAGCGGCGCACTCGCCATCACGCTGCCGATGCTCACGGTGACCGCCCCCGCGCCCTGAGGCGCCTCCCCTCATGCCGCGTTCCGCACGGTGTAGCTGTAGACGCCCGCTCCCAGCCCGAGGAACAGCAGCAGCCCGACGATGAGTGCGGGGCCGCCGCTCGACTCCGCGACGAGCGCGAGCGGCGCATCGTGTCCGTGACAATGGGGTTGCGCACCCAGTTCCGTGAAATCCTTCATCTCGACTTAGGTACGAGTTTGCGTTTTTTGAAAAACAACGATCTGACATTTTCTACTGGTCGCCGATTGCGATTAAATGATTTATCGGAACGACCATAAAAACATTTTGGATTTGAAGGCTGCCCATCGAAAATTATGGATCCGAAAGGTCAAGACATGTCGCGGTTCCAAGGCGGAGCCCTGGAACCCCTCTCAGCGCTTTGCCCCGCGCACCCCGCCAAAGGGCGAAGCCCCAGCCCTTTCAGGGTGTTTGCGGAAGCACCGGGACACTGGCAAGCGCGCTCTCCTCTCTTGGCGATCCCGGGCTTGCCCGGGATCGCTCAAGCTTGCGGGGAGGCGTTGGAGGTGGTGCACAAGGCACCGGAACGCTCCATCCTGCACCACCCCCACCCCCGACCCCTCCCCGCAAGGGGGGAGGGCAAATCACGGTTCTCTTTCAATACCGCAGAGTCACGAATTGCGATCCTTGCAATCGGCCCGAACACCTTGGGGGGGTTGGGCGAAGCCCTTTGACGATCCCGAATCGGAGGTTGGCCGGGCTCGGGGATCGTCCGTCCGTCAGGCGGCGGTCTGGGTGGCGCGGAACATGAAGCCCCGAGCTTCGTCATCCATCTCGGCCTTGAACGTGTGGCGACCCTTCAACGCTTCCGCCGCCTGGGCAGCCGGCCGGGCGTTGATCGCGTCGAGAAGACGCTTCACGTTGGGCATGTCCTTGAAGGCCTCATCGCCGAGCACGAACGGCACCATACGGGCCCAGCCCCACACCGCCATGTCGACGATCGTGTAGGTCTCGCCCAGCACGTAAGCGCGGTCCTTCAACTGCTGGTCGAGGACGCCCCAGTGACGGCGCGCCTCGTAGGTGTAACGCTCGGTGGCGTAGGCGCCGCCATCCCGCGCGAAGTGGCGGAAATGCACGCACTGACCCGAGAACGGCCCGATGCCGGTGGCCACGAACATCAGCCAGGACAGCATCTCGCCCCGCGCCGGCTCGCCCTCGGGCAGGAACAGCCCGGTCTTGCCCGCGAGGTAGAGCAGGATCGCGTTCGAATCGAACACCGTCACGTCGCCGTCGACGATTGCCGGCACTTTCCCGTTCGGGTTGATTGCCGAATAGCCGGGGTCGAACTGCTCGCCCTTGCGGGTATCCACCGGCACCGTCTCGTAGGGGAGGCCCATCTCCTCAAGACAGAGGGCGACCTTCATGGGGTTGGGGCTGAGATTGTAGAAGAATCGAATCACGGCGCTCTCCCTGAACGATCCCGGAAGAATGTCCGGGGCCGCGCGCGGCACAAGCCGCAACCGCGCAGGGCGGCTATTCGGTCACGATCTTGTAGCTGCGGCCCGGCACCAGCGCGGCGCCCCGTTCCAGTCCGTTGAGGACGAGGAACCGGTCGAGCGCCCGATCGGGCACCGCCATGCGGCGGGCGAGTTCCTCGGCGCTGGTCGAGGCCGCCTGGACTACCTGCAGATGCAGGGGGCGCAGCACCGCCTCATCGGGGGAAATCGCCCCGAGGGTCTCGGTCCAGCGGCGGAAGGCCGGGTCGGGATCGGTCGCGCCCTTGGCAGCCATGATCATCCGGTAGGTCGAATCGCCGATCCGGATCGCCGCGAGGCGGAAGGTCCATTCCTTGCCCCGCGACAGCGCGAAGGCGGCCGGGTGGCCGGCCACCTCCCGGGTCTCGAAGCCCGCCGGATCGAACGCGTCGTTCCAGCTCGCCTTCAGCACGGCGTCGAGGGGCTGGCCGTCCTTGGCTTCGATCTGGTCGAACAGCAGGCGGCGGTTGCCGTCCGTGGTCGTGCCGAGGACCGCCGAGCGGGTGTTCTCGAGGGCGAACCCCTCCGGCACCTCGAACGCGATGCCCAGCCCCGGATGGATGAAGCGGTGCCCCCGCACGGCCCCGTCGCGCGGGTTGTCGCCGTAGGCGAGCCCGTCCACCGCGGCGAGGTAGGCGGCCCGGTCGTCGGTGCCGATGCCCGGCGCGCCGATGCGGCGGGCTGCCCGGGTGACCTGGGTGATGCGCTCGGCCGTGCCCGGATGGGTCGCCAGCATGTCGGGCTCGGTGGCGCTGTTCGCCTTCAGCCCCGTCGAGCGGTTGAGGGCGGTGAGGAAGCGGCCGGCCGCGAACGGATCGTAGCCGGCCTTGGCCAGCGTGCGCACGCCGGTGGCGTCGGCTTCCAGCTCTTGCTCCCGGGAGAAGCGGGCCAGGGCGAAGCGCGACTGGCTCTGAAGCTGCGCGCCGGTATCGGGATCGTTCAGCACGTCCCGCACGACCCGGCTGACCAGCGCCGAGCGCAGTTCCAGCTCGCTGCGGGCGGTGGCGTGGTTGAGGGTCACGTGCGCCATCTCGTGCGCCAGCACGGCCGCGACCTCCGAGGTGTCGCTCGCCAGCGCCACCAGCCCGCGGGTGGCATAGAGCCGCCCGTTCGGGAGCGCGAAGGCGTTGACCACCGGCGAATCGAGCAGCGTCACCACGTAGCTCTGGTCGGGCCGGTCGCTCGCCTTCACGAGGCGGTCGGTCACCTCCGTGAGCATCCGCGTCACGTTGGGCGCGCGGGCCTCGCCCCCGAAGGAGGCCACGAGCTTGAGATGGTCGGCATCCGCGACGCGCTCGCGGCCCGTCGTGCGCGGCGCCTCCACAGGAACCCGCACCACCGCCGGCTGAATGGTCGCCGTGGTCTGGTCGGCCACGCAGGCACCCAGCAGGATGCTGGACGCCACGGCCGCGGCACAGGCTGCCGCCGCCTTGCGCGGGAAACGTCCCGCCCCCCGAAATTCCCCCGAGATCCCGCCCATCGCGATCAGCGCCGCAGCCCCCGTTCCGTCTCCGGGCCGGCCTCGGGCCGGTCCGCCTCGCTGAGGACCTCGATGGCGTCGGCCCCGGCCTCCAGGGTCGGACCGCGCCAGATCTCCAGGATGCCGCGCACCCGCACGGTCCGGCCTTCGAGCGAGGCCGCACTCAAACCACGGGCACGCACCATTCGCCAAGTGCGTTTCGATACCGTCACCGTGAGCGCGTCCGCGCCCCGGGCTCCGAAATCGAGATAGGTCCGGGCGCCGCGCTCGCCGACATGGCGCAGCCGGCCCTCCACCACGACGAAGCGCCCGGAGAACGCGCGGAGCGCCGGGCCGTCGGTTGCCGCCGGGAGCGGCTCCCGCCACAGGCCGCGGCGTTTGGCCTGCGCAGCGGCCTCGACCAGACGCAGGGCCGGGCGGCACAGCGAATCGGCCTCGTTCGCGTCGGCAAAGGCGAGACCTTCGCCGATCAGCCCGCCCGCGAGATCCGTGTCGCCCTCCGCGACCTGGATGTCGGCCCGCTCCCGGCCCCAGCGATCGGGCTGCCCGCGGGGCATCACCGTGAGTCCGCTAACCCGCCGGGCCTCAAGCCAGCCCCGCGCCGCGGCGGCGGGTTCCGGGGCGTCCGGCCAGCGCAGCGAGTCAAGCACCGCACGGCCCCCCGAGGCGAGGCGGATCTCGCCCCGGAGCCCGACGCCCGCCAACACCTCGGCGCGCGCCGGTCCCGCCATGCAATCCGCCACACCGCCTCGCGGTGCGCCCCGCACGGAGGTCACCGTCGCCCACGCCGCCAGCAGCGCGGCCCCGATCCGCTTCGCCGCGCCCACCGTACCGCGCATCCGACACCCCGGGACATCATGCGCCGTGAAACGCGCCTGTCCACCCGGGCGTAGTTGGCCTGCGGCGGGGGAAATGCTATGGAGCCTGCGGTTGTCTCCGTAGCTCAGCTGGACAGAGCACAGGTTTCCTAGACAGGTTCAATTGGGCGTCGCATCGGGAAACCGCGCGGCGGATCCGCTCAAAGTCGGGGAAAGCTTCCGGCGCCGGCGCCTCACCGCCCGGCACCCTGCCGATCCCGAGCCAAGCCCGCCCGGCGCACCCGCGCCTCGCAGGAAGGTGTAGAGACTAGACGGGCGGCACCTAAAGGCCGGGCGCGAGTCCGGTCCAAGGTGAAGGGATAGTCCAGACCACGAACGCAGCCCTCGGGGTGCGGCGGCGAAAGCCGAAGTGGTATGAAACCTGGGGTCGCAGGTTCGAGCCCTGCCGGGGACGCCATCCTTTCCGGTCCTAAGGTGCCGCACAGCCGGATCCTTCACCTTGTCGATCGCCCACCGGTGACAAGATCGCCGGCGCGCGCTAAGCTTTGCCGCCAGGAATCGTGGCAAGGGGGTGGGCGAGCTTCTTCATGGCGGGTCAGAAAACCGATCAGCGCGACGTCTATGTCGGGCAGCGCATCGCTGAGCAGCGGCGGAAGGCATCCCTCACGCAGCGCCGCGTCGCGCAAAGCTTCGGTATGTCTGCCGCCCAGCTCCAGAAGTACGAGAAGGGCACGAACCGGATCAGCGCCGTCCATCTCGACATCTTCTCCCGGATGACCGGTGTGCCGATGGACTATTTCTTCAAGGGCATGCCGCGGACCGATGACTTCGTCGCCCCCGGATTCGGCGAGCGCGAGCAGGCATCCCTGTCCGACAGCGGGCTGAAGGGGCTGGCCGAGGTCGTGGGTCGCCACATCATCGAGAATTGCTCCGAGGAGACCCGCCGCGACGTCGCCGACGCGATCCGCGCCCTGGAGAGCAAGCTCGGCAACTAGAACGGTGCTCCGACAGGCATCATCGGCTTTGGCAAAAAGCTGAGCCCGAGCGATAACTGACAGCATCGTGTCGATTGCGATTTTCGACACGATGGACTCGGTATTCAGCACCGGCCGTTTTTCCACTCACATCGTCCGTTATAGCGGATCCGTTCGGCAATCCGTCTTGACCGGACTCGGGTCGGGTGCGAGAACCCCGACCCAAACTAGGGTCAAGCGCCGCGATCGCGCAGGCGTGCTCTGCAGGCGAGGCCGTCCATGCCGCGTTCCAACTACCTGTTCACCAGCGAGTCCGTCTCCGAGGGGCATCCGGACAAGGTCTGCGACAGGATCTCGGACACCGTGGTCGATGCCTACCTGACGGCGATGCCGGAAGCGCGGCTCGGGGTTGAGACGCTGGCCACCACCAACCGCATCGTCATCGCCGGTGAGGTGCGCGGGCCGGACTCGGTCACCTTCAAGGATCTCGAAGCCCTGACCCGCGAGGCGGTGAAGGATATCGGCTACGAGCAGGCCGGCTTCCACTGGAAGAACAACGACGTCGCCATCCACCTGCACGCCCAGTCGGCCGACATCGCTCAGGGTGTGGACGCCGCCGGCAACAAGGATGAGGGTGCGGGCGACCAGGGCATCATGTTCGGCTACGCCGCCGACGAGACGCCCGAGCTGATGCCGGCCCCGATCTTCTACGCCCACCGGATCCTCAAGGACCTCGCCGACGCCCGCCGGGCCAAGCAGGGCGATGCCGCCAAGCTCGGCCCCGACGCCAAGAGCCAGGTGACGGTCCGCTACGAGAACGGCCGCCCGGTCGAGGTGACCCAGATCGTGCTCTCGACCCAGCACCTCGACGAGTCCCTGGACTCGGCGGATGTGCGCGCCATCGTCGAGCCCTACATCCGCAAGGCCCTGCCGGAGGGCTGGGTCAACGAGAGCACGGCCTGGCACGTCAACCCGACCGGCAAGTTCGTGATCGGCGGCCCGGACGGCGATGCCGGCCTCACCGGCCGCAAGATCATCGTGGACACCTACGGCGGCGCGGCGCCCCACGGCGGCGGTGCCTTCTCGGGCAAGGATCCGACCAAGGTCGACCGCTCGGCGGCCTACGCGGCCCGCTACCTCGCCAAGAACGTCGTGGCCGCCGGGCTCGCCCGCCGCGCGACGATCCAGCTCGCCTACGCGATCGGCGTGTCGAAGCCGCTCTCGATCTATGTGGACCTGCATGGCACCGGAAACGTGGACGAGGCCAAGCTCGAGGGCGTGCTGATGGACGCCCTGGACCTCTCGCCCCGCGGCATCCGCACGGCGCTCGGCCTCAACAAGCCGATCTACGCGCGCACCGCGGCCTACGGCCATTTCGGCCGCGCCCCCGAGGCCGATGGCGGCTTCTCCTGGGAGCGGACCGACCTCGCCGACAAGCTGAAGTCGGCGCTGGCCTGAGCCTCGCGCAATCTGGTTTCAAAAGGTCGAGACCTTTTGCGGGTGCAGGGCGGAGCCCTGCTGTCGGGCTCAGCCCTGACGACCCGCCAAAGGGCTCGCGCCCGTTGGAATCCTTTCGCTCTGCGCTGAACGGGCCGAGACCAAGTCGTTGCCATGTCTGAGATGAGCCGGCAGCCCGGTCCCTCGGCCGAGGAGCCGGAACGCGCCTTCTTCGGCCGGCGCAAGGGCAAGCGTCTGCGAGGCGAGCAGGAGCGGCGACTCGCCGATCTGCTGCCTAACCTGCGCGTGAGCCTGCCGCCGGACGATCGGACCCTCGATCCGCGCACGCTCTTCCCCGCTCCACCCGAAGCGGTTTGGCTCGAGATCGGCTTCGGCGGCGGAGAGCACCTCGCCGCGCAGGCCGCGGCCCAGCCCGAGATCGGCTTCATCGGGGCAGAGCCCTTCGTCAACGGCGTGGTGAAGCTGCTCGCCGCGATCGAGGCGCGGTCCGTACGCAACATCCGCATCCTCGACGAAGACGTGACCGCCCTGCTGGCGCGCCTGCCGGATGCCTGCCTGGACCGGGTCTACCTGCTCTATCCCGATCCGTGGCCGAAGCGGCGCCAGCGCAAGCGCCGCTTCGTCTCGGACGCCTCGCTCGCCGAGATCGGCCGGGTCCTCAAGGATGGCGGCCTGTTCCGCTTCGCCAGCGACATCGACGACTATGCCGGCTGGACCCTGGTGCGGGCCGCGCGCTGCCCGGTCCTGACTTGGACGGCGCGGGCAGCGTCGGACTGGACGAGAGCCTTCCCGGGCTGGCCCGGCACCCGCTACGAGGCCAAGGCGCTGGCGGCCGGACGGCGGCCGACCTACCTGGAATTCGCCCGCCTGCCGCGCGGCTCCGAAACTTCGGCCTGACGCAAGCCCGGCTTCCCCTTCGGCCGCCCAGGCTCTAAGCCCGCGGGAACGGGGCACCGCAATTCCAGTGGACCACCTTGCCACGGCCACGCTCGGGCGCCATCCTGATTCGGTCGTGGCGGGCGAGGGGCCAGCTCCTGCGGGAGCGCGCTGGGGCGGGTTCGAGGATTCGTCCAAGTGAGTGAGCGGGTGGCCCAGGGCCCGGCGGCGGACGACCCATATCGCGCCGGCTTCGAGGAGGCCGCGATCGGCCTCCTCGTGCTGTCGGCGGACGAGAGCGTGATCGCCGCCGCAAACCGGACCCTGCACGATCTGATCGGATGGGCGCCGGGCACGCTGCCCGGCCGGGCGGTGGCCGACGTGCTTGGCGGAGGCCCAGGAGACCGTCAGATCGGCCTTCAGGCTGGCCTCCAGGTCTGGCGACGGACGAGTGGCAGCCCCCTCGACGTGCGGGTAAGCCGGGCCGGCCGCACCCTCGTGGTTGAAGCCGTCGACGTGGATGTGGCCGCCCATTCCGAGGCGAACAGCGAGGCGCTGTCCGCCGCGGGTCTCGGCGAATGGCGCTGGGACCGGGCGACGGGTCTCCTCACCCTGTCTCGGCGCGCGGCACGGATCCTGGGCCGGCCGCCGGGCCGCTCCGTCTCGTGGGAGGACATGAAGACCAGCCTGTCGGAGGCCGAACTCGCGCGCCTCAGCGCGCTCATCGCCGAGGCGGGCGCGACCGGTTCGCCCTATCAGTTCGACACGCCCATCACGGTGGCCGGGCGGACGGTGATCCTGCGCGTTCGGGGACAGGCTGTGCTTGGCTCCGACGGCGAGCCCGCCAGCATGGTCGGCGTCATCCAGGACATCACCACCCGGGTCGAGGCCCGGGACGAGATCCTGTCCCGCGACCAGCGCCTGCGGGTCGCGACCACGATCGCGAAGCTCGGCATCTTCGAGTGGCACATGCTCGAGGACCAAGCGATCTGGGAGAACGAGCACATGTACGAGATCTTCGGGCACGCGCCCGAGGACGGCACCATCGGCAAGGCCGAGTTCCTGAACGACATCCTCCACCCGGAGGACCGCCCGGCCGTGCGCAAGGCGATCTCGCGGGCGCTGCGTGAGGACGGGATCCTGCAGATCGGTGGCCGCATCCGGCGCAAATCGGACGGCGCCTGGCGCACGATCGACATGGCCGGCCGGTTCGAGCGCGATGCCCCCGGCCGCCTGCCGCGCCGCCTGATCGGCGTGGTCGCGGACGTGACCGACCGGCGCCTCGCCGAGGAACGCCAGAGCCTGCTGATCCGCGAACTGCACCACCGGGTGAAGAACACGCTGGCCACCGTCCAGGCGATCGTGGGTTCCACGGCGCGGACGGCGTCCAGCATCGAGAGCTTCTACGAGGCCTTCGTCGGGCGCATCAAGTCGTTGGCCCACACGCACTCGGTGCTCACCGAGGACACGTGGCAGATGGCCTCGCTGGAGAACCTCCTGCTCAACGAGCTGAAGCCCTACGCGGAGGTGACCGCGGACGGCGGCGCGGAGGGTCGCATCAGCCTGTCGGGGCCGGCCATCGACCTGCCCTCCGAGATCGCGGTGCCGATCGGGATGGCGATCCACGAACTCACCACCAACGCCGCCAAGTACGGGGCGCTCTCGAACCGCACGGGACGGGTCGCGGTGGAGTGGACCCTGGAGCCCGGCGGACCGGCCGGGATCCTGCGCTTCTCGTGGCGGGAGACCGGCGGGCCGCCGGTGGCACCGCCGAGCCGCCAGGGTTTCGGCTCGCGGCTGCTCCAGAGGGTCCTGATCGCACAGGTCCAGGCCGAGGTGACGACCGACTACGCCCCCGGCGGCTTCGCCCTCACCATGCGGGCCCCGATCCCGCCGCGCAACGACAGCCTCAACCCGCTGGTGTGATCCCCCCGAAACGGGCGCTCAGGCTGCGCCCCGCGTGCCGGATTCGCCGCCTCCGTCCACGAAGGCCTTCAGCTCGTCGAGGGACGCGAAGGTGAACCGGCCCTGCGGCGTCTCTGCCTCGATCGAGCCGTTCTCGAACATCACGTAGGTGTTGCCGCCCGAGGCGTAGCGCCCGACCACGGTGCGCGTGTCGGGCTGCGGGGCCGAGGGCTTCGGCTCGGGCTCGGGGGTCAGATGCGCAGGCGGCCCTGCCCCCGGTCCAAGGAGGGACTCGGGCGCGGCGAACAGATCATCCTCGGGGGCGATCACGCCTGCCGGCTGCACCCCCACGGACTGCACCGCCTCGGATCGAGGCGTCTCCGGCTGGGACGGGGGGATCGGCCCCCGCGGGACGATGGGCGGTACAGGGGTGTACAGGGTCGGCTCGGACCGGACCGGTTTCGGTAGATCGGCCGGCACAGGTGAAGCCGCCTCCGGCCGGAGATCCAGGTTTGGCTCGATCCGAGGGCGCTCGGGATCGAAGGGCGGCTCGACCACCGATGGCACGATGAAGGCTGGGGCCGCGGGCAGAATCGGCAGCCGAGCCCGGCCCTCGTCGGCGGTGTTCGGCGCCGCGCCGGGCGAGGCAAGGAGCGCAGCTTCGGGCGAGACCTGCCGCGGCCCCGATGTCGGAACCTGTTCGATCGCCCGCGCGACGCGCCGGAAGCTGACGGCGAGCACGCCGAGGCCCAGCAGGACCGCCCCCGATGAGGCCGCCACCGAGCCCGCGATCACCATCGCGAGTCCGCTCTCCAACCGTACATACGGGAAGCCCTGGATCACGGCGGCGCAGCCCCCGATGATCATGGCGGCGGCGAGCGCGAACAGCGCAGCGATCATGAGACTCTCTGGCACGTGCCGGCTCCCGCCGGCCCTAAAGGCGTTGCGCACAGTAAGGCCTGGCCGGGATATTGCAAAACCGGACGGCGAGATCTCCCGGGATAGCGCACGCCGCCGGTTGTCTGTGGCGGGGCCCGAGCAGCCTAGCGGCTTCCGTTTCCGGAAGTTCCCACGTGGCCGGCCCGGAACGGCGTTGCCGTCCTGCGGCGCCCGACTTACCTAGCGGTCTCTCGACTCGGGAGCCCCCGCCGGGACGAGGCTGCCCTTTGCCCATGTTCTTTGCCAAGCGGAGACAGACGCGATGACCTTTACCCTGCCGGAACTGCCCTACGCGTATGATGCGCTCGGGCCGTACATGTCGAAGGAAACCCTCGAGTTTCACCACGACAAGCACCACAAGGCCTATGTCGATACGGGCAACAAGCTGCTCGAGGGCACCGATCTCCAGGGCAAGAGCGTCGAGGAGATCGTCAAGGCCGCCTACAACACGAATCAGCCGCTCTTCAACAATGCCGGCCAGCACTACAACCACATCCACTTCTGGCAGTGGATGAAGCCCAACGGCGGCGGCGCGATCCCGGGTGCGCTCGCCAAGAAGATCGACGAGGATCTCGGCGGCGCCGAGAAGTTCAAGGCGGACTTCATCCAGGCGGGCATTGGCCAGTTCGGCTCGGGCTGGGCGTGGCTGGCCGTCAAGGACGGCAAGCTCGCCATCATGAAGACCCCGAACGGCGAGAACCCGCTGGTCCACGGTGCGAAGCCGATCCTCGGCGTCGACGTTTGGGAGCACTCCTACTACATCGATTACCGCAACCGCCGGCCCGACTACCTCAAGGCGTTCATCGAGAACCTCGTGAACTGGGAGCACGTCGAGAAGATGTACGCCGAGGCAACCGCCTGAGGCGTCCAGCCGGTGTCGCGGGCCTTGTGTCCGCGGCACCCTTGAGGTGGCCGAAGAAACCGGCTCTTGATGCGCGCATCATCGGATGACCCGGTGCTGAAGGGTCCGGCCATTCCTTTGCGATCAATATCCGTGACGGTGGAACAGCGCTCCTTCACCCTTCTGCGGGGAGAGCGGCGCCGAACAGCGTTGCGCCCGAATCCATGATCCGCTCCATCCTCTCGGTCGGCGGCTGGACCCTGGTCTCGCGCGTCACCGGCTTCGCCCGGGACGTTGTGATGGCCGCCGTGATGGGCGCCGGGCCCATGGCGGACGCGTTCGTGGTGGCGTTCCGGCTGCCGAACCATTTCCGCGCGATCTTCGGCGAGGGCGCGTTCAACACCGCCTTCGTGCCGGCTTATGCCGGGCTCGCGGAGGCCGGTGAACCGGGGGTCGCGCACCGCTTCGCCGATCGCGTCTTCACGCTGATGCTGATCGTGCAGCTTGTGCTGCTCAACCTTGCTCTTCCGGCGATGCCCTGGGTGGTTCACGCCCTGGCGCCGGGCTTCGCCGAGGATGGCGAGCGTTTCCAGCTCGCGGTGGCGCTGACCCGGATCACCTTCCCGTACCTGCTGTTCATGACGTTGGTGACGCTGCTGTCGGGCATCCTCAATGCCCACCGGCACTTCGCCGTGGCGGCCGGCGCGCCGGTGCTGCTCAACCTCGCCATGCTGGCGGCCCTGTCGGTGAGCTTCCTGTTCCCGAACGCTGCCTACGCGGCCGCTTGGGGAGTGGCCGTCTCGGGCGTGCTCCAGTTCGGCCTGCTCTGGTGGGGCTGCCGGCGAGTGCGCGTGATGCCGGACCTCGCCGTGCCGCGGGCCGATCCGGCCTTGAAACGCTTCTTTGCGGTGCTCGGGCCGGCGGTGATCGGCTCCGCCGGATTCCAGATCGCGGCCTTCGCCGACACGATCATCGCGAGCTGGCTGCCGACCGGCGCGGTCTCGGCGCTCTACTACGCCGATCGGCTCTACCAGCTCCCGTTCGGGGTCATCGCCATCGCGGCCGGCACGGTGCTGCTGCCCGAGATGAGCCGCCGGATCGCCGCTGGGGACGTCGCCGGGGCGCATGCGGCCCAGAACCGGGCGGCGGGCTTCTCCCTGGCGCTCTCGGCGCCGTTCACGGTGGCGTTCCTGACCATCCCGGGTTTGATCATGGCGGCCCTGTTCCAGCGCGGCGCCTTCAGCGCGGAAGATGCCGCCCGGGCCGCCTCGGTGCTGGCGGCCTACGGCTTCGCGCTGCCGGCCGTGGTGCTGGTCCGCAGCGCGACGGCGAGCTTTTATGCCCGCCAGGACACCAAGACCCCGCTCTGGGCCTCGCTCACGGCGATCGGGGTGAACGTCGCCCTTAAGCTTTGGCTCACCGGTCCCTATGGTGTGACCGGACTGGCGCTCGCCACAGCGGTCGCCCAGTGGGTGAACCTGATCCTGCTGCTCGTCCTAGCCAAACGCCGGAACTGGACGGCACCGGGGCGCACGCTCGGGCTCACCGTCGCGGGGGTCGTGCTCGCCTGCCTCGGTCTCGCGGTGGTGGCCGTCTACGGCCAGGGCCTCGCCCAGGCGCTGGTTCCGGCCCTGTCGCACGGGCGCGAACTCGCCGTTCTGGCACTGCTCGGGCTCGCCGGCGCGGTGGTCTATGGCGGCCTGCTGGCAGGTTTGCTGCACCTGTTCGGCCTGCGCCTGCGCCGTGCGTGAGAAAAAGGTCGGGCTCGCCGCGGTGCGGGTCCGGCCCCAGATCGGGCGGTAGCACCTAGAGAGGATCGCCATGACCGACGCATCAGGACTGCTCGCGGGCGTGAAGGCCGCCGTCTTCGACGCCTACGGCACGCTGTTCGACGTCAACGCCGCGGTCCAGCGCTACGCTGGGGCGGTGGGGCCGGACGCCGACCACCTGTCCGAGGTCTGGCGCACCAAGCAGCTCGAATACAGCTGGACCCTGTCGCTGATGGGTCGCTACGCCGCCTTCTGGGACCTGACCGTACGGGCCCTCGACTACGCGCTCGCGGTCCACCCGAACGTCGATGCGGGCCTGCGGGAGCGGTTGCTCGACGCCTACCGCGACCTCGAGGCCTATCCGGAGGTGCCGGGCGTGCTGGCGGCCCTGCGCAAGCGCGGCATCCGCACCGCGATCCTGACTAACGGCAACGCCGCCATGGTCGACCGCGCCGTAGCCTCGGCGGGGCTGGCCGATCACCTGGACGCCGTGCTGTCGGTGGACGACGCGCAGGTTTTCAAGACTCACCCCGACGCCTACCGGAGCGCCCTGACCCGGCTCGCTGTCGGGGCAAGGGACGTGCTGTTCTGCTCCTCAAACCGTTGGGATGTGGCGGGGGCGACCGCCTTCGGGTTCCGCACCGCCTGGGTCAACCGCAAGGGGCTGCCGGAGGAATACGCCGACCTCGCCCCAATGACTGTGGTGGAGAGCCTCGACGGGCTGCTCTGATCCCATCCGAGCTCGAATCGTCCGGTTCATATGGCACATGTTCGCATTGGGCGGCTTCGGGGATTTTTAATCCTCCGGTGTTGGATTGTGCTCAACACGAACGGGAGATGTTGCGCGTGTCCTTCAGCGGTTCCTTCACGATGACTCGCGCCGGGGCCGCCGCCCTTGCGACGACCCTGGTGCTCGGGGCCGTCGCCCCGGCCACCGCCCGCGACCAGACCGGCGCCATCGTCGGCGGCCTCGCGGCTGGCGTGGTCGGCGGCGTCGTGGGCAGCGCCCTCATCAACGGCGCCAACAACCCGCCTCCGCCCCCGCCGCCGGAGTACCGTCCGCGCCGCGTGCTCGTCGAGGAGCCCGAGCCCGTCGTGATCCGCGAGCGCCGCGGCCCGATCTGCCACTACGAGCGCCGCAAGGAGTGGCTCGGCGACGGCGAGTTCACCTACCGCCGCGTCGAGGTTTGCGAGTAAGCTTTTCGCACGGGCTGCAGCACCAAATCACGCGCCGCGTCTCTTCCGGGCGCGGCGCGTCTCATTTCACCACCAGCCAATCCTCGACCACGAGGGCGTCGAGGCCGGTGGTGTAGAACATCAGGATCGCGTCCTCCGCGCTGTGGAGGATCGGCTTGCCCATGACGTTGAAGCTGGTGTTGAGCAGGATCGGCACGCCCGTGATAGCGGCGAAGGCTTCGATCAGCGCGGCGTAGGCGGGGTTGCGCGCCGCCGTGACGCTTTGGAGCCGGCCGGTGCCGTCTGCGTGCACGACCGCCGGCACGCGGGCACGGACCGCCTCCCGCCAGACCAGGGTGCGCTCCATGTAGGGGCTGTCGGCGTAATCCTCGAACCAGTCCGGCCCGGCCTCGGCCAGGACCGAGGGGGCGAAGGGCCGGAACGCCTCGCGGTACTTCACCTTGGCGTTAAGCGCGTCCTTGGCGCCCTCCGGCCGTGGATCCGCGAGGATCGAGCGGTTGCCGAGCGCCCGGGGCCCGAACTCGGCCCGGCCCTGCACCCAGCCGACGAGGCCGCCCTCCGCTAGGATTCGCGCCGCGGCCTGCGTCGCCTCCGCGTGGCCGACACGCCGGGCGCGGGGCTCCTGCTCGGCAAGGCGCTCCATGGGGGCGGTCGAGACCCGCGAGCCGAGATAGGGTGAGAGCGGGCGTTGCTCGCGCGGCGGCCCGGCCCAGTCCGGATGATCCTCCGCGTAGGCGAGCCACGCGGCCCCGACCGCGTTGCCGTCATCGGCCGGGGCCGAGGGCACGTGCAGCCGGGCGAAGCCGGAGCGGCCCAGAACCCGGCCGTTGAAGGACGAGTTGAGGCCGCAGCCCCCGGCGATCACCAGGTTCTCGGAGGGCGCCAGCGCGTACGCCTCCGCCACCAACGCGTCCATCAAAATCCCAAAAAAATCCTGGCCGCAGCGGGCGAGGTTGGCCCAGCCGTTCTCCAGGGCATCCGCCGGGCGACGCGCGCGGATCTCCTCGGCGACGGCCCGGATCGTCTCGGCGTCGGCGTAGCGCAGGCGACCGGCTTCGACCGTGCAGAGGCGGGCGAGGAGCGCGGCGAGGTCAAAATCGGGCTGGCCGTAGGGGGCGAGCCCCATGATCTTCCACTCCTCGCCCTTCACTTGGTCGAAGCCGGCGAGATCGGTGATCAGCCCGTAGAGGAAGCCGAGCGACCCGCGCCCGCGATGGCGGCGCAGCTCGGTGATCCGGCCCTCCTCCATCCGGTAGATCGCAGCCGCGCCGGTTTCGCCCATGCCGTCGACCACCAGGGCGGTGGCCTCCGCGAAGGGGCTGCCCCAGAGGCCGTAGGCGGCGTGGCAGAGGTGGTGCGGGTAGCGCCGCTGCCCGGCGATCGTGGCCCGGGGGGCCGCACCGGTGATCCGCGCCTCCTGGTTCAGCGCCAGCAGGGTGCCGTGGCCGGCCCGCTCCTGCGCGCCGTGAAGATCGGCGATGAACACCCGCTCCGCCTGTTCGGGGACGAAGGAGCGGTTGAGCGCGGTGGTGTGGGCGGCGAGCGCCATCAGGTCGAAGGCGCCGGCGCCGGCTTGGCCCCGCAGGAAGTCGCTGAACTGCGCACCCCACGTGGAGGCGATCACGAGTTCCGAGCCCGGCGGCACGTGCTCCTTCAGCAGTGAGGCCATCCGGGCCGGGGCGTCCGGCTCGCAGTTCGGCGCACGCTTGTACTGGAGGTGGCGCTCCGCAGCCTCGGCGAAGAGCAGGGTGCCGTCGGGCCCGACCAGTGCGAGGGCCGGATCGTGAAAGGTGGTGGCGAGGCCAAGATAGAAGCGCATGCCAGCAGGGGGTAGCGCATTTCGGCCCGTGCCGCGAAGCCGGGGTCGCGCGGACGGGTTCAGGCCGCGGCAGCGCGGGGCCGGGCGAGGAGGAGGATCGCCGCGCCCACGAGGCCCGACAGCGCGGAGCCCGTGAGCACGCCGAGCTTCACCGCGGTCTCGTGCTGCGGGTCCGCAAAGGCGAGGCCGCCGATGAACAGACTCATGGTGAAGCCGATGCCGCACAGCACGGCGACGCCGTAGACCTGCCCCCACCCCGCGCCGGCCGGGCGCTGCCCGAGCCCGAGCGCGACGGCGAGCCGCAGGCTCGCGAATACGCCGGCTTGCTTGCCCAGGAACAGGCCGGCCGCGATGCCGAGCGTCACGGGCTGGAGCAGCGCGTCGCCGGTCAGGCCGGTCAGGTTCACGCCCGCATTGGCGAAACCGAAGACCGGCACCACCCCGTAGGTGATCCAGGGGGCCAGCGCGTGCTCCAGCCGATGCAGCGGCGAGAGCGCGTCCTCGGGGCGACCTGGGCTGACCCGGATCGGGATGGTGAGCGCCAGGAGCACGCCCGCGATGGTCGCATGGATCCCGGAGCGCAACACGAGGACCCAGAGCACGAGGCCGAGAATCAGGTAGGCCGGAAGCCACGATACGCCGGCCCGGTTGAGTCCGTAGAGGCCGGCGACCACGAGGGCGGCCAGTCCCAGCATCGTGAGGTCGAGGCCGGAACTGTAGAACAGTGCGATCATCAACACGGCGCCGAGATCGTCGATGATCGCCACCGCGCTGAGGAAGATCTTCAGGGAGACCGGTGCCCGGGACCCGAGGAGTGCCAGGACACCGAGCGCGAAGGCGATGTCGGTGGCGGCCGGGATTGCCCAGCCCCGCAGGGTGTCACTGCCGACATTGGCGAGCGCGTAGAATCCGGCCGGAACCGCCATGCCGCCGAGTGCCGCGAAGCCGGGTAGCATCCGGTCCGGCCAGGTGCGCAGCCGCCCGTCCAGCGCCTCGCGCTTGATCTCCAAGCCGACCAGCAGAAAGAACCCGGCCATCAGCCCGTCGTTGATCCAGTGCTGGACGCTCATCGGCCCGAGGGCGTTGTGGAGCGCGTGCGCGTAGGTCCCGGCAAACGGCCCGTTGGCGATGACGAGGGCGAGCGCCGCCGCGCCCATCAGGATCAGCCCGCCCGCCGCCTCACTGGCGAGCAGCGTGCGGATGGCCGAAAGGGGGCGCGGGCCGCGCCTCGGCGGGGTGCGATGGGGGGCTGGCGATGTCATCGCGGCAGGCCTTGCCGCGCATCGGAGGCGGGGGCAAGCAAGCTGGACAGAAAACCTCTACGACGTCCGCCCCAGAGCCGCGCGGATCAGCGCCAGCCCATCCGGGCTCGACCACGCGGCCGGCCCCTTCATCACCCCGAGGGTGCAGCCCTGCGCGTCGATCAGCATGGTGGTCGGCAGGCCGGGGGATTGGGTGTCGCGCTGGATCGCCGGGAGCACGCGCCCGCCGGGATCGGCATAGAAGGCGAGATCGTGGATGCCGGCCTGTTTCAGCCATTCAGGCGGCTTCTCCAGGTTGCGGGTGTCGACATTGATGGCGACGACTTGGAAATCCGACCCACCGAGTTGCGTCTGAAGCTGGTCGAGCGCCGGCATCTCGGCTTTGCAGGGGGCGCACCACGTCGCCCAAAGATTGACCAGCAGCAGCCGGCCCTTGAGATCGGTGAGCTCGGTCTCGGCCCCGCCCGGGCCCTTGAACCGGATCTCGGGAGCGGGCCGGGCCTGCGGCAGGGCCTGCATGGCGGCGACCTCGCCCTTCGCGGCGGCGTCGACCCGGGCGAGTGCCGGCTTGGCGGCAGCGCAGGGCTGGAGCGCCCCGCCCGTGTTGCCGGGCAGGAGACCGCTCCCGTATAGGGCGATCCCGAGGACGGCGAGCGCGACGACGCCTGCGCCGGCCAGGATGGGTGTGCGGCTGGGCATCAGCTTTGCCTGCCGGGACGTTCAGGGCGCGGAAGGATCGACATGAGCAACCGGATGTGGGGCGGCCGCTTCGCGAGCGGCCCGGCGGAGATCATGGAGGAGATCAACGCCTCCATCGGATTCGACAAGCGCCTCGCGCCCCAGGATATCCGCGGCTCGCTGGCGCATGTGGCGATGCTCGGCCAAGCCGGCATCCTGCCCGCGGAGGATGTGGCTGCGATCGAGGCCGGGCTCAAGTCCGTGCGCGACGAGATCGAAGCCGGCACCTTCGTGTTCAAGCGCGAACTCGAAGACATCCACATGTCGGTGGAGAGTCGGCTTACCGAGATCGTCGGCACGGCCGCCGGGCGCCTGCATACGGCGCGCTCGCGCAACGATCAGGTCGCCACCGATATGAAGCTCTGGGTGCGCGACACCCTCGATTCCCTCGACCAGCAGGCCGCCGACCTGCAGCGGGCGCTGGCCGAAAAGGCGCTGACGCACGCCGAGACCGTGATGCCGGGCTTCACCCATCTGCAATCGGCCCAGCCGGTGACCTTCGGCCACCATTGCCTGGCCTATGTCGAGATGCTGGCCCGCGACCGGGGGCGGTTCCGCGACGCCCGGGCGCGGCTCAACGAATGCCCGCTCGGCGCCGCCGCGCTCGCCGGCACCTCTTTCCCGATCGACCGGCACGCCACCGCGTCGGCGCTCGGCTTCGACCGGCCGACCGCCAACTCCCTCGATTCGGTCGCCGACCGCGACTTCGCCCTTGAATCGCTCGCGGCTGCCTCGATCTGCGCCGTGCATCTGTCGCGCTTCGCCGAGGAGCTGGTGGTCTGGACCTCGGCGCAGTTCAACTTCGTGCGGCTGTCGGACGGCTATACCACCGGCTCGTCGATCATGCCGCAGAAGCGCAACCCCGATGCCGCCGAGCTGGTGCGGGCGAAGTCCGGCCGGATCATCGGCGCGCTGACCGGCCTGCTCGTCGTCATGAAGGGGCTGCCGCTCGCCTATTCGAAGGACATGCAGGAGGACAAGGAGGGCACGTTCGACGCGCTCCAAGCGCTGTCCCTGTGCCTGGCCGCCATGACCGGCATGGTGAAGGACCTCGAGCCCAACGCCGCGGTGCTCAGCCAAGCCGCCGGCTCGGGCTACGCCACCGCCACCGATCTCGCCGACTGGCTGGTGCGCGAACTCGGATTGCCGTTCCGTCAGGCGCACCATGTCACCGGCCGCCTCGTCGGCGCCGCCTCGGCCAAGGGTGTCGGGCTTGAGGAACTGTCGCTGGCCGAGATGCAGGAGGCCGAGCCGCGGATCACCGAGGCGGTCTACGCGGTGCTCGGCGTCGAGAACTCGGTGGCGAGCCGCACCAGCTACGGCGGCACCGCGCCCGTGAACGTGCGCAAGCAGGCGCAGGGCTGGATCGAGCGGCTCGGCTGAGCGGATCCGGCCGCCCTGTGCAGGACACCCCCTGGCCAAGGCGGCCGGGCGATGGCACGGTTCGCCCATGACCTTGTGGGTTCACAGCGCGGGGACCGCGATTCGCGGTCGCATTTGATACCCGGTCTGATCCGTCAGGCCGGGCGATCCCGCATGTGAACGCCTTCGCGGCCTCGGTGCCGCAAGCTCAAGGTCTCCCACCATGTCCAGGAACGATGCGACGCTGCACCTTGTGTGCGGCAAGATCGCGGCCGGAAAATCGACGCTCACCGCCCGCCTCGGGCAGGAACCCGACACCGTCGTGATCGCAGAAGATCACTGGCTCGCCCGGCTCTATCCCGACGCGCAGACCTGTCTCGCCGACTACGCCCGCAACGCGGCGCGGCTGCGCGACGCTATGGGGCCGCACATCGTGTCCCTTCTGAGCCTCGGCGTGTCGGTGGTTCTGGATTTTCCGGCCAACACGCTGACCAACCGGGCCTGGATGCGGACCCTGTTCGAGGCGGCCGGTGTCGCGCACCAGCTCCACGTCTTCGATGTGCCCGATGCGGTCTGCAAGGCCCGCCTGCTCCGACGGAACGCCGAAGGCACGCACGACTTCACGGTGACGGAGGCGGATTTCGATCTGGTCAGCCGCTATGTCGTCCCGCCCGCGCCGGAGGAAGGCTTCGATCTCGTCACTCACCAGCCGTGAGAGGCAACCGGTCGAGGGGCGCTGGTGGAAGGCAGGGACAGTCCCAAAGGCCAGACCGGAATCGGCTCGTCCGGCTCGGCGTGGCCTGCCCGGCTCGGCCGCCTGCTGATCAAGGCCGCCATCGCGTGCAGCCACGCCACGGCCTCTTCGAACAGTCTGTGGGCCTTGACCAGGATGTCCTCATCGCCCGGGCTGCCCGCTCCACTCGGAGAAGCGCTGTTGGGTGCGGTTCCGGAATCCACCGGCCGCCGGATCTCGCCGTTGGCCTCGGCCTTCTTCGGCGCTGCCGTATCCGGCGCCTCGCTCTTCGTCTTGGCCTGCGTCACCTCGGCGGCGGCCGAGGCTGCCTCTCCGATCAGGGATCCCGCATCGATCGCGTCTCCGGCCCGGGACGGGGCATTCATCCGCGCGGCGGCCTTGGCCAGGGCGGGCGATACGACGTCCGGCTGCGCCTCCGCGACGGCGTAATCCTGGGCGGCATCAGCGATCACGCGGGCAAGCATGGCCAGATCCCGGGCGATCTGGCGGGCCGCCTTCCGGTCGCTGGAGGCCGCTGCCGCCCGGGCCTCCGCCTTGAGCCGCGCGAGCTTCCGCTCCGCCTCCTGCAGCGTATGGGCCGCCACGGCGTGCGCGCCCGGCGGGGCCGAAGCCATGGATGCGAGCAGGCTCTCCATCTCGGCCCGACGCGCGCGGCGCAGGGCTTCCAGGGCGGGGTCGGTCCGGACGTCGTCCTGCGCCCGCGCCCGGCGCTCCCCGGGAGCCGGATCCCTCACCGCCGTCGCGGAGCGCGGGACCGGCAGCACCCTGTTCACGGCTCCGATCATGGCGGCTTCACCGTCCGTGGGAGCGGCCCTGAGTTGAGTGACGGACTCATACGATGCGGCAAAGAAATGGTCCCGCATCGACGCGGGATTTGCAAGTGATAAAATCCGAATGTCGAGATGAGTTCGCAGCATCTGGAATTAGAAAGCGAATTATTTGGCGAGGGCCTGACTTGCCCGGAGCCGTAAGCTCCGATCTGGAGCGGATTAGCCTCCTAGGTGCAGGGCAATTCTATGGCTTGCCCGGATGCTTCTTGGTTTGGTCAGCGAATCCTTGATGACAAAAACCGGTGCGCGGGGCTGGTCCCGGCTCACGCCAGGCCAGTGTGTGCGCCATCCCGCTTACCCACAGGCGGGGAAGAAAATTGTGCGGTGCAACCATCCGCCAAGTCGTGCGTTCACCATCTGGCTAAGTCCGACCCGCTACAAGCTTTGCCGTGTGGAACGGAGTGCGCAGGATGCCTGTCGAGAGTTGGCTGCAGCCGGAAGAGGTTTCGGATCTGGCGGCACGGGCGACGGCGATGATCGATGCCGCCCTGACCGGTTCCGGCCTGACCCGGGAGGCCTACTGGGCCGCCGTGCGCAAGGGCTACAACACCCCCTACAACGATCCGCCCCGCAAGCAGGCCGTCCCCGCGCAACCGAACGCCGTTCCGATGGCTATCGGTGAGACGGTCGAACCGGTTGCCGCCGCAGCGGTGGTGATCGCCGCGCAGGCCGTGGAGGCACGCGCGATCTGATGCGGATGGCGCTCTCTCGCCATCTTGCAGACGTTTTACGCAAGCTTCACTAATCCTGAACCCCGGTCCGGCCCTTGAAAGGGCCGCCCGTCGTCAGGAAGTGAAGATGGTCCGCGCCTCACGTCTGCTCCCGGTCGGAGCTCTCTTCTTGCTCTCATCCGGTCTCGTCACCGGTGTCTTCGGAGGTCTGCTCGGCGTCCCGGGCCTGTCCGCCACGGTCGCGTGGGCACAGGACGCTGCGGTCGATACCAGTGGGGACGATGCGGCCCCGGCCCAGCGTGGGCGTCGGCGCGGTCGCCAGCGGCCGGCGGCCCGGGCCGAGAAGAGGGCGGTGACGCCCCCTGGCATGCAGCAGGCCACACCGGTAGCGATCTTCGGTGACTGGAACGTATTCGTGAACGGCGACGGCCGCACCAAGCTCTGCTACGCGATCGCGCAGCCGCAGGCCCGCTCGCCCAAGACCCTCAAGCGCGATACCGCCTACCTGTTCGTCAGCGTGCGCAAGGGCGAGAACGTCCAGAACGAGGTGGCGGTGATGCTGGGCTTCCCCTCGAAGCCCGCGGCCTCCCAAGTCAAACCCGGCTCGGCCGCCACCCCCACGGACCCGAGCCTCAACCTCGGCAGCAACCGCTACGGCCTCGTGGTGAAGGACGGGAACGCGTGGCTGCAGAACCCGGCCGAGGAGGCCCGGGTCGTTTCCGAGATGAGCACCCGCAACCCGAAGCTCATCATCAAGACCACGTCGATGCGCGGTAATCCCACGAGCGACGAGTACGCGCTCGGCGGCTTCGCCGAAGCCATGAAGCGCACCCGCGAGGAATGCGGGCGGTAGCGCGCTCGAACCGGATGATCCCCCCTCCGCCGAAGCGTGTCGGCTGCTTCAGCGGAGGGGTGTTGCGATGCACCGATCAAGCGCGGCGGAGCTGGGCCCGCTCCTGCCCGGCGCCGGGGTGAGCGCGGGCGCGCACGCGCTCCCGGGCCGCGCGGGTCGCCTGCTCGGCGGTCCGGAAGAGGGTGCCGTCGAGCCCATCGAAATCACGGGCGGATGAGAAGAACCGGACCCCGCGCCCTTCTGGCACGGCGATCCCGGCGGTGATCTCACCGATCTCGATCACCCGCGGCGGCCCGGCCGGACCAGGCAACGGAATGGTGGCCGGATCGGCCGCCTTCAGGCCCTCTCCGGGCATGTGTTCTGCAAAGAGACTGTGCATGGCACTTGGAACTCCCTGGGCCGGCGTGAAGCCATGCCGGATAGCGATGACTGCTGGATGATGGTCGACACGCTAGCGTCGACAGCGCCGGTGTCGGGCGCGGCAGCAAGGCACGTTCGGGAGCGTAGGGTGGTCGACCGGGGGTCTCTTCGACATCGGATGTCCTCCAGACTGAAGGACCGCGCGGCACGAAGGCCGTCGCAGTGCTTTAGCGTTTGATGACGCGGCGCAAGCTACGCTTCTCAAATCACCGCGACCGACGCGGGCGCGAAGCCACATCGGCACTTCCGAAGATGGCGATGCGGCGACGGACCGTCAACGGAAGCGATTTCCGTTTTCGGAGCTGCGCCTGGGAGGGAAGTGGCCCCGGTTCCGCTTCCTAGTGCTCTGACGCATTCACTTCGTTCATGCGAGTGAGCACTAGTTCTTTGGTTTTGCATCAATTTTTCCAGACTTGGCTGACGCCTCAGTCTGGATCGATGCACTAGAGACGAGACCCTTCAAGCCTCCGCGATCACCGCGGCAAGATCGGAAAAATCCGAGAAGATCCGGGTGGCGCCGGCGTGCACGAGGTCCGCTCCGGCGAGGTCGTGGACCCAATGGCCGCCGCCGGTGAAGCCGGCGACCCGCATGCCGGCGCTCCGGGCGGCCGTGACGCCCGGCACGCTGTCCTCGATCACCAGACACGCCTCGGCCGGGACCCCCATCCGGTCGGCGGCGAACAGGAACAGGTCCGGGAACGGCTTGCCCCGCTTCACCTGCGCCGAGGAGAACACATGCGCGCCGAACAGCGGCAGAAGCCCGGTCAGCGTCAGGGAATGGCGCAGCCGGACCGGATCGCTGCTGGAGGCCACGCAACGCGGCAGGCCGAGGGCCGCCACCGCCTCGGCGACGCCACGCATCGCCCGCAATTCGGCATCGAACAGCGCGAGCGTCTCGGCCTTGACCGCCTCGACAAAGCCCTCGGGCGCCGTAACCCCATAGTCCCGGGCGATATGCGCCATGATCGAGGGCATGGAGGTCCCGGTGAACCGCGCCCGCACGGTGGCGAGGTCGATCGCCACGCCGATCCGGTTGAGGCCGGTCGTGAGGCAGGCGAGGCTGAGGGGCTCGCTGTCGACCAGGACGCCGTCGCAATCGAAGATCACGAGGCCGAGGGAGAGTGACGTCGCGCGTGCGTCCAAGGCCGACCGTTCCCGCACGGCCCGCCGCCGCCCGCTGCCTGTGACATGGGCGTCCCGGACCGGCAACCGGACGCGCCGGTGGTTGCAACCGGCGGCCCGGCCCCATACTCCCGGGACGGGCGCCCGCCGGGCGCGCAAGGCTTCGAAGACGTCCGCGATGTTCCGCTTCCTGGTCCGCGTCCTGGGCTTCCTGCTGATGGCCGGCGGCTTCGTCGCGCTGGTCTATGACGGTGCCCGCTCCATCGCCAATAACGGCCTGCGGGTGACGCCGCTCTCAGAGGTGATCGCCGCCCTGTTCAAGGACCGGGCCGGCGCCCTGCAGGGCAGCGTCGAGGGGGCGGCGCCCTGGCTCTGGCATGTGCTGGGCCTGCCGCTCACCCTGGCGCCGGCCTCGCTGATCGGGCTTGGTCTCGGCGCGGTCCTGCTCTGGCTCGGCCAGCCGGGCCGTGAGCCGATCGGGTTCCTCACGAAGCCCTGATCGCCAAGCACAATCCAAGATAGGGATGCCGGACGGTTTCGGGATGCGGCTATCACACCTGCTCCCTCATCCTGAGGTGACCGCGAAGCGGGCCTCAAAGGAAGGCTCCAGGGATCGCGGCGCCCTCTGAAGGGCACCTTCGAGGCCTTCGCTGCGCTGCGGCACCTCAGGATGAGGGCGTGAGTGGGACGACACCCGTGACGGCGTCGCCTGCCCGGAACGCATAGGGCCCTCTATCGGCCGTCGATGAGCCGGATGTCCCCCGGCTGCCGGATGCTTTCTCCGAAGTGGACATCTACCCATATTGGGCGGGACCCGAGACCGGGAGGCAACCCGATGTTTCTGTTCCGCAAGCGCCCCGAGATGCCGAGCCCCGCCGAGGCCCTGCCGGGGCGTCCGACGCCGCTGTCGACGGCCGAGACCCACTTCGTCAACGGCAACCCGCTCAAAGGGCCTTATCCACCGGGCATCGAGACGATCGTCCTCGGGCTCGGCTGCTTCTGGGGCGCGGAGCGTCGCTTCTGGCAATTGCCCGAGGGCGTGTTCGCGACGGCCGTGGGCTATGTCGGCGGTTACACCCCGAACCCGACCTACGAGGAGGTCTGCACCGGCCAGACAGGCCACAACGAGGTCGTGCTGGTCGCCTTCGACCCGGCTTTGCTGCCGCTGGAGTCGGTGCTGCGGACCTTCTTCGAGAGCCACGATCCGACCCAGGGCCTACGCCAGGGCAGCGATGTCGGCACCCAATACCGTTCAGGCATCTACACGAACGGCCCCGCTCAGGAGGCGACCGCCCGGGCGGTGCGCGAAGCCTATGCCGAAGCACTGCGGCAGCGCGGCTTCCCGAACGTGACCACCGAGATCAAGCCGCTGGAGCATTTCTACTTCGCGGAAGGCTACCACCAGCAGTACCTCGCCAAGAACCCGGGCGGCTATTGCGGCCTCGGCGGCACCGGCGTCAGCTGCCCGGTGGGGACCGGCGTCGCCGCCTGACGCCTTTCAGGACTTGCCGCCGGACGATCCTTACGGGCTCCCGCGGGGCTTGGGCGGCATGCCCGTCGAGGCGGGGGCGGGAGCGTTGCCCACGAGCGGCGGCGTGCTGTTCGGGCTGCGCAGCACGATCAGCACGCTGCCCAGGACCGAGAGGGCGATGGCGGTGGCGAAGATGAGGAAGAGCCAGCGGGGCATTCCGGGGCGTTAGCACATCGCGCCGGTTCGTGAACTGCCCCTGATCGCCTCACGGTGCCTTCAGCACCGCCCGGCACGCGTTCGGGAGCGCCCCCATGGTCATGGCGGGCTTGGGCTTCGGCGGCACCTTCGTTGGCTTCGGGTGCAACACCGCATCCGAGAACCAGTAGCCGAGGTCGTCGCAGCCGTCGCCGCTCGGGGGGGCGCCCTGCGGCTGGCAATCCTCCTGGTCGGCAGGGCAGGCGAGCCGGATATGGTAGTGGTAATTGTGCCCGTACATCGGGCGCACCTTGGACATCCAGCGGCTGCCCGCGGCGTCACGGCAAAGGGCCTTCTTGATCGCCGCGTTGACGAAGATGCGCTCCACCTCCGGCTGCTCGGCGGTGAGCTTGATCAATTGCAGGTGCGTCGGCGTCCAGACGCGCGGGTCGATGTCGAGCCGGTCGGGTCGGACCATGTCGGTGGCGGAGGTCTCCTCGCGCTCCGCCCGGCTCATGCGGTGATCGGGCATGGGCGTCAGCCAGACGTCGGCGTCGATGCCGATCTGGTGCGAGGCGTGGCCGGTGATCATCGGACCGCCCCGGGGCTGGGCCATGTCGCCGACGAGCAGCCCAGGCCAGCCGACCCGGGCGGCCTTCTGCGACAGACGCTCGACGAAATCGACGAGATTGGGCGTGCCCCACATCCGGTTGCGGGACGGGCGCATGATCTGCCAGTTCGGTCCGTCGAGCGGCAGCGCCTCGCCGCCGGCGAAGCAGCCCTTCGCGTAGAATCCATAGATGTGGGCCGGTCCCGCGGTGGCCTTCGTCACGCGCCCGAACAACGCCTTGGCGGGCGTCGAGGGCGCGTCCGGATGCTCCAGGGGCGGCAGGGGTTTCGGGGCGACGCTGCCGCGGTCCTGGGCCTGCGCAGCAGCGGGCAGGAGCAGGGCGGCGAGCGCGAGGCTCTGGGCCAAGGACGAGGCGAGGCGCGGCATCGGCATGCGGTGATGGTCGTCCGTCTAGAAGCGCGGGCGCGGGTGCGTGCCGGCGGGTGCGTGCTGGAACGTGGCCCACGCCCGGGGCGTTTTTCGGGCAAACACGCGACATATCGGGAGGCGCCCATGCCAGGGACCGGTCAGCCTGCCCCGCGGGAACCCCGCCGCCTGATCGCCAGCGACCGGGTCATCGGCACCGATGTGCGCCGGCGCGACGGGAGTCGAATCGGCCGGATCGAACGTCTGATGCTCGACAAGGTGTCCGGCCGGGTCGTCTACGCGGTGATGAGCTTCGGCGGCTTCCTGGGGCTTGGTGAAGATTTTTACACGTTGCCCTGGTCGGTGCTCCAGTTCGAGCCCCGGCAGGACGCCTACGTGCTCGACCTCACGGAAGAGCAGTTGCGTGCTGCCCCGGCTCGCTCCCCCGAGGGCACCGATCCGGCCGCGGACGGCGCCTGGGTGGAGCAGATCCACCGCTACTACGATGTGGCGCCCTACTGGGGGATCTGATCAGCCTTCCGAGGGGCCGCACCAGCCCGGGAGGTACCCGGCGCCCTTCGACTTAGCCAGCGCCATGGCCTTCTCAAGGGCGTCGGAGAAATCGTTCTCGACCCGCTTCTCCTTGATGTTGCGCCGGAGGAAATCCGCCCACAGGAACTCGCTGAACGGCGTCGTGTCCTTGGCGAAGCCACCGGCCCGGCGCAACTCGCCTGCGAGGCTGCGGAAGGGATCGTCTGCCAGATCGGCGATCGCCTTCGGGAGATCCTCGAAATCCCGGCGCACGCCCTCGGCATCGTAGGTGTAGACCCAGGATTTGTGGTCGCACACCGTCCAGAACGCATCCTTCTCAAGATGGTGCAGGTCGGCGATCACCGTCACCAGCACCTCCTTCACCTCTTCTTCCTGCAGGGCGCGGGAGAGGTGGTGATGGTCCACCACGTAATGGCGCTTCTTGGGGCCCAGCACCGTCGGGATCATGTGCGCGCCGAGGAAGGCCCGTTTCTTCTCGCCGTCATAGCTGCGCCAGCGACGGCGCTTCTCCGCAACCTCCCGGTAGCCGACCGTCATCTGAGTCGGCCGCAAGTCGGCGATCGGAACGGGTTTGAGCAGCGGTTCGCGCGTGGTCATGAGCGATGCACCCTACGTTGGTCTGTCGCGCAGATGTCACACTTTGCCGCAGGCGGGAAGCTCGGGCTGGCCTGGGGCTGCTTCACGTTTGCCGGATCGGCGGTCGGCGCACGGCCTCCAGTACGAACACCCGGATCGCCGAGGACAGGTTCTGGCCGCCGCGCCCGGCATCGATGGCGCCGATCAGCGCCTGGACCGATTGGCCCCGTGCCGCCGCGACCTCGCGCAAGGCCGCCCAGAACGGATCCTCCAGCGACACGCTGGTGCGGTGACCCGCGATCATCACGGAGTGCTTGGTAAGGCCCGCGCTCATACAGAGGCGGCCGCACGGGTATAGGATCGGATCCTCATTCCGCCGGATCGGACTCGCCCCGTTCGAGGCGATGGCCCTCGTGGCGCTCGGTCTCCAGGGCCTTGCGCCGCTGCTGCAGGGTCTTGGCTTTCTTCGGCTGCCCGAACGCGATCCGGTTCGATTCTGCCTTGGCATCGTCGGCCGCGCGAGCCTTCGCCTTGCGGACCTGACGCAGGTTGATGATCTCGGCCACGGATCGCCTCCCGATAGTGCCGACCGGCGCGTGACATCCGCGCCGGCCAAGTCGCAAATTTAGTCGACGCGGGGGGCCAGCATGGTCTCCGGCCGGACCACGCGCTCGAACTCTTCCTCCGTCACGTAGCCGAGGCGCAGCGCTTCCTGCTTGAGGGTGGTGCCGTTCTTGTGCGCGGTCTTGGCGATCTCGGCGGCCTTGTCGTAGCCGATCGAGGGGGCCAGCGCGGTCACCAGCATGAGCGAGCGGCTCATCAGGTCGGCGATTTTGTCCTCGTTGGCCTTGACGCCCACGACGCAATTGTCGGTGAAGCTGATCGCCGCATCGGCGAGCAGGCGGATCGATTGCAGCACCGCGTTGGCGATCACCGGCTTGAACACGTTGAGCTCGAAATTGCCCTGGGAGCCTGCGAAGCTCACTGTGGTGCCGTTGCCGATCACCTGGGCGCAGACCATGGTCAAGGCCTCGCACTGGGTCGGGTTGACCTTGCCGGGCATGATCGACGAACCGGGCTCGTTCTCCGGCAGCGACAGCTCGCCGAGGCCGGAGCGCGGGCCCGAGCCGAGGAAGCGGATGTCCTGGGCGATCTTGAACAGGCCGGCGGCGAGCGCGGCGAGCGCGCCCTGCGTGAACACCAGGGCGTCATGGGTGGCCAGCGCCTCGAACTTGTTGTCGGCCGAGGTGAAGGGCAATCCAGTCAGCTCCGCGGCCTTGGCGGCGAAGCGCTCGGCGAATTCCGGATGGGCGTTGAGGCCGGTGCCGACCGCGGTGCCGCCCTGGGCGAGCGCCAGCACCCCCGGCAGCGTTGCGGCGACCCGCGAACCGCCCAGCGCCACCTGGGCGGCGTAGCCCGAGAATTCCTGGCCCAGCGAGACCGGCGTCGCGTCCTGAAGGTGCGTGCGGCCAATCTTGACGATCGACGCGAAGGCCTGGGCCTTGGCGTCGAGCGCTCCATGCAGGTGGGAGAGCGCCGGCAGCAGCCGCCCCTGGATCTCGCGGGCTACCGCGATGTGCATGGCGGTGGGAAAAGTGTCGTTGGAGGATTGGCCGCGGTTGCAATGGTCGTTCGGGTGGACCGGGGACTTCCCGCCGCGCTGGCCCCCTAGCCGCTCGTTGGCGAGGCTCGCGATCACCTCGTTGGCGTTCATGTTCGACTGCGTGCCCGAGCCGGTCTGGTAGATGACCAGGGGGAACTCGTCGTCGTAGCGGCCCTCCACGACCTCGGCGGCCGAGGTCGCGATGGCGTCGGCCAGCTTCGGGTCGAGGGCGCCGAGATCCTTGTTCACCAGGGCGGCGGCCTGCTTCACCACCCCGAGGGCGTGCACCAGCGGCGCCGGCATCCGGTCGGTGCCGATCTTGAAGTTCTGGATCGAGCGCTGCGTCTGCGCGCCCCAGTAGCGATGCGCCGGGACCTCGATCGGACCGAACGTATCGGACTCGGTGCGGGTGGCGGTCTCGGTGGGCGACATCGTGGCCTCTACGTCTGGTGCAGTGCGGTGCCTACTTAAATGAGGCGCCGATGAATCGCGATGCCGGTTTTCCGCAGCGCGCCGACAAGGGCGGGGCTCTGTTCCCGCCGGAAGGAGCCGATGAGCGCGACGATCGACCTGCCCGAGCCCGCCACCCGGTTCCGCCCTACCGTGCCACCTCCGCTCAAGGAACCGCTCGGCCTGTTCGCGTTCCTGCGGGCGGCGCGGAAGAATCCGATTACCACGTGGATGGACGCGCATTTCAAGCTGCCGGTGGTGGCGGCCGAGGGTGCGATGGGCCGGATCACCCTGGTGAGCGACCCGGCGCTGGTTCGCTACGTGCTGATCGAGGACGCCGAGAATTACCGCAAGGACGACCTCCAGCGCCGGGTTCTCGCCCCTGGGCTCGGTAACGGCCTGCTCAGTGCCGAGGGCGACGAGTGGCGGCTTCAGCGCCGGACGCTGGCACCGATCTTCAACGCCCGCACGGTCCAGGGCTTTTCCGACGCCATGAACGCCGCCGGGGCGCGGCTCGGCCGGCGTCTCGCCCGCCGGGCCGGCAAGCAGGTCGACGTCGCCCTGGAGATGACCCGGGTCACGCTGGACGTGCTGGAGCGGACGATCTTTACGCAGGGGTTGCCGGGCGATCCGGACGCCCTCGGGCGCGCGATCACCCGGTTTTTAGAGGCGGTGGGACCGATCGACCCGCTCGACGTGTTCGGCGTACCCGATTTCGTGCCGCGGATCGGCCGCCTGCGGGCGCGCCCGGCGGGTCGCTTCTTCGCCGAGGTAGTCGATGAGCTGATCGCCAGGCGCAGGGCGCTGATGGCGCAGGACGAGGCGCCGCGCGATCTGCTGACGCTGCTGCTCGCCGCGCAGGATCCCGAGACCGGCACCGGCCTCTCGGACCTCGCCGTGAAGGCCAACATCGTGACCTTCATCGCCGCCGGTCACGAGACCACCGCCAATTCCCTGACCTGGACGCTGTATTGCCTGTCGCAGGATCCTGCTGCCCAAGCCCGGATCGAAGCCGAAATCGATGCCGCCGGACCGGGGGACTTTTCCGTGGAGCGGCTACCCTACACGCGGGCGGTGATCGAGGAGGCGATGCGGCTGTTCCCGCCGGTGCCGTTCCTTAGCCGACAGGCGGTGCGGGACGACCGGTTTGGCCGGATCAAGGTGCCGCGGGGCTCGCTGGTCATGGTGGCCCCCTGGGTGCTCCACCGCCACCAGTTGCTCTGGGACGATCCGGAGGCCTTCGTTCCGGAGCGGTTCCTTCCCGAGAACCGTGACAGCATCGCGCGCTTCACCTACCTGCCGTTCGGGGCGGGGCCACGGGTCTGCATCGGGCAGAGTTTTTCGGTGCAGGAGGCGGTGATCCTGCTGGCGCATATCGTGCGGGCCGTGCGGTTCCACCTGCCGGCCGATCACCCGCCGGTCACGCCGCTGCACCGGGTGACGCTGCGGCCGGAGCACGGGCTGCGCATGGAGGCCGAGGGGCGGGGCTAAGCGCCCCGTCACGCCTCAAGCTGACGGGTAATGCGATCGTAAAGCCGGGACGCAATGATGAGATCGCCGAGGCCGAGGGCCGACATGTGATTCGGCCCGGCCGGTTCAGCTCTTCTTGCGGAACGCGTCTAGGCTCACGACCTCGGCGCCGGCTTCCTCGCCCTCCTTCTTGGCGGCGGGTCGGGGTGCCTTCTCGTCCGGCTTGGGCGAGCCCTTGTCGCTCGCCGCCGCGGGAGCCGGCAGACCCTTCGGCGCAGCTGCGCCGATCGTAGCGAGCCCCGCACCCTTGGGGCGAACCTCGCCGGGCTCGGAACCAGCCCCGCGCGGGCCGGCCTTGGCCGGGGTGGCGTTCGCCTCCTCGGGCGCCTCGCCGGCCTCGCTCAGATCGAACTTCAGCCCGAACTGCACGGAGGGGTCGAAGAAGCCTGACAGCGCGTCGAACGGCACCAGCAACCGCTCCGGAACGCCCGAGAAGGACAGGCCGACCTCGAAGGCGTGCTCGGTGACGTTGAGGTCCCAGAACTGATGCTGCAGGACGATCGTCATGTCCTGCGGGTACTTCTCGCGCAGGGCCTGCGACATCCGCACGCCGGGCGCCTCCGTCCGGAACGAGACGTAGAAATGGTGCTCGCCCATCAGCCCCTCGCGGGCCGCGTCGGTCAGCACCTTGCGCACGACGCCACGCAGGGCGTCCTGTACCAAGAGATCGTAGCGGATCAGGTCGTCTGCCATCAGCGGTTGCGCTCTCGCCCGGTCTGCCCGGCGCCCCGCCGCGGATGGCCGGACCGAGGACTTGGAGTGGAAGCTTCTGGTGCCGGGTGCCTCCGAACCCCGCCTATGCGGTGCTACCCGCTAGGTCTTCAAGTCGGTATTGGGGGCCGCTTACGCGGCCACCGCCACCGGAGCAAAGTTGTCGTTGGCAACTCTTGCAACGGCCCGATAACGGCGGAACCATGCCGAGCGAAAGTCCAACCTTTACGCCCTCGTCGATCCTAAGTCGCCCCCGCCGGAGCCCAGGCTTCTGACAACGCGCCTTGCGGCAGCATGTCCTGGGTTCCGGTGGAGGCGCCGGGTACCGCCCCCGGGTCCGATAGGTTTATTGCGAAGAACGTTTATCGCCATAGCCGGCCTCGCGACCGGCTCCCGAGATATAGAGGGGATCGGTCCGGTTTTGAAGCCCGATCGTGTCGCGCCACCGCCTCTTATCGCGCCTCCGGGCGAGGCTGTTGCCGGAAGTGCGCAGTCGGGCGCCCCCATGCCGGATCAGCGAGGCCGTCTCGACCGGATCTGGTCCGCGACTTGGCGCCTCGGTGCCCTGATCGGCCTGGTGATCCTCTATCTCGGCGCAGCGAGCGTGCTGTCGCTCGCCGCCGTACGCGTCGGGTTCGATCTGTGGAGCGGGATCGACCCGTTCCTGCCGCCGGAGCGGCGCCCGTTCCTCGGCGCGGTGGAACTCGCCCACCGGGCCTTCGCGGTCGACGCCCTGCGGCAGGTTTTCCTCGCCCTCCTGGTCATCGGCGGGGCGTGGTTACGGGACCGGGCCGGGTGGCGCCGCCGCCTTGCCCTCGACCGCGAGCGCCCGAACGGGATGCGACCCGTCCTCCTTCTGGGGATCCTGTTGGCCTGGCCGGTGCTGCACATCGTGTGGGTGACCGGTACGGCTGAGCTGTTCGGCGCGAGCTTCGGCCAGCACGTGCGGCTGTCGCCCTTCATGAGCCAGGCCGCAGTGGCGGCGTGGCTCGCCTATCTCACGATCCTGGCCCCCGTGGCCGAGGAGCTGCTGCTGCGCGGCGAGGCCTTCGCCCGCGCCCAGGCCGCCGTCGGGCCCGTGGGGGCGATCCTGGTCACCGCTCTGATCTTCGCGGCCGCCCATGTCTCGTCCTGGGGGCTCGCCCGGCCGGTCTCGCTGCTGCCGCTGGCCCTGGCCCTCGGCTGGCTCCGCTGGCGGACCGGCCGGCTCTGGCCTGGCATCGCCCTGCACGGCTGGTCGAACCTCGCGCTCGTGACCTATCTGCTCTGGCCGAGCTGATCACCCTGATGCGCGACGGCGGTGCATAGATGCTGCCGGCGCGCTTGCCCGGCGGCCCGGTCGCGCGCAGGAATGGCGGATGGACGCTTATCACGACCTGCTCCGGCGCATCCTCGACGCGGGCGCCCCCAAGGAGGATCGCACCGGCACCGGCACCCTCTCGGTGTTCGGCCACCAGATGCGCTTCGACCTGTCGGCCGGATTTCCCCTGGTCACCACGAAGCGCCTGCACCTGCGCTCGATCATTCACGAGCTGCTCTGGTTCCTGGCCGGCGACACCAATGTGGCCGCGCTCCGGGCGAACGGCGTGACGATCTGGGACGAGTGGGCCGACGCGCACGGTGACCTCGGCCCGGTCTACGGCAAACAGTGGCGCTCCTGGCAGAAGCCCGATGGCGGCACGGTCGATCAGATCGCCTGGGTGCTGGACGAGATCCGGCGCAACCCGGATTCGCGCCGCCTGATCGTCTCGGCCTGGAACCCCGCCGATCTCGACAGGATGGCGCTCGCCCCCTGCCACTGCCTGTTCCAGTTTTACGTAAGCGAGGGGCGGCTCTCCTGCCAGCTCTACCAGCGCTCGGCCGACGCCTTCCTGGGTGTGCCGTTCAATATCGCGAGCTACGCGCTCCTAACCCATATGATCGCGCAGGTGACGGGCCTCGGGGTCGGCGACTTCATCCATACCTTCGGCGATGCGCATCTCTACCGGAACCACTTGGAGCAGACCCGGGCCCTGCTGGCCCGGGAGCTGCGTCCGCTGCCGCAGCTGCGGCTGAACCCGGCGGTGCGGGACCTCTTCGCCTTCCGGTACGAGGATATCGCCATCGAGAATTACGACCCGCATCCGGCCATCGCGGCGCCGGTGGCGGTATGAGACCGATCGTCTCCCTGGTCGCGGCCGTCGCCCGCAATGGCGTGATCGGCCGCGACAACGGCCTCGCCTGGCACCTGTCCAGCGACCTGAAGCGGTTCAAGGCGCTCACCATGGGCAAGCCGATGCTGATGGGCCGCCGGACCTGGGCCTCGATCGGCCGACCGCTGCCGGGCCGCCGCACGCTCGTCCTGACCCGCGACCGCGCTTTCCGGGCCGAGGGCGTCGAGGTCGTTCACGACTGGGAAGCCGCACTGGCGGCCGCGTCCGGCTCTGAGCTGATGGTGGTCGGCGGCGCAGAGATCTACGCCCTGGCACTGCCGCAGGCCGATCGCCTTCATCTGACCGAGGTTGCGGCCGAGCCCGAAGGCGACGTGCGATTCCCGGCCTTCGACCGAGCTTGGTTCCGCGAGACGTTGCGCGAGGCGCACCCCGCCGGCCCCCGCGACGAGCACGCGTTCGCGTTCGTAGATTGGGAACGTGTGCGCTGAGGCGCGCGGCCGCATTTGCCTTTGGGGACCGGGATGCCCACCTGCCAGCCTTGACAGCACGGGGCGTGCGCCCGCAGGTGCCTGTCTGGTGCGCGTGCTCACGTCGGGCTTGCGTATCTTACAGGAAGATGCGTGCGTGCAGGCTCTTAGGCCTCCGACAGGCCCAGGTCGCCCGGCTATCGACCCGGATCGGCGGGACTAGGCGGGCGAGCGTGGCCGTTCAGGCAAGGGGCGCCGGCCGGCATGAAGGTCGGGCGCGGACAGGCGGGAGACGACGGCTAGGATGCCTTGGAGCAATCAGAGCGGCGGCGGAGGCCCCTGGGGCCGGCCCGGCGGGAACGGCGGCAACGGCGGTGGAGGTCCGTGGGGCAACGGCGGTAAGACCCCGCCGAACCTCGAGGACCTGCTTCGGCGCGGGCAGGACCGGCTGCGCGGCCTGATCCCGGGCGGTGGCGGCTCCAGCGGCTATGGCGGCGGCGGCTCGACCGGCCTCGGTGGCGGTCGTAGCGCGGCGGTGATCGCGGCGCTCGCCGTCGCGGTCTGGCTCGCCACCGGCTTCTACACCGTCTACCCGCGTCAGGTCGGCATCGAGACGATCTTCGGCCGCTACGTCGGCACCAAGGGCGAGGGCCTGCGCTACAACTTCCCTTATCCGATCGGCGGCGTGGTCAAGCCTGACGTCGGATCGCAGAATTCGATCCAGATCGGCTTCCGCGCCGGTCCCGGCGGCCAGGGCCGCAACCGCGACGTGCCGGACGAGAGCCTGATCCTCACCGGCGACGAGAACATCGTCGATCTCGACTTCGAGGTGCAGTGGCGGATCAACCCGCTGAAGGCCTCCGATTTCGTGTTCAACCTCCAGAACCCCGAGGGCACCATCAAGGCGATCTCCGAGAGCGCGATGCGCGAGGTGATCGGCCGCCGCAACATTCAGGCGATCCTGACCAACGAGCAGTCGAGCATCGCCCAGGAGGTCAAGGAGATGGTCCAAAAGGCGCTGGACGAGTACGGCGCCGGCGTGCGCATCGAGGTGGTGCAGCTTGTCTCGGTGAACCCGCCGCCCGAGGTGCGCCCGGCCTTCATCGACGTGAACGCCGCCCAGCAGGATGCCGATACGGCGCAGAACGAGGCCAAGACCTACGCCAGCCGCGAGGTCCCTCAGGCCCGCGGTAAGGCGTCCCAGATCTTCCAGCAGGCCGAGGCCTACCGGACCAAGGCGACCGCCGATGCCACCGGCCAGGCGGCGCGCTTCAGCGAGGTCTACGCCTCCTACAAGGCTGCCCCGGCGATCAGCCGCGAGCGGATCTTCCTGGAGACGATGGAGAAGGTTCTGGGCTCCGTGAACAAGGTGATCATCGACCAGAACGGGACACAGCCCGGCGCCGCGACGGCGGCCGGCGTGCTGCCGGTGCTGCCGCTCTCGGAGTTCGGCGCCCGGGCCCAGACCCAGACCCAGACGGGAGCCGCCCGATGAAGCAGGCTCTTCGCACCGGCCTGATCGCGGTCGCCGCAATCGTCGCGATCGGGCTCTACGCCTCGATCTTCACCGTCGGCCAGATGCAGCAGGCGCTGGTCCTGCAATTCGGCCGGGTCCGCGCCGTCCTCAACGCCACCGGCGAAGAGAAGCCCGGGCTCTACTTCAAGGTCCCGTTCGTCGAGAACGTCGTGATCTTCGACAAGCGCGTGCTCGACCTCGATCTACCGGTTCAGACGGTGCTCACCGCGGACCGTCAGAACCTGGAGGTGGACGCCTTCGCCCGCTACCGGATTCTCGATCCGCTGCGCTTCTATCAGGCGGTGGGCAATATCGGGCTGGCCAACCAGCGGCTCGCGAGCTTCACCAATTCCGGTCTGCGCAACGTGCTGGCCCGCTCGACCCGCGACGCCATCGTGAAGACCGATCGCGGCCAGCTGATGCACCAGATCCAGGAGGACGTGAACCGGCAGGCCAAGGCGCTCGGCATCGAGATCGTCGATCTGCGCATGACCCGCGTCGATCTGCCGGCGCAGAACTCGGCCGCTGTCTACAAGCGGATGAAGACCGAGCGCGAGCGCGAGGCCGCCGACATCCGGGCGAATGGCGATCAGATCGCCGCCACGATCCGTGCAAAGGCCGATCGCGAGGTCACGGTGATTTTGGCTGAGGCGACCCAGAAATCCGAGCAGCTGCGCGGTCAGGGTGACGCAGACAAGAACCGGATCCTCGCCGAGGCGTTCGGCAAGGACCCGGACTTCTTCAGCTTCTACCGCTCGATGCAGGCCTACGAGGTTGGGCTGAAGGGATCGGACACGCGCCTCGTGATCAGCCCGAATACGGACTTCTTCCGCTACTTCAGCGATCCACAGGGCCGCGCCGCGGCAACGCGTCCCCCGCGCCCTGCAGATCCGAACGCGACCACCGGGTCCACCGCGGGCGCCGCACGCTGAGCGTGTCGGCGTCCCGGCCCCCCGGGACTACTGAGTGCGACAACACGCGGACCCTGATCTCCGGTGAGGGATCCGCGGAGCCGGAAACGCGGTCTTGAAGAGGTCGATCATGCACCCCGCCGTGCGCGCCCCCGTGGCGCCCTTCGGCCGCGCTGAGGCGCAGCCCCGTATCCTGGCCCGCTCCCGCGCCCGCAGCCTTGTGGCGGCCGTCCTCGTGGGCGCCGCCGCGGTGACGGCGGCCCTGCCGATCCCGGCTTTCGCCAAGGGTCCGGCGTCGCTCGCCGACCTCGCCGACCAAGTGACCGATGCGGTGGTGAATATCTCCGCCTCCACGACGGTCGAGGCACGCGGCGGCAGCCGCGCCGGACCTCAGGTGCCTCCGGGTACGCCGTTCGAGGATCTGTTCGAGGAATTCTTCAATCGCCGCGGCGGTCGGGGAGGCGGGGGAGGTGGCGGCGACAACGACACGCCGCGGACGCAGCGCAAGTCGAACTCGCTGGGTTCCGGCTTCATCATCGACGCCTCCGGGCTCGTGGTGACCAACAACCACGTCATCGGCGATGCCAACGACATCCAGGTGATCCTGCACGACGGCACCAAGCTGAAAGCCGAGATCGTCGGCAAGGATTCGAAGATCGATCTCGCGGTGCTGCGCGTGAAGCCCACAGCCGATCGGCCGCTGAAAGCGGTGCCGTTCGGTGATTCCGACAAGATGCGGCCGGGCGACTGGGTGATCGCCATCGGCAACCCGTTCGGGCTGGGCGGCTCGGTCTCGGCCGGCATCGTCTCGGCCCGGGGCCGGAACATCGAGTCCGGTCCGTATGACAACTACATCCAGACCGACGCGGCCATCAACAAGGGCAATTCCGGCGGTCCGCTGTTCAACATGGACGGCGAGGTGATCGGCATCAACACGGCGATCCTGTCGCCCACCGGAGGCTCGGTCGGCATCGGCTTCGCCGTCCCCTCGGACACGGCCAAGCCGGTGATCGACCAGCTCCGCGAGTTCGGCGAGGTTCGCCGCGGCTGGCTCGGGGTGCGGATCCAGAACGTCGACGATGCCACCGCCGAGGCGTTGAACCTCAAGGGTGGGCCGCGGGGCGCTCTTGTCGCCGGCGTCGACGAAAAGGGCCCGGCCAAGACCGCCGGGATCGAGGTCGGCGACGTGATCCTCAAGTTCAACGGCACGCCCGTGAAGGCCTCCGGCGACCTGCCGCGGATCGTGGCCTCCACCCCGGTGGGGCAGAAGGTCGATGTGATCGTCATGCGCAAGGGCGAGGAGGTGACCAAGCCCGTCACCCTCGGCCGCCTGGAGGACAGCGACAAGCCGCAGCCCGCCAACCTGCGCCAGCCCGAGCCGGAGAGCGCCACGCGTCAGGCGCTGGGCCTCAACCTGTCCGGCATGACCGACGATCTGCGCAAGAAGTACTCCATCAAGGACACGGTGAAGGGCGTGGTCGTCACCCGCGTCGATCCGAACTCGACGGCGGCCGACAAGCGGATCCAGCCGGGCGAGGTGATCGTCGAGGTCGGCCAGGAGGCGGTGAACACGCCGGCTGACGTGACCAAGCGGATCGATGCCCTGAAGAAGGATGGGCGCAAGTCGGTGCTGCTGCTGGTGGCGAGCGCGACGGGCGACGTGCGCTTCGTGGCGGTCGGGCTGGACTGAGCGGGCTCTCACGCAGGATCAGGGGCCGTCGCTACGTGAGAAGCGGCGGCCTTTTGCATGCGGGACGCCGCATTGACGCGGCGCTGCGGGGCGGCACACTGATCCGGCGAGTCGGTGCGGCTCGGACAGTCCTGGACCTATGACAGCTGTCGCCTTCGATACCCTGAAGTTTGCCCGGGCGTTGCGCGATAAGGCAAAGCTGGCGCCCGAACAGGCGGAGGGCTTGGCCGACGCACTCGTAGACGTCTTCGATGGGAACATCGCTGCGAAAGCCGACATCCGTGACCTGCAAACCAATATCCGGGATGTGCAAGCCGAGATTCAAATCGTTCGAAGCGATATCGAGGCCCTGAAGATTCAGACCCGGTCGGATATCGAAGCGTTGCGTCTCACGACACAGGCGGACATCGGTGGTCTGCGCCTGGAAACAAAGGTCGAGATCGAAGCCGTGAAGGGTGCGATCGCCGCCGCAAAGGTCGAGACGGTGCGCTGGCTCGTCGGCGCGATCGGCTTTCAGACGCTGGCCGTGCTGGGTGCCGTGGTCGCCCTGACCCGGACCATCCCCTGAGCGCTCACCCCACGAACTCCGCAGCCGCGTAGCCCTGCAGGTAGAGGAGCGCGGTGAGGTCGCCGTGCTCGACGCGGACCTGTGCCGCCGCGGCCACCGCGGGCTTGGCCCGGAACGCCACGCCGAGGCCGGCCTCGGCCAGCATATCGAGGTCGTTGGCGCCGTCACCGACCGCGAGCGTGTCGGCGGCGTCGAGGCCGAGCACGCCGCGCAGTTCGATCAACGTCGCACGCTTCTCCGCCTTGCCGACGATCGGATCCTCGACCGTGCCGGTCAGGCGGCCGTCCGCCACACCCAGCACGTTGGATCGATGCTCGTGGAAGCCGATCATCGCGGCGATCGGGCCGGTGAACAGGGTGAAGCCGCCGGAGACGAGACAGGTCCGGGCGCCGTGTGCCCGCAGGGTCCGCACCAGCGTGGGACCGCCCGGCGTGAGGCTCAATTGCTCGGCGATCAGCCCGTCGACCGCATCGACCGGAATGTCCTTCAGGAGCGCGACGCGCTCCCGGAGCGCGGGCTCGAAGGCGATCTCGCCCCGCATCGCCCGCTCGGTGATCGCCGCCACGTGGTCCTTGAGGCCGAGGGTCCCGGCGAGTTCGTCGATGCATTCCTGTTCGATCATGGTGGAATCCATGTCGGCCAGAAACAGGCGCTTGCGCCGATGCGCATCGGCCGGCAGCACCGCAAGGTCGATCGGCTCCCCGGCCAGCGCCGTCCGCAGTGCGTCGGTCAGGGCCGCTGCAGCCGCGGGCTCGCCGGGCACCAGCAACTCGGCCGCCACCTCACCGTGCAGGATTCGGGGCTGGTGCTCCGTCCGCAGCACCGCGCGTGTCTCGGCCAGCACCGCGTCGGTGATGGACGGCCGATCCGGGTTTGCTATCAGGACCGCGACCAGCATCGTGGAGGTTCGCCTTGCCAGACCGAGAGGCCGGGGGGCGCCCGGCGGCGATCCTCATCGCAGGGCCCACCGCCTCGGGCAAGTCGGCGCTCGCCGCCCGGCTGGCGCAGCGTCACGACGGCGTGGTGATCAACACCGATTCCATGCAGGTCTACGCCGACCTTCGGCGTCTGACCGCCCGGCCCGATCCCGACGAGGAAGCGCGGGTGCCCCACCGGCTCTATGGCCATGTCGACGGCGCCGTGAATTATTCCGTGGGGCATTTCTCCCGGGATGCGACGGCGCTGCTCCTGACCCTGGACGGACGGTTGCCGGTCTTCGTGGGCGGAACGGGCCTGTATTTCCGGGCGCTGGAGCAGGGGTTTTCGGAGCTGCCGCCCGTGCCCGAGGCGGTGCGCGCCCAGGTGCGGGGCGCGGCGGAGGGGCGCCCGACCGAGGCGCTGCACACCGACCTCGCCCGGCACGATCCCGAGGGGGCGGCACGCCTGCGCCCGAGCGACCGGATGCGCGTGATGCGCGCCCTGGAAATCTTTTTCGCCACCGGACGTCCGATCGCGAGCTTCTACGGCGATCCCGTTCCCGGCCCGCTGGCCGGATGGAACCTCGAAAAGATCTTCCTGGCGCCCGATCGCGCGGTGCTGCGCGCCCGGATCGATGTCCGGTTCCGGACCATGATCGCGGAGGGCGCGCTGGATGAGGTTGCCCGCTTGCGGTCGCGGAGTCTCGACCCGATGCTGCCGGTGATGCGCGCCCACGGGGTGCCGGGCCTGATCGCCCATCTCGACGGGGCGGTGAGCCTCGAAGACGCGATTCTTCGGGGGCAGGCGGATACGCGCGCCTACGCCAAGCGCCAGTTCACGTGGTTCCGCCACCAGATGGGGGAGGGCTGGCACTGGATGGATCCGGAGGCGGCCCAGGTTGAGCTGTGAACTTGCCGCGAAACGCCCTCCTCCGGAGAGGGGCTACCGGATTCACACAGCGCTCTGCCGCTCTTGATTCGGCTGCATCGTTAAAGCCGGGTGATCCCCTCGCCCCGCTTGCGGGGAGAGCGCTCCGGCGACCTTGTCGTCGCCGGAGCGAGGCGGCAGCCGAAGGTGAGGGGGGCACGAACGGAGGAGTCTCTTCCGGAGCCGCCCCCTCACCGCCGCTGCGGCTTCACCTCCGCTTCCCGCACGGACGCCCCGGTCCGTTCGGGCCTCTCCCCGCAGGCGTGGCGAGGGGAACCCGCGCTCAAGCTTGGGGGGTGTTCTCGGTCGCCAGCCGCGCCCGCGCGGCGTACAGCACCCGGTTCACGGGCGCGTCCCAGCCCATCCGGGGCCGCCAGCCGGTCCTGGCTCGTAAAAGCCCGGCCTCACCGGCCGCCCCGCGGATCGCGGGCGTGCGCGCCTGCGTGGCGGCGG
>NZ_JAKSYH010000102.1 GCF_022829295.1 Methylobacterium sp. J-088
CGCCGTGCTGCTGCTCGATCAGGCCGGGTGGCACACCACCAGGAAACTCGTCGCGCCCGCCAACATCACCCTGCCGCCCCTGCCGGCCCGCCCCCCGAACTCAACCCGGTCGAGAACCTATGGCAGTTCATGCGCGACAACGGGCTCGGCAACCGCGTCTTCAAATCCCACGCCGACATCCTCGACCACTGCTGCCACGCCTGGAACAGCCTCATCGACCGACCCTGGCGCATCATGTCCATCGGACTGCGCACCGGGGCTCAGGAGTTCTGATCAATCAGCGTTGGTATCACTCTAGCCTTCGAAGCGGACATTGCCGCAACCGACGCTAAGGTTTTCGGCCATGGCAGCTGCGACGCTTTATGGCCAAAGGGGTGGCGGCAAGCCGTCAGCAGCGGCTCCCGTGAAGGTCACGCCCGACTGCGACAATTGCCCCACGAAACGTTCTCGCTTGAGGCCAATTGGAGACGTGCTGCCACGTTCGTGCGCACCACTTTCATCCTTGTCCTTATGAGTAATCGATGACGCCTCAATTTTGGCTGTGGCTCGGCTGTGTCGGCATGGCGGCGGGAGCCGCCGTGATCCTGTTCATGGCGAAACGGCGGACCCCCGCTGAGGAGGCTGATGGGATCATCCACGGGATCGTGCCCATCATCGCAGCCTGCTCCTACTTTGCTATGGCCACGGGACAGGGAAGCCTCGTCCTTCCGGCAGGTCCCGATGCGGCTGAGGCTGCGCGGCAGTTCTACTTTGCGCGCTACATCGACTGGACGTTCACGACACCCCTGCTGCTCGTCGGCCTCTCGCGCACGGCGATGCATTCCGGCATGCGGCGCCCGGCTGTCGTGTGGGGGCTGATCGGATCCGACCTGATCATGGTCGTAACGGCCCTTGCCTTCGGCCTGTCCGACGTCGCCGCGGTGAAGTGGACGTGGTTCGCCATCTCCTGCGGCGCCTTCCTGGCGGTGTTCTACGGGATCTTCGTGCAACTGCGTGAGGAGAATGCCGGGGAGCGGGGCGACGTGCGGAAGGCTTTCCTGCGCAACGCCGTGTTCCTCACGGGGGTGTGGTCCGCCTATCCGATCGTGCTGCTCGTCGGCCAGGACGGCCTTGGCTTCCTGTCGCCCACGCTGGCTCTGGCGGCGATCGCCATCCTCGATCTGACCGCCAAGGTCGTCTACGGGATCATGGCGACCCTAGAGACGACACGCGCTGTCGACCGCGATCTGAAGGACGGCCGCGTGGCCACGACGCCGCTGCGCCGGGCGGCTTGAAGCGGATGGCGGCCCCGTCGTCTGTCTTCCTCATCGGGGATACCGCCGACGCGAGCCGCCACTGTATGCCCGTTCGGGGCCCGTGGCTGCTGCGGGGCGTGGGCATGCTGATAGGACTCGTGCTGGTCGCCTCCGCCTGTCTGCCGCGCGACATCTCATGGCTCGTGGCCCTGGCCGCGGTGATCGTCCTGGGGGTTCCGCACGGGGCCCTGGACGGCGCGGTGGCGGCGCCGCTGCTTCGTCCCCGCTACGGACGTGTGTGGTTCGGGGTCTTCGCCATCCCGTATCTCGGCCTCTCAGCGCTGGTGCTCCTGGCGTGGCAGATCCTGCCTCTCGTCACCCTAGCGGCGTTCCTCGCCGTCTCAGTTGTGCATTTCGGCCTGGAGGATGCGGGCCCGGGCCTACCGATCGAGGCGCTCGTACGCGGGGGGCTCCCGGTCGCGCTGCCGGCTTTGTTGCGCCCGGACCAGACGGCGGAGCTTTTCGCAGTCGTGACCCGGTCGCCAATGCCGCAGCTTCCGGTCTGGTGGTGGGCCACCGCGTGGCTCTGGCTTGGCCTTACGGGGGCTTGGCTTCTCAGGCGCGGAGCCCGGCGGGGCGTGCTCGGCGAGATGATCGTCCTGGCGGTGAGTTTTTTGGCGCTGCCACCGCTCACGGCCTTCACTCTGTACTTCGTCGGCCTCCATGCTCCCAGGCACATGCTCGCCCTGGTGCGGGACCCGATCAAGGCCCCCGGCGTAGACACGATGCAGCGGGCCGTGCTGGCTTCGCTGCCGATCTTTGCTCTGACCATCCTGCTGGGTGTCGGCCTCTGGCCGCTCTATGCCGCCGGCTCGTCGGGTGCGCCGGCGACCCTCCTGGCCGTCACGCTGCAGATGCTGTCGGCCCTGACCGTGCCGCACATCCTCCTCGACCGGATCGCGGTACGGCAACAGGGTCATTCGGAGCCTTCTTCGTCGCGATGAAGGCGAGGCTCGAAATTTCACTGGCTGGCGCCGGGGCAAACCCCTACGCCCTGTGCTCCCTGCGCGCGGCCATTCCCCCACGGTCCCCTCGGGACCGGAACGGGGAGTAGGTATGATCTCAGGCAGCGGCTACGCCAGTGCGGCCGGCGGTAGTCCGAGCACCTGACGGAAGAGGTCGCCTGCGTCCCAACCACCGTGCGCGCGACCTGAAACGAACCCTAGAACGTCCGCTTCCGTGTATGTCCGAATGGAAGCGGAATGACTGGAAACCACCCTGAGCTGCCATTCCGCTTCAGATTTAACAATGACGTTCGGGCCTCCGAACCTGATGCCCATTCGCCTGAAGCAGCCATCAAGCTAACCAAGCGTTTGATTGCGCTGGAAGGTCCTTCACAATTCAAGACGAATACGAGGCTGCGGGTGGCCTGAGCGCCGCGCTTGCAGCGGAACGATCCCGGACAGGGCGATCGTTCAAGTAGGCATCATGGCGGGGCGGTCATCGCCGTCGAATTCCGCCATGCTTGGCGTCTGCAGGATCAGCACCCTATCGCCCTCGGCAGTCTCGTTCTGCTCGTGATCGACCGAGAAGAATTCGAGGCTCCCGTCGGTCTTGATGGCGAGCAGATGGACGTCATCCGGCTGCTCGACGGCATCCAAGTCGGCGACGAAGAACCGCCAGCCGGCCTCGTGCCGCCCGGCTAACGCATCGAAGCTGATATCCGCATTTCCGAAGACTTTACCGCGGGCATCCCGGCTGACGCCGGTGTCCGCGTGCAGCAGGTGGTTTTCGGACGGAGCGACTTGATAAACGCGCTCGCGACCAATTTCGGGGGCCAAGTGGGTGCATACGAGGGCGTTGTAGAGTTCGTCTCGAGTCGCAGCGAGCAGATGATCCGGAGGATGGTCGGCCATCCCTTCCTCGGCGGATCGAGACAGGAGTTCCGCCTGCAGCGTCGGCACCCCCGCTTCCCGTGCAGCAAGCATGGCGCCCGGGTAGATGTCGATGATCACGACCGGCACGCCCGCCCGATGAAGTGCAATCACCATGTCGCTCGCCCACGGGGATGCTCCGACAACGGCGAGCCGCTGCGTAGCGGCTGCGGTCGATAGGCCGAACCTTCGGGCGAGCGGCCCCAGGGAAAAGCCGTGGGCGAGCACGGTCGCGACGATGACCGCGAACACAGTTGGTTGGATCAGGTCACCGCCGGCGTACCCCGCCTCGCTCAGGCGAGGACCGGCTAGCCCGGCAACGGCAGCCGCGACGATGCCACGAGGCCCGATCCAGCCGACGAACAGTCGCTCCCCCCGGGATAGATCACTGCGCATCGTGGCCAACCAGATCGCCGCCGGGCGAACCACGAAAAGGATCGCCGCCGTTAGCCCGAGGATAGGCGCCGACAGCTTTCCAAGGACCGCGAGGTCGAGGTCGGCGGTCAGCACGACGAACAGGCATGACACCAGCAGGACGACGAGCGCCTCTTTGAAGCGGCGGAGTTCGGCTAGACCCGGCATGTGCCGGTTCGCGAGCGCGACGCCAAACACGGTCGCGCCGATGAGGCCGGCCTCGTGCATAAGTAGGTTCGGCACGACGTAAGCGACCAGTGCGAGCGCGAGTAGCACCGGCGTCTTCAGTGTTTCCGGGATCAGGTCGCGCCGGAACGCCCATGCGACCATGAGCGCCGAGCCGACACCAAGGGCGCCGGCGACCAGCACGCCCTCCACGAGGTGAAGCGTCAATGCGGTGGCTGGACCCTCCCCGGCTCCGCGGGGCACGCCTACAAGAATCTCGACGACGACCGCGGTCAAGATAGCCCCAACCGGGTCGTTGACGATGGCCTCCCACTTCAAGAAGGCGGCTGAGCGTCTATCCAGTCGCGCTTGGCGCAAGAGCGGCAAGATCACGGTCGGCCCGGTGACGACGAGGATGGCGCCGAACACGGAAGCCGGTCCCCACAACATTCCCCCGATAAGGTGGGCGGCGAGTGTGCCCAGGACGAAATTGATGGGCAGGGCGAAGGCGGTCAGCCGTAGCACCCCCTCGCCGGACGCCCGCAACTCGCGGAAATCGAGGGCAAGACCGCCCTCGAACACCACGACGGCGACCGCCAAGCCGATCAGGGGTCGCAGGTTCGGGCCGAAATCGTGCGTGGGATGCAGCAGGCCGAGTACAGGCCCGACCAGGAAGCCAAGCGCGAGCAGGATGACGATGGAAGGGATGCGCAGTCTGGCCGCGAGAACCTGAGCAGCGATGCCGCCACCGACGACGCAAAGGACCGCCGTCGCCAAACCGTGTTCCATGCACGACGCTCCGGACCAGCGTCCAGACCCGCCCCCTTGGCAGCCGAACCGAGATCCTACGATGGGGTTGGGGCGGTCGCTTGGTTCCCGTCGCGCGGGCGGAAGACGTAGCGTACGCTTCAGGCCAATCGAGCGGCCCTGCTACGGTTCCCTTTCTCGGAGCGCAGCCATGGACGCAGCTATGGGGCTGCCCGCTGACGGTGCCTGCGTCGGCCACAGGTCATTCGCGGAAGGTAGCGCATGCCCTCGTCGATGTCTGCATTTGGAGCGATTTCGTATGACTTGACCGGCTGCTATGGGCGCAAGGCCGAAGGTCCGGACCTGCGCTCGCTGACGATCCGACATGGCGTAATCTGGCCGAAAGCGGAACGTCTGCTTTGGACCCATCGACCAGACAGGCGGACATGCTTCGGGATTGACTGGAAACGGTGGCGTGACCGTTGCACCGGGAGGTCCGCTTCGGCAGACAGCGTACCCGACATCCGTCCGGGCCGCCGGAGCGGATTGCGACCCCGGAAAGGATCATCACGGATCAGTCCGCAGCGGCGGTGGCGCTTGATTTACCTTGTCCATGAAGGCTGACGACGGCAACCGCGTCGGGGCGATCTGCCAGGCCCTGCGGCGGGCCATCGTGGAACGGGCGCACGCCCTCGGCGAGGCGGCGCAACACCTGACCGAGAGCGGCGGCCTCGCCTCCGGGCTCGGGCGCCTGCGCGCCCTCGACCCTGAACCTCATCGCCAGCGGCGATCAGGTGAACCGCCTCGGCAGCGTCCTGGCCTACACCGCCGAGATGCACGAGACCCATCCGGGCCAGCGCATCGACCGGATGCTCGCCCTGTTCACGCCCCTGGTGACGATCGCGGCCGGCGGCCTGATCGTCTCGGTGATTGGGGGCGATCCTGAGCGTCGGCCAGCTCGCGCAGTGCGGACGGGAACCGGGAGGACGAGGCTGCACTGCCCTGTCGGGGCGCTTCGCCGAACCCTGTTCGCCGTCACGCCGCCGGCGTGAACACCAGCGCCCCGTGCAGGCCGAGGGCGAGGAACGGTCCGAACGGCATTTGCGCCAGGCCCGTCCACGCCGTCGCCGTCCCGAGGAATTGTACGTCGCCGAGGCCGGTCCGGCCGCGCAGGCGGGCGTAGAGGGCCCGCAGCCACCACATCGCGGTCACATCGCGGTGACGACGAGCGCCACGTCGGCGACTCGGGCCAGCACGGCGCCCGGGCTCGGATCCCGGAGGCCCGCGACGCGGAGGCCGGCAAGGAGCAGGGCGAGGTTCAGCCCGCCCGGAATGATCCGCCGCCGCAGGTCGATAAGGGCCCCCGGCAGGGTCAGCGGCAGTGGCAGCAGCGCGACCAGGGGATCGAACGCCACGGCGGGTCAGGACCGGCCCGGCGCCGCGGCCTCATCCACCAGGGCCTGTCGAGCGACCGTCCGCGGGCCGGCGGCCATCCGCCTGCACAGGTGGCGCCACAGCAGGATCGCCCCGAGGGACGTCACGCCGATGCCGGCGAGCCAGAAGCCGATCAGCACCCCGTAGGCCACGGTGCCGTTGAACTCGCGCATCAGGCCGAGGGCGACGCAGACACCGAGGAGGTGGAGCCCCGCGAGCACGGTCAGAACCTGTACCGGGGGCAGCGGACCGGGCAGCGCCAGGGTAAGGGGCGCGGCGCTCGCCGGTCGCGCCATCAGGAAAGCAGCCGGAATCAGGATCGCGGCGGCGGTCGCGGCACGTCGCGCGGACGGGATGGGCATGGCGGGGTCGCTCGCAGTCTCGCTCTGCGCCGGGCTGCCGACGCGAATGCGCAGACATTTGTGGGCCGCCAATTAAAAATGACTGAAACGCAGTGTCCAATCCATCATTATCCGCGCACGCTCAATCTATGAGCCGCCAATGAAATTTTTAGGAATCAGACGCCGCGTAATCCAGAACAACACGATTCGGATCGGATTTGCGCGATGGGACAAACGCACGCCGGAAGCCAACCCTGTAGATTGAATACAGAGTATACTGGCTTCGCCCACTTTGAAATTCTGGTTGTTCTGGCGAACATCGGCATGATCGCCAGCCTCGCAACGCCGCAGGTGCTCGGCTATCTCGGCCGCGCCAAGTGCGAGACGGCCCGGATCCAGGTGAAGAACATCGCCCAGGCGGTGGAGCTCTATTGCCTCGACCTCGGCGGCTATCCGACCTCGGACCAGGGGCTGGCGGCGCTGGTCCAGCCGACCTTGCCGGGCTGGCGGGGCCCCTATGTGCGCGACGCCCGCGGCCTGACCGACCCCTGGGGCCAGGCCTACCTGTACCGGTCGCCAGGCAGCCAGGGGCGCTACGAGGTCTATTCCCTCGGCAGCGACGGTCAGGTCGGCGGCACGGGCGACGCCGCCGACGTGGCCAGCAACTGAGGACGGCCCCGGATTTGCCTCGTCGCCTCGACGGCGCCACTCTGCGGCGCGGTACGCGGCGAAGGGCGCACGACTTCTGATGATGGCAAGCACGGTTGAGCGGCCATGAGGCGCCGCGACGTCCTCGGGGGTCTGTCCGCGGCGTCCATGGCCTCCGCTTGCCTGGCCCGGCCCGCATTGGCGCAGCCCGCCAAGGTCCTGCGCTTCATCCCGGAAAGCGACGTCGCGGTCATCGATCCCGTCTGGACGACCGCGACCGTGACGCGCAACCACGGCTACCTCATCTTCGACACCCTCTACGGGCAGACCGCGCGCTACGATTTCGAGCCGCAGATGGTGGCGGGTCATACGGTCGAGGCGGAGGGGCGCCTCTGGCGGCTCACCCTGCGCGAGGGCCTGCGCTTCCACGACGGCGCGCCGGTGCTGGCCCGCGACGCAGTGGCGAGCATCCGCCGGTTCGCCGCCCGCGACGCCTTCGCCCGGGCGCTGATGGAGGCCACCGACGAACTCACCGCCGCCTCCGACCGCGAAATCGTGTTCCGCCTGAAGCGGCCCTTCCCGCTGCTGCCCGCGGCGCTGGGCAAGACCGGCACGTCGATGCCCTGCATCATGCCGGAGCGCCTGGCGAAGACCGACCCCAACGTCCAGGTCACCGAGATGGTCGGCTCCGGGCCGTTCCGCTTCAAGGCGGACGAGCGGGTGCCGGGGGCACTTACCGTCTACGAGCGCTTTGACGGCTACGTACCTCGGGCGGACGGCACGGCGAGCTTCACCGCCGGGCCGAAGCGCGCGCATTTCGACCGGGTCGAGTGGCGGATCGTGCCCGATGCCTCCACGGCGGCGAGCGCGCTGGCGGCCGGCGAGGTCGATTGGTGGCAGAACCCGACGCCGGACCTGCAGGGGCTGCTGCGGGCCAAGCCGGGGGTCAGGCTGGAGGTGCTCGATCCGGTCGGTGGCATCGGCTGCCTGCGCTTCAACCACCTGCATCCGCCCTTCGACAACCCCGCGATCCGCCGGGCGTTGCTCGGTGCCGTCGACCAGACCGAGTTCATGAGCGCGGTCGCGGGCGACGAGCGCGCTTTGTGGAAGGACCATGTCGGCGTCTTCTGCCCCGATGCGCCGATGGCGACGCGGGCGGGCACCGAGGTTCTGGTGGGCCCGCGCGACTTCGGCGCGGTGAAACGCGCCCTCACGGAGGCCGGATACCGGGGCGAGCGCGTGGTCATGCTCGATCCGAGCGACTATCCCGCCACCCACCCGCTGGCCCTGGTCGCCGCCGAGGCCTTCCAGAAATGCGGGCTGAACGTCGACCTCGTCGCGATGGATTGGGGAACCCTGGTGCAGCGCCGGGCGAGCCGCCAGCCCCCCGACAAGGGCGGCTGGAGCACCTTCGTCACCTACCTGAACGGCACCAACAACTTCGATCCCGCCGGCCAGCTCGGCATCCGCGGCAACGGCGATCAGGCCTGGTTCGGCTGGCCCCGTGCCCCGCGGCTCGAGGCGCTGCGCGCGCAATGGTTCGCCGCGCCCGATCCCGCGGCCCAGAAGGCGATCTGCGCCGAGATCCAGCGGCAGTTCTTCATCGACGTGCCGTACCTGCCGCTCGGCGCCTATTACGAGGCGACGGCCTCGCGCGGGCTGACCGGCCTGCGCACCGGCTTCCCGCAATTCTACGACGTCCGGCCGGCTTAGCGGCCTGCCCCCCTTCCCCATGCCGAACCGGCCTCCGCATCGACGGAGCGCACCCGAGGAGACCGCAGCCGATGCGCATCGCCGTGCTCCAGTTCACCCACGAGACCGTGACGTTCCTGCCGAACGACACGACCCGCGACGACTTCATCTATCCGGGCTCCCCGGCGGGCGGCGCGGCGCTGCTCGCCACCGACCCCAAGGGCTACATGGGGGGCTTCGTCCAGGTCGCCCGGGAATACGAGGGGGTCGACCTCGTCGGCCTCACCTCGCCGCTCTGGCCGCGCACCGGCATCGGCTCAGGCTGGGTGACGCAGGACGCGTTTGCGCATTTCCTCGACGCGATGCTGGCGGAGCTGGAGGCGGGGGCACCGTTCGACGGGGTCTACCTCGCGCTGCACGGCGCGATGGCGGTGCGCGGCGTGCCGCGCCCCGAGGCCGAAATCGCCCGACGGGTGCGGGCGGTGGTGGGGGCGGGCGTGCCCATCGCGGCGACCTTCGACCCGCACGGCAACGAGGATGCGGAGTTCCTGCACCACGCCGACATGGCGTTCGCGGTGAAGTACTTCCCGCACTACGACATGCATCTCCAGGGGCAGCGCGCGGCGCGGATGCTGGTGCGGACGATCCGCGGCAGCTTCCGGCCGGCGCACCGGACGATCCCGATCCCGATCCTTGCGCCGACCGTGGTGATGTGGACCGGCGCCTCGCCGTGGTCCGACCTGATCCAGCGCGCCTTGGTCTGGGAGGCGCGGGAGCCCGATGTCTTCGTCAATGTCTATTTCGGCTTCCCCTGGTCGGACGTGCCGGATGCCGGCATGGCGGTCCAGGTCCTGACGAACGGCGATCACGCTCTCGCCGACCGGATCGCCCGCGACATGGCGGCCTGGACGTGGCGGCACCGCGCGGCGCTGGTGTCGAGCGTCGCGATCCACCCGATGCGGGACGGCATCGCCAAGGCATCCGAGGCTGCGCGGGCGGGCGGCGCGCCGGTCGTGCTCGCCGATTACAGCGACCGCTCGGGCCGGGCGACATGGCTGCTCGCCGAGGTGCTGGCCCAGGGGCTGGAGCGCACGCTGATCGCAACGGTCGCCGCGCCCGCGCTTCTGGGCCGGCTGCTGACCGGGGGCGTGAAGGCCGGCGATCCGTTCGACGCGGAGGTCGGCGGCCCCGTGGCCGGCGAGGCGGAACCCTCCGCGGGCGTCCCGGTCCGCGTCACCGGCACGGTGTGTGCGGTCGTCGAGGGCACGACCGGCCGGGGCGCCGGCACGTGGCTCTGCGTCGCCTTCGGCCGGGGTAACGTGCTGGTCCTCAGCCCCTACCTCGTTCAGATCATGGAGCCGTCGGAACTCTGGGACCTCGGCCTGACACCGGAGGATTTCGACATGGTGGCGATCAAGTCCCGGGTCCATTTCCGCCGGGGTTTCGACGATGGCGGCTATGCGCGGACGATCCTGCTGGTCGAGCCGCCCGAGCCGTTCGTCGGGACGGTCCACCTGGACGCCCTCCCCTACCAGCATCTCAACGTCGCCGACTTCTATCCCTACGGCGATCCCGCCTTCGACGCCGGATAGCCGGATGGTCCGTCCCGGCGATGCCGTCGCGGCGGCCCCGCGCTACATCGGCGCCATGCGGAACGCGCCGGTCTTCTCCCTCCACCGCCTCGATCGCCTCGGCGACCGCTTGGCTGACGATGTCGCCACGGGCGCGATCGCGGGGGCCGACCTGCTCGTCGGCGGGACGGGCGGGGACATCTGGCGGCGCACCGTTGGCTTCCGCGACAGCGTCGCGGGCGACGACCTGAAGCCCGACGCGCTCTGGCGCATCTACTCGATGACCAAGGTCGTCGTCTCGGTCGCCGCCCTGGTCCTGGCCGAGCGCGGCGCCCTGCGCCTCGATCAGCCGGTCGCGGATTTCATCCCCGCCTTCGGACGCCTCGCCGTGCAGGGCCCGGAGGGCGGCCTCAGGCCGGCCGGGAGCGCGCCGACCGTTCAGGATCTGCTGCGCCACACTGCCGGGATCGCGTACGGCTATCTCGGCGATGGACCGACGCGGCGGGCCTACGAGGCCGACGGGCTGCTCGCCGAGGATCTCGACAACGCGGCCTTCGCCGAGCGGATCGCCCGCCTGCCGCTGGAGCAGGAGCCCGGCACGGTCTGGCATTACTCGCACGCCACCGACATCCTTGGCCGCGTCCTGGAGGTGGCCGGCGGCGCGGATCTGCAGGGCGTCCTCGACGCGACCCTCCTCGGGCCGCTCGGGCTCGCCGATACCCGGTTCCGGATCCCGACGGCGCTGGCCGGGCGCGTCGCCCAGCCGCTGCCGCAGGCGTTCGGGCAGCGGCCGGTCTTCCACGATCCGACCGAGCCCCGGCGCAGCCAGCGGGGCAATGGCGGCCTCGTGTCGAGCACGGCGGATTACGCCCGCTTCCTGCGCATGCTGCTGGCCGGCGGCGCCCTCGGCGGCGTGCGGATCCTGGCCCCGGCCAGCGTGCGGCTCATGACGGCGGACCATCTCGGGACCGCGATCGCCAAGGCTGCCTACTACCCGCCCGGCCCGGGTTACGGCTTCGGGCTGGGGGTGGCGGTCCGGCTCGCGGCGGGCGAGGCGCCGGTGCCGGGCAGCGTCGGCGACTGGTTCTGGAGCAGCGTCGGCGGCACCTATTTCTGGGTTGATCCCGCTGCGGGCTTCTTCGCCCTCCTGATGCTGCAGACCTCCTCGGCCGCGCAGCGCCAGCACTACCGCACTCTGACACGCGCCATGGTGTATGCCGCGCTGGAAGACGGGACCGCGGCCTGACCGATGCGTCAGGGATGCTTGTGGATCGGGTCGACCCAGTAGACCGTCTCGGGCACCTCGGCGGCCGCGACATCGGGCAGGTTGACCACCACCGCCTCGTTGTCGGAGCGCACCAGCACGCAGTGCAGGGGCTCGTCGGTCGAGGCATTGATCTCCTGGTGGGGCACGAAGGGCGGCACGAAGATGAAGTCGCCCGGGCCGGCTTCCGCGACGTATTCCAGCCGCTCGCCCCAGCGCATCCGCGCCCGGCCCGAGACCACGTAGATCACGCTCTCGAGGTCGCCGTGATGATGCACGCCGGTCTTGGCGTCGGGCTGGATCGCCACCGTGCCGGCCCAGATCTTCTGGGCGCCGACCCGGGCGGCGTTGATCGCCGCCTGCCGGAACATGCCGGGCGTCTGCGCGGTGTTGGCGTCGAGCCGGTCGCCCGGGATCACTCGCACCCCGTCGTGCTTCCAGCGCTCGGCGGTGTCGGGCTCATGCGCGTGGTCGTGGGTGTGATGGGCGTCGCCGTCGTCGTGCATGTCGGATCCTCCGGCGCCATCATCGCACGGCCGGGACGTTCTGCGAAAAGCCTGAATCGCGATGGGTCCGGGCCGGCAATCAGCACGGGATCGACGGGGTGTCCTGTACAGTAGAGGCACCACAACCGCGACATCGACAGATGAACGGCGGTCCAGTGGCCTCTCGGACGGGCTGGGGTTAACGCCCAGATATTGCAGCCGACGCCTGACGTCCGCCCTCTGGTCCGGGGGTTGCTACGCTCGCACCTCTCGAGATCAGGAGCACGGATGAAGCGCCGCACATTCCTCGCCGCGGGGGCCGTGACCCTGGCGGCCCCCAGGATCGGCCGGGCGCAGGGCAGCCGGGTCCTTCGCATGGTACCCCAGGCGAACCTGACCTCGATCGACCCGATCTGGACGACGGCGATCGTGACGCGCAACCACGCCTACGTCATCTACGACACGCTGTTCGGCCTCGATTCCGGCCTGCAGCCCCGGCCGCAGATGGCCGCCGGCCATCGTGTCGAGGAGAACGGGCGCCGGGTCACCATCACGCTGCGCGAGGGCCTGCGCTTCCACGACGGCACGCCGGTCCTGGCGCGGGACTGCGTCGCCAGCATCCGGCGCTGGGCGGCGCGGAACGGTTTTGGCCAAGTGCTGATGGCGGCGACCGACGAACTCAGCGACGACAACGACACGACGATCGTGTTCCGCCTCAAGGAACCGTTCCCGCTGCTTCCGAACGCGCTGGCGAGCGTCAGCCAGCCCGCCTTCATCATGCCCGAGCGGATCGCCCGCACCGACCCGTTCAAGCAGATCACCGACGCCACCGGCTCGGGGCCGTTCCGCTGGAAGGCCGACGAATTCAACTCCGGCAGCCTGATGGTCTACGAGCGGCACGCCGGCTACGTACCCGCCCCCGGCGCGCCGAGCCTGACGGCCGGCGGCAAGATCGCGCATTTCGACCGGATCGAGTGGCAGATCATCGGCGACGGCGCGACCGCGGCGGCGGCCCTGCAGAACGGCGAGATCGACTGGTACGAGCAGCCGCCGCCGGAACTGCAGCAGCTCCTCGCCCGCAACCGGGACATCGTCGTGGAGGGGCTCGATCGCCTGACCAACCCCGCCATCCTGCGGATGAACCACCTGCACCCGCCCTTCGACGACGTCGCGGTGCGCCGGGCGGTGCTGCCGGCCATCCTCCAGAGCGACTTCATGGCGGCGGTCGCGGGTGACGATCCGGCCAACTACAACGACCGCTGCGGGATTTTCACCCCGGGTACGCCGATGGCGACGGAGATGGGCCTGGAGGCGCTCACCGGGCCGCGCAGCCTGGACAAGGCGAAGTCCCTTCTGAAGGCGGCAGGCTACAACGGCGCGAAGGTCCGGCTGATCGGCCCGACCGACATCCTGGCGCCCTCGGCGATCACCCAGGTGGCGGCCGATCTCCTGCCCCGGATCGGCTTCAACGTGGAGGCGGCGCTCAGCGACTGGGGCACCGTGATCCAGCGCCGGGTCTCGCGCGAGCCGGTCGACAAGGGCGGCTGGTCGGTGCTGCTGACGACGTTCTCGTCTTTCGACAACGCCGACCCGGCCGCGCTCCAGCCGCTCCGGGCGAACGGTGCCAACGCGTGGTTCGGCTGGCCGACGATCCCGAAGCTGGAAGCGTTGCGCACCGCGTGGTTCGCCGCCCCCGACGAGGCGGCGCGCAAGGCGATCTGCGCCGACATGCAGCGGGTGGCGCTCGACGAGGTGGTCTACGTGCCGGTCGGCTCCTATCGGTCGATGACCTCCTACCGGCGCAACCTCACGGGCCGCGTCGTAGGCTTCCCGATCCTCTGGAACATCCGGAAGGCCTGATGGCGCCTCCGGGACCGGCCGCGGCGACGCGTCGTCCGGTCGGGCCTTTGACCGGCCGCAGCGCGTGCCGCACACTCGGCGCGCGGCATGCCGACGACAGGCCTGCCCAATCCGGTTCCCCGCGCCGCGGGCGACCATTGGTCGAGGCACCACCCCGGGAGGGACCTGTGCGCGCTGATATCCCGCTCGACGCCGCTGCCGGCACCGGCCGGGGGGCAAGCCTGCCGCGGCCGGGGCGCACCGCGCTCGTCCTGCTGACGGTCGCGGCGCTCGCGATTGCGGGGGCGGCAGCGGCCCGGGCGCCTGTGACGCGCCTCGATCCCGACCTCGTCCGGGTGATCCGCTTCATGGCGCTGATCAAGGGTGGGCTGGCGCTTGCTGCGGTCGCGGCCTGCTTCTGGCGTCTCGCCCGCCCCACCGGCCCGTGGCGCACTGCGATCTACGTCGTCGGACCGCCCGCCATGGCGGGGGCCTCCATCACCCTCGGCGCAGGGCTGAGCCCCGCGCTCGCGGCGGCGGCCCTGCACATGAGTTTGCTCGCAGTGGTGGCGGCCGCGCTGACCGACCGCGATTTCATCCCCGACCTACTGCTGCGCAGGCGAGCTGGATCGAGCGCACCGCGGCGGCGTCGCTAAGCGCGTCCCTTTTCCCCGGGCGCATGCAGCGCCAGCGGAATGCGGCCCGGGATTCGGCGCAAGACGTCGCGAAGCGTCCATCGGCGCCACCCTGTGCCGCTGCGCGGCGCTTTGTATGCTGGATCCCGGAACACCTTCCACTTGCGTTCCAGGCGTCCGGGAAAAGGGCGCGCCGCCTCACGCGGCCGCAGCCGCCTCGTTCCGGTCGGGCACGGCCAGCCCCATATGGGTGTAGGCGTGCCGGGTCAGAACCCGCCCTCGGGGGGTGCGCTGCACGAAGCCGCGCTGGATCAGATACGGCTCGATGATGTCCTCGATCGCGTCCCGCGGCTCCGACAACGCCGCCCCGATCGTCTCGATCCCCACAGGCCCGCCCCCGAACGAGCGCGCGATCAGGCTCAGGTACTTGCGGTCCATCACGTCGAGACCCGCCTCGTCGACGTCGAGCAGCTTCAGCGCGCGGTCGGCGATCGCCCGCGTCACCGTCCCGGCCTCCGCCACGATCGCGAAGTCCCGCACCCGCCGCAGCAGACGCCCCGCGATCCGCGGCGTGCCGCGCGCCCGCCTTGCGATCTCGTTGGCGCCCTCCGCCGACATGCCGATCCCCAGCACCCGCGCCCCGCGGGCCACGATCTGCTCCAGCTCGTCGATCTCGTAGAATTCCAACCGGATCGGGATGCCGAACCGATCGCGCAGCGGCGTGGTCAGCAGGCCCGCGCGCGTGGTGGCGCCGACCAGGGTGAACTTGGGCAGCTCGATCTTGACCGAGCGCGCCGCCGGCCCCTCGCCGATGATCAGGTCGAGCTGGTAATCCTCCATGGCCGGGTAGAGGATCTCCTCGACCGCCGGGTTGAGCCGGTGGATCTCGTCGATGAACAGGACATCGCGCTCGTCGAGATTGGTGAGCTGGGCGGCGAGATCGCCGGCCTTGGCGATGACCGGCCCGGAGGTGGAGCGGAAGTTCACCCCGAGTTCGCGGGCGACGATCTGGGCGAGCGTCGTCTTGCCGAGCCCGGGCGGCCCGACGAACAGCACGTGGTCGAGCGCCTGCCCGGTCTTGCGGGCGGCCTCGATGAAGATCTGCATGTTGGCCCGGGCCGCGCGCTGGCCGATGAACTCGGACAGG
>NZ_JAKSYH010000108.1 GCF_022829295.1 Methylobacterium sp. J-088
CTTCCCGGGCGTGGCGCTCGCCGGGCTGGTCATCGCCATCAACCTTCTGGGGGATTGGCTGCGCGACGCGCTCAATCCGAAGCTGCAATGATGGTGGATGTGATCAAGTGCGAGCCGGCCACCGCCGCGTCTCCCTCCCCCCTCTCCGGGGGAGGGTGGCCCGCGAAGCGGGTCGGGAGAGGGGAGCGACGGTGCAGACCGAGCCTCTGCCCTTCATGAAGGTCGCGCCCTTTCCTGAACCCAGGTTCCCCTCTCCCGACCCGGCCTGACGGCCGGCCCACCCTCCCCCGCAGAGGGGGGAGGGAGACGCGCCGGCCCCCTACCCCGCCAGAACCGCCTCGATGCCGGCGCCGAGCGCCAGCAGCCGGCGGTCCTGCCCGTGGCGGGCGAGCAGCATCAGCCCCGCCGGCCGGGCGAGATCCGGCATCGGCAACGACAGGCCGGTCAGGTCGAAGAAATTACCGAAGGCGGTGTTGCGCAGCATCAGCCGGTTGGCGGCCAGGAAGGCCGCGTCGTCGGCCTCCAGCGGGGCGGTGAGCGGCGCCGTCGTGGCGGTCGCCGGCAGCGCCAGCAGGTCGAGGGGCGCGAGCCGCCCGTCGAGGGATGCGATCAGCTCGGCGCGGCGGCGCAGCGTCCGGATGTAGCGCGTCGCCGGGGCCGTCCGGCCGGCCAGGATCCGGCGGTGGACCCGCGGGTCGTAGCGATGGGCTTGCGCGTCGAGCCAGTCGGCGTGGATCGCGGCGGCCTCGATCGCCGCCAGCGATCCGTCCGGCAGCGCCGCATCCATGGCGGCGAGCAGATCGTCGATCGGGTGGTCGGTCACCCGGGCGCCCGCCGCCGAGAGCCGCGCCAGCGCCCGCCCGAACGCCTCGGCCACCAGCGGCTCGGTCTCGGTGAACAGCAGGCCCCGGGGCACGCCGATCCGCAGGCCCGCGACGGGAAAGGCGTCGAGCGGTGCGGGCTCTTCGCCCGCCATCACGGCGTCGGCGGCGGCGCAGTCGGCCACATTCCGGGCCAGCGGCCCGAGGGAATCGAGGGCGTAGGAGAGCGGGAAGGCGCCGGCCAGGGGCACCCGCCGGGCGGTCGGCTTGAACCCGACCACGCCGTTGAGGGAGGCCGGGATCCGCACCGAGCCGCCGGTGTCGGAGCCGATCGAGACGTCGCTCGTCCCCTGCCCTACCGAGACCCCGGCCCCGGCGGACGAGCCCCCGGGGATGCGGGCCGGATCGGTGGCGTTGCCGGGGGTGCCGTAATGCGGGTTCAGCCCGAGGCCGGAGAAGGCGAATTCCGACATGTTGGTCTTGGCCAGGATCACCGCCCCGGCCCGGCGCAGGCGGGCGACCACCGGGGCGTCGGAAGCGGCCGGGGGCGCCCCCGCGAGCAGGACCGAGCCGGCTTTCGTGGTCTCGCCCGCCACGTCGAACAGGTCCTTGATCGAGACGATCGCGCCGTCGAGCGGCCCGAGGGAGAGCCCGTCCCGGCGGCGGGCATCGGCGGCATCCGCCGCCGCCCGGGCGGAATCCGGGTAGAGGCGGGTGAACACCGCCGGGTCCCCCGCCCCGATCCGCGCCAGACGCTCCTCGACCGTATCGCGTACGCTCATGGTCCTCACCGCGTGTTGCGCCGAACGGCGCCCGCCCTGGAGTCCATCAGGGCTTTGCCCTGACAACCCACCAAAGGGCTGAGCCCTTTGGGAACCCGGACTCCCGGGTCAACTCAGAGCGTGCCCGGATAGGCGCCGCCATCCATCAGCAGGTTCTGGCCGGTGATGAACCCGGCGCGTCCGCTGCACAGGAACGCGCAGGCCGCCCCGAACTCGTCGGGATCGCCGAAGCGGCCGGCGGGATTCTCCCGGGCCCGGGCTTCGAGGAAGGCCTCCACGCTGAGGCCGGCCTTGGCGGCGAGCGCCCCGGCGTTGCCGCGGATCCGGTCGGTGTCGAACGGGCCCGGCAGCAGGTTGTTGATCGTCACCCCGTGCCGCACGACCTGCCGGGCGAGGCCCGCCACGAAGCCGGTCAGCCCGCCGCGGGCGCCGTTCGACAAGCCGAGATGCGCGATCGGCGCCTTCACGGACGACGAGGTGATGTTGACGATCCGGCCGAACTTCCGGTCGATCATCCCGTCGACGGTCGCCTTGATGAGCGCGATCGGCGCCAGCATGTTGGCGTCGAGCGCCCGGATCCAGGCGTCCCGGTCCCAGTCGCGAAAATCGCCGGGGGGCGGGCCGCCGGCGTTGTTGACCAGGATGTCGGGCTCCGGGCAGGCGGCCAGCGCCGCGGCCCGGCCGGCCTCGGTGGCGATGTCGCCCGCCACGACCGTGACGGTGGCGCCGGTCTCCCGGCGGATCGCCTCCGCGGTCCGCTCCAGCGTCTCCGCGGTGCGGGCGGTGATCGTCACCGCGACGCCCTCCCGGGCGAGCGCCAGGGCGCAGCCCCGGCCCAGCCCCTTGCTCGCCGCGCAGACGAGCGCCCGGCGCCCGCTCAAGCCGAGATCCATCGTGAAGCCTCCCCGAGTCGGCCCCCGCGCAGGGGCATCCCCTAGTGGTTGAGCTCTGACGGTTGAGTCCGTGTGGGGTTTCGGTTTGAGGCCCATCCTGCGAGTCTGGCCGGATGCGCAGTGGCATCTCTTTCACGCTCTCCACCTCGGATCGCCTTCGGCTCGAAGCACTCGTGGCGGA
>NZ_JAKSYH010000122.1 GCF_022829295.1 Methylobacterium sp. J-088
CCGCCTTATCCACGGGCTCGCGCCCGATCGCCCCGAGCCAGGCCGTGTCGTCGATCGGCGCCCGGGCCGGCCGCAGCCCGCACACCCGCAACAGCGCGTCGAGCGTCGAACGCCCCGGTCCCGGATCGCGAAGCACTTCGACCACGCGTTCTACCGGCAGCGCTACGGTCTCGCGCCGGAGGCGGACGCGGTGGGCGACTACTTCGACACCGGCTGGCGACGCGGCCGCAACCCAAGGCCCGACTTCAACGGCTGGGCCTACCGGGCGCATCACCCGCACGTTGAGGCGACGGGCATCGCACCCTTCGTCCATTTCCTGGCGACGGCACTGCTGCGCGGCACAGATATCTCGGCCGACGCCTTCGACGCGCGCTACGGCGCGCCGCCGCCTGAAGAGGACGCGGAGCTGCTGGAGCAGGCGCGCCTGATCGAGCCTTATTTTGACGCCGCCTGGTATCTGAAGCGCTATCCCGACACACGCGGCTTCGAGAACGGGCCGGCGGTCCACTTCCTGTCCCACGGGCAGGAGGAGGATCGCGACCCGAGCAAGTCCTTCTCGACCCGTTTCTATCGCCGGGCCTACGGCCACCTGTTCGGTCCGGGGGAGTCGCCGTTCCTGCACTACGTGCGCGTCGGCCGCGCCGCCGGCCTGATGGGCTGCCCCGAGGATCTCGGGACGCTCCCGCCGCTCACCGCCCCCGATCCGCATGACTGGGACGGCCTGCCCCCCGCCCGGCCGATCGCGGACGCC
>NZ_JAKSYH010000123.1 GCF_022829295.1 Methylobacterium sp. J-088
TTTCTCGTCGCGGCGTCTTGTCGACGTCCCGGTCCTGCGACTCCCCGTTAGCGGTCTCGGGCAGGGTGCACGCACCCCCGGAACCCGCATCGGCCCCGTCGCCTTCCAGCCGTCCCCCGCCTCGCTGTGGGCGGGTCCGCAGTTCGCTCAGGCTCGGCCCCGACGCGGGTCGACGCGGGGGTCATTTCCTCCCACCGCCGGGCAAACTGCCGCCCGGTCTCAAGCAAGCAGCCGAGGGACGCCCCGCACCGGGCCGCCGCCCGGGGCGATGGCGGCTGACAAGCCACCGACGCGGGCGCCGCCCCGTCCACGAACCCGCCCGGTCAGCCAACGGACGGGCCCCGTAAAGGACGCCCCGGGATCGCTCCCGGGCCGCCGTGGACAGGTGGCGGGTAATGAGCACAAAATAGGAACATTGTCAAGGGCGA
>NZ_JAKSYH010000125.1 GCF_022829295.1 Methylobacterium sp. J-088
GGCGTCCGCCCTTCGGACGGGGCCGGGGCGGCGGCAGGAGCGGGGAAATCGCGTCCCAGAGATCGTCGGGCAGAAGCGGGCGTGCCATACCCACCAACGCCTGCCCAAACGATCCGTGCCCGTTCTGTTAGGCGCTCTAAGATACTCAGCCACCGTCGCGCGCCAGCTTCTCGGCGATGGCCTGAAGCACCCACGTGTTGCGGGGTAGACGGACGGCGCTGCCCTTCCGCGCCCGCTCCAGACGTTCGAACAAATCGCTGTCCGCCGGGAACTTAAGGGGATGCTGAGCACCTTTGACGGTTAACTCAGGTGTGGCGATCGGGACCGGGGCCGGTGGCTCGGCATGTGGCACGCTCCCGCCCTTCGCGATGAACGCCTCAATAGGGTCGGCCGGCTCGGCGGGCTTGAGGGCAGGACGGATTGGTTTTGCGCTCAGAGCCATCTATCGGACCTCCTCCGGATCGCTTCTGGATATCTGGTGGGTATTGAACAGATGGCTAAACAGGGCGCCGATCTCCTCGGCGGCCTTGGGATCCTGCGGGCGTAGCTCGGTCACGGACAGGCCAGCGGCCGCCGCGTGGGCGAAAGCTTTCCGGGCTCCGAGCGCGGCCGGCACGAACTCCAGGCCCGGCTTTGAGCGGATCAGCTCAGCCGCCTCGGCATTCTCGGAACCGCGCGCCTCGGCCCGGTTGATGAAGGCAAGGGCACGTAACTCCGGATTGACGGCACGAGCCTCCTCGACGAGCTCGGCCACCTTGTCGAGAGTCCACACGTCGAAGGACCGGGGTGCGAACGGCACTAGGTACGTATGGCAGATTGAGAGCGCCGCACGCTGGCTGACGGTATCGCGGCCGCCCGTGTCGATGATGACGTGGGCGTGCTTCGGGGCGAGGCGCTGAACGCCGGATCGCACGGCGGCGCCGGTCAGGGCAATGCAGGTATAGCCCGCGCCGTCGGGCCGGCTCGCCTCGCGTAGGTTGGTGAAATCCGTCGAGGTCTCCTGGTCGTCCGCATCGACCAGCAGCACGTCGCCGCCGCCTGCCGAAAGCATGATCGCGAGGTTCGTCGCAACCGTCGACTTGCCCGAGCCGCCCTTGGTGCCGCCCACCACCGTGATCATGCCGTCTACCTCGCCGGTATCTGAACCATACGGATTAGATATCCTGCGGATCTTAATTCGGCATCCCCCGGAGACCTACCGGCGATCTGAAAGAGGTTATTCCGGTATGAGTGTGTTCGCGGCGCCTCGGTTGTACGGTCTGGCATTATGGACCGGTCGGGCCACCGGGATCCGCGGACGGTGGTCGGGTACGTCAGGAGGGCGAACGCCTTCAAGGGGCATTCAGGATCGGGGTTCCTGTAGAGCGTTCTGAATGCCGATAAATCGGCATTGGCGAGGAAGCCTAGTGGTGCGAGTCTAACACTTGGTGCCCGCGCTTTGCGGCCTGGATGATGCGATCCGGGTCGGCGGTCCAGACGAAGGGCTTCGGATTGCCGTTACTCTCGGCGATGAAGCGTTTGATGGCGGCCTGCACCTCGATCA
>NZ_JAKSYH010000153.1 GCF_022829295.1 Methylobacterium sp. J-088
GCCGCCCCAATCAGCACGGTCAGGATCGTGGTCGGTATGGATAGGCGCCAAGCAGAGACTGTGTTGTGCACCCGCGGCGCGCGTGTCGGGTGCCGGATGAGCGCGGACGTGTGGGACGTGGCATGCACACTCACGAAGTACAGCGCGAACGCCGTCAGCGGCGGCAGTGCCGCGAAACCGACGCACTGCAGGAGCGGCAGGAGCAGGGCACGGCGCGGCCCCCACATCAGCGTGCCGCACGGGGCACTCGACGTTGAGATCGGCCGCACCCTCTTGCGCCATCGGGTGGGCTGGGCGTGGTTTCCGCTGTTCGCAGCCCCCTATCTCATGCTCGTAGCCGCCGTGCTTGGGGCGTGGCGGCTGGCACCGGAGCTGATCCTGGCCGCCTTCCTGGCCGTGTCCATCTGGCACTTCGGCACAGAGGAAGCGGAGGGGGGCCACGAATTATCGGTCCTGGTCTTGGGCAGCCTCCCGGTGGCGCTACCCGTACTGGTCCAACCTGTCGCGACCGCGCGGGTGCTGTCGGCGATCTCCGGCGTCCCTCTGGCGGAGGCTCCGGTTTGGCTGTTGTGGCCAAGCTTGGCGTGGGTGCCGCTCGCGGTTCTCTGGGCCTGCCGCACGCTGATGTGGGGGCCGCGCCGTGCCCTGCTCCTGCCGCTCCTGCAGTGCGTCGGTTTCGCGGCACTGCCGCCGCTGACGGCGTTCGCGCTGTACTTCGTGAGTGTGCATGCCCCGTCCCACACGTCCGCGCTCATCCGGCACCCGACACGCGCGCCGCGGGTGCACAACACAGTCTCTGCTTGGCGCCTATCCATACCGACCACGATCCTGACCGTGCTGATTGGGGCGGCGCTCTTGCCCTTTGGCACCGGGGAGCCGGCAGTGCGGCTGGTGGGTGTGACGCTGCAACTGCTTGCGGCGCTGACGCTGCCCCACGTGCTGTTGGAGGCCTGGTTGACGGTGCATGAGCGGGCACAGGCACTTACGACACAGCCAAGACCAGTCCCCTGTGCCGCTCAATGAGAGGTAAACTGTCCCTGACGATGCTGACGGAGCCGTTAGCTGATTTCGCGTGTGGAGTAATCTACCCCTCCCCCAGCCATAGCAGCTGTTTCTCATGGTGCAATTTAGGTATGGGGTCGGAAACCGGCGCTTTCGGCTCGACATAGATGGGCCTTTCCCGAACCAATTCTCACAGCTGCTTTCGACTCATTGCGGCCCCTGGGAGCGTCCGCTCTCAGGCTCCTAATGGGGTAGCGCCGCACGACTGGGGCGGGAGGTTTACGGCGCGCTTACTTTCTTAGGCGCTGTCGCACCCATCGTGTCGCGTCTTCGAGGGTATCGAACACGGGAGCGCGCACGCCCGCCAGCCGCCCCAGTCCCGCCTCCATGTGCCAAGCCCCGGGACGCTCGTGCCAGGGCGCATCGAGGCGGACCAAAACCGCCACGAGCAGCCCGCTGACAATCACCAGCATGCCGACCCGATCCGGGCTCGCCGTGTCGACGGAGATAGGCTGCAGGACGACCAGGGTCTCGACGTTGCCCCGGTCCGCCACCGCTACTCTCCTCGGACGCTGCTCAGCCACGGCACCTGCCGGCGACCGCTCCAACGCGCGTTCCTGAGGTGGAGGTAGTTGGGATTGAACCCGCAGTACGCCTTGAGCCCTTCAACGTCCAGGATCGTCAGGACCCTGTGCTTGAGGTGGATCAGATCGAGCGCACGCAGCTCTCGCAGGCTGCGGCTGACCTGCACGTCCGACAAGCCCATCGTATCGGCGACGTCGGTCTGGGTGAACGGGAATGGGAAGCTGTTGTCGGAGACGCGCCCCACCGCCTCCAGGCGCATCAGCAGCTCGCAGAACAGGTGCGCGATCCGTTGGTCAGCTTGGCGGCTGCCGACGTTGACTAGCCACTCGCGCAGCACGGCCTCGTCCACGAGGGCGCACCACATCAGGGCCCGCGTCACCTGCGGGTGGTTCGCCGTGATCTCCTCGATGGCATGCCGGGGGATCTCGACCGTTTTGCACGGGGAGATCGTGCCGATGGCGTGATCCATCTGGTCGAGGATAAACACGTTGAGGTCGCAGAAGTCGCCGGGCACGAAGAAGGCCATGATCTGGCGCTGGCCGTCCGGGAGCATCTTGTAGCGGCAAGCGTAGCCGTCGAGGATGAGATGAACGTCGCTGGGCGTGTCGCCTTCCGAGATCAGGTCCGTCCGCGCTGACACATTCCGCACCCGTGGCACAAATGCCCGCAGCGCCGCGCGGTCGGCGTCGCTCAGTTCCTCGAAGCTTTCGAGCTTACGGATCAGCGCATCTTGCATCGGACCAAGGCGGCAAAGGGCGATCTGCCACCCTACTTCCGGCCTGAGATAAAACTCTCCGTCATAGGACGGCCTTTTGCCGCCATCAGCAGGTAAGTGGCCGAAGCTGCATGGCTGTTCACATCAGAATACACGGAAACAGAGCCTCAGAGTACCCAGTCGGGCGAATGTCTGGCTTGAGGACAGGGAAAGCCGCCTTCCGCGGTGAGGTCGGGTCACAGGCAGAACGTCAGCTTCCTGGCGATAAACCAAGTCGGATCACCACTCATAGAAGCCGATCGAGCCGGTTCGATTTGAGTATGCCTCAATCGGACCGGACGGGACACGGTCTCATATAATCAGCTTGACCTTTCAAATCATACCGCTTTCGTGACACCTATCCCGATCGAACCGATTGGCAGGTTTCGTGTTTGTCTGCGCCCATCTGCGCGCCTCCACCTCCAAACAGAATGATTGTGGCTGATCCGCTCTCGCCCCATCCCCCCTGAATAAGCTTAGCTCGTGCCAAACGAGAGGATGATCATGATCCGATGCGCCGTCGCGATCCTGCTCATCACGGTCGGGCTGGGCGTCTGTCAAACCGATGCATCAGGACCGCAACGGGCGGCTCCAGGGCTTCGAGGTGCCGCATATCTTCAAGAGGATGTCGCCCGCCTCAGAGCGGACCGGGATGCCCATCGTATCAGCTACACGGAATGGGCCAAACGTACTCAAGCGGCTGCGCGGGCCAGCGTGCCGTTGAGCGCGACGGATGCTTCGGTGAGGCTGAGGCCCTGCGCGTCGTCGCCCGCAACCACCGCATCCGTACTCTGGAGGGGTAAGCCCAGTTCGCCGGTCTCCTCGAGGCGTACAGACACCTGCAAGACTGGCTCGACGCCGGCTCCGACCGGCCGTCGTAACGGCGTCGTATGGGAGGGTTCCTGACGCGGTGGTGATCCTATATCGTCGCGCGCCGGACCGCGGTTCGGACCGGAGCCGTCCGTAGCAGTGCCGCCTTGTCCACGAGGAGCGCGGCCGCGATCTCGCTCAGCGCGGCATGCTCGATCTCGGCGATGCCGTCGTGGTCGGCTACGTCTACCGCCACTAGGAACACACCCTGGCGCTGCTCTGCCGGCCGGCCGGCGATCGCCGCGGCTCGGCGCAGGTTCTCTAATCGACCAACCCGGGTCCGTGCTCGACCGATCGCATCGTACAATGCCTCCTCCAGCATCAGCACGTCGTAGCCCTTCTCTAGGATCGGGCTGGCCATCACGCCGGTCAGCGCGGTCTCGAACTCCTCACCCGCGACCTCGCCGTCGGCGACGATGACGTTGGCCGCCGCCGAGACGCCAGCCTGCATCAGCGCCTCATCGCCGGCATAGGCGGTCACCGTCTGACGGAAACGCGTGAGGAGTTGAGCGAGGTTCATGGTGAGCCGCTGGTACGGAGAGATGCGTGTCAGGCGACGGCGCGGGCTGCACCGCGCGTTCCGCCCAGGCTGACTTGTCGTCGGCCGCCGCCCTGCAGCCCGTGACTCGGTGCGGTGTAGGGACGACGCGACAATGCGTAGAGCTGATCGCCGACGAGCCCGGCCACTCGTCGCAAGGTCGCCCCCTCGCAGGTCGCGGCGATCCGCACGCCGATCTCGTGAGTGTGGCTGCGGCCGTACAGCCACACGGCGAGCCGTGCCCGTGTCGTCTCCGAGACGCCGTCGAGCAGGTCGAGGCGCGCGTCGGGTTCGACCCGAGTGAGCTGCGCCACCAGATCGAGGGGTACCGGGCAGTCGTTGCCGAAATCCGCGGCGCTGATCGAGCAGGCGTGGGTCACGGGCTCACCCTCAAGCTGTCGCGCTCAGGGTGGCCAGCGCTTGGTTAACAAAGCGTCTATCGCGCTACGCGCGTGCTCCTCAGCGGTACCACGGCGTGGTCCCACACCAGCATGAGCTCGATCGACCCGGCCATGCGCGGCTCCCCGATGAACCGATGTGGTGCTTCCACCGTTCGAGTCCGGTTAGCCTCGACCAGCATAGCGGCTGAGAAACATCCCAGTATCAGACCGGTGATCCAGAGGCCGGCCCGGCGGGTACGAGCGGTCCGCTGCGACACGGGGGCTAACGCGAGGCTGTGGCGTTACCGAACCCTGGCGCGGCTCAAGGTTCACAGGCTGTCGGTCGGAGCGCCCCCATAAAGCATCCTCAGCGTCGCCGAGAGATCCGAGAAGGATAAGCCGGCCTTCTGCAACACGCGGTCGGCCTGCCCGGCCAGCTGTCGGAAGTCGTCTGCGGTGACATCCTTGGCGGTCAGCACCACGACGGGGATGTCGTACCACTCCGGGCGCGTGCGCAGCAGGCGTAGGAACCCGAACCCATCCAGCTCCGGCATCATCAGGTCGAGCAGGATCAGACGAGGTTTATGCTCGGCCACCGCCGTCAAGCCCGCCCGGCCATCCACCGCCGTCACCACCGTCCACCCGTCTCGGGTCAGCTGCGTGTTCATCAATGTGCGCAGATCGGGATCGTCGTCCACGACCAACACGGGGCCGTCGTGCGGCTTCGGCCGGAACCGCTCCATCACCTCTTTCAGCTGCGCCCAGTCGACCGGCTTCTGCAGGTAGTCGGTCGCACCGAGCGAGAAGGCGAGGTTCTGCTCGTCGAGCACGGTGACCATGATCACCGGCAGATCACCTAGCTCCGGGTCGGCGCGCAGCGCGCGCAACACCGCCCATCCGTCCATGCGCGGCATGGTCACGTCGAGCAGGATCGCCCGTGGGCGTCGGGCATGGGCCTGCTCCAGCCCCACTTTCCCGTCGGCCGCCGTCGCGACGTGGAAGCCCTCCTTGGTCAGGAAGCGCGCGAGCAGGTCACGGGTCGCCTGGTCGTCGTCGATGACCAGAACCTCGCTGCCCTGCACGGCTTGACCATCGGGTCGCGGCACGCCGGACGATGATCCGAGGGGTGCATGTATCTCCTCGCCTCCGGCCGCGCTCGCTAGAACGGTCAGGGTGAAGGTCGTACCCTCGCCCTCACGGCTCGCGACCGCGATGTCACCGCCGAGCATATGCGCAAACGCACGGGTGATCGCCAATCCCAGCCCCGTGCCGCCGAAGCGCCGCGTGGTCGAGGCGTCGGCCTGGCTGAAGCGCTGGAACAAGCGTGACGCCTGCTCGGCGCTCATGCCGATGCCGGTGTCGGCCACTGCGAACACCAGCCGATCGCCGTCGCCGTCCGTCTGCCGGCGAGCCGAAAGCGTGATGCGCCCGCCCTCCGTGAACTTCGCCGCGTTACTCAGTAGGTTGATCAGGCACTGGCGCAGCTTGGTCGCGTCGGTGTAGGCGCCGCCGAGCCCGTCCGCGAGTTCGAGAACGAGGGCGTTGCCCTTCTTCTCGACCAGGGCTTCCACCGTGGCGGCGACATCGCGCACGGTGGCGGCGACGTCGAGGGTCTCGGGGTACACCTCCATGCGCTCGGCCTCGATCTTCGAGAGGTCGAGCACGTCGTTGATCAGTCCGAGCAGGTGGCGCGCGTTCGCCTCGATTTTCTTCATGTCGGGCAGCAGGTCCGCCTGGCCGGCGTCCTCCATCTCCTCCTGCAGCATCTCCGAGTAGCCGATCACCGCCGACAGCGGCGTGCGCAACTCATGGCTCATGTTGGCCAGGAACTCGGACTTGGCGCGGTTGGCCTCCTCGGCGGCCTCCTTCGCCGCCGCGAGCACGTGCTCGGAACGCTTGCGTGCGTCGATGTCTGATACGACGACGACACCGCCGACGAGCTTACCATCCGGATCACGCATCGGCGCGCCCGCGAAGCCGATCCAGGCGTGCGAGCCGTCGCCGCGCTGATAGTCGACCTCCAGCTCCGCCTGAGGCTCGCCTTCGCGTACCACCTGGATCAGCGGCCACTCCCTCGGCTCGACCGGCCGACCATCCTCGTGGAAGCCGACCCAGCGGGCTGGTCCCTCGCCAGGTTGCGCGGGCAGTACCCCGTGCCCGAGGATCGCCTCGGCCCGGGCGTTGTGGCCGGTGATCCGGCCGGACGGCGCCTCGGCGATGAGCACGCCCACCGGCAGGGTATCGAGCACGGTCCGCAGCAGCGCCTCGCCCGCGCGGACCTGCGCCTCGGACAGCGCCGCCGTGGTCACATCGGCGACCACGACTCCAACGCCGATCGCCGCCGGCCCCTCTTCTTGCCGCAGCGGATAGAAGCTCATGCGGAAATGGCGCGCCCCGCCCGGCGCGCTCTCGCTCGGCACGGACACCGGCACATCGGCGCTGACCAAGCCATGATCGCGTGCCGCTTCCAACAGAGGTGTGAGCTGATCTTCCAACCTCGGGAGAAGCGTCCAGATCGGCGCGCCGAGATCCGCCCCGAAGCCGCGCTCGCTCATCGTCGCCAACGCGCGGTTCATGTGACGGATCTTCAGATCACCGTCGAGGAAGCCCAGCCCGACCGGGGCATTGGCCAGCACGCCCTCGAACAGTCCCCTACTGCGCTGGCTCTCGCGGCGGCGAACCAGGGCGAGGCGCGCCAACAGTGTCACGGCGAGGCTGGCACAGAGGAGACTGAACGCGGTCAGGATGGCGTAGCGCAGCCTGTCGTAGCGTTCGCTCTCAGCCAGCGCTTCGCCGGCGCGCTGTTCTGAAGCTGCGGTCGCGACGCGGATCGCGTCCATCAAGCGCTTGCCCTCGCCCGTCTCGACCAGGGCCGCAGCGGCGTCGAAGCCTTGATCGCGACGGACAGTCACGACTCGGTCGGAGAACGCCTTCTCGCCGTCGATCAGCGTGCGCACGGGGGCGAGCGCGGCGACGGCAGGATCGAGGGCCGTGCGGTCGAAGGCATCGAGGTGGGCGGCTTCATCCCCGATGCGGTTGAGTGCGTCGGCGTACGGTTCGAGGTACTCGGGCTTGCCGGTCAAGGCGTAGCCGCGCATGCCGGTCTCCAGATCCTTCATGGTCGAGAGCAGGCGATCACTGCGGCTGATCAACGCGCGCTGGCGCGATTGCTCCCGACGCGCGGCTTCGCCAGCGACGAAGTTCCAACCGGCTAGGGTGACGGCTAACGCGAGCAGTGTGTAGGCCAGGGGCGAGCTCGGCAGGCCGGCGAGGGGGCGCGAGCCGCGCCAACCGGGGCGTCGTATGAGCGAGGCCGTATCGGGCATATGAGCTACCTATGCCCCTGTCATCCAGGCACAGGTTACTCGTAGCCCTCATGGCACATGGACGCGAGCCCGACCTCCATTGGCCGGCCCTTAGGCGAATGGCTGATCATAGTCAGCGTTCGCTCTTGAATTGTTGCCAAAGCCACTTGAATGGCCGGGATGGGTAAACATGCGTCCTGTGCGACAACAGCCTCACGGTTAGGACTGCTCACCGACGATCCGGAGCTTGCAGTTCCGCATGGCAACGCGTCGAACCTACTATGTGAGACATTTCTGTGAGCTGAACCCAGGAAATCGAGCTAAGATGCTGATTTTGTTGGCGCGCCCTACGGGAATCGAACCCGTGTTTTCGCCGTGAAAGGGCGACATCTGGCACATGCAGGCACTCCCTGAAACGTCCTGGTATTTGTTTTCTATCAATGGCTTATATCATTTCATACCTTTGCGTACCAGCTCGTCTCGTGGCATAGCTGGCAACGAATTCGACAACGAAAAGGGTTGACGATGCCGCGTCGCCGTAGCGTCCTCGCAAGCCGCACGAGCCGATCCGATCTGCCGGCCTCCGATGCGCCGGAATGGGAGCTGATTAGCCCTGGCGTCCGGCTGGGCTATCGCCGCGGGCGCGGCACGCGAGGGCAGGGCGGGTCATGGCTCGCGGCCTCCCGCTCAGCCGACGGCAAGCGCGTGCAGACCAAGCTCGGACAGGCGGACGATCTGTCCGCAGCGGACGGCTTAGGCGTTCTCACGCATGAACAGGCTAAGGATGTTGCCCGCGCGTGGGTGAAGTCGCTGCGCTCCGCTCCGGACGCGCAGCCCGCCCTGACGGTCGCCGACGCGCTGGAGCGCTACCTTGAAGCGCGCACTGCTGAGGGGATGAAGGCGGTTTACGACGCTCGGTCACGGGCACGCGTCCACATCCTCCCCAAGCTCGGTTCCTTGCGCGTAGCGGATCTGACGCTCGACAAGCTGCGACGCTGGCGCGACGCGTTGGTGACAGCGCCGAAGCGGCTGCGGACCGGCCGACACGCTGCGAAGATCAACACCCGGGATGTGGACGTTTCGGATCCGGAGGCACTGCGCCGCCGCCGCGATACGGCCAACCGTACCCTCACCCTGCTTAAGGCCGCGCTGAACTGGGCTTATCAGCATCAGCTTGTCGAGAGCGACCGTGCATGGCGCCTGCTCAAGCCGTTCCGGGACACTGGGGCGGCCCGAGTGCGCTTCCTCGATGCCGTAGAACAACAGCGGCTTCTGAACACCTCTCAGGGCGCCTTGCGCGAACTGGTTGCAGCGGCACTGATGACGGGCGCGCGCTTCGGCGAGCTGACCGCCCTCACGGTCCGGGATTTCGACGGCGCGAACGGCACCGTTTTCATCGAGCGGAGCAAGAACGGCCGGGCCCGCCACATCCCCCTGACTGTCGGCGGCGCGGCGCTGTTCGCACGGCTGGCGGTCGGACGGGATCTGCGAGCGCCGCTATTGCGGGGCGAGACGGGCGAGGCTTGGAAGCCCGCGCAGTATCAGCGGGCATTCAAGGCAGCACTGGAGCGCGCGAAGCTCGAGAGTATTACTCTCCACGAGCTGCGACACTCCTACGCGAGCGCGATGGTGCGAAACGGAGCGCCGCTGATCGTCGTCGCGGAGGCGCTCGGCCACTCGGGAACCCGCATGGCCGAGAAACACTACGCCCACTTGGCCCCCTCCTTCGTGGCTGACACGATCCGTCGAACAGCACCTAATTTGTCGATTTCAGCCTAGAGATTGACATGCCTTGATTGACCATAAAGGCGAGGCATCTACAGATGACGACAGCAAGCTTCCAATTTCAGATTGGATTTTCCCAACAAGAGTACATTCAAGATTTATTATAATCTTTCAGCCCAATCACCGACAGCCCAATACGTTTAGATATGCGAGTCATCAGATGAAACTGCTATATAAATTTGTTGGTTCAAAAAAAGCTGTCACGGCTCTAGCTCAGGGATCGCTGAAATTCACTAAGATCGATGAGTTAAATGATCCATCAGAACTTATTCCTTACATGAACAAACACGCGGTCCGATCCTCGCTTAAATTGGTGCGCCAAAATGGCTATAGCCCAGAGCAGTTTCAGTGGCTTAAGCATCAAGAGGCTCTGCTCCGTTTAATCTCACCTGAGACCCGTGTTCTCTCATGTCCTAAAACCATAGCCTTAGCCAATCAAACGCTGGCGCTCCCTATATATGACAACTTCGAATATATGGAGCGTCAGCTTCTTGCCACGATTTCATTCATTCGGTCTCGGGTTGGAGTACTTTCTTTAACTGAACGCTTCGATTCGCTTCCAATGTGGGCTCACTATGGCGTCCAAGCGAGCGGTTATGTTGTTCAATTTGAAGGCTTAGATCGAGAGTTTGAGCGCGATGACACAGGCAGTCTAAATGTCCTTAAACCGGTCATTTATGTTCAGGATTTGATCGGCATGACTCATGATCCGGCCACACAAGACAATCTATTCTTTACGAAATTTAACGATTGGAGTTACGAGCACGAATGGCGGATCGTCAGTGCCCTCTCCGCATGCAAAGCTAGCGTGGATGGAACGCTGTTCTTGCGACAAATGATGAGTTCCGCAGCAACAGGAGTTATCTGCGGATGGAATGTTCCTGAAGATGATATACGTACCTTGGCACTTGATCTTTTAGATATAAACCCACTCCTCAAGGTGTTTCGCGCCAAATTGGAGCAAGGCCGAGTTCGTATTAATGATTTCGTTTCTTGAGTTAGCTTACGAGCGCCTAACAGAACGGCACGAAGCGAGGCTTTCAGCGTTGGTTTAGCATGCCAGACCGCTTCTGCCCAATGATCTCTGGGATGAGATCGCTCCGCTCCTCCCGCCGCCTCGGCCCCGTCCGAAGAGCGGGCGTCGTCCAATTGAGAACCGGGCCGCACTGACGGGCATCCTGTTCGTGCTGCGCTCGGGCCAGCCGTGGGAGATGCTGCCGGCCGAGATGGGCTGCGGCTCCGGCATGAGTTGCTGCCGGCGGCTGCGGGATTGGCAAGCGGCGGGCGTGTGGAGCCGTCTGCATCACGTGTTGCTGGAGCGTCTGCACGCGGCGGGTGAGATCAACTGGAGCCGGGCTTGCCTGGACAGCGCATCTGTCCCGGCCAAAAAAGGGGGCCTGCCACCGGCCCGAACCCGACGGACCGCGGCAAGCCGGGCACGAAACGCCACCTCGTCACCGACGCGCGCGGCACCCCGCTCGGCGTCTGCCTGAGCGGGGCCAACCGGCACGACAGCGTCATGATGGCGGCTACCCTCGATGCCATCCCGCCTCTGCGGAGTGGTCGACGAGGACGACCGCGGCGCCGACCAGACAAGTTGCACGCCGACAAAGCCTACGATGCCAGACCACGTCGGCACGAATGCCGGGCACACGGGATCGTGCCACGCATCGCTCGTCGTGGTGTCGAGAGCAGCGACAAGCTCGGTCGCCACCGTTGGGTGGTCGAGCGTACCCACGCCTGGTTCAACCGCTTCCGCCGCCTGCCCGTCCGCTACGAGCGACGCGCCGACATCTACGAGGCCTTCACAAGCCTCGCGGCAAGCCTCATAACCCTCAACCAGATCAAACAGTTCTGTTAGGCGCTCTAAGACTCCCAAGATACCTGCATAACATTTATACCGCGATTTCGATAGCGGAAATTAATACGAATGCATCGATTGTTGAACATCGGCTATACGTTCACGAATATCAAATTTGCTTACTAGCCCATAATGGCCGCTGACAGCAATATCCTAACTGGTACAAGCTAAAAACCCTTCGTCGCAACGCTTGAACTATTTTGTCTTGTTAGTTTCAGCGGGATTTTGTGGCTGCGACGACACGTTAGCTCCTGTTTCTGCGGGCGGGACTGAAAGTAGCTTTCCACCTGCAAAAGCAACTCCTAAGAGCGCACCCAGGGCAACAAGGACGCCCCAAAACTGAGCTGGCTTGAGCGAACTGATTAGAACGCCGATCGTTAGATTTGCAGGATCCACTTTCGATGCGCCTTGTGCGCCAACAACCTCCGTACCTTTGCTTATAACTTTCGTTTTCCAGTCGGCAAGCACACCGTTGAACTCATCGGTCTGAAGCGAAGATAATTCTGGTTTGACCCGCATCACGAACCAATCATAGCCGGTTTGGAGCAACCCTTCGCTGATGGTTTCGTTATCGGCGATGACGATGAGAGGTAAATTTCGCCCATACGCTAACGCTGCTTCGATTTGATTCCAGACAGTTGGCAGCTTCACGTTCTGCAGTTGCCGCTCGTGAGCACTGCCTCTTTTCTCGACGCCATTTTCGAACCTATACCTTTCCAAGGCGATCACCACGACACCTGCCGAACGATCAAGAAGTTTCGATATTTCGATGAAAGGAGAGCCCGCCGAAAATGTATTCCGTCCAACAGTGCGCGGAGAAAGACCTTCACTTCTTAAACGATCCTCGACCGCTCTGACGAAAGTCTCCTGCTTCGGATTCATAGAGATGCCAACACTTACAAAAATCGTCGGACTATCCATCTGATCCTCGTTCAAGATTACAGCAACTCGGAATTTTCTCAAACAAATTTTTGGCCGTTGTTTCTCTAGTTTCTCGATTCAAGAAAGTTAGCACCCAATCCCACCCGAATCATTGAGTTGAAATTCGGCATTTTGGCGCATTAGCGCCTGTATTATTAGCCCGCAAATTACCCTGACTCGGCTTTACCCAAATCATCTAGAAATTCCGATACGGGGCGCACGCCAGTGATAAGAAGACGGTCCCGCGCGCGTGTGCTGGCGACGTAGAGCAGGTGCCGCTCAGTCTCGTAGACCTCCTCTAGCTCGGCCTCGTCGCCAACTGTATCGATCCGGTCCTGAAGCGGCAGCACGCCATCGTCGCACGCAAGCACAGCTACAGCCTTGAATTCTAAGCCCTTCGCCATGTGCATCGTGCCGACAATCACGCTTTCGCCCGCGGTGCTAGGCGCGTCTCCTGGCTCAACCGGTACAAGGCCCGCCGCTTGAGCGACGGTGCGGGCGCGATCCAGTTGAGCTCGGCTGCGAACGAACAGGCCGATTTCGGCCGGGGCGATGCCTTCTGCTCGGGCAGCGGACAGAAAGCCCAGGATCGCCTCGCGTTCGGCTGTCTCATCGTCCAACTTCAGCACTTCAGGATGTGGTCCATTAAAGACCGAGACCGTGCCCCTCCGCGTTTCCTCGCGCCCATCCATATCCTGAACAGCGCCGGGGAGCAGGCGGTCCGCCGCTTCGCGGATCTGATGGGATGTCCGGTAGTTTACCTTGAGTGTGGTCGAACGGCCGCGCACGTCGACGCCAAGAGCTTTCCACGAGAATGGCGGCTGGAAGATGCGCTGCCCGAGGTCGCCAGCAAAGAATAGGCGATCCTCCCCCTCTGGTGCGATGGCTCGCAGGAAGCGCAGCTCCGGCACGCCCAGGTCTTGCGCCTCGTCCACAACGATGTGCGAAAAGGGCGGCGATGAGGATGCAGCGTAATGCTCAGCGAGACCGCTGAAAACGCCGGCCCAGGTCGCGAGACCTTGAGCAGCGAGGCGGGAGCGAGCTGCCGTAAAAATCGGCCAGAGGGCGGCACGCTGCTTGGCGCCCAGTCGGCTGCGGCGGCCGGGGCGGGGCGTGTCGGCGTAAGCCGTCTCGTCGGCAACCTGCCACGCATCGACCACATGGCGGAACTCGCTGACCAGGAACCGCTCGGACCATGCCGTCGTCCCGCTCGCGGCCTCGACGAGAGCCGCCTGGATCTGCGCCAGAGTGGCGACCCGGGGCCGCCGCGCGTGGACAAGCTGGTGCAACTCGTCAGCCAGTCCGTCCCAGGGCGCAACGGTGATGCGGCCCTGGGCACCCGACTCAGCCGCGAGGAGAGTGTCGACCTTGCGCTGGAGCGCATCGGCAAGCGGTTTTGAGAAGGTCGTGAGCAGCACTTGTGCTTGCGGGTCAGCACGGGCAAGCCGCACAGCGCGATGTACAGCTACAACGGTCTTGCCGGTGCCTGCCGAACCAGCGACCCGGGCGGGGCCGCTGTAGGTTCGCTCAATCACCCCGGCCTGAGAAGGGTGAAGAAAGACAGACCATCGCTCCCAAGGTGCATCAAGCGCTGCCCGAAGCGCCTCTACATCTTCAATGGCGCGGAAACGACGCTGCGCATCTGGATGCGCGAACGGATCAGGTGTGTTGGCCGGCTCTGGTTTTATGAGTCGCCCAGTCGCAGCATATTCGAGAAGTGCTTCGGCTGCCTCGGCTGGCAGATATGCGGCAAGGCCGAAGAAGCGCTCTTCAGTGGCGAGCCGCACAGGTTCGATCCAATCTTCCGGAACACCGATCGAAAGGAGATCGTCGCGCGAGAGCGCATCAAATAATTGCGGCTCTTGCACAGAGCCATACCGGGGTGCGGCGAACAGATCAGGAGCAATTTCTTCAACACGCTCCCGCGCTTCGATAATCTGCAATGCCCCCGTGCGCGGGTGAGCTTCGATGCGCCGCCGCTCGGCCCAGGCGTAAGCCTTGTCGTGATGGTCAACGTAGGCGAGTAGCAGGCTGCTGGCGGTGCGGTGGACAATGATGCGGATGTCGCGGTTAACCCGCACCGACCAGAAGTTCGGGTCCCGCGCCGCCTCGATCCGATGGAATTGCAGGCCCGGCCCCGCAGGGTCGAGCTGCATATCGAACGCGGACGTCTTGACTGCCTTCTGCTCCTGGGCGGGCAAGCGGGCGAGGGCCGCGGTAAAGGTGTCGGCGATGCGGAAGTCCATGTGTTTCATAGACTGGAAACTCCGATATCCTCGCCCGGACCACGATCCTCATCATCAACGAAATTGTAAGTAAGTTTCACCCAGGAACGGTCCGCACCATCGGCCAAAATCTCAAGATTTATTTCCTTTATTTCACAATCCAAAATAGATTCGAATTGCTCAGCCCATCTTGAAGAGTGGCTTCGATCGCACTCGAGAATACTTCTTACGAAATCCTTTAGGTTATTGAACTTTGAGTTTACAAATAATATTTCCGATTCGCTATATTGACCATATTTGGTTGCAAGTTGCGATCGAATTCGATTATAAAGTGCTATAGAATTCTCACCAAACCGGTCTTTCTCAAAGATCATTGACGTGCACGAGATTGACGTAAGCCCAAGGACCGGATCCCACTTTCCGCAATAATTTTTGAAGTCCGGGTGAGGATCTGGAACTGAATAAAATCTAATATCATATTCTGCTATCTTGCTATCCGGTGTTTCGCCGAATTTTAGACCAAATGGATTTGGCACGCTAAACCCCATACACCTTCATCACCTCGTCCCCGAAGTGGTTGATCACCTTTACCGCGATCCGCCCCGTCCGCGGCCGCGCGAACGGTCGACTGATAGCCCTGTAAAGCGTCGCCCAGGCCGCCTCATCGATCTCGGCCTTAAGAGCTGTCTTCAGCGACTTGTAAGGGTCATTGGCGCCGAGGAAGTATGCGTGGCGGACGAAGAAGCTCTCCTCGTTATAGTCGGTGTCGACAAACCACGCGGCGATGCCTGAGGTGTCGTCCGAGCGCACGTCGCCGGTGTTGGGGTCGAATACGTCGACGCCCTTCACCTCCACCTCAAGCAAATCGCCGTCGAGGCGGTGGATCTCAATGTCGGGCTCACCGAACACCACGAACAGGTTGCCTTTGCCCGTGGTCTTGAGGTCATCGGCCATGTGCAGGTCGGGGTTCATCTTGGCCTGCAGGATCGGCAGCGGCCCGAGCTTGGTCAGCTCGCTCGCGTGCGCATCGTAGGCGAAGGCGCAGGCCACCAGAACGTCGAAGCGTGCGTCCGCTGCCTCCCGAGCGGCTGCCACAAGGTCGGGGCGGGCGAGCGTGCCAAATTCGGGTCCGATCAGGATCGCAGCCCGGCGCTCGACGCCCTCGCCCTCGCCCTCGCCCTCGACGAACCGCCCCTCGGCACCGATGAAGCGGCCAGGCCAGGGCTGGAGCATGGTGAAGCGCACCCGGTCGGCGCGGTCGCGGCCCTGGACCCCGGCGGCTGAAAGATTTTCCAGCACCATCGCCGAGAAGTCCTGCGTCGGCGTGCCGGCCCCCGTCCGCTCCCGGCGCCCGTCCAACGCCTCAAATTCCTCGTCGAGGTCGAGGCTGTCTGAGGGAATGATGCGGTGAGGCGAGAGGCTCTCGACCGTGAACGGACCGGCGACCCGGACCTTTGAGGCATCGGCGTAGGGCCGGTCGTAGAGCATTTCTACGTCGGCGGCGCGGGCGATCGAGGCGTCGATCTCGCGCTGCCGAGCGATCCGGGCCTCCCACCATGCAGCGTGCGCCCGCCGCGCCGGCTCCGGCCAATCGGCGTCAGCCTCGCGCGGGATCTGCCACTCCTCCCAAGTCTGCCCAAGGGCCACGTTGAGTCCGCTGCGCAGAGGTTCAAGCGTTGTCTGGGCGCGCTCCCAGATCAAATCGATCTCGGCGTTGTTGGCGATCGACTTGAGCGTGACGTGCGGCGCGCGCTCGTAGACGAAGCCCTGGCGGATGTTACCGTAGGCCGCACTCTGCAGCTGCGGGCGCCCCGAGATCGCCTGCTCCTTCGCCCGGCCCTCGGGACTGTCGGAGAGGAGATAATAGGGGTAGCGGGCCGACATCAGCCGCGTGCGGGCGAGCGCCAGGGCGACGCGGCTAGTGTCGATGGTGATCCAGCGCCGGCCCCATTGCTCGGCGACCGTGGCGGTGGTGCCGGAGCCGCACGTGGGGTCGAGGACGAGGTCACCGGGATCGGTGGCCATAAGAATGCAACGTTCTATCACCTTCGAATTTGTTTGCACCACATACAGTTTAGGGTCGCCAAAACCAGCCGTTGTGGTGTCGTCCCATTGATTCGTATAAGAATAAACCGAAAAATCATCGAAAAATCGAACATATCTTAAAGTATTACCAATTAGTATTAGGCGACTTGCTTTCAGAAGCTGGTCCATGCCATGACGATTGGTTTTCCAGCCGCCCTTTGATGGCGAAATGCTGCGCCCCTCGAAAGATACGGGAAAAACTGTCGTTTGACCAACACGCGTTGTTTGCGAAGTTAGATTATCGGCGCTAAATATGCGAGATCCTGCGACGGAATTAGTAGCATCGCTTTCTAGTAGCATTCTCCGCAGTCCTTGCGGATCCTGCACCCGGGTGTATGCAGATCCCCCCTGTCCGTCGAGATTTTTACGCTGGAAAAGCTGACGATATCTAACGCGACCGCGATCTTTTCCATACCATAAAATGTAATTTAAAACATTCGGCAGCAGTGTCGTCGAGCCAGCGAAACTGCCAGCACCAGTTGTCGTCTTGAATGCTATTTCCGCACAAAAGTTATCTTCTCCAAAAATTTCATCCATTACCGCTCGAACGCGATGAACATTCTCATCACCGATCTGCACGAAAATTGAGCCGCTCTCGGTCAACAGCTCCCGCGCCACGGTAAGCCGGTCCCGCAGGTAGGTCAGATACGAATGGATACCGTCTTTCCAGGTATCCCGAAACGCTTTCACCTGCTCGGGCTCGCGGGAAATGTCAGTTTGCTTACCGTCTTTGACGTCTCTATTTTGCGTGGAGACTTGCCAATTTGAATTGAATTTGATGCCATAGGGCGGGTCGACGTAAATGCACTGCACCTGCCCTTTCATACCTTCCCGCTGGGCAAGCGACGCCATGACTTGAAGGGAATCGCCCAGGACCATCCGGTTCGACCAATGCTGGTCGTGCTTGTAGAACTCGGTGCGCGCTTGCGGGTCAAGACCATTAAAATCTGAAAATAGGTCTGGTGTTCCTTCTTCCAGCGACCGGGGGCCGGTGCGGCGCAGGTCGTCGATAATCGCCTTAGAGTGGATCTTTTCTTGAATGTAGAGGGGCGGCGCCTGGACGATGAGGTCGGACCAATCCTGTTGGTCCTTGCCGCGCCAGACAAGTTGCGCTTCGCCGATCACAGTCTCGCCGGTCTCCACGAGTGCCCGCACCTGTTCCGGGGTGAGCTTGATATGCGCACCGTTCCATACGATCTGCGGGTCGAGGTCCGGGTCGCGCGCGCGCTTTTCACCCTTCGGCAGCGGCTTAGCGCGAGGATAGGCCACGGGCGCGAAGCCGGTGATCACCTCCTCCGCCTCGGCGAAGCTTTGCAACTCGGCGGTGGGGATGTTCTTCCGAGCGGCTTCGTCGTGCGTGAGGGTCTCAACGGACTTGGTCATGCTGCGGGCCGGTCCGCGAGCCATCACCGAACCTCGCTCAGGAGCGCGGCATCGTCCGCAAGAGCGGCGTTCTCAGCTCCTGCTTCTGCCTCGTCTTCCGGGTCGAGAGGAGGTGTAGCTTCCGGGTGGATCGCGGCAGCGGCGTCTGCCGGCGGCGGCACGTCCCGCAAAGCTGGACGCTTGGTCGCGTTGTCAATTAGGTCGAGAAGGCCGTCGAGGCGCGCGGCGAAGAAACCATGGAAATCGTCGGCGCGTAGCCGATCCGGTTCAATGGCGTGGCTGCGCAGGTAGGCGTCGAGGTTTCCGGGATCGACTGGCGGCTTCGCTGTTTCCAAACGGTGGAGATACTTGCTTGGCGCTACGCCACCAAGAGTCCGATTTGTCTTTGCAGACAAAGGCGTCTTATTGACGATTGAGTCAAATAGGTTTGCCGGCAATAACTGCTGTTCACACCAATCGCGTGGGAAGATGTGGTGAATATCCACACTTTCATCAAAAAATACCGCGTGATCATAGTCTTGCCCAGAACGAAAATCTGTCGCGCCGCTCTTCATTAACAAAGCATTGACACCTTTGTAAGCTGCGGAGCCGCGGGAGCGCAACTCACGGATGCGGCTTGCTCGCACGCTCGTATCTTTGAGCGTTGAAGGCTCCAGGCCGCCTTCGATCCATGCAAGCACCTCCACAAGGTCCTTAGCAAAGCGGGACTCGGCAGCCGAGCCGTAGAGTTCGCCGAAGACGCCGCACCAATACCAGGTGCGCACATGCTGTTTGGGTTGCTCATGCTCCCAGCGATCGCCCAAGGAGGCAAGGATTGCAGCGAGCGGCACGATCTGGCTTTGATAAGGAAGATCGAAAGAGCGGTATATTCGCTGCGTATGTAGAAATTTAGCGGCGCGTTCGAAGCCTAGCTGCAAACGATCGGCGTGGGCTTGGTAGGCTTCGACTGGCAGCGCAAGCAGGGCGTTGCGGGTGGCGCTTACCGGTGGACGCCGATCTTCGCTACCTGCCGCCGCATCGCGCTGGGCCTTGGAGTAGAGGAGGGCGATGCCCTGAAGAAAATCTGTCGGGGCAATCTTCTCGAGTGCCCGGAACTTCTTGAGAGCAGCAGCGCGCTGCGCCCAGTCTTCCCGAAGTTTGAAGCCCTTCCCGGCGAACATCGCTGTAATCAACTCGAACGCGTCGAGCGCCTTACCTCCTGTATTGACCTTCTCAAAAACGAGGCAGACAGCCTCGTTCGTTGTAGACTTATCTAGCGATATAACAGGAACTTGATATCTTCTAAATGAGTCAACAATTTTTTCTCGGAATGATTTCAAAACCTGCCGCTTAGGTTTGTTGTCCTCCCAGTAATCCCAAAATCCTTCTTGCCAACTTTCATGATCAAAGATTTTGTTCAGAGGGAATCGAAGGTTTTCATATTCCTTCTCAGGGGTCGAGAGATCAAGAACAACGTCCTTGCCGAAATTAGTGCGCAACACCCGATCACTGGGAAACGGCTCGATCGCGTCCTCACGGTCAACGGAGTCGTCGAGCGATTTTTCAATGTTGAAATAGTAAAACACATTTATCTTCTCGATTGGCGCCTGCCGAATGAGGGCTTGATAAAGTGATGTCATGCGCTGTTGACCGTCGAGAAGCAGCTCACTCTCGGTCGTTGCATCAGCTATGGCCGGTGCTCCCTGGATCGAGCGCGGCGTGAAGGTCTTTCCGGACGACTTCAACGTCATCAGGGCCCCTACGGGAAACGCCTGGGAGAGGGACGCGATAAGGCTCCGGATGCGATATTCGTCCCAGACCCAATTACGCTGGAAGTCCGGGAGCTTGATGTCGCCCTGCTCGCAGCGCTGCAGGAGGGTGTGAAGCGAGACGGGATTAGTAGTGAAAGTACTCATCACGGAGCCTTGGATCGGTTGATTAGCGTATCGACAATTTCGCCGAACGCATTTTCGATGGCGAACACATCACGGAATTCATGGAAGGCGAAGCGTCCGAAAGTGCCCAGCGCGTTGATGCCTGGCACCCAGGACACGTCCATCGTCTCAGCCTTCAGCTGTGCGTCGGTCCCCCGATACCCTTTGGTCTCCAGGACTAGGGTAAGCGAATCAGGCCGGCCGTCGTCCAGGCGTACGAGGAAGTCCGGCCGGTAGCGGCGCGGCACGGCGCCGTCGCGGTAAGGCACCTCGAAGCCGAGCCCCTGATTTTTGACGTAAGACAGCACCCGCGGGTGCGCCTCCAGGACCCGCGCGAGCTCGCCCTCCCACTCGGAGTCGAGAACCACGTGGCTGACGTGGCACTTGCTCAGGTCGGTCTCCCACACCGGCTTCGAGGTAGTGAAGTTCACAAACCGGGTCGAGCCCGCCGGGTTGTAGGGGTCGAGCACCGCCTTTATGCGCTTGGCATCGGGCACCGAGCGCTGGCAGGCGAGGTAGATGAACTCCACCGCCTGCTCAGCAAGCTGCGGGTATAGCACGGTAGCCCGCGGGACCCCCTTGGCGATGAGGTAGTCTCCATCGAGCCACTGCCGCACGACACGTTGGGCCTGCCCGAACAGATGGACGGGCAGATGGTCGTCCGGATCGCGCAGGCGCGTCTCCAGCAAGCGTTTAGCGAGCTTGAACGACAGCTCGCTCGGTCGCATCGCCTTGAACGCCTCCTCTGCGTCCAGGGTCTCCTGCTCTCCAACAATGCCGGCCATGAGCACCTTGGCCGGGCCGACGTTCTCTGGCGTCAGGACGAGGCGACTGTCATCGGTGAAAGTCGCGGTTAGCCGCTCGTTCGGAAGGTCGAACCGGTAGCCCTCGACGCGGGGGAAGCCGATCTCCAGATCCGCGCGCTGGCGCAGAGCCTGGACGCGGGTGAGCTTGCGTGGAGCCGCTGGCACCGAGATCACGGGCTCGGCCGTGAACGAGAACGGGATGCCAAGGATGTCGGCATACTCGACGTTGAACAGTCCCTGGTCGTTCAGCTCGTATGACTGGCGGCGCAGGCCACGTCCGACCACTTGCTCGCAAAGGAGCTGCGTGCCGAAGGCGCGCACGCCGAGGATGTGGGTGACGGTGTTGGCGTCCCAGCCTTCGGTCAGCATCGAGACCGAGACGACACAGCGCACGCGCTCGCCGAGGCGCCCCTTGCGGCCCACCGTGTTCATCACTTCGCGCAGCAGGTCCGCATCAGTGGTCTCGGCCGCAGTGACCGCGTCGACGCCGCGCTCGATCCGCTCGCGGCGGAACTGCTCGATCTCCGGCCCCATCATGTCGCGGAAGGCGGGGTCGAGAGCCTCCCCCGATTCAAGCTGCTCGCTATCAATGAGCAGCGTGTTAGGGCGCGCGAGCCGCTGGCGGTTGTTGTCGTAGTTGCGGAACAAGCGCAGGTGCCCGACATGGCGCGTCTCGGCCTCGCCGTCGGCATTTGGGCGCTCGAAGCCGGCGATCCATTCGTAGACGAGCTTGGAGGTCGCCGTGTTGTTGCACACCACGATGAACACCGGCGGCACGTCGATACTGGCCCGCTCCCAGGCCTCACTGGTCTTTTCGTAATGCGCGTAGAGGGCGTGGAGCGCAGTCTGGAGCTGACTCGGGAAAACGTGAGAGAGCGGGTCGAGGGTGCCGGCCTTGCCCGCGCCCTTCTTCGGCATCGCCTTGCCGATGTGCTCCCACAGCTCGCGGTAGAGCGGCACCTCGCCGCTCGCGGCATTGTCGGCGATCGGCACGCGGGGCAGCTTGACGATGCCGCACTCGATGGCGTCGATGAGCGAGAAGTCGCTCACCGTCCACGGAAACAGGGTGCCCTCTAGATAGCCCGAGCCGCGCAGAAAGAACGGCGTGGCCGATAGGTCGTAGACCGCGCGCAGTCCGACCTTCCGCTTCAGCGCCTCGATCCCAGAGATCCAGAGCCGGGCGGCCTCAGCGTTGCGCTTGGCCTCCTCGCGATCCTCGGCCGCGACCGCGTCCTCGGCGGCCCCAGGCTTCTCGCGGTAACAGTGGTGCGCCTCGTCGTTGATCACCACGAGGTTCTTGATCGGCAATAGCTCGCGGCAGACCCGCTGGAGCATCGCACCCTCGGACTCGATCGTGTCAATCGGCGCGTGCCGACCCTGAAGCAAGGAGCGTCCGACTTTTGAAACCTCCAGCGTCTCGCGGCGCTTGAACGCGTGGTAGTTCGTCAGCACAATCTTGGCCTGCCCCATTTCCTGGAGCATGTCGGTCGGAACCAGCTCGCGCTTGTCGTAGTAGGCGTCGGGATCGCCGGGCATCAGTACGCGCAGGCGGTCGCGGATCGTAATCCCCGGCGTGACCAGCAGGAAGCCCCGAGTGAAATGCTTCACATTCGGGCTGCGAACCGCGTTGATGGTCTGCCACGCAATCAGCATAGCCATGACGGTCGTCTTGCCAGCCCCGGTCGCCATCTTGAGCGCCAGCCGCGGCAGGCCGGGGTTGGCACCCTCGTTCGCGCCCTCAATATGGCGGATCAGGTGCGCATATTGGCGCTGCCGCCCCGCGACCTCCGTGAGCCAGATCGCGGTCTCGACTGCCTCAACTTGACAGAAGAAAGGCCGGGGCCCGTGCCAGTCGCGGTCGCGCCGCCAGTGCTGGAGCAGCCGCTGGGTCGCGGGTGTGACACCCCAATCCATGGGGTTTGGCAGCGCGCGCCAGGAGGCAACATGCCCACGGATCTCGTTGATGATTGGCGTCGGATTGTAGGCCTGCTCCGCCGAGGACAAGCCCAAGCCGTCACTAAGACCCAGGTCCGCTTGCTTGCCTTTGCCCCTCTGCTTTTTCGCTTTTGGGACCGGCGTGATTAGCGCCGAGCGCCGTCGCCCCTGCACCGGCGGCTGTTCGAGCGGCTGGCCATCTGCGTCCAGCGCATGATGCTGGGCTGGAACCTCGTAAGGCGAGTTGAGGATCGGCTGCTCGAAGAACGGCTTCGCCACGCTGACCCCCGCCGACGGTTCTTATCGTCTTCTCGTGGGGGTAGATATCGAGATCCACTGGCTGGCGCGAGCAGCCTGAGTGCCAAGCGGTTGAGAAGTTGCACACTGTGCCATGCGCGCAACTTCAAGCTGGCTCACGCTTCAAACGGCCGAGCGCGATGGTCTGGATCCGGCGATTCGACACCATCCTGGCCGCTTTTGGCGGCAGTGATCTCGGTTGGGCTCACGATCCGGTTCTGATCTTCCTCGGCGGCCCGGACCGAGTCCACGCAAATGGCTCCAAACCCTTGGGATAAACTGGCGTCCTACAAAGAAGATGATCACGGCCGCCCGGACATTTTGTCCGAAATTTTCATTCAATCATATTTTTATGGGCTGGTGAGGCGGCTGCCAGCGCTCGAACTATACGGTGTACCGGGGGCCTACACCCGGGTCCAAGTTTGCAGTGCCGGTGTTTGCCACCGCAGGCCGCGACCAAGTCCGATGTCGTTCGCGCATCAGACAGGCATCAGACAGCACTGCGCCCAAGTAAATAATTTTACAGTCGTAAATCCTAAAAAATGTCTGACGGTCAGCAGACAAATCTCCCGATGACGCACACTTTCATTCGCGAATTCTCTGAGACATACTTATTGCTCCACTTGGAGATCTTGCAATGTTCCGTTCCGATCCAACCGCGAGCGATCTCGCTGCGTCGATTGCCGACACCCTGTCGGCCGTGCACCGGCTTCTGTCGAGCGTTGGGACGCTCGACGGAGCCGTTGGAGATGAGGTGCACGGCCTGCTAACCCTGGCCGGCACCGCCGCGCATCAGCTCGCCGGACGCCTTGATCCGGCCTTTGTGGTCATCACGCCCCGACAGGATCGCGTAAAGGTGGCGGCCCGCGCCTGAGTCCGTTGACGCCCCAGCGAGACCGTATCACTGTGAGCAACGAGCGATGCATGCAGTGATACGGTACCTCGATGGCGAACGGACGGTTCATATCGTATCTGCGCGTGAGCACGGATCGGCAGGGTCGGTCCGGTCTCGGGCTGGAGGCGCAGCGTTCGGCCGTGACGAACTATCTGAATGGCGGCGCCTGGACACTGATCGCCGAGGTGGTCGAAATCGAGAGCGGACGCAACGCCGACAGGCCGGAGCTGGCTCGTGCCCTGGCACTTTGCCGTGCGCACCGTACAGCACTGGTTGTGGCGAAGGTGGATCGGCTCGCCCGATCTCAGGCTTTCCTCTCGAACCTGCTTGCGGCGGGCGTTGAGGTGCGGTTCTGCGATCTGCCTCAGATTGAAGGCCCGACTGGACGGTTTCTCCTTCAGCAGATGATGAGTGTCGCAGAGCTTGAGGCCGGCCTCATCTCGGCCCGGACGAAGGCGGCGCTGGCTGCCGCGAAGGCGCGAGGACAGGCTCTCGGCGGCTTCCGCGGCCGGGCCGGCACGGCGGAAGACACGGCCAAGGCGCGAGCCGCCCGCGGACGCAACGCCGACGCGCAGGCTGAAGCGCTGGCGCCCATTCTATCGCGCATCGATCCGAACGGCACCGCCTCGCTGCGCACCGTGGCGGCGGCGCTGGCTGCCGAGAACGTGCCGACGCCGAGCGGGCGCGGCACCTGGACGCCGACCGCTGTGGCGCGCCTGCGGGCCCGTCTCGCACACGCCTCTTGATCGGGGCGCCCAGATCCCGCCCGCAAGCTAGGCGCTGATGGGTTACGCCGCGGCTACCTTGATCGTCATCGTGCAGCGGATGGGCGTTGCATGCGTTCCCGGGCCGTAGAGGGGCAAGGCGCCTCTGCGTGGTCCATGTGAGAGCTGCTACAGGCGTGGCCAGCCTCGCGGGCTTCCTGCGCGGCTCAGTCGAAGAAACAGCCTGCCGTGCGCGGCTCCGGAGCGTCGAGGGCAAGCAGATCTTCCGAGATATCCGTCGCTTCCCCCTCAATCGTCGGCGCGTCCAGCTCAGCGAGGTAAGCGACGGCCCGCGCGCGGGCTTCGGCAAGCTCCGCGCGGGTCATCTCGGAGAGCGGCTTGTCGAGCCCGATGGCGTCGCCGCCGCCGAGCTGCGTCATCTCTGCAAGCGTGCGTGCCGCCGCCACCCGGGCGTTCTTCGGCGCGGTTCGGTCGCCGGAAATCTCGATCAGGGTACGGGCTGCCACCTCCGCTCCTTCGGTGCGTATCCGGTGTATCGCGGCTGCGCGCACTGCGCGGGCCTCACGAGCCTTCTCAGCGTCATCCATCATCTTGTCCTCCTAGTCGAAAAAGTCGCCTGCAGGCGGCACGTCGTCGACCGCAGCCGCGAGCTCCGCATCGAGGCGTGCGAGATGAGCGACCGCCTTTGCGCGCAGCGCCGCCCGTTCGACCTGCTCCGGCGTCGTCGTCGGACGCCGCTCGGCCCTGATCTGTTCGAGCCAGCGGCGCGCGTCGAGGTTGCGGCGCCTACGCGCCCGCTCAGCCGCACTGCCGGGCTTGATCGCCTGCCGCCTGTCCTCAAGCCCTGCGCGTTCCTCCGGAGGCATGCTTGCGATCTCTGCGCGCCGCTTCCTCCGCGTCCAGGCTTTGAGGGCGTCGCTGCGCGGCTTGCCGGTTGGGAGGCCGTTCGGAAAGCCGGGCGTGTGCCATCCGGCCGGCCCATCGCCACGCGGAGTTGCGCCCCCGTGGAACCGACATCTTGTCCGCCCCTTGGCGGGCGTCTGCCGGCACGGCTCTCCGGTCGATTTGGCGAGCGCACCACAACTCGGATGAAGGTGGCGCTCGGCATGGAAGCGCCGGAGGGCCTTGGCGCCGATGGCTGGGAAGTCCGGCGCGTAGTGGCCGTCACTGCGGCGTCCCGTTCGCGGACGTGGGGGCGGGCGCCTATGCATCACGGCGTTCCTCTTTGAGGTAGTTCGGCGAAGCTTCCACACTCCCTGATGATCCACGCTGCGGCGTGTCGACTTTGTCGCTTGCGTGCGCGGAGGGGTATCCAGATACTGGAAAACGAAGAGCGTTAAGGCGAGTAGATTTATTTATTTCTGCGGGGAGTTGGTACCTCGCGTACACAAGCGACAAAGTCGACAAACCGGACGTGAAGGTGCTCCCAGGGCATTCGGACTGTGGTTCAAACATCGTTTGACGCCTCCCGCTGCGCCGCGACGGCGGCATCGATCTTCGCCCGCTTGGCCGCGCGTTCCGCTTTTTCTCGAACAGCACGTTCGGCGAAGCGTCGGTGAACCTCCGGATTGACCTTCCACTCACCGGGCCCCGTCGTGCCGGGCGGCGCTGGCCGAGAAACCTCTACCCAGGCGGCTTCTTCCAAGTCGCGCATGGCCGTGACGAGCGCGTTCCGGTTCTTGCGCACGTCCTTGTACGCGCGCTCTACGTCTCGGGGCGTGAAGCGTCCCATCTCCGGATGCGCGAGTATCCAGCCGGCGATCCAGCGAGAAGCCGTCGTGCGATCCTGTGGCTCCGAGTTGGTCTGGTAGAAGCGCCAGGAATGATCCAGCAGGGAGAGAGAGAAGCGGCCCGCTTTGCGCATCGTGGCGGCTGTGACCGGCTCCCTGACATCCACAACCCCGGTCACGCTCCAACATTCGAGCGCATGGAAGATGAGGGTGATCCGCGCCAGCAGCTTGCCCCATTTCGATATGTGGCCCTCCCAAGCCGCTGAGCCACCCGGGAGATGGGCCCGTCGTCGGATGCGCATGTCGACCTTGTCGAAGATCGCCTGTGCGTCCTCCGAGAGCCTGACGGTGCCGCCGGACGTTTTGTCTATCTTCGCCAGTGCCTGGATCGCACTGTCGTATTCGGCCAGGGCGCCCATGTCGGGCGCACGGTCGACGAAACGGCGCTCCACGCCGTCCCAGAGCACGAAGAGCGTGCGTTGCCCCAATCCGTCGACACCAAGATCCCGAAACATCGGCCCGATCCGGTCCGGCTGCGACGATGACAGGAGCCCCATGAGGGCGGTGTCGGCGCGAACGGGTCGCTTCTCCGAAACACGATCGAGGATGATGCTCCCACCGTCGAAGAATTGGAGCGCACGTCCTCTGTCTCCGGCGCCGGTGCGCTTGTATGCGCCGAAGTCCAGGAAGGAGACGTACTCGTCTACGACACGCATCAGGCCCCGCGGGTTCTGCTGATGCATCCTGATCTGCTGCTCCGGCGTCACATCGTCGATCGTTGCACGTCGCCAAGGCGGCGGCGGTCCGACCAATGCTGCGTTGTCCTTCCCAGCTGCGGCCTTCCTCGCCTCATAGGCCCGATGCTCTCGCTCACTGGCATCCATGAGGCGCTTATCGACGTCGCGAAGCGGCTTCATTGCGCTGCTGGTGGTCGGAGACTTCGCACAGCCGGGTGGTCCGACCAGAACCGTCCAGAGCGCGGCGGGCTCGGTGTAGGTCGTATCGTGGCGCCGCGGCTGGATCCGTAAGGCGTTGCCGATCGCGCCACCGGCCACCGTCACGGCGGCTGCGGCGGCGAACATCATAGGTACACCGATCCGGTCCGCCTCAGTCCGTGCATAGCCTTCGACCACTTCCGGCAGGCTCCCCTCGGGGGGTGTGGACAGGTCAGCCGGATCGTCGTCGCCGAAGATGTCATGTGGATCTTCGCCGCCGAAGGTCTTGCTTGCCACAGCGGGTGCTGCGCCATCTGCGTCGACAACCGGCGTGAACATCGCTGCCGGCCCTGCCCTGGCGACCTTAGTGAAAGCCTTCTCGACGGTCCCTGCGAGATAGGTCTCCGCCCGGCCGGAGCCGCGGTGCTCGTCTTCGTCCTCGAACTTGTCGGGCGAGTATGCGACCACGATCGCGGCGACTTCCGCCCGGTCCGACATGCCTCCCTCGACACTGGCGCACGCGATGGCGAAGTCGCGGTCCGACCGTCCGCCTTGCTCGGCGCGCTCAGCGTTCAGCAGCTTGTCGAGCACGGGGTGCGCTGCGCGGGCGGCTGTGAGGCGCACCACCAGATCGGCCGGCAGTTCGCCGGGGTGACCGGCGGCCTCCCACGCGAGGGACATATCGAACGCAGCGGGCGGGGTAGGGTCGGCCGGCTCAAGCTCATCCGGTGGCGCCAGGGCAGCGAGACTGTCGAGGGTGTGGAAGCGATTGGGCGTGAACACTGTGCCCTTCGCAGCGGCCGGCTTGCGCCCGCGCTCTCGCTTCTTCGCATTCGGCCGGTTCACCGTCCCAGGCAGCCGGAACAGATGGGCGGCGTCGTTCGTGGCATCGCCACCGTACAGGCGTGCGAGCGCACGGGACTGCGCCTCGACCGCCGCGATGTTCTCGGCTGTCGCCATCAACGGTTTCAGGAACAGGAATGCGATCTGCAAGCCCGCACCACTGTCGATGATGGCACTCGGGCCGCAGGGATCGGCGATCATGCTTTTGGCCACGCCCCGCAGGCGTTCGCGCTCGCGCGCGAGACCATCGGGTTCGGCCTCGATCTCCGGTCGCGGATCGATGTCGACGACCACACCCCTCAATGTGGAAAGATCCTCACGCCGGACCCGCCCCGCCTTCCCTTGCTGCCGATCCGGCGGGACCGGCTCGTTCAGGGCGAAGTGCAGATTATGGGTGCTCTGTCGCTCCTCAATCCATGCCGACATGGCATCCAACTCGGTTGGCAGCGTGAACGTGCGCCCGTAGCAGACGCGCGTCTCGGGATGGATCGCCGCGACCGCGATGAGGCCGTTGCCGATCAGATCGACGACGAACGCCGCGGCCTTCGGCGTGTCGCCCTTCGGCACGGCAGGTGTGGGCGGCGCTGCGGCCGTTGAAGCGGCCTCGACGGCGACTGATTGCGGACTGGACTGGCCGGGACCATAATTGCCTGCGTCCATGATGCTTTTCCTGCGGGCGGCGGTGCTGGCCGGCGCTCGCGTGCTGGAATTTAGAGACGATGCGGCGGCTGCCCGGTGGTGCGGGGGCCGCCGTTTCGCGTTCAAGGAGAGGCGGGGGTGTCAGGCCAGGGCGTACGAGCGACGATGGGCGCGAGGCCGTTGTACCCGTGCGCGTGGTTCGTCCGGACGTATTCGACGGCCCGCATCACGCCTGCGCGGTCGTTCTTCCGGAGGTGAAGGGGCACGCTCACGTAGTAGACGAGGAAGCGCCTCTTGAGATCGTCTCGCACCCACAGGATGGCGTTCGCGTCGCGGCCCACTCCATTCGGACCGATGTCGCTTTCGATCATAGGTCGGATTTGGAGTACACGAGAGCTGTTGGGGTCGAAGAACTCGTTGTTCCCGGCCGCGAAATTGTTTTGAAATACGTTCGCTCGGGGGAAGAACATTGAGAGCATCCGACCGCCTGGCATGAGGCCGGTGGTGCATGCGACGGGATATGAGGTGCCGGTCATCACGCAGCCCTCACGCAGCTCGCCAGGAATGCGTCGGCGTCCGCGCGGCGGACCAGGGTCCGTCGCCCGATCTTGAGGGGCTTCAGATCGCCCCGCTCGAAAAGGCGGTAGACTCCGGTCCGCGAGATGCGCAGGTAATCGGCGAACTCGTCGACGGTCATGGCGCCGGGTGCGCCGGGAGGTGCGGCTTCTTTCTTGGACATCGTGGGCCTCAGCGGTTCGAAGTGCGCTGAGACGGTGCCTCGGGATACATCGGAATAACCGAGCGCCGATGACTGCTTTTATTCGGCGTTCGGATCCTGGCCGGCAGCCTCAATCGCGCCGGGCCACCAGTCAGGTTCCAAATGCTCCTCATCCTCGATCTCATCGAAGAAGAGGTGCGGCCACTGCGGCTGAAACTTCCGGTAGGCGTCGGCGACCGCTTCGGCCGTCATGTCCGGCCTGCTTCCGCCTTTCCCGTGCGCTGTGCCCAGTAGACCAGCTCCGATGCCGCGTTTCTCCCGCAGGCGGGGATCGGCGAGATACCGAGGTGCCTCCTTGAAGGCCTGCTCTTCCGTCCGCCCGACTTCCATCAGGTCTCGAACGACCGCGTTGATCAGCAGCATCCGAGGCGTTTCCTTCGGACGACCTGGGCCGAACAGGGCCTCTCGCGTGAGCCCCATCTTCCTGAGAAGCATCCGAGCCGCGGGCGTGCTCTGCGCAAGGGCGCGCCTCAGCCCCTCGAACGATTCGCCGCAGCTCGCGGCCTCAGCAGCCAGAAAGTCGAGCGCGTCCCGGCCGGCGTCGACCTTCCGGCCATTCGGCCAGCGGGCAGTAAGCTCAGGCTTTGGACGGCTCATGATGCCGATCCGCCTGCAACGATTTTGACAACGAAACGCGCCCACATCGCAATCATCACATCTAAGTGCTTGATTTTGCTGGCGCGCCCTACGGGAATCGAACCCGTGTTTTCGCCGTGAAAGGGCGACGTCCTGGACCGCTAGACGAAGGGCGCATTGGCTAGGCCGGGGTTCTATAGTCGGACCGGGGGCGGCCGGCAACCGCCGAAGCGCCACATCGCTCCGGTTTGACCGGAGGCCGGCTTGGGGCGATGGAGGGGCATGCCTGAACCCACTCCCCGCATGACCCTCGTCCTCGGCGGGGCGCGGTCCGGCAAGAGCGCCTACGCGGAGGGGGTGATCGAGGCCTGCTCCGGGCCGTGGCTCTACCTCGCCACCGCCCAGGCCTTCGATGACGAGATGGTCGACCGCATCGCCCAGCACCGCGCCCGGCGCGCCGGAGCGTGGCGCACCCGCGACGTGCCGCTCGCCCTGCCGGAGGCGGTGGCCGAGGCGGAGGGGCCCGTCCTGGTCGATTGCCTCACCCTGTGGCTCACCAACCTGATCCTGGCGGAGGCCGATCTGGAAGACGCGACCGTGCGGCTCATCGCCGCCTGCGCGGGCGCGCCGGGGCCGCTGGTGCTGGTCGGCAACGAGGTCGGGCTCGGGATCGTACCCGACAATGCCCTCGCCCGCCGCTTCCGCGACGCGGCCGGGCGCCTGCATCAGCGGCTCGCCACCGAGGCCGACCGGGTCGTTCTCACCGTGGCCGGGCTGCCGCTGATCGTCAAACCCCAAGCCACTTTTTCGGGAGCCCCCGCATGAACGAGGACGAAGCCCGCCACCGCGCCAAGATGGAGAAGCGCAAGGCCGTGCAGGACGCCGAGGTGGCGGAGAAGACCCTCGAGAAGGGCCTGCTCATGGTCCATACCGGCCCCGGCAAGGGCAAGAGCACGGCGGCGCTCGGGCTGATGCTGCGCGCGCTCGGCCGGTCCTGGCGGGTCGGCATGGTACAGTTCATCAAGGGCGGTTGGGACACGGGCGAGCGCCACGCGGTGGCGGCCTTCGGCGACCGGGTCGTGTGGCACACCCTCGGGGAGGGCTTCACCTGGGAGACCCAGGACAAGGCCCGCGACATCGCCGCCTGCCGCCACGCCTGGGACGTCGCCGAGGGCCTGATGGCCGAGCCGACGATCCGTCTCCTCGTCCTCGACGAGCTCAACATCGCGCTGCGCTACGATTACCTCGACCTCGACGCGGTCCTGGCCGCGCTCCGGGACCGCCGGCCGGACCTGCACGTCGTGGTCACCGGCCGCAACGCCAAGCCCGCCCTGATCGAGGCCGCCGATTGCGTCACCGAGATGGGCAGCGTGAAGCACCATTTCGCCGCCGGCGTGAAGGCGCAGGAAGGGATCGAGTTCTGAGCCCGCCGCGCGCAAGGGCCCTGATGATCCAGGGCACCGGCTCCGATGTCGGCAAGTCGCTGATCGTCGCGGGGCTGGCGCGCGCCTTCACCAACAGGGGCTTGGTGGTCCGGCCGTTCAAGCCGCAGAACATGTCGAACAACGCCGCCGTCACGGCCGATGGCGGCGAGATCGGCCGGGCGCAGGCGCTCCAGGCCCGGGCCGCCCGGGTGGCGCCCTCCGTGCACATGAACCCCGTGCTGCTGAAGCCGCAGAGCGAGGTCGGCTCCCAGGTGGTGGTGCAGGGCCGGATGGTCGCGACCGTGAAGGCCCGCGACTACCAGGCCTGGAAGCCCCGGCTGATGTCCGCCGTCCTCGACAGTTTCTCGCGATTGGCGGACGAGGCCGATCTCGTCCTCGTGGAGGGTGCGGGCTCGGCCTCCGAAGTGAATCTGCGCGCGGGCGACATCGCCAATATGGGCTTCGCCCGGGCCACCGGCACGCCGGTCGTGCTGCTCGGCGACATCGACCGGGGCGGGGTGATCGCCAGCCTCGTCGGCACGAAGGCCGTGATCGACCCCGACGATGCCGCCATGATCGCGGGCTTCATCGTCAACCGGTTCCGGGGCGATCCGAGCCTGTTCGCCGACGGGATGCGGCTGATCGCCGAGCGCACCGGCTGGGCGTCCCTCGGCCTCGTGCCGCATTTCCCCGACGCCGCCCGCCTGCCGGCCGAGGACGTGCTGGGGCTCGCAGGCTCGGAATCCCGTGGCCCTAAGGCCGTCACGGTGGCGGTGCCGGTGCTGCCGCGGATCGCCAATTTCGACGACCTCGATCCCCTGCGGGCGGAGCCCGGCGTGTCGGTGGTGCTGGTCCGGCCCGGCACGCCGATCCCCGCGGAGGCCGCCCTCGTGCTGCTGCCGGGCTCCAAGACCACGATCGACGACCTGGAGGCGTTTCGCCAAGAGGGCTGGGACATCGACCTGCGGGCGCATGTCCGCCGGGGCGGCCGGGTACTCGGGCTGTGCGGCGGCTACCAGATGCTCGGGAAGAGTCTCGCCGACCCGCACGGGATCGAGGGCGCCCCCCGCACAGTGCCGGGCCTCGGCCTCCTCGACGTCGCGACCGTGATGACCCCGGAAAAACGCCTCGCCGCCGTCACCGGCACGAGCCTGCCCGACGGCGTGCCGTTCGCGGGCTACGAGATGCATATCGGCGCCACCGAGGGCCCCGACGCGGCCCGTCCGCTCCTGCGTCTCGCGGACGGGCGCCTGGACGGGGCGGTCTCGGCGGATGGGCGCGTGGCCGGGACCTACGTGCACGGCCTGTTCGCCGACGACGCCCAGCGGGCCGCGTGGCTCGCGCGCCTCGGGACCGCCTCGGCAGACGCGGGCTACGAGGCCGGGGTCGAGGCGGCCCTCGACGGGCTCGCGCGCCACATCGCGGCCCATGTCGATTGCGACCGCCTCCTGACACTCGCCCGGTAGCCGCGGGGCGGGTCAGCGATTACTCTGCGTAATGGCAGGCCCTCGCCACGAGGGGCCGCGACCGCCCGGAGGAACGCCGATGCCGTCCACGCAAGCCCCGCTCGGGGCGGATCTCGCCGCGAGCACCGTCCGCACGGTGACCCTGCGGCTGATGCCGCTCCTCGGGCTGCTCTACCTGATCGCCTATATCGACCGGCAGAACGTCTCCTACGCCAAGCTGGAGATGGTGGGCAGCCTCGGCTTGAGCGAAACCGCCTACGGGCTCGGCGCCTCCCTGTTCTTCCTCGGCTACTTCCTGTTCGAGGTGCCGGCCAACGTCTTCCTGGAACGGGTCGGCGCGCGGATCTGGTTCGCGCGGATCATGATCACCTGGGGCCTCGTCACCGTGCTGCTGGGCTTCACCCAGAGCGCCACGATGTTCTACGTGCTGCGCTTCCTGCTCGGCGCCGCGGAGGCCGGCTTCTTCCCCGGCGTGCTGTTCGCCCTCACGCTGTGGTTCCCGCACGCCCACCGGGCGCGGATGATCGGCTGGTTCATGATCGCGAGCGCCATCGCCAACGCGGTCGGCGCGGCGGTCGGCGGGGCGCTGCTCGGCCTCGGCGGGGTCTGGGGTCTCGCGGGCTGGCAATGGGTGTTCCTGGCCACCGGCCTGCCGGCGATCCTGATGGCCGTCGTGGTGCTGGCCGTCCTGCCGGATGGCCCCGAGACCGCGCCCTGGCTGTCGCAGACCCAGCGCGACTGGCTGGCTCGGACGCTCAAGGCCGAGAACGAGGCCGGCGGCCATGTCGACCACGGCAACCCGTTCGCGGCGCTCCTCGACAAGCGCGTGCTGATGCTGGCCGGCATCTACATCTTCCTGCCGCTCGCCGCCTACGGCCTCGGCTACTGGCTGCCGACCGTGGTCAAGGGGTTCGGCGTCTCGAACCTGACCAACGGCCTGCTCAACATCATCCCCTGGACGGCCACGGCTTTGGCCCTGTGGTGGGTGCCGCGCCACGCCGCCCGCACCAACGCGCAGGGCAACGCGCTGACCTGGCACGTGGTCGGGCCGGCTCTGGTCGGGGCGGCGGGGCTGGCGCTCTCCGTCGTCCTGCCGGGCAACGCCGTGAAGTTCGCCTGCCTGTGCGTGGCGGCGGCCGGGACCTTCTCGGCGCAGCCGGTCTTCTGGTCGATGCCCGGGACCTTCCTGCGCGGCGCCACGGCGGCGGCCGGGATCGCGGCGATCAACTCGGTGGGCAATCTCGGCGGCCTCGTCGCGCAGAACGTGGTGCCGTTCATCCGCGATCAGACCCAGAGCAACCTCGTGCCGATGCTGTTCCTGTCGGTCTGCCTCGCGGTGGGGGCAGGCCTGATGTTCGTGGTGCTCTCGGCCCTGCGCCGGGACGCCGAACGGCGGGTTGCGGCAACGACAACGCGGGCCGCCTGAACACGGCACGGTTTCGTGCGTTATCGTTCATCGTGCCGGACTGACTGGCGCGATGATGCAAACCCGCTCGGCTGCGGGCCATCGTCGAGGAGGGCACCGCAATGAGTCAGGGTTTTCCACTCATGATCCTCGCCTTCGGGACGCTCGGCGGGATCTGGTTCCTGGCCGCCGCGGCCCGGAAACAGGTCGCCGACGCCAAGGGCAGCCCGGAACGCTCCAACGTAATCCATCACCACGGCGGAGAGCCGCGGCCGAACATGCCGGGCACCGAGCACTGAGCGCCTGAATTCCGGGTTTCCAAAGGGCTGAGGCCCTTTGGCGTGGTGTCGGGTCGGGGCCCCGACCAGGGCTCCACCCTGGACCCGCGAAAGGTCTCGATCTTTCGAAACCAGGACGTGACTTCGCTCAGCCGGCGGTGATCCGCCGGCAATGGGCGAGGGCGGCGCCGATCAGGTTGTCGCTGGCCTCGGGCGTGCGGAACGCGGAATGCGCCGAGAGCGTGACGTTCGGCACGCTGGCCAGCGGGTGATCCGCCGGCAGGGGCTCGACCGTGAACACGTCGAGCCCGGCCTGCGCGATGTGGCCGGTCCGCAGCGCCTCGACCAGGGCGGGCTCGTCGATGAGCGCCCCCCGGGCGGTGTTGATCACGATGGCGCCGGGCTTCATCGCGGCGATGCGGTCGGCCGAAAGGAAGCCCTGGGTCTCGTCGGTCAGCAACAGGTGGAGCGAGACCACGTCGCTCTCGGCGAGCAGCCGCTCCAGGGGCACGAAGGCGACATCGGGATGGGTCCGGGCCGTGCGGTTCCAGGCGAGCACCCGCATGCCGACGCCCTGGCAGAGCCGCGCCATCTCGGCCGCGATCCCGCCGAAGCCGACGAGGCCCACACGCTTGCCGGTGAGTTGCATCCCCTCGGTGCGCAGCCAGGAGCCGGCGCGCATCGCCCGGTCCATCTGGGCAATGCCGCGGGTCGCCGCCCACATCAGCGCGAAGGCGCATTCGGCGACCGCCGTGTCGCCGTAGCCCTTGATCGTGTGGACCGTGACGCCGAGCTCCGCCCGAAGCGCCTCCGGGTCCATGTAGCTGCGCGCGCCGGTACCGAGGAACACCACGTGCTTCAGCCCGGTGCAGGCGCGGGCCACATCGAGGGGGAGGGCGGTGTGGTCGATCACCGCGATCGCGGCCCCGGCCAGGATGCCGGGCAGGTCCTGCGGGGCGATGGCGGGCTCCGCGTGGATCACGAAGGGCGGATCGTCCGGCTGCAGCAGCCGCCGCGCCACCGCCGCCAGCGTCGCGTTGGCATCCACGAACACCACGCGCATCGGCTTCTCCCTGTCCCGCCCGGTCACGATGCGTCGGACGCGCGGAGCGTGCCAAGCCTCAGAATTCGAGCCCCGGAATCAATGCAGGCCTCCACGGGCGGCGGGCGCGGCAGACGAGGACGAAAAAAGCCGGCCCTTGCGGACCGGCCTTGGTTTTCGTCCCGTCGGAACGGATCAGCGCTGCAGCGACGCCGTCTGCGGGGCGATGGTCGGCGGGGTCGCCTGCGCCACCGTCACGGCGCTGCGGGGCGCCGTCGGCATCCAGCCGGTGGCGCACTGCATCACGAGGGCGAGGCCCAGGGCGACGCACAGACCGTTGGCGGCCACCCAGAACGGGCGTGCAGCCCGTCGTACGGCGGCCTGAAGCTCCTCGGCCGTCCTGCTCGCCGACTCGGCGGCGCGATCGGAAATCGGCAGCAGCCACGGCTCCGTCGGCAGGGCATAGAGACCGGCCATCTCGTTGGAGCCCGGCAGGTTCTGGAACAGTCCGTTCGACATGTTCATCCTCCAGATTCGTCCGTGATGTCCCGGCTTACCGGGCCATTCGTTCATCTACAGTTAAGGGAGGATTGTGGCTGATGCAAGATCACGGCTCTTGTCCGGGGTCCGCCGGACGCCACGGCGGGTCCGGCCACGCTTTCCGAGCGGTCAGTTAAGCCTCTGATCCGAAACGATCTTCCGGACCAGCTGTGACATTCCCGCTTCAAAGTGCGGATCCGCACCTCCGGCACCGGGCCGTTCCCGACCGCCAGCTGTTCCTAAACGGATTCGTTCAGCCAGCGCCGATCAGCCGGATCGCCGCCTCCCGCTCGAACAGGTAAAGCAGCACCCGCAACGCCTGCCCCCGGGGGCTCTTGAGGCCGGGGTCGCGCTCGACGATCATTCGGGCATCGTCCCGGGCGGCCTCCAGCAGGGCGCCGTCGCTCTCCATCCGGGCGAGCCGGAACGCCGCGAGCCCGGATTGCCGGGTGCCCAGCACCTCGCCCTCGCCGCGCAGCCTCAGGTCGGCCTCGGCGATGCGGAACCCATCCTCGCTCGCCCGCATCATCTCCAGCCGCGCCCGCGAGACCTGCCCGAGGGGGCCCCGGTAGAGCAGCAGGCAGGACGAGGCCCGGGAGCCGCGCCCGACCCGGCCGCGGAGCTGGTGCAGCTGCGCCAGCCCGAACCGCTCCGCGTGCTCGATCACCATGATGGTCGCCTCGGGCACGTCGACCCCCACCTCCACCACCGTGGTCGAGACGAGGAGCTTGGTCTCCCCGGCCGCGAACCGCGCCATGGCGGAATCCTTCTCGGGCCCCGGCATCTTGCCGTGGATCAGCCCGACCGTGTCGCCGAAATGCTGCTTCAGGTCGTCGAAGCGTTCGGCGGCCGCCGCGAGGTCGATGAACTCGGATTCCTCCACCAGGGGGCAGATCCAGTAGACCCGCTCGCCCCCGGCGATCGCCCGGGCGAGGCCGGCCACCACCTCGTCGATCCGCTCGGTCGACAGCGTGATCGTGCGGATCGGCTGCCGGCCCGCGGGCTTCTCGTCGAGGATCGAAACGTCCATGTCGCCGAAGAAGGTCAGCGCCAGGGTGCGGGGGATCGGGGTCGCGGTCATGACCAGGAAGTCGACCGCTTCGCCCTTGGCCCCGAGCGCCAGCCGCTGATGCACGCCGAACCGATGCTGCTCGTCGACAACCGCGAGGCCGAGATCGCGAAACGTCACGGCCTCCTGGAACAGGGCATGGGTGCCGACCAGGATGTCGATCTCACCGGCCGCGAGGTCGGCCAGGGTGGACTTGCGCTCCGAGGCCCGGTCCCGGCCGGTCATCAGGCGCAGGCGCAGACCGCCGGCCAGCGGCTTCAGCCGCTCGAAATGCTGCCGGGCCAGGATCTCGGTCGGCGCCATCAGCGCCGCCTGACGCCCGACCTCGACCGCCGACGCCATGGCGAGCAAAGCCACCGCGGTCTTGCCCGAGCCGACATCGCCCTGGAGCAGGCGCAGCATCCGCCGGGGCTCCACGAGGTCGGCGCGGATCTCGGCCACCGCCCGGCCTTGCGCGCCGGTCAGCGCGAAGGGGAGGGCGGCCTCGATACGTCCGCTCAACGTCCCGTCGCCGGCGTTGACCCGGCCGGCCTTGCGCCGCTGGCGGGCACGCAGCAGGGCCAGCGCCAGTTGCGAGGCGAGGAGTTCGTCGTAGGCGAGCCGCTTCCGGGACGGCGTCGCGGGCGGCGGCTGGAGCGGGTCCTCGGCCTTCGGGGGCGCCTCCTCGGGGCGGTGCTCCAGGCGGAGCGCGTCCGCGAAGGCGGGCAGGCGGTTCTTCTCCAGCCAGGCCGCATCCTGCCACTCCGGCAGGGTGGGCAGCCGGTCGAGGGCTGAAACGGCGAGCTTGTTGATCGCCCGGGAGGTCAGCCCCTCGGTGGCGCCGTAGACCGGCTCGACGGCGGGCAGTTCGGCCAAGCCCGCCTCGTCCACGATCCGCGACGGGTGGACCATCTGGCGGGTGCCGTCCCAGAGATCGATCCGGCCGGTGATGTAGCGGTGCGCCCCGAGCGGCAGCATCTTCTCCACCCGGGGGCGGGGCATGCCGAAGAACACGAGCGTGATGTCGTGGCCGGAGGCATCCTCCACCACAACCCGGTGCGGGCGCTTGCCCGATCCGATCTGGGCCGGGCGATGCTCCACCACGGTGACGCCGATCGTCACCGGCTCACCGGTCGGCGCCTCGCCGACCGAGCCCATGAGCTTCCGCGCCACGCCGCCCTGGGGCAGGTGGAACAGGAGATCCACCACCCGGGCCTCGCGCTCCGGGGTGCCGAGCAGCTTCTCGATGAGCGGCGCCATCTTGGGACCGATCCCCGGCAGGGCGCGGGCCGGGGCGAACAGCGGATCGAGGATGCTCGGACGAAGCGTGGGGGCTTCGGCGCGCGCGGCCGCCTCCTCCGCCGCCGCCGTGGCGTCGGGGTCTGTCACGGCCGAATCCTGAGTCGCGCGTGCATCTGTCATGGCGGTTCGGCGGACATGGTGCCGGAGGCGCCTTATCATCCGGTGCATCCCGGCGCGCCAGTGCGTCAGGATGGAGACCGACACCCATGGCCAGCGACTTCCTGCCGGGCTTCGCGTCGCACCGGATCGAGACCGCCCCCGGCGTGACGATCAACGCGCGCTCGGCGGGCTCCGGGCCGCCGGTTCTGCTGCTGCATGGCCACCCGCAGACCCTGTCGACGTGGCTCCACGTCGCCCCGCGCCTGGCCGAGACCCGCACCGTCGTCGCCATGGACCTGCGCGGCTACGGCGATTCGTCGAAACCCCCGGGCGGCGAGGGCCATGCCGCCTATTCCAAACGCGCCATGGCGGCCGACGCGGTCGCGGTGATGCGGGCGCTCGGCCACGACCGATTCGCGGTCGTCGGCCACGACCGGGGCGGGCGCGTCGCCCATCGCCTCGCCCTGGATCATGCCGAAGCCGTGGAACGGATCGCCCTGTTCGACATCGCGCCGACCGCGACCATGTACGCGCGCACCGACAAGGCTTTCGCCACCCGGTACTTCTGGTGGTTCTTCTTCATCCAGCCCCATCCCCTGCCGGAGACGCTGATCGGGGCCGATCCGGAATACTTTTTACGCCACCACATCGAGGGTCAGTCGAAGACCCCCGGCTCGACCCCGCCGGACCTCTTCGCCGAGTACCTGCGCTGCTACGCGGACCCCGCCTGCCGTCACGCGATCTGCGAGGATTACCGGGCGGCGGCCGGGATCGATCTGGAGCACGACGCCGCCGATGCCGACGCGCGCGTCACGGCGCCGCTCCTGGCGCTCTGGGGGGCGAAGGGCGTCGTCGGCCAGACCTACGACGTGCTGGAGACATGGCGCGAGAAGGCCACCGACGTTTCGGGGCGCGCGCTCGAGTGCGGCCACACCCTCCAGGAGGAGCGGCCGGAGGAGGTTCTTCGCGAAGTCTCGGCGTTCCTGGGGTGACCGGGCGGCTGCGGCGCCGTGGCCCGCCCGGGCCGAGGCATGGCGCCCTTGGCAGGATTGCGGGAAGGCGCAGATAGAAACCGCACACTGCGCCGTGGTGATCGGCGGGCCAGCAAACCGTACGGGGAATCATGTCCGAAACGCGAGAGGGCCGATTCGACGTCGCCGTGGTCGGCGCCGGGGCCGCGGGCCTCGCGGCGGCGCTCGCCATCGCCCGGGAGGGGATCCCCACGGCGCTGGTCGGCCGACACGCCCCCGTGGCGGACGGACGGACCGTGGCGCTGCTCGACGGGTCGGTACGCTTCCTGGAGGCGCTCGGGGCCTGGGCTGCGGTGGCGCCGCAGGCGAGCCCACTCTGCACCCTGCAGATCATCGACGACACCGGCAGCCTGTTCCGGCCGCCGCCCGTGCGCTTCCAGGCCGCCGAGATCGGCCTCGACGCCTTCGGGTGGAACGTCGAGAGCGCGCGGCTCGTCGAGAGCCTGCGCGCCTGCGCCCGAGCCCAGCCGAACCTGACCCTGGTCGAAGCGGATTGCGTCGACGCGGTGGCGGGTGAAACAGCCTCGCGCGTCACCCTGGCGGAGGGCGGGGCGGTCGAGGCCCGGCTGGTGGTGGCGGCCGACGGGGGGCGCTCGCCGCTGCGGGCCGCGAGCGGCATCCGCGTACGCGACTGGACCTACCCGCAGAGCGCCATCACCACGATCCTGCTGCATGAGCGCCCGCACCGGGACGTCTCCACCGAGTTCCACACCCGCTCCGGCCCCTTCACCCTGGTGCCGCTGCCGGGCGGGCATCGCTCCAGCCTCGTCTGGGTGACCGGGGAGGGCGCGGCCCGGCGGCTCGCCGCGCTGGACGACGCGGCCCTGGGGCAGGCGGTGGAACGGCAGGCCCAGGCGATGCTCGGCGCCATGCGGATCGACGGCCCGCGCGGCCTCGTGCCGATGCGCGGTCTGGCGGTGGCGAGCCCGGTGGCGCGGCGGCTGGCGCTGATCGGGGAGGCGGCCCACGTCTTCCCGCCGATCGGCGCGCAGGGGCTGAATCTCGGCCTGCGCGACGCCGCCACCTTGCGTGACGGGGTGCTCCGCGCCGCCCGGGACGGGCGAGATCCCGGGTCGCGCCCGGTGCTCGACGGCTACGCCAGCGCCCGGCGGGTCGACACGGCGGCGCGCACCGCCGCGGTGGACCTCCTCAACCGCAGCCTGCTCACCGACCTGCTGCCGGTCGATGCCCTGCGCGGCCTCGGCCTGCTGGTGATGGGCCAGCTCGGGCCCCTGCGGCGGCTGGTGATGCGGGAGGGCGTGCTGCCCCGGCTCGGCGCGCCGGAATTGATGCGCGGGGCGCGGTGAGAGGGCCTAGCCTCTGCGGGGTCAAGGTGAGAGCGGCTCAGAATTCAGGTTGCGCCGCCACATAGGCGCCGAGGCGAGTGGCGAGGTCGACCGGGCCGCCGGCCCGGGGCTCGGCCGAATCGCCAATCAGGATCACCGGGATGCCACGGTCGCGCAGCTGGCTGCGGAGCTTGGCGGCGCGGCGGGCATAGGCCGGATCCCGGCGCGTCGGCGCCTGGAGCAGAACCGCCGCCGGCCGCGCGATCACGGCCAAGACGTCGTCGGCCGCCTCCATGGAGGCGGTCACGCTTGCGTAGCCGAGACTGGCGAGCTCGCCCGAAAGGGAACGGTCGACGGCCCGGACGCCGTCATCGACCACGAGCACTTGTTGCAGCGCACCCATGAGCTTAGGCGGTACTCCATCCGGCACAGCTTGAAAAGATAGCCGTGACCACAATCCTTTGCAGAACCCACGAAGGGTCCGTTCGGATCCGTCGGTCCGTGTGCAGATGCGAGATTAGTCGCGGCACCTGAGCGCCAGATGAACCGCCCCGACGCCGCCGTTCAGGACTTTTCAGACGGCCGCGACACCGATCACGGCCCCGCCCGACAGGACGGCCCGGTAGCCCGAATCGCGCCATGCACCGGCGTCCGCCTCCGGCGTCACGCCGCGGGGCAGGGGCGCCGCCGCGCAGGCCGGGCCGCGGCAGGCGAGGCCGCCATCGCTGGCGAGCGCGAGGGCCAGGAGGTCCAGCGGCAGGGGCGCGCGATCCGGGTGGGCCAGGGTCGCGGCCAGGTCGGGACGTGTAACCAGAGCCGTCTCCCCGAGGACCAGCGTGTCGAGGCGCGGCGCACCGGCCGGCGGCGAATCAGAGCGTGGTGAATCCGAGCGTCGTTTACCGCCGTCCGGCGCGGTGCGCCGGATCAGGGTCGCGGGTGCCCGATGCACCACGTTGAGGCTCCGCACCGTCCAGGGCAGGGTCAGGGCGGCGAGCGCCGGCTCGATCAGGGCGGGGACGACCATGCGGGTCGGCACGGGCCGCAGCAGGGCGGTCCGGAAACCGGCCTCCTCGAAGGGAATCACCGTCTCCAAGCCTGCCCCGGCCGCGAGCGCGGCGCCGAGGCCGGTCACGAGCCCGCGCAGGTCGTGGGCGGGCAGCAGCGTCAGGATCCGCTCGTCCGCCGAGAGCGGCAGGGCGTCGCAATGCGCCGCGATGGCGGCGGCGAGCGCCTCCGCGCTGCGATAGATCGGCCGCTCCGGATCGCTGCCTTCGAAGGTCACGAGGCCGCGGCTGGCGACCGGCTCGGCCACGCCGCGCTCCAGCGCCATCGCGTCGAGGCTGATCACGCCGTCCGGCACGCCGGGCCCGAAGGCGGCGAGATAGCGCAGGCCGAACTGCCGCATCGCCACGTGGGTCAGCTCCTCCGCGGGCCGGCGTGCGCCGCGGCGGCCCTCGGTGAGCACGCCGACGAGGTTGGCGGCCTCGATCCCGGCGGCGAGTTGCTCCGGATCCCAGGCGGCCGGCATCGCGCAGGGCAGGTGCCCAGCCGCCTCGACGGCGAGGTGACCCAGGGCCGCCTCCGCGCCGCCCGAGAACCACAATCCGATCCGGCTGCCGGCCGGAAGCCGCCACGCGCCGATCCCCCGGGCGAGCCGGCCGACGATCTCGGCGGCGGCCGCGTACGTCCACGTGATCGCCGGGCGCCCGCACCACGCGGCCCGGTCGCCCGAATCACGCAGGGCCGTGCGCTGCGGCGCGGCGCGCGCCGCCGCGAACAGGCAGCCGGACAGGCTGCCGGACCGCGCGGACGCGTCCGGTACGGCCTCGACCGCCCTCTCGGCCACCGCGAACGCGCTCAACCCGCCGCCCCCACTGATACTGAAAACCCGCCAGCATGGTCGGCCGATTACGGTTAACCGACCGCTAAGGCCGCCGGGTAACGGCCAATCCCGATTGCCCCATCGGAGACAAGCTCCCCGCGCCGATCACGTCCTCGTGCGACGTCGCGCTTGCGGCCAAGCGGGCGGGGGCCTATCGGGGGCCGGCCGCGGCCCGGGGGGTGATCACCGGCCCGCCGGGCCGCGGTGTCAAGCCGCGGTGTCATGCCTTCGCCTTATTCCAGGGGAAAGGCAGGCCGCCCGGCCGCCGGGGCGGGAGATGCGCGCAGTCAAGCGCCCGTCCCCTCCGATGGCCGGACCGTTTCATCCGGAGCTCCGGTCGGCGCGCCACGGCGGCGCCCGTCCGGACGGTCCGGCGGACCGGCCGCGAGGCCGGCTCCGCATCAACCCGCTGCACCGTATCGCTTCCTAAGGGGTCAGAGCCGATGTCCTTCACCCGCCCTGCGACGCTCGCGCGCGCCGCCCTCCTCGGTTTTGCGGGCCTCGGCCTCGCGGTCGCCCCGGCCCTCGCGCAGCCCAAGAAGCCTGCGGCCGCAGCGCCTGCTCCGGCCGCGCCGGCGCCGACTGCTCCGGGCACCCCCGCGGCCAACACGCCGGCGGCTCAGACCGGCCCGCAGATCGTCGCGGTGAAGTCCGAGCCGGGCCAGGCTGACTGGACCAAGGTCTGCGGCAAGGACCAGGCCTCGGGCACCGACATCTGCTACACGACCCGCGATTTCGTGTCCGACCAGGGTCAGCCGGTGCTAGCGGTGGCGGTCTACGAGATGAAGAACCCCGCTCAGAAGCAGGAGGTGCGCGTGGTGCGCTACCTGCTGCCGCTCGGCCTGCTGCTGCAGCCGGGCATCCGCTTCAGCATCGACGGCCAGGCGGCGACCGCCGGCCGCTTCGCGGTCTGCTTCCCGAACGGCTGCTTCGCCGAGGCCGGGGGCGTCGATGCCGGCGTAATCGCCGCGATGAAGAAGGGCACGACCCTCAACGTCTCGGTCCAGAACCAGACCCAGCGCGAGGTCACCTTCGCGGTGCCGCTGACCGGCTTCGGCAAGGCCTTCGACGGCCCGGCGATCGACCCGAAGGTGCTCGAGGAGCAGCAGAAGAAGCTCCAGGCGGAGCTGGAGAAGCGCTCCGAGGACATGCGCAAGAAGCTGGAGCAGCAGGGCGGTGCCGCCGCGGGCGCTGCCCCGGCCGCCGGCACCGCTCCGGCCGCGAAGTAAGCCGGCCGCAGGGTCGCGGTTATCCGGAGGGCCGGGCCGCGAGGTCCGGCCCTCCGCGTCTGGCCAGCCGCGGCCTCGTCCCGTCTGCAAGTTCGTAGCCTCAGAGGTCGCCCGCTGCGCCGACGATGACCGCAGCGATCCCCTCGCCTTGCTTGCGTTGCAGATTCACACTTCGGGTTTGGGATCGTCGTGCGGTTGCCAAGCGGGGCAGCCCGACTGGCTCATGCGCCCTCCCTCACCCTCTACGAGCCTGCGGAGTCACAGATCGGCTTCGGCCATACGGCCTCAAGACAGGGCGCGGGTCCCCTCTCTCCCCGCAAGCGGAGCTACGATGTTCGCAGATCTCGCTTGGAAAGGCGAAGGCGGCTCCGCGCGTCTCCCTCCCCCCTCTGCGGGGGAGGGAGAGAAGCGGTGCCGTTCGCGCATGTTCTACGATAGACGTGTGAATCCCCAAGCCCGCACGGGAGAGAGGGGGCACGTCGCGCCCGCGCGAGCCGCGGCGTGAACGGCGAAGCCTCTCGAAGATCGGGGAGGGCGGCGGCCCTACCGGATCCCCATCGGGCCCGGCCCCGGCAGGACGAACAGGACCCGCAGGTCCTGATCCGGCACGTAGTCCCGCGCCTCCCAGCGAACCGTGGCTGGCCCGATTTTCCGGATGCCGGTGCGGCAGAAGCTCACGATCGCCTCCGGAATCCCCTTGTCCACCGTCAGGGTGAAGCGCCCGATCGGCGAAGCCCAGTTGCGCGCCGTGGTCACGATGTAGGGCACCACGAAGGCCCGCAGGTATCCGCTCGCGTTCCGCGCCCTGGCGTGCAGACGCCGGATCGCCGCGAGCCCCGGATCGTCCAGGCAGTAGGTCGCCCGGTAGCTGTCGCGGGACGCTTCCTTCAGATCGAGGACATGGAACCCGCTCACCGGGGCGTAGCTGTGCGCGATCCGGACGTCCTTCCCCGGGGGGAAGGTCTGCAGCCAGTGGAACTTCGCCTCGCTGCGCCAGAGCCCCTCGGTCATCCCCTCGGCGTCCGGGAACAGGCCGGCCTTGACCAGCTCCGCCCAGGCGGCGGTGTCGATCTGCTTCTGGGCCGCCACCAGCTCGGAGACCCGCAGCGGGTTGAGCGGCAGGCCGTGGCGGCGCAACAGGTCGGTGACCTCGCGCTCGCCCACGAAGGCGCGCTCCTCCAGCTCCGGCTCGACCGGATGGCCATCCACCGTGACGGTGAAGCCGACGAAGTTCGCGCGCTCGGGCTGCGGCAGCTTGAGGGCCGAGAAGCTGAGCACGCGGCCGTCGATCGGCGGCAGCGGGAACGCGATCCGCACCGTGCGCGGCGCCTCCACTTGGCTGCGGAACACGTAGGTCACGTCGATTCGCGCGCGGCTGATCGAGAGATCCTCGCTCGCCAGCGCGATGCCCGGCTCCGGCACGAGGATCAGCCCGCCGGCATCGAGCTCCGCGGCGCTGTCGTTGGCCCACGCCGGGGCGCAGAACAGGGCGACGGCGAGGAGCAGGGCGGCGGATCGGAATCGGGCGACCATATGGCGTCGGGCTCGTCCGACGGCAGCGGCCGTCGCCTGAGGCTACCGCGGGGCCCTTGTCGAAAGCTTGACGGTCCCCGCGCCGCTCAGTTCGTAGCGCGGGCGCGCATCCGGTAGGCGCCGGCATCGTCGCGCACGAACATCTCGGCGATGCCGGCGTGGCGCAGGGCCTCGCCCGACGTATCGGGCAGGAGGTTCTGCTCCGACACGTAGGCGACGTACTCGGTCTCGGCGTTCTCGGCCAGCAGGTGGTAGAATGGCTGGTCCTTGCGCGGCCGGACCTCCTCGGGGATCGCCAGCCACCATTCCTCGGTGTTGTCGAAGACCGGGTCGACGTCGAACACGACGCCCCGGAAGGGGTAGATCCGGTGGCGCACCACGGCGCCGATGGCGAATTTCGCGGTTCTCAGGGTTACGTCCGTCATGGTTCAGTCCGTCCAGACCGGACAGATAGGACCGAAGACGGGGCCTGTCATCCGCCCCGGTTCGCGTCCGCGGATTCGGGGAGGCGGATGCCGAGCTCGGCCGCGATCGCCCGCGCGGTGGCCTCGCGCCGGGCGGTGAGGTCGGCGGCGCGTGCCCGGGCCGCCGCCACGATGGCGGGCGGGGCGGTCCCGGGGGTGCCGCTGTCGAAGGGCGGCTCGGGGGCGTACTGCATCCCGAGCTGGATACCCTGCGCGGCCTCGGCACCCCGCAATTCGGCGGCGAGGCGCAAGGCCCCGTCGATCCCCGCGGTGACGCCGGCCGCGAACACCCAGGTGCGGCTCTCCGCATCGCGGTCGATCACCACCCGCGCATCCACCGGCTCGGCCCCGAAGAAGGGCAGGAGATGGACCGCGTTCCAGTAGGTCGTCGCCCGGCGCCCCACCAGGAGGCCCGCCGCCCCGAGGAGGAGCGCGCCGGTGCAGACCGACAGGACGTGCGAGGCGCCCCCGGCCTGCTGCCGGATCCAGCCGAGCACGGCGGGATCGCGCATCAGCGCCTCCTGGCCCTGGCCGCCCGGGACGTGGAGCACGTCGAGCCGGGGCGCCGCGTCCAGGGTCGCGTCCGGCAGGATCCGCAGGCCGCGCACGTCGCGCACCGGATCTGGGGTGGCCGCGTAGATCCGGTAGGTGCTGTTCGGGATCCGGGCCAGGATCTCGAACGGGCCGGTGAGGTCGATCTGGTCGAGCCCTTCGAACAGGAGCGAGCCGATCTGCAGGTGGGTGTCGGGGGGAATCATCGGAGGCCTCCGGGGTGGACAGGGCGACCCTACCGCGTCACGCTCTGGCGCGAATGACAAAGAGCCCTCGTTTTCCGCCAGATGCCCCGCGGGTCGTGGAGGTGCTGGCCTTCCCGGCGGTGCAGCTCCTCGACGTGGCGGGCCCGCTCCAGGTTTTTGCCACCGCCAACGAGCATGGCGGCGTGGGCCAGCCTTACGCGCCGCGGGTGATCGCGGCGGGCGCGCCGCATCTGACCGCTTCGGCCGGCCTGCGGCTGGTGGCGGAGCCGCTGCCGGATCTCGACACGCCGGTGGACACGCTGGTGATCGCAGGCGGCCCCGGTGTCCTGGCGGCCTGCGACGACGCAGCGCTGGTGGCCTGGGTGCGGGCGCAGGCCGGACGGGCGCGCCGGGTCGCCTCGGTCTGCACCGGGGCGTTCCTGCTCGGCGCGACCGGGCTCCTCGATGGGCGGCAGGCCGTGACCCACTGGAAGCATTGCGGGGCGCTCGCCAAACGCTACCCCCGAATCCGGGTCGAGCCAGACCCGATCTTCGTGCGCGACGGTCCGGTCTGGTCGTCGGCGGGGGTCACGGCGGGGATCGATCTGGCGCTCGCGCTGGTCGAGGCGGATCTCGGCCGCCCCCTCGCCCTGGCGGTTGCGCGCCACCTCGTGATGTTCCTGAAGCGCCCGGGGGGGCAAGCGCAGTTCAGCGCGGCGCTGGCCCTCCAGGCGGGCGAGGAGCGGTTCGGGGCGCTCCACGCCTATATCGCGGAGAATCTGTCGGGGGATCTCGCGCTTCCGGCGCTCGCCGCGGCGGCGGGGATGAGCGCGCGCAGCCTCAGCCGGCACTACCAAGCGGCGACCGGCCTCTCCCCGGCCAAAGCCGTGGAGCGCCTGCGGGTGGAGGCGGCCCGCCGGGCGCTGGCCGAGACGGCGCAGCCGGTCAAGCGCATCGCCCGGGCCTGCGGCTTCGGCTCCGAGGAGACGATGCGGCGCAGTTTTTTAAGGCATGTCACGGCGACGCCGCAGGATTATCGGGCGCGGTTTGGGCGGTGATCACACGGTCTCGCGGCGTTCGAGGGTTGCGAGGATGGTCTCGCGCACGCCGTCGCGGTTCTTATGGATGTCCGCATTCGTGATGCGCCGCAGGGTGCGGGCTCGCGGGATCGACTTGGTCACCGCCCGGCTCCGGCAGTGTGGTCGCGGATCGTGGGGATGGTACGGACGCTTCGCTTGCGCGGGCCTGACCCGACGAGCCGTTCGGGTCAGTTCGAAGCCAACGCCGGCGGCAGGACGCAACGCACCCCCTCTCCCGTGCGGGAGAGGGTTGGGGTGAGGGACTAGGACCCTCAGGATAGGTCGTGCGATTGACACGCCAACAGGGCGAGCCTTTTTCGGATAGACCTGATCCCTCACCCTGCCCCTCTCCCGCACGGGAGAGGGGACCCGCGCTTCGCCCTGTCGCCGTTCTGCAGCAAACGATGCGCGGATCCGGCCCCACTCACCCCAGCTGATACACGGCGGCCAGCTCCGGATCCTTCGCGGCCACGAGCTTCGCCAGATCCACGATGACCTTGGCCTGCTTCCAGGTGGCGTCGTCCTGCATCTTGCCGTCGAGCATCACGGCGCCGGTTCCGTCCGGCATGGCCTCGACGATCCGGGCCGCGAAGGCCACCTCGGCTGGGTCTGGGGCGAAGACCGTCTTGGCGATCGTGACCTGGCTCGGATGCAGCGTCCAGGCGCCGGCGCAGCCCATCAGGAAGGCGTTGCGGAACTGCGATTCGCAGGCATCGCCATCGGAGAAATCGCCGAACGGGCCGTAGAAGGCCTTGATGCCGTTGGCCATGCAGGCATCGACCATCCTGGCGATCGTGTAGTGCCAGAGATCCTGCTGCGCCGTGGCCCGGGGGGCGTCGCCGGAGGGATCGCTGAGCACCCGGTAATCCGGATGGCCGCCGCCGACCCGGGTGGTCTTCATGCCGCGGGACGCCGCGAGATCCGCCGGGCCAAGGCTCATGCCGTGCATCCGCGGCGAGGCCGACGCGATGGCGTCGACATTGGCCACGCCCTCGGCAGTCTCCAGGATCGCGTGGACCAGGATCGGCTTCGTCACCCCGTGGCGCGCCTCGAGCTGTGCGAGGAGCTGATCGATGTAGTGGATGTCCCACGGGCCCTCGACCTTGGGCACCATCACGACGTCGAGCTTGTCGCCGACCTCGGCCACGATCGTGAACAGGTCGTCCAAGATCCAGGGGGAGTTGAGGGCGTTGATCCGGGTCCAGAGGCCGGTGCCCGTGGCGGCGAAGTCGGTGGCCTGGGCCATGGCCACGAAGCCCTTGCGGGCCGCCTCCTTCTGGTCGGCCGGGACCGCGTCCTCCAGGTTGCCCAGCACCACGTCGACCGTGCCGGCGAGGTCCGGCACCCGGGCGCGGACCTTGTCGTTGTGCGGCGGGACGAAGTGGATCATCCGCTCCAGCCGCACCGGAAGCTCGCGGAACGGGGCCGGCGCGCCGGTGGCGAGGGGCTGGAAGAAGCGGCGGGGCAGTTTCATCGGGGCCTCTTGTACGGGCTGGCGTCTGCCCCCGTTAGAGCCGTTCCCGATCGCATTGCAATCGGGAACACGGGCATGTCCCCGAACACGATCCTGGATTCCAAAGGACGAGTCCTTTGGCGGGTGCAGGGCAGGGCTCTGCTGTACGGATCCTGGACCCCCGAAGAGGGGTCCAGGATCCGTAGGCCGGGGTTTCACCCCGCCACCCCACCAAAGGGACCCGGTCCCTTTGGAAACCCAGGACCTTCGCGCGGTGGTCAGCCCCGGCCGCCCCCGCGCTCGCCCATGCCGACCCGGCCGAACAGGCCGTCGCCGGCCACGACCACGAGGCGCCGGACCTCGCCCCGCAGGAAGGCCTGGAGGAAGCGGTTGTAGTCGCGGAACGAGACACAGCCGTTCGAGGCGCCGGGCTGGCGCAGCATGTAGGTGTGGGCGAGCAGGCCGTCACGGCCGTGGATCGACCCGCTGCCACCGACCGGGGTGAGGCGGATCGCCCGAACCCCGTGGAACAGGCGCTCGCGCTCGGTCAGCATGTAGGTGCCCGGCGGCGTCGAGCCGCGCATGCGCAGGTGGACGAAACGCGGGCTGTCCATGGCCTCGCCGAGGCCGGAATGCGCCTCCAGCACCTCGCCGGACGGGAGCGTCACCGTACGGGCGGTGATGTCGTAGACCGCCGTGCCGCCGACGGATTCGGGCTCCGGGCTGATCCGGGTGCGTGGGGCCGCCTGCGGCAAGGTATCGGGGCTGGCATAGGCCAGGGCCTGACGTGGCTCCTGCCGGGGTGCGGCGGCGCCGACGCCGAACAGCTTCTCGAAGAAGGACGGCTCCTCCGCCATGGCGGCGCGGAACACGTCGCGGGTGCGGGGCAGGGCGCGGGCCGCCACCCGGGCGGGCGGCGCGGTGCGCGGTGCTGCGGGCTGCGGCCGCAGCTCGGCCGGGCGGGCCACCGGCAGAGGCACCAGGGCGGATGCCGGATTGGGCACGAAGGCGGCGGGGGTCGGCTCGGCCATGGCAAGCCGCAGGGGCGCGGGCGCCTGCGTGGCAGCAATCCCCTTCGACGCGGCCAGCCCCTCCGGCGCGGTGACCAGCGCATCCGAGGCCTGCGCGGTCCGGATCCGCTCGGCCTTGACCTGCTCAGCGCGCGCGACCTGCCGAGCGATCTCCCGGACCGCCGGGGAGGGCTCGGACAGGGCGACCTGGGTTGTGGCGGCGACCTGGAAGTCGGTCGGCAGCGCCGCTTCGCCGAAGTCGGTCGCGGCGCCGGAGCCCAGCGCGGGGCTCGGATCGAGCATCCAGGCGAGATTCGGCTGCGGCGCGGCGTGCGGCGCGGTGGCGAGGGCGGGCCGCAGCGCGGGGGCCTCGGACGGGGCGGGGCCCTGCGGCTGGATGAGAATCGCCCAGCCGGCCAGGGTCACGGCGGTCAGGCCGATGAGCCCCGTGAGACGGGCGCGGCGGCGGGCCCGACGCATGGCGCTCGGGTAGGGCACACGGGTGCGGGCGACGGGATCGTAGGGCGTCTCGACGTAGACGATGCGCTGCGGCGCGGCCCGCCGCACGGGCTCCGCGACCGGGTACGCGGTTCGGGACATTGCAGCCTGAGCCATTCGGGGAACTCGCGCACGCGCTTCCCCGGAGGCAGCCGCCGCCGTTCGCCCGCGGAAGCCGTTTCCGCGCACGTGGCCTGGGTTGCCCATCTGGGAAGGACATCAACCGTCCACCCATTAAGCCGCCTTATGGTTAAGTCTTGCTAAAGACGCGCACGCCGCCGCGAATACGCGTTCAGGACGCCCGCGCGGGGGTCTCCATCGGCGCGTCCATCGGCCCATGCCGACGCGCGACCAGCAGGCAGAGCAGGGCCACCGGCACGCCGATCAGGGACGTGCCGACGAAGAACCACGTGAACCCGGTCCATTCGATCACGAAGCCCGAAAACCCGGCGAGCAGGCTGCCCGGCAGGGCGCAGAGCGAGGTCAGCAGGGCGTACTGGCTCGCCGCGTGTGCGGTGGCCGAGAGCCGCGACATGTAGGTGATCAGTACGATCGACGCGAAGGCGTAGGCGAAGCCGTCGATCCCGACGGTCGCCGCGAAGGTCCAGAACGCCGCCCCGCCATGGCCGCCGTGCCATGCGAGATAGGCCAGCGCGAGGTGCGAGGCCGAGGCCACCACGGTGCCGATCAGCAGGCTCGCCATCATGCCGATCCGCGGGATGATGGCGCTCGCCAGGAACGTCCCGCCGAGCGCGATCCAGAAGCCGAACAGCTTGGTCACCGTGGCGATGTCGGTGTTGGAATAGCCCAGCGTCTTGAACAGCGGGATCGCCATGGCGTTCGAGACGTAGCCGGGCATCCGGAAGCCCGCGACCAGCGCCAGCACCGGCACGGCCAGCGGCCCGAGGCGGGCCAGCAGGTCGCGGATCGGCGCCCAGACGGTCTCGACGAAGCCGCCGGTGGCGGGCGTCTCGGGGGCGGGGGGTTCGGGCGCCAGCAGCGCCGCGATCGTGCCGGGGGCCATGAGCGCGGCCATGCACAGGTAGGCGACGCGCCAGCCGTACGCGTCGGACAGGTAGAGGGCGCCGGCCCCCGCCGCGAGGTTGCCGATCCGGTAGCCGATCTCCGACCACGACGACATCAGCGCCTGCTGCTCGGGAGGCGCGGCGGTGATGCGCCAGCCGTCGATCACAACGTCCTGGGTGGCGCCCGCGACGCCGAGGGCCAGGGAGAACGCCACCGTCCAGGCGAGCCAGTGGGCCGGATCGCCGAAGGCGACGCCCGCGAGCGCCAGCGCCACCAGGATCTGCGTGGCGACGATCCAGCCGCGCCTTCGCCCGAGCCAGCGGCCGATGAGCGGCGCGTCGTGGCGGTCGAGGAAGGGGGCCCAGAGGAACTTGAGCTTGTAGGCGATGGTGAGCTCGCTCATCAGCCCGATCGTGGCGAGCGGCACCTTGGCCTGGACGAGCCACGCCGACTGGGTCGCGTAGACGAGCAGGAACGGGATGCCCTGCGCGAAGCCGAGCCCGAGCACCGCGGCGACCCGCCGGTCGGTGAACAAAGGCGTGAGGAAGGCGTTTTTTTGGGACTTCACAGGAGTGGAAGGGGCACTGGCTGCGGCCGGGTTCGCCATCCACGCGTCTCCTGGGGTTCGGGAAGGAGAGAGCAGATCCCGCCTTGCGGCGCAACGAGCAAACCTCGCGACGGCCCGGCGCGACGGCGTACGGGAATCACGCTATGCTGGTGGTGTGAAAGGACGGCAACGGAGGTCGACATGGACGCCCCCACGGTCCTCACGGCCGCCGAGGCCCAGGGACAGGCCACCTACGGCATGGCGAACCTGCGCTCGAAGACCACCGGTTTGCCGTTCATCGTGTTCATCTCGCAGAGGGGCGGCGCCCGGCACGACGCCCGCGTGAAGGTCTCGCTCGGACCTCGGGTCCAGCCCGATCAGATGGGCTCGTATCAGGTGAGACCCTTCCGATACACGGACGGCCCGCGCCTCGATCCCGCCGACGAGGCGCGCCTGAAGGCCTGGGTCGCGCTGAATCGCGACGTGCTCATCAGCTATTGGGACGGGCACATCGAGTTCACGGAAGACGCGATCGAGTTGCTCAAGCCGGTGTGAGGCCACGCCGGCTCAGGCCCTCACGAGATCCTCACGCCGCCTTCTTGCCCCGCCCGGCGATCGTCACCAAGCTGCGCAGCACCTCGGTGGCGGTCTTGAGCCTTGCCGGGATCGTGGTCAGCTCGCGCACGAACACCACGCTCATGTCGGGCCGCACCTTCGCGAAGGAGGCCTGCTCGGCGACAAAGGCCACCAGCCCCTGCGGGTTGGCGTAGGATTTGTCGCGGAAATGGACCACCACGCCCTTCGGCCCGGCCTCGACCTTCTCGACGTTCGCCTTGAGGCACAGGATCTTGATCGTGCCGATCTTGAGGAGTTGCTCCACCTCGGGCGGCAGCGGACCGAACCGGTCGATCATCTCGGCCCCGAAACTCTCCATCTCGGCATCGTCCTGGATGGTGGCGAGCCGCCGGTAGAGCGCCAACCGCACCCCCAGATCCTCGACGTAATCCCCCGGGATCGTGACCGGCGCGCCGAGCGCGATGGTCGGCGACCACGCCTCCTCGGGCAGGTCCTCGATGCCGGCCTTGAGCGCGGTGACCGCGTCTTCCAGCATCTGCTGGTAGAGTTCGTAACCGACTTCCTTGATGTGGCCGGACTGGGCGTCGCCCAAGAGGTTGCCGGCGCCGCGGATGTCGAGGTCGTGGGAGGCGAGCTGGAAGCCCGCGCCCAGCGTGTCGAGGCTCTGGAGCACCTTGAGCCGCTGCTCGGCCTGGGCGGTGAGCTGACGGTTCGCCGGGGTCGTGAACAGCGCGTAGGCCCGGGCCTTCGAGCGCCCGACCCGGCCGCGCAGCTGGTAGAGCTGGGCGAGGCCGAACATGTCGGCCCGGTGGACGATCAGGGTGTTGGCGGTGGGGATGTCGAGGCCCGATTCCACGATCGTGGTCGAGAGCAGCACGTCGAACTTGCCCTCGTAGAAGGCCGTCATCACGTCCTCGAGCTGGCCCGCCGCCATCTGGCCGTGGGCCACCGCGACCTTGATCTCGGGCATCTCGGCGTCGAGGAATTTTTTGACCTCCGCCAGATCCTCGATCCGGGGGACGACGTAGAAGGCCTGCCCGCCGCGGTAACGCTCGCGCAGCAGGGCCTCCCGGATGGTCAGGGGATCGAATGGCGTCACGAAGGTGCGCACCACCAGCCGGTCGACCGGGGGCGTGGCGATGATCGACAGTTCGCGCACGCCCGTCATGGCGAGCTGGAGCGTGCGCGGGATCGGGGTCGCCGACAGGGTCAGGACGTGGACGTCCGCTTGGAGCGCCTTCAGCCGCTCCTTGTGGGCCACGCCGAAATGCTGCTCCTCGTCCACGATGATCAGGCCGAGATCCTTGAAGGCGATGTTCTTGGCCAAGAGCGCGTGGGTGCCGACCACGATGTCGACCGTGCCGGCAGCGAGCCCCGCACGGGCCTGCTTCATCTCGGCCGCGGAGGCGAAGCGGGAGAGCTGCGCGATCTGGATCGGCAGGCCCTTGAAGCGCTCGGCGAAGGTCCGAAAATGCTGGCGGGCGAGCAGGGTGGTGGGCACGATCACCGCCACCTGCTTGCCGGAGATCGCCGCCGCGAAGGCGGCGCGCAGCGCCACCTCGGTCTTGCCGAAGCCGACATCGCCGCAGACCAGACGGTCCATCGGCCGGCCGGCATTGAGGTCGTCCAGCACCGCGTCGATGGCGTTGGCCTGATCCTCCGTCTCCTCGAACGGGAAGCGGGCGGCGAACTCGCCGTAAAGCCCCTCCGGCGCCTTGAGAGCGGGAGCCTTCCGGACGAAGCGCTGGGCCGCGACCTTGATCAATTCGCCCGCCATCTCCAGGATGCGGCGCTTCATCTTGGCCTTGCGGGCCTGCCACGCGCCGCCGCCGAGCCGGTCGAGGGCGACCTCGGCATCCTCCGACCCGTAGCGGGTCAGGAGCTCGATATTCTCCACCGGCAGGAGCAGCAGGCCGCCAGTATAGGCGAGTTCCAGGCAATCATGCGGGGCGCCGGCCGCATGGATCGTCTTCAATCCGGAAAAACGGCCGATGCCGTGGTCGGCATGGACCACGATGTCGCCGGGCTGGAGCGCCTGCACCTCCAGGATCACGTCCTGGGGCCGCTTGGCCTTGCGCTTCTGGCGGACCAGCCGGTCGCCCAGGATGTCGCCCTCGGACACCACCGCGAGTTCGCCCGCGACGAAGCCGGATTCCAGGCCCCAGACCGCCACCGCCGCGTCGGTGCCGCGCTTCAGCGCGTAGACGTCGGTGAGCCGGGTGATCGCCACGGGCTTCTTGAGGCCGTGATCGGTGAGCACGCCGCAGAGCCGGTCGCGGGAGCCGTCGGACCACGCGCCCAGGATCACATGATGACCGGATCCCTGGAGGTCGCGGATATGCGCCACCGCGGCGTCGAACACGCTGGTGTTCTCCTCGGCCCGCTCCGGCGCGAAGTTCCGGCCGGCCTTGGCGCCGCAATCGATCACCGCGCGCTCGGGCGAGTCGGGCTGGGCGAAGGGTGTCAGCCGCGCCACCGTGGCGGTGGCGATCCGCTCCTTCAGCTCGTTCGGCATTAGGTAGAGGGCGCGGGGCGGCAGCGGCTTGTAGGGGGCGACGCCGGCCTGCGGCGTCTTCATCGCGGCCTCGCGGGCCTGATAGTAATCCTGGACCAGCGCGATCCGTTCGGCGGCCGCATCCTCGACCTGCGGGTCGAACACCAGCGGCACGCCGCCGAGATAGTCGAACAGGGTGTCGAGGCCGTCGTAGAACAGCGGCATCCAGTGCTCGAGGCCGGCATAGCGCCGTCCCTCGCTGACGGTCTCGTAGAGCCGGTCGTCCCGGGTGGCGGCGCCGAAGCTCTGGATGTAGCCCTGGCGGAAGCGCCGGATCGTCTCGGTGGTGAGCTGGACCTCGCTCATCGGCATCAGGTCGAGCGAGCGGAGCTGGCCGGTGGTGCGCTGGGTCTCCGGATCGAAGGCGCGGATCGATTCCAGCGTGTCACCGAAGAAATCGAGGCGGATCGGCGCGGCTAAGCCCGGCGGCGACAGATCGAGGATGCCGCCGCGGACCGCGTATTCGCCCGTGTCGCGCACCGTCCCGGTGCGCAGAAAGCCGTTGGCCTCGACCCAGGCGACCACGTCGTCCATCGCCACGACGTTGCCGATCGCCGCCGAGAACGCCTCCCGGGCGATGTGGGCGCGGGGCGGCACCCGCTGCACCAGGGCGTTGACGGTGGTGCAGAGGATGCGCGGGCGGTCCTCGGCCGAGCGGGTCCGGGCGAGGCGGGCGAGCGCGGTCATCCGGGCGGCGGCCGTGGCGGTGGTCGGCGAGACCCGGTCGTAGGGCTGGCAGTCCCAGGCCGGCAGGCTCATCACGTCCATCTCGGGCGCGACGAAGCCGAGCGCCGCCTGGAACGACGCCGAGCGCCCGGAATCGCGCGCCACGTGGACCAGCACGGCCGGGGCATCGACGGTGGGGGCCAGGGCGCGGGCGAGGTCGGCGAGCGCGAGCGCGTCGAACCCCTCCGGGGCGCTCGCCAGCACCGGGCTGTCGCCGCGCTTGAGGGCGTCGATCGCCTGGGCGAGGGCGGAGGATTTCGGCAGGGCGAAGCGCGCGACCTGCTGTTTGGCGGGCGCGGGCGCAGAAGGCTTCGGTTGCGGCTTGGCCATCGGGTCTTTCGCGGGGGATCCCGCCGGGCGCGTCAGGGGCAGAGGTCGGGTGGCGTTAGCTGATCGGGGCGCCACGATAAAGCGTTCCCGGGGTCACGGCTGAGCGGACCCTATATGGCGGTTCTGCTGCAGTCACGGAACGGTTGTTGGGCTGCGATTCGGGGAAGCGCGCCGCTGCTGGAGAGACGACGCGACAGGGGGAGCACCGACGAACGTTCCGGACGCGACGAGCCCCCTCTCCCGTGCGGGAGAGGGTTGGGGTGAGGGGCGAGAACGCTCAGGATCGAACATCGCCGCGCCGATAGAGCGCTCCTCTTCCTGAAGGCCCCGATCCCTCACCCTGTCCCTCTCCCGCACGGGAGAGGGGACCCGCGCCTCGTCTGGCGATGACGGCGAGGAGCGCCGGATTACCGTCGGCCAAGCCCGCGATGGGGTCTTCACCGTCGTCTACACCATGCGTGGACCGGTGACGCGGCTCGTCACCGCTTGGCCCGCGACCAAGAAGGAACCGCGCACGCTATGGCGCATGCTGACGCGATCACCTTCACCCGCTTGGCGGACGGTACAATGCTGCAGCGGCAGCCCGACTGGACGTTCCGGCCTGTCGCCACCGGCAGCGACCGTGGACAGCTCGCGGCGCTCACCGAGGAGGCGATCGAGCACATGAGCGCCTTCGACCCGGACCATCCCGGGCTCGACGACGCCTTCTGGGACGATTCCACAGTGGGCTCGCCGGACAGGGAGGCGGTCTCAATCCAGCTGGATAGCGACGTGCTGCGCTACTTCCGACGCGCCGGCCGGGGCTATCAGGCACGGATCAACGCGGTGCTGCGGCGCCACATGCTCGCGGTCGGGAAGGGCCGCTGAGCGCTTTCCCGACCGGGCTCCTCACGCGTCGGGCCCGACGATCTCGGCCAGCGCCGCCTCGACCCGGCCGCGGAAGAAATCCGCGTTGGGCATGTCCTGCGTCATCGCCTCCGCGCGGGCCGTGGCCTGCCGCAGGATCTCGCCGCGGAGCGCCGGATCGGAGCGCTCCATCATCTCCAGCATGATTCGCACCACCAGTTCGGTGGCGATCGAGCGGGCCGGGTGGTCGTAATTGGGCTTGGGTTCGTCCATGTCAGGCACTCTGGCGGTCCCTCTCAGGAATGGATCGGCGCATCGTGCCGGTGAAACGCGCGCACGCGCTGCCAGACCGACGTGTCGTAGTTCGAGGGTGTCTCGACCTCGCCGGTGAGCCACTTGAACAGGTCGCGGTCCGGCACCTCGATCAGCGCCTCGAACTGGTCGAGTTCCGCCTCCGACAGGGTGCCGATCTCGGCATCGGCGAAGCGGCCCATGATCAGATCCATCTCGCGGATGCCCCGGTGCCAGGCGCGGAAGAGGAGGCGGCGGCGGCGCGGATCGAGGTCGGCGCTGGTGCGGGTGGTGCCGGACATTTTCTTCGGGACTTCCGGTCGGAGGGACGGGCGGGCGTTCACGCCAAGATAGGCGGCCATCCGGCGAGGATCCAGGATCCGGCCCCGGAGGCCCCGCGGGGCGAGGGCCAAAAAGCAATTGCCTCCGCCCGACGCTTCGTTATCTCGAAGGGCCAACGCCCCGCACGGGGCGGCGAGCGGGAGTCCAGCGATGCCGAAGGCGATCCGGGTCTACGAGTACGGCGGCCCCGAGGTGATGAAGTTCGAGGACGTCCCCCTGGCCGAGCCCGGCCCCGGCCAGATCCGGGTCCGCCAAGCGGCCATCGGCGTCAACTTCATCGACATCTACTTCCGCACCGGCGCCTACAAGTCGCCGCACCTGCCCTACACCCCCGGCAAGGAGGGCGCCGGCACCGTCACGGCGGTCGGCGAGGGCGTAACCCAGTTCAAGCCGGGCGACCGGGTCGCCTACGGCTCGGTGGCGGATGGCTGCTACGCCGAGGAGCCGGTGGTCGCGGCCTCAGCGGCCGTGCCGATCCCCGACGGCGTCGACGAGCAGACCGCCGCCGCCATGATGCTCAAGGGCCTGACCGTCGAGTACCTGCTGCACCGGACCTATGCGGTGAAGCCCGGCGACACGATCCTGTGGCAGGCGGCCGCCGGCGGCGTCGGCCTGATCGCCTGCCAATGGGCCAAGCACCTCGGCGCCACGGTGATCGGCACCGCCGGCAGCCCCGAGAAGGCGGAACTCGCCAAGCAGAATGGCTGCGACCACGTCATCCTGTACCGCGAGGAGGATGTCGCCAAGCGGGTGCGCGAGATCACCGGCGGCAAGGGCGTGCCGGTGGTCTATGACGGCGTCGGGCAGGCGACCCTGATGGGCTCGCTCGACAGCCTCGCGCCGCTTGGCCTGCTGGCGAGCTTCGGCTCGGCCTCCGGGGCGATCACCGGGCTCGACCTCGGCCTGCTCGCCCCGCGCGGCTCGCTCTACGTGACCCGCCCGACGCTGGCGACCTTCTCGTCCAACCGCGCCACCCTGGAGGAGGCCGCCGCCCGCCTGTTCGCGGTGGTCGGCCACGGCGCGGTGAAGATCGCGGTCAACGCCACCTACCCGCTGGCCGAGGCGCAGCAGGTGCATCGCGACCTCGCGGGCCGGGAGACCACCGGCTCGATCGTGATGCTGCCGTGACACCCGGCGCCTCCGACCTGCTCCTCGTGATCGACGTGCAGGTCGATTTCCTTCCGGGCGGGGCGCTCCCCGTCCCGGAGGGCGACGCGGTGGTCGGGCCGATCAATGCGCTGCAGGGCCGCTTCCGGAATGTGGCCCTGACGCAGGACTGGCACCCGGCCGACCACGTCTCCTTCGCGGACAACCATGCCGGGCGGGCCCCGTTCGAGCGCGTGGCGCTCCCCTACGGCGCGCAGGTTCTGTGGCCCCGGCACTGCGTCCAGGGCAGCCCGGGCGCGGCGTTCGCGCCGGGGCTCGCCACCGACCGGGCGGGGCTCGTGATCCGGAAGGGGCTGGATCCCCGGATCGACAGCTACTCGGCCTTCCTGGAGGCCGACCGGACCGCCCGCACCGGGCTCGCCGGGGCGCTCCGGGAACGCGGGATCACCCGGGTCGTCCTGTGTGGGCTCGCCACCGATTTCTGCGTGGCCTGGAGCGCGCTGGATGCCCGCGCGGCGGGCTTCGACGTCTGCGTGGCGGCGGATGCGGTGCGCGGGATCGACGTCGAGGGGTCGCTCGCCGACGCCTGGGCGCGGATGGAGGCGGCGGGCGTCCTCCGGATCGCGGCGGCGGAGATCGGCTGAGCGCCCGCATCGCCCGGGAGGCGAACCGCCGCACGGCAGGCGGGCGACCGTCCCGGCCCCGAAGCGTTGGCCCGGCTCCAGCATCCGACAGGAGCCAGCATGTCAAGCAAGCACCCCAAGACCGCGACCCCCACGGATGCCGACCTCAAGGGCAATCCCGGCATCGGCACCTCGAAGGGCATGAGCGGCGCCGACCCGGCGGATCTGCAGGCCGATTCGACCTTCGAGGGCGACGTGGACAACGAGACGAAGGTGGATGGCGGCATCGACCCGGATCACCGCCCGCGCAAGAACGCCTGAGCGTTCGCAACCTCACGTCGGCCCGAGCGCCGATTGGGCGCCCGGGCCTGCGATTCGTTCAGCGGACCGTGTTGCGGGCCGGAGCCTTCCGCCCATGCGGGGTGGGCGCGACGGTCGGGGCCGCGATGGAGCTGGTGACGATCCGATCCTCGTCACCGGGGGTTGGCACGTAGAGGCGCCCGGGGCTCGCGGTGTTGCCCATCAGGAGCGCCGTGTTGGAGGCGCCAAAGGCGGCATTGCCATCCGCGAGGGCGGCGCCGGCCGGGAGGGTCAGGGTCAGCGCGCAGGCGGCGATCAGCGAAGCGGGCTTCGACATGGGGGAGGGTCCTTCCATTCCGGCGGCGCCCGTCCGTACGGTGCCGCACGCCGTGTCCTCAATCTGGGGTGGCCTCGCCGGACCGAAAGTGCGGCATCGCACAATAGGCGCCGCGTCGCAGCATAAGACTTGTAACCTAAAATTGATCAGACGGCTAAATCTCTAACCCGAGTTGCATCGGCGCCTCATCCTCCCCCTGGGCGAAGCCCGACAGCGACACGCCGATCAGCCGCGCGCTGCGCCGCAGGGGAAACAGTCCGGCGAGCAGATCGAGGCCGATCCGCTCCAGGCTCGCCCGGTCGGGCACGGGGGCGACGAGCGATTTCGCCCGGGTGACCTGGGCAAAATCCGAGAACTTGAGCTTCAGGGTCACGGTCCGGCCGCGCATGCCCTTGGCGACGGCGCCGGCCCAGACCTTGTCCAACAGGGGCGCCAGCCGGGCGGCCAGGACCTCGAAGGCGGCGGTGTCCTCCGAGAAGGTTGTCTCGGCGCCGATCGACTTGCGCACCCGGTGGGCGCGCACCGGCCGCGCGTCGATGCCGCGGGCGACCGCGTGGTAGTACGCCGCCGACGAGCCGAAGATCTCGCGCAGGCGCTCCGGCGCCCAGGCGCGCAGGTCCGCCCCGGTGTGGATCCCGAGCCGCTTCATCTTGGCCTCGGTGACCGGGCCGACCCCGTGGAACCGGCCGATCGGCAGTTCGGCCACGAAGTCCGGCCCCATGGCGGGGGTGATGACGAACAGGGCGTTCGGTTTCTTGTGGTCGGAGGCCACCTTGGCCAGGAACTTGTTGTACGAGACCCCGGCCGAGGCCACGAGCCCGGTGCGCTCCAGGATCTCGGCCCGGATCGCCTTGGCCACGGCGGTGGCGGTGGGCAGCCCCAGAAGATTCTCGGTGACGTCGAGATAGGCCTCGTCGAGGGCCACCGGTTCGATCAGCGCCGTGTGCCGGGCGAAGACCGCGCGGATCTCCTCCGAGACCCCCCGGTAGACCTCGAAGCGCGGCTTCACGAACAGCAGGTCCGGACAGAGCCGCCGGGCGGTGGCCGACGGCATGGCCGAGCGGACGCCGAACGTGCGCGCCTCGTAGCTCGCCGCCGCCACCACGCCCCGCTCCCGCGAGCCGCCCACCGCCAGGGGTTTGCCGCGCAAGGACGGGTCGTCGCGCTGCTCCACGGAGGCGTAGAACGCGTCCATGTCGATGTGGATGATTTTTCGGAGCGCGACCTCCGGATCCATCGCCGCCTCAAAGATCCGCGGTTAGTTCCCGTTCTGTTCTGAAAGAGCGCGGCGGAGCGCTGGGGTCAAGGCGTGTTGAATGGGGCTCAACAGGGAAGTTCCACCCAGCCACCTCATCCTGGGGCGCCCGCGTCAGCGAGCCTCGAAGGAGGGCTCCAGGGATCGCGCGGCCAGCTGGAGGGCTTCTTCGAGGCCTGCGCTACGCTCCAGCGCCTCAGCGACTGTGCCCATTCCGTCAGGCGCGCTCAGTCGAGTCCGCCCAGGACACGCACCCGGGCCCATTCGGCCTCGGTCACCGGCTGCACCGACAGGCGTGAATTGTTCACCAGCACCATGTCGGCGAGCGCCGGATCGGCCTTGATGGCGTCGAGCGTCACCGGGCGCGGCAGCGCCTCCAGGGCGCGCACGTCGACCATGCCAAAGCGGCCGGTCTCGTCGGTGTGATCCGGGTAATAAGGCCGGATCACCTCCACGAGGCCGACCACCGCCTTGCCCTCGTTCGAGTGGTAGAAGAAGCCCTGCTCGCCGACCTGCATGGCCATCAGATGCTTCTTGGCGAGGTGGTTGCGCACCCCGTTCCAGAACGTGCCCACCGCGCCGGCCCGCATCTGCTGGTCCCACGACCAAGTCGCGGGCTCGGATTTGAACAGCCAGTACGCCATCGCCGCATCCCCACCGGCCGCCCGGTTCGGCGGCGCACCCGTCTTGAAGCCTGTCACACAACGCCCGCCGCGCCGTCGCCTGCGGCGGGAGGGCTCCCGGTGATCGGACGTTGTGTGAGAGGCTCTTAGAACTGGGCCCGATCGCGTGGCAATCGCGCGCGGCTCTAAGCCCATGTTGTGGCGCGCGCTCACGCGTCGGACCGGAGTCCACTTCGGCGGTGCGCGCGCGAGCGGCCCCCGATCGCGTTGCCACGCCCCCCTCCGGCATCCTGCGCGTGCCGCGAACCCGTGGCACCGCGCAGCATGCCGGCTCGGTCAGGGAGCAGACTATGCCGACCCGTACTTCGCGCCATGGGGTGTAGACCGTGGCTGTTGTTCAAATATTAAACTCTAATCATTAGTAATTCTATCAACAAAGCCATGTAACTACCGCTGATTGTTCATATGCTGACCGTGATCGGCTGCTTCGTCGGGGAACACAACTTGTGGTTAGTGGCCCTCGCGGCCATGGTCTGCGCGCTGGCGAGCGCGACCGCGACCGGGCTGCTCGCCCATGCCGGGCGGGCCGGCGGGCGCAGCCGCTACACGTGGCTCGCCGTCGCCGCGGTGGCGGGGGGCTCGGGGATCTGGGCCACGCATTTCCTGGCCATGCTCGCCTACGCGCCGGGTCTGCCCTCGGGCTACGGGATCGGCCTCACGATCCTGTCCTACGCCGATGCCGTCGCGATCACCGGGCTCGGCTTCGCCCTGGCGGCCATGGGGGGCCGGGCGCGGGCGGCGGTCGGCGGTGCCGTCGTGGGCGGCGGCATCGCGGCGATGCACTACACCGGCATGGCCGCCTATCAGGTGCCGGGGCATCTGATCTGGAACCCGGCGGTGGTCGCCGGCTCGGTGGTGGTCGGCGCCGTGCTGGGCGCCCTGGCCCTGGTGGCGGGCCTGTCGGCCGTCACCGTCCGGGGCCGGGGCCTCGGCGCCGGGCTGCTGCTCCTGGCGATCTGCGGCCATCACTTCACCGGGATGGCCGCGGTGACCATCCTGCCCGATCCCACGGTGGCGATCCCCGCGAGCGCGATCCGGACCGAATGGCTCGCCGCAGCCGTCGCCCTGGCCAGTTCGCTGATCCTCCTGCTCGCCGGGGCCGCCCTCCTCCTCGACCTGCGGGAGCGGCGGCGCGCCGAATCCGAGCGCGAGCGCCTGCGCAGCCTCGCCAACGCGGCCGTCGAGGGCCTCGTGGTGTGCCGCGACGGCCAGATCGTCAGCGCCAACGAGGCCTTCGCCCGGCTCGCCGGCACGCAGGCCGCTTCCCTGGTGGGCGCCCGCCTGTCCACCTACCTGCCCGGCCTTGCGGCGGCGGCCGGCACGGCCGGAGAGCCCGTCGAGGCCGAACTCGTGCCGGCGGGTGGCGGGACCGTCCCGGTGGAGGTGATCATGCGGCCGGTGGCGGAGTACGGCCGCCAGCCGCACTACGCCGTGGCGGTGCGCGACCTGCGCGCCCGCCGCCGCGCTGAGAGCCAGATCCACTACCTCGCCCATCACGACGCCCTCACGGGGCTCGCCAACCGGACGAGCTTCCACGCCCGGCTGGAGCGGGAGCTGCGCGCGGCAAACGACCAGGGCACCCGGCTCGCCGTTCTCTGCCTCGACCTCGACCGGTTCAAGGAGGTCAACGACCTGTTCGGCCATGCCGCCGGCGACGCGATGCTGCGCGACCTCGCGCTGCGCGTCGGGGGCCTGCTCGATCCCACGCAGCTGATGGCCCGGCTCGGCGGCGACGAGTTCGCGATCCTGACGCCCCTGGGACACGGCTCCGCCGAGGGATCGGCCGAGCGGCTGGCCGAGCGGATCCTGGCGATGCTCGCGGCGGTGCCGGCGGCCTCCGGCCCGGTGATCGCCACCAGCATCGGGCTGGCGGTCTATCCCGACGACGCGCAGGACCAGCGCGCGCTCCTGAGCCACGCCGACGCCGCCCTGTACCGGGCCAAGGCCGAGGGGCGCGGCACCTGCCGCCGTTTCGACGCCAGCATGGGCGCCCAGATCCGCGACCGGCGCATGCTGGAGCACGACCTGCGCCACGCGGTGTCCCGGGGCGAGCTGCACCTCGTCTACCAGCCGCAGACGCGGATCGAGACCGGCGCGGTGATGGGCTTCGAGGCGCTGCTGCGCTGGCGCCATCCGGAGCGCGGCCCGATCTCCCCGGCCGAGTTCGTGCCGATCGCCGAGGAGACCGGGGCGATCCTGGAGATCGGCGCCTTCGTGCTGCGTGAGGCCTGCCGGACGGCGGCCCTCTGGCCGCAGCCCCTGGCGATCGCCGTCAACGTCTCGGCGGTGCAGCTCCACAACCCGCACTTCGTCCAGTTCGTCCACGGGGCCCTGTTCGAGAGCGGCCTGAAGGCGGAGCGCCTCGAGATCGAGATCACCGAGACCGCGCTGATCCGCGATCCGGCGCGGGCGCTGCTCACCCTGCGCCAGCTCAAGGCGCTCGGCGTGCGGATCGCCATGGACGATTTCGGCACCGGCTACTCCTCCCTGTCGAACCTGCGCTCCTTCCCGTTCGACCGGATCAAGATCGATCGCTCGTTCATCAAGGCGGTCAATAGCAACCCGCAGGCCGCCGCGATCGTGCGCTCCGTGTTGGGCCTGGGGCGCGGCCTCGGCCTCGCCGTGGTGGCAGAGGGCGTGGAGACCGACGACGAACTGTCCTTCCTGGCCGCGGAGCACTGCACCATCGCGCAGGGCTACCTGCTCGGCCGGCCCGGACCGATCGCGCACTTCGCCGAATACACCCACGGCGACGCGCAGAATCCAGCCGCCGCCGTGGCGTGAGCGGCCCGATCCCGTCATGGTTTCGAAAGGGCGAGCCCTTTCGCGGGTCCAGGGCAGAGCTTTGATGAACGTCAGGGCCTCGCCCTGACGTTCATCAAAGGGCTACAGCCCTCTGGAAGCCCGGACTTGACGGTCACGCCGGCCTGACCCGGCCGAAGGCGAGCGCGCTCAGGGCCGCGAACAGCCACGCGCCGAGCCGGGCCAGGGCCGAGCCGACCCCGTCGGCGGGGAGGTTGCCGGCCGCCACGGTCTCGGCCAGCGCGTCGAGCAATCCGGCCGCCGATCAGCGGACCGAAGTCGAGGCCGAACCCGATGCCCCAACAGCCGAACGTCATGCCGCGCTCCGCGCCGTTCCGGAACTGGTGGGACAGCACGGCGGTCTGGCAAGCATCGCGGCGCCCCTCACCCCTTGGAGGAACCGGGCCGCGACCGGGACCGAGGCGCTGGGGACAACGCAGGGCGCGGTCAGCGTGAAGCTGAAGCGGCTGGAGGACCGACTCGGCCAGCGGCTGATCGAGCGGACGCCGCGTCAGGTCCGCCTGTCCGCGCAGGGGGCGATCTTCCTCGCGGCGGCGCGGGATTTTTTGGCCGCGCATGAGCGGGCTCTGGCGGAGCTGACGGCGCCGCCACGCCGCTTCCGGCTCGGCATCGCGGCCCACGTGATGGGGCCGGAGGTTCCGGCACTGCTGGCGCGGATGAACGCCGTCGATCCGGCGCTGACCGTGGAGGTGCAGATCGACAACGCCCGTCCCCTGCTCGACGGGTTCGAGGCGGGCCGGCTCGACGCGGCGATCATCCGCAGCGACGACGACCGGCGCGCGGGCGAGATCCTGGGGCCGGAGCCGTTCGGCTGGTTCGCGGCGCCGGGCTTCGCGCAACCAGCGGGGGAGCCGCTGCGGCTGGCCGCGTCCTTGCCCTGCTGCGCCGTCCGCGACGTGGCGGCCCGCCTGCTCGACCGGGCCGGGATCGCCTGGACGGAGGTGTTTTTAGGCGGAACGGCCGCGATCGCCGCGGCCCTGTCGGCGGGACTGGCGGTGGCGGCCTTCCCGCGCCGGCTCGCGCCGGCCGACGTGGTGGATGTCGGCCCGGCGCTGGGCCTGCCGCCGCTCCCCATGCTGTCGATCGTGCTGCACGCCACCCATTATGACCCGAAGACCCGGGAGACGCTGCGGGCGATCACGGCGGCGTTCCGGGGAGCACGTCACGGGTTTCCAAAGGGCTGAGCCCTTTGGCGGGTCGTCAGGGCAGCGCCCTGACGCGGCGGCGCCCGGCCTTCTTCGCCGCCGGAATCGGCAACTCAGCGGCGGTCCGTTTGATGAGTTCCATCAGCCAATCCGCATCGTCCCACGCTTCTCCGGCGATCAGGAAGCATGGCTTCGCCCCCGGATATGGCGCGGCTTCCGTGACGGAACCGAGATAGGCCCGGCCCGCTGCAGTCGGCTTGACGAACAACCGCTCGTCACACACCAGCCCGACCAATTTGCCGTCGCAGTAGAGGCCGTACTCGCCGAATATCTTCCGGGCGGTGACATGTCCGGCCCCGCCGATCTGCTCGACGATGAATTCGGCAGAGCTCTGCTTGGTCGCCATCGTCCTTCACACTTCGCTTACGCTCGAAGAGCCTTCGACGGGCTGGATAGAGATTTGTCCGGCGGAGAGCGTCTCAATCCGTCTCCCCGCGCAGCGGTCGCGCCAGCAGCGCGGCGACTACGTCGTCGACCCCGGCCGAACCCGCCACGATCGCCGCGACCGCCTGCGCCACCGGCATCTCGACGCCCTGCGCCGCCGCGAGGCCAGCCAGGGCCGCGGCCGTGAAGGCGCCCTCGGCGAGCTTGCCGCCTGCGGCCTCGTCTGGAGTTGCCCCGGCGCCGAGCCGCTGCCCGAAGGCGAAGTTGCGCGATTGCGGCGAGGAGGCCGTCAGCACGAGGTCGCCGAGCCCCGAGAGGCCCATCAGCGTCTCGGGCCGGCCGCCGAAGGCGCGGGCGAAGCGCATCAGCTCGGCGAAGGCCCGGGCGATCAGCGCCGCCCGGGCGCTCTCGCCGAGGCCGCGCCCGGCCACGATCCCGCACGCGATAGCCAGCACGTTCTTGCCGGCCCCGCCGATCTCGACGCCGCGCACGTCGTCGGTGTGGTAGAGCCGCAGGCTCGGCCCCGAGAGCAGCGCCGACAGGGACGCGGCACGGCCGGCATCGGCCGCCGCCAGGGTCACGGCGGTGGGCAGGCCGCGGGCCACGTCGGCCGCGAAGCTTGGACCCGACAGGACCGCGACGGGCGTGTCCGGCGGCAGGACTTCCCCCGCCACGGCGCTCATGAAGCTGTCGCTGCCGCGCTCGATACCCTTGGCACAGAGGATCACCGGGCCGGCCGAGGCCAGGGGCGCACGCAGGGATTCCAGCACGCCGCGCACGGTCTGGGCCGGCACCACCAGCAGGGTCGCCCGGGCGCCGGCGAGTTTTTCAGACTGCGCCGTCGCGCGAATGCCCGGATGGAGCGGGACGCCCGGAAGGTAGCGCGGATTCTCCCGCTCGGCCTGGAGCCTGGCGGCGGCCTCCGGGTCGCGCAGCCAGAGCGTGACGGGATGCGCGGCGGCGGCGGCGGCGTTGGCGAGTGCGGTTCCCCAGGCCCCGCCACCGACGACGTTGATCGGCGCGCTCATGCCGGGACCTCCGCGTGTTCGAGCCGATAGAGGCGGTGGAGGCGCAACGGCCCGTCCGGCACCGCCGGATGCGGAAAAGTTCCGGCCGGGACCATGCCGAGGCGCTCCATCACCGCCCGGGAGCGGTCGTTTCCGGCCGCCGTGTAGGCCACGACGGCGCGGATGCCGCAGCGCCCGGCGAGGTCGGCCAGCGTCAGCCGTGCGGCCCGGGTGGCGATGCCGCGGCCCCAGGCATCCCGCGTCAGGCGCCAGCCCAGTTCGATCGTCGCGCCGACCCGCTCGCCCCCCGGGAACGGCAGGGCCCGCATGATCCGGAAGGCGCCGACGAAGCCAAGGAACCGGCCGCCCTGCTCGACCGCCCAGGGTCCGAAGCCGTCGGCCACGAAGCGACGGTCGCAGAGGCCCGCCTCGACGGCGCTCTCAGCTTCCGTCCACGGCCGGGGGAAGTAGGCCATCACCGCCGGGTCGGCGTTGAGCGCCGCGAAGGGCGCCGTGTCGTCCGGACGCCAGCGGCGCAGGATCAGGTCGCCGTCCCGGAGGCAGTTGGGGACCACGGCGCACGCGATCTTGCCCCGCCATGCCAGGGAGCGGCGGTTCAGGAGGGCGAGATCCGCGTGCTCGGCGAGCACGGCCTCGCCCAGCGCGATCGTCATCTCGAGCTGATCGAGCGGCATGTTGGCGTGGGCCGGCGGGCGGACATGGTCGCGCCAGGGGCCGCCGCAGGTGTTGTCGAGCAGGATTCGCGCGAAGCAATGGTCGAGGCGCACCGGCCAGTCCGGCCGGGCGGCCTCGGGCAGGCGGCGTTCGACGAGTTCGCGCCAATGCGCGCGCCGCGCCGCCGCGCTCATCCGGCCGCCGCCGCGGCGGCCGGATCGGCCGAGAGCGGCCAGCGCGGCCGGGCCGGGGCGGTGAGGTCGTCGACCAGGCCGAGGCGCAGGCGCTCCAGACCGGCCCAGGCGATCATCGCGCCGTTGTCGCCGCAGAGGTGCAGGGGCGGGGCGACGAAGCTCAAGCCCGCCTCGCCGGCCAACGCGGCGAGCGCCCGCCGGATCGCGCCGTTGGCCGCCACGCCCCCCGCCGCCACCAGGGCGGTGGGCCGTCCGGCCACGCCCGAGAAGGCGCGCAAGGCGACCCGGGCGCGGTCCACCACGACGTCGACCACCGCGGCCTGGAAGCCCGCGCAGAGATCGGCGACGTCGCGCTCGGCGAGCGGGGCGATCTTTTCCGCCTCGATCCGCAGGGCGGTCTTGAGGCCCGAGAGGGAGAAATTGGCCTCGCGCCGGCCGAGCATCGGCCGGGGCAGGGCGAAGCGCTCGGGATCGCCGGCCTCGGCCATGCGCTCGACTTCGGGGCCGCCGGGATAGCCGAGGCCCAGCAGCTTGGCGGCCTTGTCGAAAGCCTCGCCGATGGCGTCGTCGATGGTGGAGCCGAGCCGGACGTAGTCGCCGACGCCGCGCACCGCCAGGAGTTGGGTGTGGCCGCCCGAGACCAGCAGCAGCAGGTACGGGAAGGCGATCCCGTCGGTCAGCCGGGCCGTGAGGGCGTGGGCCTCCAGATGGTTCACGGCGAGCAGCGGCTTGCGGGTCACGAGCGCCAGGGTCTTGGCGGTGACGAGTCCGACCAGCACGCCGCCGATCAGCCCAGGCCCGGCCGCCACCGCGATCCCGTCGAGCTCGGGCAAGCCGATCCCGGCTCTCTCAAGGGCGCGGGCGATCAGCCGGTCGAGCACCTCCACATGGGCGCGGGCGGCGATCTCGGGCACAACGCCGCCATAGGCCGCGTGCTCGGCGATCTGGCTCAGCACCTCGTCGGCGCGGATCTGCCCGACGCCATCCGCGTCGACCGAGACCACGGCGGCGGCGGTCTCGTCGCAGGTGGTCTCGATACCGAGCACCGTCTTCTGCACGCGTGGATCTCCTGGTTCGGGCAGCCTCGAAGCCGCCAGCAGTCTGGGTGTGAAGGCGGGGCTTGGACTAAGCCATCCTCCCCATCCGCACCCGCGTCCTGTGGTCCCGAAGCGCAGCGGAACCCTCCTCCGAGGCGGCTTCGCTGCACCTCAGGATCAGGCCGTGGCTTGGGGGCCATCGCCGACCCGTACCAATCGAGCCGGCGCGCGTATTCCGCCGCCTCAGTCGACCGCGACCATCACGTCGGAGGCCTTGATCACCGCATAGGCGGAACCGCCGGCGACGAGCTTGAGCGAATCGACCGCCGCGTTGGTGATCGAGGCCGTGACCACTTGTCCGGGGCTGATCTCGATCTTCACGAGGGACGTGGTCGCACCCTTTTCGACCGAGAGGACCGTGCCCTTGATGACGTTGCGCGCGCTGATCTTCATGAATCCGGTTCCCCTGCCGCACCGGGCGGCTCTGGGCCGGTCTCCTACAGCAAGGTGGGCCCGCGCGCGACCGCCTCAGCGCGCCTCCGGGGTCGGATCGCCCTCTTGCTCGTCCCCGGTATCGCCCTCGTCGTCGGTCTCTTGCTCGGCCTCCTCCTCGGGAATCGGCGCCGCGCCCCAGCCGACGAGCGCCGCGTTGAGGTCGTCGAGGACGAAGTGCCGGGCGCTGTCCCGGTCATACCCATCGGCCAAGAGGTCATCGTAATCGGTGAAGACATGGCGGGCATAGGTCACGAGGGCGAGCCGCGCCGCGGTCTCGGGCGCAGCCCGGCGCAGGCCCGGGCTCGCCAGCGCCCGGGCCAGGACGGAATCAGCCTCGAAGTCCGGCAGGCGTGGGGCAAGCCGCGCCAGCGCCGCCGCCACCGCCTCGCGCCGATTACGGGGGGGCATTGCGTCGCTCACCGGGGGCCCTCCGGCGGTGTGATTTCACGGCTCGGATCCGCTAAGATTGCTTTCACACGAGGCGGGACAGGGACACGAACCCCCGCCGGGGAGATCTGGTTCATGGCAACGATCCGTCACGCGGTGATCCTGGGCGTTCTGCTCGGGGCGAGTCCAGCGCTGGCCCAGGCCCCGGGTTCCGACCGGGGTGCCGGCGTCGCACCGGTCCCGGATTCGGCCCCCGGCGTCCGGCGCAGCCGGCAGCTCACCGCCACGGGCCAGACCAAGCCCCCCGGCGCCGGCCTGACGGCCACCGGAGGACCGCGCCCCGTGAACGAGGCCGAGATGATCAAGGCCCAGAAGGCTGCGGAGGCCCGCTCGAAGGCCTGGGACAGCAAGATGCACAACACGATGGGCTCGATCTGCCACGGGTGCTGAGGCTCCGGGGTCCCGTCCCGCGAGCCACCGTTCAGGGACGTGACAGCAGAAACGCGAAGGGGCCGCCCGATGGGCAGCCCCTCCGTCGAGACCGTGTCCGGTCGAATTTTAGCGGGAGTAGAACTCGATGACGAGGTTCGGCTCCATCTGCACCGGGTAGGGCACCTCCGACAGGGTGGGGATGCGAGTGACGCGGGCGGTCATCTTGGCGTGATCAGCCTCGATGTAGTCCGGCACGTCGCGCTCGGGGAGCTGGGTCGCCACGATGACGATCTCGAGCTGACGGGACGACTCCTTGACCTCGATGAGATCACCGGCCTTCACCTGGTAGCTCGGGATGTTGACGCGCACGCCGTTGACCTTGACGTGGCCGTGGTTGACGAACTGGCGCGCGGCGAACGGGGTCGCGACGAATTTCGACCGGTAGACCACGGCGTCGAGGCGGCGCTCGAGCAGGCCCACGAGGTTCTCGCCGGAATCGCCACGCTGGCGGATCGCCTCGGCGTAGTAGCGGCGGAACTGCTTCTCGGTGATGTTGCCGTAATAGCCCTTGAGCTTCTGCTTGGCGCGCAGCTGCGTGCCGAAGTCGCTCATCTTGCCCTTACGGCGCTGGCCGTGCTGACCGGGGCCGTACTCACGGCGGTTGACGGGGCTCTTCGGGCGGCCCCAGATGTTCTGGCCCATGCGGCGGTCGAGCTTGTGCTTCGCCTGAATCCGCTTCGACATGTTTCGCGTCCTCTCGTGACCGAGATTGAGGAACGCGCCCTCCTTTTCCCGGACAGGATGTCGGGGACGACAGGGCGGGAGGATCCCGCCCACGGGTGCGCATGAAAACGCCAAGGGGCCCCGTGCGGAGCCCCATCGACGGGCTGCGTCTTAAGGGACGGGGGCGCCGCGGTCAACCACAGGAGGTCGCTTGGTGGACGAGACGATTGCGATCCGGCGCGGGGATCCGGCGGACGCGGAGGCGATCCGCGCGCTGGTCGAGGCAGCCTACACCAAGTGGATCCCGGTGATCGGGCGCCTGCCGACACCGATGCAGGCGGACTACGCCGAGGCCGTGCGGACCCACCGGTTCGATCTGCTGCGGGCCGACGCGGACCTCGCCGCGCTGATCGAGACCGAGGTCGAGACCGACCACCTGCTGATCGTCAACGTGGCGGTGCATCCGGCCTTCCAGGGGCGGGGCCTCGGCACCCGGCTGCTCGGCCTCGCCGAGGGGATTGCCGGGGAGGCGGGGCTGGCGCAGCTGCGCCTCTACACCAACAAGAAATACGTTGCGAACCTGCGCCTCTACGGCGCGCTCGGCTACCGGGTGGAGCGGGAGGAGCCCTATGCCGGCCCGGGCCGGACCCGGGACGACGACATCACCGTGCACATGGTGAAGGTGCTGGGCGATGCCCCCTCGGGCGATCGTGCGGGTGCGCCCTGATGGACGATGCCGTCGTTCCGCGGCACCATCGCCGGCCCGTCAGCGGGCGGGCTGGCGGGTCAGGCGCGTCGGCAGAAAGTCCCGGTTTCAAAAGGCCTTCGACCTTTTGCGGGTCCAGGGCAGAGCCCTGGTGCCGGGCTTCGCCCGATCTCGGGGGCTCCGCCCCCGAACCCCGCCAAAAGGCTCTCCCTTTGGAAACCCCGTTTTAGGTCACCACGCTCGGCTCAGGCCGGCCGGTACGCGGTGCGATCTCGGCGAGCGTGCGGGCCGCCGCCACAACAGAGGCGAGCACCTCGGCCACGGGGAGGTCGAGCCGGTCCGGTGCGTTCTCGTAGCGCTCCAGATAGACCCGCAGCGTCGCCCCGGCGGTGCCGGTGCCCGAGAGCCGGAATACGGCGCGCGCATCCTCGGCAAAGCCGATCCGGATGCCCTGGCGCTCGGTCAGCGAGCCGTCCACTGGATCGCGGTAGGCGAACTCGTCGGCGGTCGACACCGTGAGATCGCCGATCCGCGTGCCCGGCAGCCCAGCGAGTTTTTCACGGAGCGCGTCCATCAGGCCGTTGGCGGCGTCGGACTCCACCTCCTCGTAGTCGTGGCGGGCGTAATAGTCGCGCCCGTAGGTCCGCCAATGCGCCCGCACCAGCGCGTCGGCCCGCTCGCCCGTCGCGGCCAGGATGTTGAGCCAGAGCAGCACGGCCCAGAGCCCGTCCTTCTCACGCACGTGGTTCGAGCCGGTGCCGGCGCTCTCCTCGCCGCAAAGGGTGATCAGCCCGGCATCGAGCAGATTCCCAAAAAACTTCCAGCCGGTGGGGGTCTCGTAGGCCTTGATGCCGAGCGCGGCCGCGACCCGGTCGGCGGCGCGGCTCGTGGGCATGGACCGCGCGACGCCCGCCAGCCCGCCCGCGTAGCCCGGCGCCCGGTGGGCATGGGCGGCGAGCAGCGCGAGGCTGTCGCTCGGCGTCACGAACAGGCTAGGCGCCACGATCATGTTGCGGTCCCCGTCGCCATCCGAGGCGGCGCCGAAATCCGGCGCGTCCGGCCCCTGCATCAGGTCGAACAGGTCGTGGCAGTGGACCGGATTCGGATCCGGGTGGTGGCCGCCGAAATCCTCCTTCGGCTCGGCATTGACCACCGTGCCTTTCGGCGCGCCGAGCATTCCTTCGAGGATCGCCGTCGCGTAGGGGCCGGTCACCGCGCTCATGGCATCGAAGCGCATGCGGAAGCCCGAGGCGAACAGGCGCGACACCGCGTCGAAGTCGATGAGCGTGCGCATCAGTTCGGCGTAGTCGGCCACCGGGTCGATCACCGTAACCATCATGGCGCCAAGCTGGGTTTCGCCGAGCGTGTCGAGGTCGAGGTCCGGGGCTTCGACCAGGCGGTATTCGGTCAGCGCCTTGGCGCGCGCGAAGATCGCGTCGGTGACGGATTCGGGCGCCGGGCCGCCATTGGCGGCGTTGAACTTGATGCCGAAATCGCCCTCCGGCCCGCCCGGATTGTGGCTGGCCGACAGGATGATGCCGCCGAGCGCCTTGGCCTTGCGGATGACGCAGGAGGCGGCCGGCGTCGAGAGCAGGCCGCCGCGCCCGACCAGCACCCGGCCGAAGCCGTTGCCGGCGGCGAGCCGCAGCGTCTTCTGCACCACCTCGCGGTTGAGAAACCGGCCGTCGCCGCCGAGCACCAGGGTGGCCCCCGCCTTATCGGGCAGGGTGTCGAAGATCGCCTGGACGAAGTTCTCGACGTAGTTCGGCTGCCGGAACACCGGCACCTTCTTGCGCAGGCCGGAGGTCCCCGGCTTCTGGTCGGGGAAGGGCGTGGTGGCGATCGTGGTCGGAGTCGTCATGGACGGGCGTCTCCCGGAATCTTGCGCCTCAATGCCCGCCCGGAGGCGCGGCGTCACCAGCCTCAGCGACAGGGGCGGGCTTTTTTCACGGCGTTTCGTCGGATCGGGCGACGGAATCCGCCGCTTGTCGGCCGGCCAACGCCGCGCGGCGTTGCGCCGGCCCAGAACCCCCGGTTGAATCTCTCGATCCGCCAGACAAGGCGGGCCGGAGGACACCATGGCGGACAAACAAGCGCAGACCGATCCGAACGAGACGTGGCCGGGCCGGGGCTTGGCCCGGCGCCAGCTGGTCGGGGCGCTCACCGCCGGTCTGGCGGTCGCGGCGACGCCGGCCCCCGCGGCGGCCCCGTCGAGCCGACTGGCAACGGAGGAATTCCGCCTGCCCTGGAGCGAGCCGGGCGTCGAGATCTACGTGCGCAACAAGCGTCCGGCCGGGATCGACCGGTTCCCGGGCGACCGGATCCTGCTCTACGTGCACGGCTCCACCTACCCGTCCTCCACAGCCTTCGACCTGCCGCTCGGCGGGATGTCGGCCATGGACTACCTCGCGGGCCTGGGCTTTGACGTCTATTGCGTGGACCTGCCGGGCTATGGCCTGTCCGGGCGCCCGGCCGCCATGGACGTGCCGCCGGCCGACAACCCGCCGCTCATGCGCACTCCCGACGCCGCCAAGGTGGTCGGGCAGGTGGTGGACTTCATCACCAAGCGGCGCAACGTGGAGAAACTCGACCTGATGGGCTGGTCCTGGGGGACCTCCACCATGGGGCTTTACACCAGCACCCACACCGACAAGGTCAACCGGCTCGTCCTCTACGCGCCGCAATGGCTGGCGCGCACGCCCGGCCTGATCGGCGGCGGCGGCCCGGTGGGCGCCTATCGGACCGTCAGCCGGGACAGCGCCCGGGCGCGCTGGTTGACCGGGGTGCCCGAGGACAAGAAGGCCGACCTGATCCCGGCAGGCTGGTTCGACCAATGGGCCGACGCGACCTTCGCGACCGATCCGGTCGGCGCGAAACAATCGCCGCCGGTCCTGCGCGCGCCGAACGGCACGGTCGCCGATAAGGATGCCTACTGGGCGGCCGGCAAGCCGCTCTACGATCCGGGCGAGATCCGCGTGCCGGTGCTGATCATCCACGCCGAGTGGGATGCGGATTTGCCGAGCTATCAGGCGCAGGAATACTTCACCAAGCTCACACACGCCCCCTACAAGCGCTTCGTCGAACTGGGGGAGGGCACCCACACGGTGATGATGGAGAAGAACCGCATGCAGTTTCTCCACGAAGTCGGGGCCTTCCTCACGGAGGCGGACCCGCAGGCGCTGAACTGACGGGCTGGCTCCGCGCCGCCGCCGACGGCGCGGAGCCTTCAGACGAGGCCGAATTCCTCGCGCTTGTGATTGAAGTTCGTCGCATGCATCCCGAGTTGCATCGCCGCGATGTACAATCCGGCATCGGCGGTCAGGATCTCACGATCGGGCGCGCCGCATTGGAGGATCGCGGCATCGGCAATGCCGAGCCGATAATACTCCTTGCGCGCGGTGACAACAGTACTCGCAATATAATATTCGCGGTTGGCCGTGATCAGGCGCGCGTATGTCTCCATGATGGCTTTCCGCTCGGGACCCCTGTGGTGACGCAGCAGGTTGGCCGCCTCGGACACCGTGTTGGGCAGGAGGATCAGCCGAGCGTCACGACCGAGCAGAAACAGAAGGAGATCGAAGTCGTCACGGGTGAACTCGGTTAGGTTCTTGTGCTTCGCGATGATCCCGGCGGAGGTCAGACCGACGGCCAGTAGGACCATCAGCTACGTATCCAGAAGAACGGACCGCGTCATCCCTCGGCCAGTTCACGGATCTTGATCGAGGGCAGCTCGGTCTCGTCGCCGGGGATGCGGACAACCTTGTAGGTTCGCGTCAACGGGCTCGCGCCGGCGAACGCGCCCCAACGCGCCGCATTCTCATCCCCCGGCCGCAGCAAGCCAAATGTTATCAACCACGCATCGTCGCGTTTATCGAACGCCACTTCCTCGAGTCGCAGATCTGAGATCGGCTCATCCGAGAAGACGGCCCTGAGATAATCGCACGCCGTCGCGATAGCTTGTTTCACGTCCACGATCGACTCCGCGTCCATCCGTCCGCCTGTCCCTTAATCTACCCGGCGGACGGTTTGGGGCGCAAATGACTCGCACGGACTGCGCGAGCCTCCTCACTCCGCCGCCTGCCGGGCCTCATACCCCAGCCGCTCGTTCAGCGCCCGGATCAGCTTGACCGCCGCCTCGGCGATCACCGTGCCGGGCGGGAAGATCGCCGCCGCGCCGGCCTCCGTCAGCGCCGCGTAGTCGCCCGGCGGGATGACGCCGCCGATGGCGATCATCACGTCGTCCCGGCCCTGCTCGGTGAGCGCTGCCTTCAATTCCGGCACCAGGGTCAGGTGACCGGCCGCCAGCGACGAGACGCCGACGATGTGGACGTCGTTCTCCACTGCCTGCCGGGCGGCCTCGGCCGGCGTGGCGAAGAGCGGCCCGATATCCACGTCGAAGCCGAGATCGGCGAAGGCCGAGGCGATCACCTTCTGGCCGCGGTCGTGCCCGTCCTGGCCCATCTTGGCGACCAGGATGCGCGGCCGGCGGCCGTCATTCTCCTCGAACGCCTCGACAAGCGCCCGGACTTCCTCGACCACAGGCGACATGCCCCCCACCTCGCGCTTGTAGACGCCAGAGATCGAGCGGATCTCGGCGCGGTGCCGGCCCCAGGCCTTCTCCAAGGCCTCGGAAATCTCGCCCACCGTCGCCTTGGCGCGGGCGGCCTCGACGGCGAGTTCCAGCAGGTTGCCGGCGCCGTCCGCGGCCCGGGTCAGCGCATCGAGCCGGGCCGTGACCGCGGCCTCGTCGCGCTCGGCGCGCAGGCGCTTGAGCTTGTCGATCTGCAGCCGGCGGACATTGCCGTTGTCGACCCGCAGCAGGTCGATGGCCATGTCGTCGTCGGCCCGGAACTTGTTGATGCCGACGATGGTCTGGCGGCCGGAATCGATCCGCGCCTGGGCGCGGGCCGCAGCCTCCTCGATCCGCAGCTTGGGGATGCCGGCCTCGATCGCCTTGGCCATGCCACCGAGCCCGTCGACCTCGCGCATATGCTCCCAGGCCCGGGCGACCATGTCGGCGGTGAGCTTCTCGACGTAGTAGGAGCCGCCCCAGGGATCGACGATCCGGCTGGTGCCGCTCTCCTGCTGCAGGAACAGCTGGGTGTTGCGGGCGATCCGGGCCGAGAAGTCGGTGGGCAGGGCCAGCGCCTCGTCGAGCGCGTTGGTGTGGAGCGACTGGGTGCCGCCCTGCGTCGCCGCCATCGCCTCGATGTTCGTGCGGGTGACGTTGTTGAACACGTCCTGCGCGGTGAGCGACCAGCCGGATGTCTGCGAGTGGGTGCGCAGCGCCAGCGATTTCTCCGATTTGGGATCGAACCCCTTCACGAGCTTCGCCCAGATCAGGCGCGCGGCTCGCATCTTGGCGATCTCCATGAAGAAGTTGGTCGAGATCGCCCAGAAGAACGACAGGCGCGGGGCGAACTGGTCGATCGTCAGCCCGGCCGCCAGCCCCGCCTTGATGTACTCGACGCCGTCGGCCAGCGTGTAGGCCAGCTCCAGGTCGTTCGTCGCCCCGGCCTCCTGCATGTGGTAGCCGGAGATCGAGATCGAGTTGAACTTCGGCATATTTTTCGAGGTATACGCAAAAATATCCGAGATGATCCGCATCGATCCCTTGGGGGGATAGATGTAGGTGTTGCGGACCATGAATTCCTTGAGAATATCGTTCTGGATCGTGCCGGCGAGTTTCTGCGGCGGCACGCCCTGCTCCTCGGCGGCGACGATGTAGAGGGCGAGGATCGGCAGCACCGCGCCGTTCATCGTCATCGACACGGTCATCTCGTCGAGGGGAATCCCTGAGAACAGCGTGCGCATGTCGTAGATCGAGTCGATCGCGACCCCCGCCATGCCGACATCGCCCGAGACGCGGGGATGGTCGGAATCGTAGCCCCGGTGCGTGGCGAGGTCGAAGGCCACCGACAGGCCCTTCTGCCCGGCCGCGAGGTTGCGCCGGTAGAAGGCGTTCGAATCCTCGGCCGTGGAGAAGCCGGCATATTGCCGGATCGTCCAGGGCTGGGTGACGTACATGGTCGGGTAGGGGCCGCGCAGGAACGGTGCGACGCCGGGATAGGTGTCGAGGAACTCGATGCCCGCCCGGTCCTCAGGCCCGTAATGGCCCTTCACCGGGATGCCCTCCGGCGTCATCCAGGGCTCGCCGAGCACAGGCGCCGCGACCGCGAGCGATTCGCCGGCGAGCGGGATGTCGGCGAAGTTCGGGATGCGGGAGGTCATGGCGTTGACTCGTTATGGCGTTTGTCATGCCATTATAGGGACGTGCTCGGAGCGGGCTACTCCCCTCAGGTCGATCCCGCACCGTGCCTCTCGTCCGGATTCAAAAGGTCTCGACCTTTTGCGGGTGCAGGGCAGAGCCCTGCGGCGGCGCGGAGTCCCACAGACATCAGGGCTCCGCCCTGATCACCCGCCAAAGGGCTCACGCCCTTTGGAAACCTGTTTGTCCCTGCGCCCGCTCCGCAGCAGGTAGACCATTGCCCCCGCCAGCGTCAGCGCCATCCCGTACCACGTGAGCGCGTAGACCAAGTGGCTGTTGGGAAAGGCAATCACCGTCAGCCCGCCCACCGGCAGGCCGCCGGGATTGGGCGTCGCGTCGGCATCCACGAAGTAGGGGGCGACATCAGAGAGTCCCCGGGCCGCTGCGATGGACGCGACGTCGCGGGAATACCAGCGGTCGTCCTTCGGAGCGTTGGAGCGCAGGAACGCGCCCTTCGGCTCGGTCACCCGCAAAAGACCGGTCACCGTGGTCTCGCCCGCCACCTGCCCGGCCGCCCGGGTCGCCGGATCCCGGCGGTCGCCGGGCACGAAGCCGCGATTGATCAGCACGCGGCTGCCGTCGGAGCGGCGCAGCGGCGTCACGACCCAGAAGCCGCCGCCGCGCTCGGTCACCGCCTGAACCAGGGTCTCGCGATCGTGCAGGAAGGTGCCCGAGACCGTGACGTGCCGGTAGGCGTCGTCGGGGCCGATCCGCGGCCATTCGGCGGGACCGGGGGCCGGCATCGCCGGCGCGTGGACCCGGGCATCCACCCGGGCGATCAGGTCGAGCTTCCAGGCCCGGCGCTGAACCTGCCAGGTGCCCAGCCCGACGAGCACCACGAATACGAGCGCCGCGGCGGCCCCGAACACGATGCGTCGCCCCAACGACAACGGGGCCGGGGAGGGGTCCGCACCGGAGCCCCCCGCCGACCCCGACGGGTCCACTGTCGCGCGCCCGCTCAGCGGGCGTTGTTCATGACGTCGTGGGCGTCCATCGGCATCATGTTGTGATTGAGGTGGTACATCACCCACACCGAGCCAGCCAGCATGATCACCACCACCATGATGGTGAAGATCAGCGCCAGAAAGGTCCAGCCGCCCTCCGACTTCGTGTTCATGTGCAGGAAGTAGACAACGTGCACGACCATCTGGACGCCGCCCAGCGCCAGGATCACCAAGGTAGTGACGAGGCTGTTGTCGAGCACATTGCCCATCACCAGCCAGAACGGGATCACCGTCAGGATCACCGACAGGACGAAGCCGGTCATGTAGCTCTGGACGGTCCCGTGCCCGCCCGAGCTGTGGGCGTGGGAATCGTGCGTGTCCTGACCGTGACCGGTGAGGTGGCGTGCGTCGGCGCTCATTCGAGCACTCCCATCAGGTAGACGACGGTGAAGACGCCGATCCAGATAAGGTCAAGGAAGTGCCAGAACATCGACAGGCACATCAGCCGCCGCTTGTTCTCGACGATCAAGCCGCGCTTGCCGACCTGCACCATCAGCACGATCAGCCACAGGATGCCCATGGAGACGTGCAGGCCGTGGGTCGACACCAGGGTGTAGAACGATGACAGGAACGCGCTGCGCCAGGGCGGCGCGCCCTCGTGGAACAGGTGGACGAACTCCCGGATCTCCAGCGCCACGAAGGCTGCGCCGAACAGGCCGGTGACGGCGAGCCAGATCTGCGTCTGCTTCACCCGGTCCCGGTCCATCTCCAGCATGGCGAAGCCGTAGGTGATGGACGAGAACAGCAGCATGGCGGTGTTCACCGCGATGCCCGGCAGGTCGAACAGCTCCTTCGGGGTGGGGCCGGCCGCGTAGCTGCGCCCGAGCACCCCGTAGGTCGCGAACAGGGTCGCGAAGATGAGGCAGTCACTCATCAAGTAGAGCCAGAACCCGAGCATGGTCGAGCCCTCGGAATGATGGCCCTCCTCGTCGGTCTGGTAGAACACCGGCGCCGCGGCGCCGGGGGGTGCAGTCTCCGCGTGCATCATGGGATCACGCCATCTCCAGCTCACGCGTCCGCTGACCTTCCGTCCGGCTGACGGTGTCGGCGGGGATGTAGTAGTCGCGGTTGTAATTGAAGGTGTGGGCAATCGCGACGACGAAGATCGCCACGAAGCTGAGCGCCGCCAGCCACCAGACGTACCAGATCATCGCGATGCCGAAGACGAAGTTCAGACCCGCCAGAATCGCGCCGGCCGCGGTGTTCTTGGGCATGTGGATCGGCTTGTAGCCCGTCATCGGGCGGGCGAAGCCGCGGTTCTTCATGTCCCACCACGCGTCCGAATCGTGGACGACGGGCGTGAACGCGAAGTTGTAGTCCGGCGGCGGCGAGGAGGTGGACCACTCAAGTGTCCGGCCGCCCCACGGATCGCCCGTCAGGTCTCGCAGCTTGTCGCGGTTGCGGATCGAGACCACGAACATCACGACCTGCGAGGCGATACCGCACGCGATCAGCACCGCGCCGATGGCGGCGATCACGAACCAGATCTGCAGCGACGGGTCGTCGAAGTGCTGCATGCGCCGGGTCACGCCCATCAGGCCGAGCACGTAGAGCGGCATGAAGGCGACGTAGAACCCGGTCACCCAGAACACGAGGGCGACCTTGCCCCAGAACTCGTCGAGCTTGAACCCGAAGGCCTTGGGGAACCAGAAGGTCACGCCGGCGAACATGCCGAACAGCACGCCACCGATGATCACGTTGTGGAAGTGCGCGATCAGGAACAGCGAGTTGTGCAGCACGAAGTCGGCCGGGGGCACCGCCAGCAGCACGCCGGTCATGCCGCCGATCACGAAGGTGACGATGAACGCCACCACCCAGAGCATCGGCACCTCGAACCGGATCCGGCCGCGGTACATCGTGAACATCCAGTTGAAGATTTTCGCCCCGGTCGGGATCGAGATGATCATGGTCGTGATCCCGAAGAACGAGTTCACGTCCGCACCCGAGCCCATCGTGAAGAAGTGGTGCAGCCACACGAGGTAGGCGAGGATGGTGATCACCACCAGCGCGTAGACCATCGAGGTGTAGCCGAACAGACGCTTGCCGCAGAAGGTCGAGGTGATCTCCGAGAAGATCCCGAACGCCGGCAGGATCAGGATGTAGACCTCCGGGTGGCCCCAGATCCAGATCAGGTTGAAGTACAGCATGGCGTTGCCGCCAAGGTCGTTCGTGAAGAAGTGCGTGCCGACGTAGCGATCGAGCGACAGCATCGCGAGAACGGCCGTGAGGATCGGGAAGGCGGCCACGATCAGAATGTTGGTGCACAGCGACGACCAGACGAAGATCGGCAGCTTCATCATGGTCATGCCGGGCGCCCGCATCTTCACGATGGTGGCGATCAGGTTGATGCCCGACAGCAAGGTCCCGATACCGGCGATCTGCAGCGCCCAGATGTAGTAGTCGACGCCGACGCCGGGGCTCATCGCCGCCCCGGAGAGCGGCGGATAAGCGAGCCACGTGGCGCGGGAGAACTCACCCACGAACAGCGAGACCATTACCAGCATGCCGCCGGCGACCGTCATCCAGAAGCTGAAGTTGTTGAGGAACGGGAAGGCGACGTCGCGGGCGCCGATCTGCAACGGCACGGCGAAGTTCATCATCCCGGTGACGAACGGCATCGCCACGAAGAAGATCATGATCATGCCGTGGGCGGTAAAGATCTGGTCGTAATGGTGCGGCGGCAGGAAGCCCTGCTCGTCACCGAACGCCACCGCCTGCTGCGAGCGCATCAGCATCGCGTCGGCAAAGCCGCGCAGCAGCATGACCGCCGCGAAGATGCAGTACATGATGCCGATCTTCTTGTGGTCGATCGACGTGATCCAGTCACGCCACATCGGTCCCCAGAAGCGGTAGTAGGTGATGACGCCGAGCACGGCGAGGCCGACCACGGCGACGCCCGCGAACGTCGCCTGCAGAATCGGCTCGTGATAGGGGATCTGCTCGATCGTAAATCGTCCGAAGAGCAGTTGCTGTAGATCGAGGTTTGCGAACATGGGATCGGCCCGTTCAGTGGGTTCGACGGCGACCGCCGGTCTCGTGTGTGGGGTCCGCTCGCGACGGGAGCGGCATCTTCGGTTCGAGTTGCATCACGGGTTCAGTCGAATCATTGGTTGAGCTGCTTGGGGGCGATCTGTCCGCCCTCGCTCTGGCCCTCGCCGGAGCCTTTGCCCTGGCTGTCGGGCGCCTTCTGTCCCCGGACATCGGGGTTGCCCATGTCGGGCCGCGGCTTCATGCCCTGAGGCTGCGTCTGGCCGTGCGGGCCGGTCTCGGAGGCCGGCGCCGTCGCACCCGGCGCCTCGACACCGCGCTCGGCTAAGCGGTTATCGTATTGCAGCCGCTTGTAGTTGGCCTCGGCCTCCTCGCCGGACGCGCCACCCCTGGCGTCGATCTTGGTCATCTCGCCGACGCACATCTGATCGGGCCGGGGGCACATGCCGATGATCCGGTCGTAGAGGCCCTTCATGTAGGACTTGTAGTAGCGCGCCGGCTCGGCCTCGCTCGGCTCCTCAAGCTTCAGATAGGCCTCCTGGGTCAGCTCGCCGCCCTTGGCCTTGGTCTGGGCGACCCACTGGTCGAAGCCGTCGTTGGTCTTGCCGTGGAACTTGAAGAACATGTTGGAGAAGCCGGCGCCACTGTAATGGGCCGAACGGCCCTCCCAGGCGCCCTCGCGGTTGATCACCGCGTGGAGCTGGGTCTGCATCCCCGGCATCGCGTAGACCATGCCGGCGAGCGTCGGCACGTAGAACGTGTTCATCACGTCGGTGGCGGTGATCTTGAAGCGGATCGGCCGATCGACCGGCGCCGCGACCTCGTTGACCGTGGCGATCCCGTATTGCGGGTAGAGGAACAGCCACTTCCAATCCATCGCCACAGCCTCGATCTCCAGCGGCTGCGTGCCCGCCGGGACGTCGCGCTTGGCGTCGAGCTTGCTCAGCGGCCGGAACGGATCGAGGGTGTGGGTCCCGATCCAGGTGAGCGCGCCCAGCGCGATGATGATCATCAGCGGCGCCGTCCAGATCAGCACCTCGAGCTGGGTCGAGTGGTGCCATTCGGGATCGTAGACCGCATCCTCGTTGGTAGCGCGGTAGCGCCACGCGAAGATCAGTGTGAAGGCGATCACCGGTACGATGATCAGGAGCATCAGCCCGGTGGCAGCCAGCACGAGGTTGCGCTGCTGCTCGGCCACGTAGCCGGCCGGGTGCAGGACGACCATGTTGCAGCCGCCCAGAAGGGTCAGGAGAGGTAGGGCAAGGAGCGGCAGGAGGAGCCGCCCACGGCCGATCCGGGCTCGCACGATGTCGATCCTGTCCGCTCGATGGGTCGTAGAGGTCACAGCACGCGTCTCGTTATCCCATGCCGCTTGCGCGGCGCTTCTGCCAAGCCGCTCACGCGGCGCGTCCCATATGCCGCTCACGCGGCGCTCCAGCCGTACCGCGCGAGGCGGCATTCCTGTCAGCCATCGGGGCCGCGCGGCCGGAGCCGCGGGGCCGGACCGGCTACATCTGGCGCATTTCCGAGCGATCGAAGAACAGCGCCACGAGGCTGCAGACCGCCCCCGAGAGGAGGTAGACCCCGATCATCGCCAGCCCGTAGCGCTGCGACAGGAACAGCGCCACGAGCGGCGCGAAGCCCGCACCGAGCAGCCACGCGAAGTCCGAGGTCAGCGCGGCACCGGTGTAGCGGTAGTGATTGCCGAGGCGGGCGCTCACCGCACCCGCGGTCTGGCCATAGGCCAGGCCGAGCAGCATGAAGCCGATTGTGACGTAGATCGTCTGGCCGATGGCGCTCTCACCGAACAGGAGCGGCGCGATGATGCTGCCGAGGGCGAAGAAGCCGATCAGCGAGCTGCTCATGATCAGGCTGTTGCGGCGGCCGATCTGGTCCGCGATCAACCCGGAAGCGGCAACCGCGCCGGCGCACACGATGGCCCCGGAGAACTGCACGATCAGGAACTCGCCCGGCGAGCGGGTATTTGTGTTCATCAGCGCCAGCCACGCGATCGGGAAGATCGTCACCAAGTGGAACAGCGCGAAGGCAGCCAGCGGCACGAAGGCGCCGCGGACCACGTCGCCCGCATGGTGCCGGAACAGCTCCAGCGCCGGGACCGGGCGCAGCCGGTCGAGGTCCATCATCCGGGCGAATTCGTCGGTCGCCACGAGGCGCAGCCGGGCGAACAGGGCGACCACGTTGATCGTGAAGGCGCAGTAGAACGGGAAGCGCCAGCCCCAGTCGATGAAGTCGGCCTCGTCGAGGTTGACCAGGAAGAACGCGAACAGGGCGCTCGCCACCATGAAGCCGAGCGGCGCGCCGAGTTGCGGGATCATCGCGTACCAGCCGCGGCGCTCGCGCGGCGCGTTCATCGCGAGCAGCGAGGCCAATCCGTCCCAGGCACCGCCCAGCGCGAGGCCCTGCAGGATCCGCAGACCGGCGAGGATGTAGACCGCCGAGATCCCGATGCTGTCGTAGCGCGGCAGGAAGCTCACCGCGGCCGTCGAGCCGCCGAGCAGGAACAGGGCCGTGGTCAGCTTCACGCTGCGGCCGTGGCGCCGGTCGATCGCCATGAACAGCACGGTGCCGATCGGGCGGGCGATGAAGGCGAGGGCGAAGATCGCGAAGGCGTAGAGCGTGCCCTTGAGCGGATCGACGAAGGGGAAGAACACCTTCGGGAAGACCAGCACGCAGGCGATGCCGAACACGAAGAAGTCAAAGTATTCCGACGCGCGGCCGATCACCACGCCGATGGCGATCTCGTTCGGGTGGACCTTGTGGTCACCCATTGCCTGCTGGGCGTCGCGCTCGAGGCCCGTGACCGTCGGGGAATTCGCACTCATCTCTGATTGTCACCCTCGCCGCGCGCTCGTTTGAGCGCCATGGCCGGAACCGCCTCTTGCGGCATGTCCAGAGGTATCGCAACCGGCTTCGGACGCAAGTTCACCCACTGACGCATGCATGGCACCGTGCGCGCCCATCGAGTCGGGGCGGCCGCTTAGACGCGGTAGTGCGCGGAATTCCGTGACAGGTTGATGTTGTAGTACGGGTCGGCGCGCAGCTCCGGGCCCCAGCGGTCGAGCATGGTGAGCACCTCGCCCTCGAACCGCTTCTGCTTCTCGGGCGTGTCTTCGGCCCCGCGGCTCTTCGACTCGTGGTGAATCAAACGGGCGAAGGGCGTCCAGACGATCCGGTAGCCGGCCCGGCGGATCTTCAGGCAGAGGTCGACGTCGTTGAAGGCGACCTTCAGGGCGGCTGAGTCGAAGCCGCCGACCTGCCTGAACACGTCGGCCCGCATGGCGAGACAGGCCCCCGTCACGGCCGAGACCTCGTGGGCGATCACCATGCGGCAGAAGTAGCCCGGATCCGCGTCCGGCACGCCGAGATGGCTGTGACCGGCCACGCCCCCGATCCCCAGCACGATGCCGCCGTGCTGGATGGTCCGGTCCGGATAGAGGAGCTTCGCCCCGACCGCGCCGATCTCCGGCCGGACCGCGTGGCGGACCATCTCGGTGAGCCAGTCCGGCTCCAGCACCTCGATGTCATTGTTGAGGAACAGCAGCACCGGCCCGGTCGCGGCCGCCGCACCCCGGTTGGAGAGATCGGAGAAATTGAACGCCCCCGGCACCGGTACGACGCGCACCCGCGGATCGTCGCGGTAGCGGGCGAACAGGGAAGCGGTCTCGGGCTCGCGGCTGTCGTTGTCGAGGATGATCACCTCGATGTCGGGGTAATCGGTCGCGGTCAGCAATCCGTCGAGGGTCGCCGACAGGATCTCGGCGCGGTCCCGGGTCGGGATGATCGCCGAGACCCGAGGCGGCGGCGCCGGCAGGGGCCGGATCAGACGGTTGAAGCCGCCGGGCCCGCGCTCGACCCGCCCGCCGAAGGGCGCCACGACCTCTTCGAGGGCGCGCAGGCGCGCGGCCTCGGCCCGGGCGAGCGACCGGTCCGAGAAGGTGCCGGACCCTTGCGCGGCGCGCCAATGGTAGAGCACCCGCGGGATGTGGCGGATGCGGGCGGGGTCGAGGCCGTCGGTCAGCCGGAGCAACAGGTCGTGGTCCTGGCTGCCCTCGAAGCCGGGGCGCAGGCCGCCGACGGCGCGCAAGGCTTCGGTCTGCACCACCGTAAGATGGTTGATGTAGTTCTGCGCGTAGAGCAGCTCGCGGTCGAAGCCCGCCTTGAAATGCGGGTCGAAGCGGCGGCCGCGCCCATCGATCTTGTCCTCGTCGCTGTAGATCAACACGAGGTCCGGGTCGCGACGCAACGCCCGGGCAACCTCGTAGAACGCGTCCACGGTGAGCACGTCGTCGTGGTCCATGAAGGCGCAGACCACGCCCCGGGCGAGGCCCAGCGCGTCGTTGGTCGCCCGGGCGATGTGGCCGTTCTCGGCCCGGGTCAGGACGCGGATGCGGGGGTCGGTCTCGGCCGCCCGGGCCAGGATTTTTGGGATCGCGGGGCGCGTCGAGGCATCGTCGACGACGCAGAGTTCCCAGTGCGGGTAGAGCTGCGCGGCGAGCGAGGCGAGGGCGGCCCTGAGCACCTTCGGATCGGGGTCGTGGACCGGCATCAGCACGGAGATCAGCGGCGGGTCGGCCCAGGCGGCGATCTCGGAGGCGATCCCGTCACGCTCGGGCCGGCGCAGGGTGTGGGTGCCGAGCCACGCCTCGTAGCCGGTCACCCGCCGGTGGCGCAGGGCCCGGCCGAGGAAGCCCCGGGCCCGGACCTTCTTGCCGAGAACGCGCCAGTACAGGGCCTGCACGGTCAGGCCCGGCTCGCGCAGGAGGCCTCGCCCGGCCAGGATCGGCCGGGCGAGGCGGCGCAGGGCGATCCGGCGCAGCCGGGCCGGCACCCGTCCTGACGGGTCGGCGACGCGGAGTTCGACGACGTCCTCGGGCAGGCGGCCGATCCACGCGAAGGCGCCCCCGCCCCGCGCCTCCTGCGGCAGGAGCGAGCCCGGGCGCCCGTCAGCACCGACGAAGCTGATATCCGGGACGGTGTCGCGGCCCTCGGCCGGATCGTTCGCCAGGATGATCTCGACCCAGCGTCCCGCGAGCCCCGGCAGCGCCACGCGCAAGCCGTCCGCCGCCACCCGCGCCGACAGGGGGCGGGGCTTACGTCCGAATCCCGTGATCTGCGCGGGCGGCAGACGCGAGGTGGGCAGCTCGGGGCCCGATGCGGAGGCCATCAGCGCTGACTCTCGTCGGCGGCAGCGACGATCCCGGCCCCCGCGGATCCGAGTTCGCGGGTCGAATCACCCCGATCGTGGTCGAAGATGCAGTTCATGTCTCGAAGCATGAGGCGGCGGGCCGGCGCCCTGCGGCGCGGCCGGATGCCGGGCGGCAGGCCCATAGCGCATTTTGCCGAGCCCGTGCACCTCGCACGGACCGGCCGTGCGCAGCGTCTTCCAAAAGACAGGTTCCGCTTGCGCCCCAGCCGGGCAGGGGCTATAGGCCCCGCCCACCGGAGCCCACACGGCTCCGGCCCGGGCGCGTCGCTCAGCGGGAGGGCACTCCCTTGACAGGGGTGTCGGCACTCCTCATGAGCAGCCGAGAAGTCCGGGCTTTCTCGATGGCTTCCAGGTTCGGTGAATCTGATCGCGGTCGGTAAGGAGACGTAGCACAGCGGTAGTGCATTCCCTTGACATGGGAAAGGTCACAGGTTCGATCCCTGTCGTCTCCACCATTCGCCAGACGGTCATCCGGCCGCGGCGCATTGGTCTCAGGCTCGGCGAGCCTGACACGGGTTCAACGAGCCGCAGCTGAAGGTTCGTAGGGCCGTCATGACCGGCGAGCGCAGGCACTGGTTCTACGATAGCCGATTGCTCGTCTGCGCCTTCTGCCTGCTGCTGTTCGTCGCGATCTTCTGGCAGGTCAGCCGGTTCGAGGGCTTCCAGCCGATCTTCACCTGCGAATCCAAGAACGACATCGATCGCCTACTGCTGACGACCGGGATGGATGCCTGCATGGGCAACGCCCATTCGCAGGACGACAAGGAGCGCTGCATGCGCACCGTCTATGTCCTCGCCTGCATGAAGGAGCGGTGGCGCTGACGGGCTCCGGGGCGGCCACCGCGCTGACCGGCCCGATCCACGCCGACCGCTGCCTGCGCCCCGAGATCGTCGTCCCGCCGGTCGCCCTCGACATCATGATCCCTGTCCGGCCGCTGATGCACATCTCCGGGGATGAACTCGCGGCGTCGTGCGGAAACCCTGCGCAGGATCACGAGGATCACGTACGCGCCAACATTCGCGCGGGCTCGCCCCTGTTTTAACCCTTCGTTAACCATTTTTACCAGTTTAGTTGGATCAGATCCGGCCGGTAGGGAGCATAAGGTCCGTGAGCGAGCTGCAGAGGCTTCTGAACGACCCGCGCTTCCGGCCCGCGGAGAGACTCAAGCAGGAACTCGGCGCCGCGGCCGAAGCCGGCCTCGGCAGCGTGCTGCGGGTCGTCTCGTCGATGCCGGATCCGGTCGAACTCCCGACGCCGACGAATCCGGCGCCGCAGGAGTGGGACGGTCTGATCCACAGGGTCCAGGCCGCCGCCCGACAGGCGCGCGTGGTCGAGGCGCAGGCCCGGGAGCGGGAGGAGCGCATCGAGCACGTGCTGGAGCGGGTCCGGGAGGACATCAACGCCTCCAACGAGCGGGCCCGCATCGCGGAGATGCAGGCCCGCGACGTCCAGGTGCGCGCCGAAGCGCAGGTCATCGCCGCCGAAGAGCGCGCCAAAGCGGCCGAGGCCCGTGCCCGCGCGGCCGAGGAGCGGGCACGGCACGCCGAGGAATGGCTCGGGCGCGTCCAGGAAGCGATCCTGTCCGAATTCTCCGATATGACCGACCAGGCCGCGGCATGAGCGGCGCGGCGTTCGCGGCGCGCGCCCCGGCCGCCTTCGGAGCCGCTGACGGCCGGAGCGATCCGATCGACCGGGTGGTGGCTTTGTTCTCCGGGCCGATTCCGGCCGCGGAGTCGGCCTCTGAGCCCGACGACTGGTCGGCCTCCCTGACGGCCGTGCGCGGCCTCGCGACTCGGGTGCGCAACCTTCAGACGAACGCTCGGGATTCGATGCGGGAGGCCCAGCGCTCGGTTCGGGAAGCGGACGCGACCGCGCGCGCCGCCGAGGATCGGGCGCTCCATGCCGAATCCCTGCTGCGCGAGGCTGTGGCCCGGGCGGAGCGCGCCGAGGCTCAGGTGCGCGCGGCGGCCGAGCGGGTCGAGCGGGCGGAGGCCCAGACCGCCGAGGCGCGGGCGTGGCTGCGGCGCATGCACGAATGCATGGTCAGCGAGTTCGGCGCCCTGACCCAGGAACCGGCCCTGGCCTGACTCGGCCGGGGCCTTACGCGAGCGCCGGAGCGGCTGCGACGTCAACCGCATGCAGCGTCCAGGCGAAGGGATCACCGGGGCTGTAATACACCGCGATCTCGAGCTGCAGGATCCGGATGCAGGCCTCGGACAGGTCCGGCAGCAGGTCGCGGCCCTGGCCGTCGAGGACGGACGTGAGCGCGGGGAGCGGCCGGCCCTCCCGGTAGGTGACGAGCACCTGCGCCTCGGCATACGGGTCGAGCGGATCGATGCAGTAACGCGCCGTCATCCGAGCCCTCCTCACGCCAGCCGCGAGGGCCGCCGGTAATACGGCTCTGTAACAGGCTGATGAAGCCGGCCGCCCGGGGCACGGGATGGACCGCCGCCGGGCGGGGTTGTCCCGCATCCCGCGGGCCCGGCCTCCGCAATGCGATCGATCTCCTTAAGGCCGTGCATACGCCTGCCGGGACAAGGTGGCCGGATCGGTTCGCACTCTGCCGGCAGGATCGCCTTGACGCTCAGCATCGTCCTCAGCACGGCGCTTCCGCTTCTCACGGGGGTGATGGCGCTGCTCTGGGCCGGATGGGTCGCCCCGGAGCGGGAGACGCTGCCCGACCTGTCCGGCCCCCGCGATCCCCGGACCTGGTGAGGGCGGCCGGAGCCGTTAAGGTCATCTTTACCCTGCCGCCACCCTGCCGCGCGGGGGCGAAACCCTCCGGGGGCGCGGCCGGTTTTGAGGCATGACTCAGTTCACGCTCGTGGCTCCGGCTCAGCCGCTGCCCGCCGGACACGCGCGGAAACGCGCCGCGGCCCATCGGTCGGGGCGCCGGAGCGCCACACTCGAGCGGCGCGCCCGCGAACTCGATCGGCCGGTCGAGGCCTTCTTCACCGATGCGGTCGCAGACACGCAATCCCCGGGCGCGGAATCCCTGGACGCGGATGCCGGCGAGCTCCTGGCCCTGGTGCGCCACTGGCTGGCGATCGACGATGGCCAGGCGCGCCGCCGCGTCCTCAGCCTCGCCCGCCAGGAGGCCGAGCGGTCCGGCTTCCGGGCCTGCGCCTGAGCGCGGGCATCGTCCCGAAGGGTGGTCTCCGGCTTTCGGACTATGATGATGCGAAACCCGCCGCGCGCTATGATCTAGTGGTGCGAGTCTAACACTTGGTGCCCGCGCTTTGCGGCCTGGATGATGCGATCCGGGTCGGCGGTCCAGACGAAGGGCTTCGGATTGCCGTTACTCTCGGCGATGAAGCGTTTGATGGCGGCCTGCACCTCGAT
>NZ_JAKSYH010000173.1 GCF_022829295.1 Methylobacterium sp. J-088
TCCGCCACGAGTGCTTCGAGCCGAAGGCGATCCGAGGTGGAGAGCGTGAAAGAGATGCCACTGCGCATCCGGCCAGACTCGCAGGATGGGCCTCAAACCGAAACCCCACACGGACTCAACCGTCAGAGCTCAACCACTAGCGCCCGACCGCGCAGGCCAGCCCAACTCTTGCCCACGGCATCGGGACGGGTGATGACGAGGCTGCGCCGCATCCGGGTCACCGCCCGCCTCGATCTAGACGCTCGCCGGTATCGCGGCGGATGACGCCACCGCCGATCAACCGCTTGACCGGGCTAGCCTTGCCGCCCGGCAACGTTCGTCGATGCGGATCGGTAATGCCCGCATGCCTGTCGCGCATTCGTTGCACCCGCGCGATTACGCCGACGTCGACCGCTGTCTTGGCTGCATGACCGGGGCGGCACAGGACCTGGCAGTTCCCCAGGGAAGCATCCTCCGTCAACGCAGCTGGGACGATGTGATCGTAGTGAAATCGCCCCGCCTGCAGCGCGCATGGGCAGCGACTGCCGTCCGCCAGCACGCCCTCACAGCGTCCGTCCGCGCGGGCGAGGGCGGTGCGCAGCACCGTTTTGCTGAACTCACGGCGTACCATCACGCCACCCCCGTGGCGGTTACAGCAGCCGATCCGGTCAGGTCGGCCGCGACCGCCGCGCGCTCAGGCGCCGTCTCAGCCAATCGATAAGCGTGCAGCTCACGCGCGCCGAGCCCGGCACAGGCAGCGAGCCAACCGAGGAGGCCGCTATCGCCAGCTTCGCAGGCGCGGGCGGCGATAATTCCTGCCTGCCCGCGCTCATCGCGAGCGACCGCGAGGACGACCGCGGGATGCTCGGCGACCGGATCGGGAGCGTCGAGCGGCTGCACCACCACGACGTAGCGCCGGCTCGAATGCCCACGCCACACGCTCATGGCGAGCGGGGGCGTGCCGCGCAGGCCCGCGCTCGCGCGCAGGCGCTCCTCGCGAACTGGAGAGCGGATGGCGCGGTCCGCTTTGAGTTCGCGTAGGGCGGCAGCCCATGAGATTGTGCGGTTCGACATAGCCGCCCTCACGCTTTGAGCGCGGAGGCGCGCGGGACGCGCCAGCGCGCGGCTGAGCTTCCGGGCGATACCGGTCCTGGAACCACCTGGGACGGGGGCGACAAAGGATGGGTTTGGATTGATGTGTAGATGTTCACTGCAGTGCGCCTCAGGCTAGCGGCGGGACCAGCCCCGCCACTGACCTGGCCCCGCACATGGCCAGGAGAGACCTTGCGGGGCGACGTGATCGCCGGAAACTTTTTACAGCTTGCGCGAAGGCGCCTCAGTCCAACGACATGCAGGAGCTCACATCGCCGGGTGACGACTCATGACCGGCAGAGCAATTGGGATGACCCGCGCTAATGCTCTCCTCGTCGCGATCGCGCAGGTTAATTGGCCAACCACACGAGTATTACCGCTCCAATCGACCGATAAGTCCAGTCGAATTATGAGAAAACGACGGCCGCTCCCGCAATGCGAATTACCGCGGCCAGATCGCATGACCTCGATACCAATGCTTCCTGGAGAACACGTAGTGGGGTTCCTGGAGGGGAGGACTTCGAGAGACCGATTGCGAGATGGGCTGGCGACAGGTCGAGCTGTCGGCCTCGCGGGGCCCGCGCCAGTCCGGGAGCGAGGTCGGCCCCTAAAGCGAGTCGATACGTCGGGATACTGGATCGCGCGGAGGCTGCGTGGGTTAGAAACCGCACCGATTTCGTCGGGCGAACAGCCCAATTCAAGCCTGACGGCCTTTATTATCAGCCTGTTCGACCCGCTGACTTCAGCGTGGGGGGCTGCCGAGCGCCTGGCAAGGCCGTGCGGGTCCACGCCGTCGACCGAGAGCACGACCAACGTTCATATTTGGACTGCGACCGCAGCAATCGTGATCCGACCGTCTACTCCTGACCCCGAGATCTCGGCAGCCTGAGCTCGCAGCTCCATCTGCTCGGTCGTTCAGCCTTGAGCGCTCGCACTGCGGCAGCCCAAGAGGCGCGGCGGGTCAACACGGTCGCCCTCACGCTGCGAGCGCGGAGGGACGCGGGACATTCGGGGGTGCAGCTAGGCTGTGGGGAGCATCAACCGTGGAACTGCCCGGATGATGCCTGCAAAGAATGGCTCCGAACGGAGGATTGGATGATCGCGCAGAGGCAAGCGTACGACGCCGCCAATGACCGCTGCTATGCCATCCAGATCTGACCGAACAAGCAGCCCCAACATCAGCGACGCTCGATCTCACGCCGCACGGGATTGCGACGCCGCAAGGGCTGCGGCGGCACCGCGCGCGTCGTCAGATAATCGAGCGCCTGAGAAGTGCTATCGACCTGATCATCGTGCCGACCGTTTGGAAACGCCAGCAGCTCGGCGATGTAGTCGGCGAGCCACGGGGCTTCGGAGGGCAAATGAACCTGCCCGGCCTCGAAGCGAGCCGTCTGCGCCAACAGCCGAGCCTCCTTGTCGTAGCGTGAGCGACGCAGAATCGTCGACAAGACTCCGGTGCGACGCAGATCCTGATGCAGGGCTCGCCCCAGCTCGGTATCCTCGATCAAGGTCGCGGCCGCACTCCAATGCCGGCTTAGGCTCACAATCGCGCGCCGCAACTCCGGCGCTTCGAGCCGTTCGCGGACGACATCGAGCAGGTAGTAGTCTAACCCTATCACACCCCAGACCGTGCCCGCAGACCAGTCGCTGGCCTCACCCAAAGTCGAAGCAGTATCCCAGGATGCGACGATGCGTTCGAAGGTCTCCGGCACTTCATCATCCGTATAGGAGCGCAGCCAATCCCGGCGGATCACATTGCCCTCGGCGGGTACGGGTGCCTGTTGGTACTGCGCGCTGAACGTCAGGGCGCCGAGTTGGCGACGCAAACCTTCAAGCACGTCAAGGGGCTCGCGCTCTGGCTGAAGCACCTCGCCACGCGATCGCAAGTAGATGTCATCTACCCCGTCACTGAGACAGAACCCCTCGTCCCGGACGGCGATCGCGGGAAGCTCAACGACCTCCCAAGCGTCTGGCTCCCGGTCCCGGAGATGCCCGCATAGATCGTCGGCATGCAAGCGCTGCATCACGATGACTATCGCGCCTTTAGCCTTGTCGTTTAGGCGCGAGACCAGTGTGCCCTCGTAGAACTCAATCACTCGCCGACGCTCAGCTGCCGAGACCGCAGCAAGCGCCTTCATCGGATCGTCGATGAGGATGACATCAGCCCCGCGCCCGGTCAGGCCACCGCCGAGGCCGACAGCCAGTCGTCCGCCGCGAAGCGTCGTGGTGAGCTCCAGATCGCGCTGCCGGCCAGGAACGAGGACGCAGTCGGGAAATAGCTCGCGAAACCACGCGCCCTCCATCACGGTGCGCGTGTCTTGCGAAAGCTTCCTCGCGAGATCGGCCCCGTACGAGACAGCGATGATCCGTCGGCTCGGGACATGCCCCAGCAACCAGGCGGAGAATGCGACCGAGACGGTGATCGATTTCATCGAGCGCGGCGGCACGTTGATGATCAACCGCTTGATGTCGCCGCGCGCGATGCGCTTAAGCTGCCAAGCTAGATGATCGTGGTGCCAGCTGTGCTGGTAGGGCGTTCCAGGCTCGAGCACCTGGAACGTCCGATGCACGAACGCCGAGAACTCATGGCGGAGGAGTGCCCTCAAGAGGCGAGCCCGATCAACCATCATCGTCCTCCGCGACGCTGTTGGGCGGCTCAATATCAACAGGTCGAGCGGGGCCAAGACGCATGAAGCGGCGCAAGACCGCCTCATCATTCTCCAATCGATCTGCTTCTGAGCTTGGCTGTGGAGTAGCTGCAGCTCTTCGTTCGATGCGATCCAAAATTTTTTCGATCGCTGCGCTGTCGCCATTCAAGGCTTTCTTTTTCAAGACCATTAACATCGCTACGAAAGCGCTGGCACGCTCGGGACCATCTTTGCTATTGATAGTAATGCTGTCTTCAAAGAATGCTTGGTGGTAATAATCATCAATCGTATTTATATTTAGCTTGCCTTTCGGCCTCCCGCGCGGATTGCCAGATTTTCCTTTCTGAAATCGGTTTTTGCGCGGCGGATGACCGGGGCCGACTTTTTCGTCTTGATCATCATTCATCACAAGTCCTCAGATATATCGACGTTGAATGAAGCTCTGACCATGGGCACAGATATCCCATTACGCCTATTTAGGGCGAGGAGCGCTTAAGACATCTTTGAAGCGCTGCCTGCGCGATGCGCTTCAGCGTTCTAAGTAGACAGAAGAACCGCAACTGAGGCTCTAACATATTCCGTCGCGGATCAATATAGCATTCTTACAAACTTTAAAGGCCTCTCACAATCCGGAATACCTGCGACACTTCAAAGCACATACCTGATTCTGCGCTGATTATTACCGCCCCTCGAACCATTTGGCTTATGCCGAGATCTTACGATGATAACGCGCAGCCGCGTTCCGGCTGATACGCAGCTGCGCCCATAGGTCCGGCGGAGAGGCAACGGCGCCACTCCGGGTAAGTCACTCCATCGATCGGTCAGGCAACCCGAGTGCGGATGCGGACACGCGGCGGAGGCGGTGCGGGCGAATCCTCTGGGAGGACGGCCGATGCTACAGCTTCGCGCGCTGCCGACGTGTCATTCAGCTCCCTTACGCCATGCGGCCCCTCAGCGGCTGGCTGGCCACGCGTTTGAAGCAAGTCGTCGACGGTTGCGCCGGTCTCGACGCAGACCGCCGCACGCCCGGTCATGCGCTCCCAGCGCCGGATTGCAATCTGCGCATACCGGGGCTCGATCTCGACCGCACGCACGCGGCGGCCGACCTGCTCGCCGGCCAAGATCGTGGTCCCGGAGCCTACGAACGTATCAAGTACCGTAGCCCCGAGACGCGTGACGTCCTTCAGAGCGTCGGCAACTAGTTGGACCGGCTTCACGGTCGGATGGGTAGCGAGATTTGCCAGCCGCTCAGCGCCAAAAACATTGGCCCCGGAATAGGTCCAGACATTCGACCGGTTGCGGCCGTGCCGTCCCATCTGGACGTTGTCGAGGTGACGCGCCTGTCCGACCCGGAACACGCCGATCAACTCGTGCTGGTTGCGATAGAGGCCACCCTGGCCGGCGTTGGTTTTGTTCCACACGACGAGGTTGAGGTAGGCGCCGTAGATGCTCGAGGCCGCAGCGATCATATTCTGCACATGTCGCCAATCGATACAGATGAAATGGACCGCACCCGGCGCAGAGACCCGTGCTGCGTTTCCCAACGCGGCGGATAGGAAAGTCTCGTACTCCTGCTGGTCCATCTCCCCGGACGCGAACGCGAAATCGGCATGCTGTACCTTACCGCGCGAGCTGAGCGCGGCCTGCGCCAGGTTGTAGGGCACGTCGAGAAACGCACACTCGATCGCGGTCCCCGCCAGCAGTCGGTCTAATAATTCCGCATTGCGGGCATCGCCAACGGCGATACGATGCTCCCCGAGCTGAAACAGGTCTCCCGGGTGAAGGACGACTGGCTCTTGCAGCGATGTGGAATCGATAGGGTCGTCGACCTCATTCTGGTCGGAAAAATCGACAATCAAGGCATCGAGCTCCGCGATCTCGAAGCCCGTATCGGAAATCTCGAAGCCCGCCTCTTCGAAAAGGACGGTCAGCTCCGGGATTTGCTCGGCCAGCCGCTCGCGGTCGAGCCGCGCATCCTCACTGATGCGATTGTCGGAGAGCAGGAACAGGCGCTTCTGAGCTTCGGATAATCCGAAGATCTGCACGATGGGTATGGCGTCAGATTGCGCGCTGACGGCCTCAACTCGCGCGTGACCGGACAGAATCACGTAGTTCTCGTCGACGACCGCCGGGGCGAGCGGACCTGTCCGCTCGATAGAGCTCCGGAGCTTCTTGATCTGCTGCTTTGGATGAACGCCGACGGCGGCTGGATTGGCTTTGAGCGTAGTGCACGGGCAGAGGCCGTATCGTGCCTCAACTCCCGGCCGTATCTCTACCCGGGGGGCGTTATCGAGCGCAAACGCGTTGGGCTGAGCTGATAAAGTCGCGAGCTTTGATGTCAGTATAGACATTGCAGGTCTCCACTTCGGAGACCGAAAGCAACCCAACCGCGCAACGACCATCAACGATTCCCGCCCGCGCAGTGCACGGGTGTTCTGAGGGAAATCGTCGAAGCCGCTGCGGCATGTGGAAGGCTGCCGCCGCTGCTAGACTTTGGTGAAGCACAGCTACCGATTGCGATCGGTCGCTTGTGAGCGCTCGCCGACATGACGAGCATCAGAAAGCTAAATCCTCCCGGATGACGTTTCAAGCGCAAAAATGACTGGAACAAAACAAGAAAACGATTTGTATTAGTAATTCTACTCAGTGCTTTGGCGCGCGAGAGCCATGAAGGATCGCTCAGTCGCCCATTCTACCGTAAATCGAACATCATCTGCGCGAAAATCCTCCCTGTATTTCTCCCTGGTGCAGCGAGCGCCAGAGCGCGTTCGCCCGGCCATTTCCCCACCTGATGGGGTCGATACGTTGCCGTTCTCGTATCGACCGACAAATTCCTACGCACGCCCAGGTGGGCTCGCCCTTCATCATCGTCGGCATGGGGCAGGCGATGGTCGCCTGGGTGAGGGCCGACGTGGATTCGGGGCAATTAGGGGCTTCCAGCTGCGAGCCCCCCGCGATGGACGAGTGCTACCAGCCTAGCCGACCCCCGGGATTCGATACGGCCACCTGGCAGCCGCGCGACGAGGCGATCCGGCAGGGCGGCACACTTGGCTACGAGCCATTCGCTCCAGGGGGGTTCGTGCTGGCTGTAATGACCGTGGGAGAGCCAGTCAGGGTTGTGATCAGCGCGTGTGGTGGCATTCCGGAGAACTGATAGGCCGCACCTCACAGCTCACAGCGCTTCCGGCGATCTTTCGATCCAGGCTTGACATGGATGACGCTGCGGGTAGCGCGTGGCGCACAGTGATGCTGGGATGAGAATGAGGCAGCAGAGTTGAACATCGACGGCCAGCCGTACCGCACGATCTTCCCGGACCCGGACGGCGTCAGCGTCCAGGTGATCGACCAGACGCGCCTGCCCTTCGCGTTCGAACTGAAGCGCCTTGCCACACTGGACGAAGCAGCCGTGGCGATCCGCACCATGATCGTCCGCGGCGCGCCCCTGATCGGCGTCACGGCGGCCTACGGGTTGGCGCTCGCCATGCGGGCGGATGCCTCCGCCGAGGGCCTCGAGCAGGCTGTAGCGGCGCTGGCTGCCACGCGGCCGACCGCGATCAACCTGCGCTGGGCGTTGGACCGGGTCGCCGCCAACCTGCGGCAGGTCCAGCCGGGCGAGCGCTTCGACCGCGCCTTCGCGGAGGCCGGCCGCATCGCCGAGGAGGATGTCGCGAGCTGCCGTGCGATCGGCGCCCATGGCGGCCGGATCATCGCCGACCTGTACAAGGCCAAGGGTGGCGGTCCGATCACGGTACTGACCCACTGCAACGCCGGCTGGCTCGCCACCGTGGATTGGGGCACGGCGCTGGCGCCGGTCTACGCCGCCCACGAGCAGGGCGTGCCGGTCCACGTTCTGGTCGACGAGACCCGCCCGCGCAGCCAGGGGGCGGCGCTGACCGCGTTCGAGCTGAACGGCCACGGCGTGCCTCACACGGTGATCGCCGACAATGCCGGCGGCCATCTGATGCAGCACGGCAAAGTCGATCTGTGCATCGTCGGCTCGGACCGGACCACGGCGCGCGGCGACGTCTGCAACAAGATCGGCACCTACCTGAAGGCGCTGGCTGCCCACGATACCGGCGTGCCGTTCTACGCGGCGCTGCCTTTCTCGACGATCGATTGGACGCTGCAGGATGGCGTGAAAGAGATCCTGATCGAGGAGCGCGACGGACGCGAGGTCACCCACATGACCGGCCGGCTCGCGGATGGCGGCTTCGCCACGATCGAGGTGGTCTCGCCGGGCAGTCCCGTGGCCAACCCGGCCTTCGACGTGACGCCAGCGCGGCTGGTAACCGGCATCATCACCGAGCGCGGCGTGTGCGAGGCCAGCGCCGAAGGGCTGTACGGGCTCTATCCGGAGCGCCGAAGGGCGGCGTGAGCGGCTTCTCCCATGAACTCACGGGCGGCCGAGCGCCGTGGACAGATCCCGGTTGAACAGCGAGTACCTTCTCGATCGCCGATCCAAGGCACGCCCGCTCTGGGTTACAACAGCAAGCTCGCATGACTGGTCACCGACCTGATGCTGGCCCGCTCCATGCCGCAACACCTCCTCAAGCGAGATTGTTGATGCGGCCGATCCTGGTCCCACCAGCGAAATGGCGAGCTGCCGGCTCCCGAACACGGCCGCCAAGCGGAGCGGCGCCTTCTTCGAGCGGATCCGCCACGCGATCTTCTAGGGCGCTTTCCTGAAGCCGTTCGGCATGCCGCAGGATGTCGAGCAGCAGGCCGGGAACCGGATCGGCCTCGACGGCGGACGCGCGATCCCTTTCCAGGCTTCGGGGAACGCACCAAAAGCTGCGCTGCTACGCCGAGGCGAAATCGTCTCCTGAGGTGCAGAACCTCGTCCGGTGGGGGCTCGGAGCCGCCGCCATGGCGAACCGGGCCTGATCCGACGTTTCGACCGGGGCAGGGCGCCCATGAAAGGGCTTTCAGGATGAGCCCCTGCTGGGCCCGGTCTCCACCGCCGCCCCGGCCTCGCTCGACCGATAAACCTGCTTGAGGAAAGCGATGAACGCCCGGGTCTTGGCCGGCACGAACGCCCGGCTCGGATAGACCGCGAAGATGCCCGCCGAGGCCGCCGCCGTGTAGGCCGGTAGCACCACCTCCAGCGAGCCGTCGCGCAGCGCCGCGTGGACGTCCCAGGTGGACCGCAGCGCGATCCCGAGGCCGCCGAGCACCGCCTCCCGCACCACCTCGTTGGAATGGGTCCGCAGGGGGCCGGACGCACCCACCGTGCAGGGCCCCTCCGGCCCGACCAGCCGCCACGGGTTCTGGTTCTCCGTGGCGAGGCAGACATGCCCGCGCAGTTCATCGAGGGTCTTCGGCCGCCCCGCAGCGTCGAGGTAACCCGGCCGTGCGCACAAAACCCGGCGCACCGGGGCGAGCCGGACCGCCGTGAGCCCGGAACTTTCCAGCGCGCCGACCCGGATCGCGAGGTCGTAGCCGCGCTCCACGATCGATTCGAAATCGTCGCTCAGCTCCAAGTTGAGCACGAGGTCGGGGTGCAGGGGGAAGAAGGCCCGCAGATGCGGGACGATGTGCAGCCGCCCGAAGGAACTCGGCGCCGTCACCCGCAAGGTCCCCCGAGCCCTGCTCGCGTTCTGCGACACGAGGCTTTCGGCCTCCGCGATCGCATCGACGATCGGGGCGATCCGCTGGAAGAACGCCTCCCCGACATCGGTCGGGGCGACGCGGCGGGTGGTCCGGTGCAGCAGGCGCACGGAGAGCCGCTCCTCCAGGCGCTTCAGCCGCTTTGATACCACCGCTACCGACAGACCGAGCTCCGACCCGACTTGGGTCAGGCTGCCGGTGCGGACCACACGGGCGAAGATCTCAAGGTCGCTCTGATCGTGCATTCTCAACGCTGCGGAAAGAATCAAATCCGTTTTGCCGCCTTTTTCGCGGGTGCCAAGGGGTCTACCGAGGGGAACTCAAATAATTTTCACCTGCCGTTCGATTTATTCTGACGGCTGGCGCCCCACCCCAGGAGACAGCCATGTCGAAGCTCGTCGTCGCGGAGGACCTCCGCACCTTCCTGGCCGAGGAGGCGCTGCCCGGAACCGGGATCTCGGCCGAATCCTTCTGGTCGGGTTTCGCCGCAGTCGTGCGGGATCTCGCGCCGCGCAACCGGGCGTTGCTCGACCGGCGCGACGGCCTACAGGCCGACATCGATTCCTGGCACCGCGACCATCGCGGCCAGCCGCACGACCCGGCCGCCTACGCGGCCTACCTGACCCGGATCAGCTACCTCCAGCCGGAACCCGGCGCCGTCCGCGTGACCACCGAGAACGTGGATGCGGAGATCGCCGACATCGCCGGCCCGCAGCTCGTGGTGCCGATCTCGAACGCCCGCTACGCGCTCAACGCCGCCAATGCCCGCTGGGGTAGCCTCTACGACGCCCTCTACGGCACCGACGCGATCCCGCAGGACGGCGACCTTGAGCCCGGCAAAGGCTTCAACCCGGCCCGTGGCGCCGCCGTGGTGGCCAAGACCAAGGCCTTCCTCGACGCGACCGCGCCGCTCAGCGTCGGCTCCTGGGCCGATGCCGTCGGCTTCTCCGTGACGGGCGGGCGCCTCGCGGTTGACCTCGGCGCGGGCCGCAGCGCCGGCCCGACCGGCTCGGCCGCCTTCGCGGGCTATACCGGCACGCCTGAGGCGCCGACCGCGCTCTTGCTGCGCCACAACGGCCTGCACATCGAGATCGTCATCGACCGGACGAGCCCGATCGGCCGCACCGACCCGGCCGGCATCGCCGACGTGGTGCTGGAATCAGCCCTCTCGACCATCATGGACATGGAGGATTCGGTCGCCGCCGTGGATTCGGCCGACAAGGTCGCGGTCTACCGGAGCTGGCTCGGCCTGATGCGCGGCGACCTCGTCGCCAAGCTGTCCAAGGGCGGCCGCATTGTCGAGCGACGTCTCGCGGAAGACCGGACCTACACGGCCCCCGATGGCGGCAGCCTGACTCTGCCGGGGCGGTCGCTGATGCTGGTGCGGCATGTCGGCCACCACATGTACACCGACGCTGTCACCCTCGATGGCGCCGAGATCCCCGAGACGATCCTCGACGCGGCGGTGACCGCGCTGATCGCCCGGCACGACCTCGACGGCGCCCGGCGCAACAGCCGGACCGGCTCGGCCTACATGGTCAAGCCGAAGCTGCACGGGCCGGAGGAGGTCGCCTTCGCGGTGGAGCTGTTTGGCCGGGTCGAGGCTTTGGTCGGGCTGGCGCCGCGGACGCTCAAAATCGGCGTGATGGACGAGGAGCGGCGCACGACGCTCAACCTCAAGGCGGCGATTGCGGCGGCCTCCGACCGGCTGTTCTTCATCAACACCGGCTTCCTCGACCGGACCGGCGACGAGATCCACACCTCCCTGGAGGCCGGGCCGGTGGTCCGCAAGGATGCCATGAAGGCGACCGCCTGGATCCAGGCCTACGAGGACGGCAACGTCGATGCCGGCCTCGCCTGCGGTCTGCCGGGCCACGCCCAGATCGGCAAGGGCATGTGGGCCGCCCCCGACCGGATGGCCGCGATGCTCGACGCCAAGGGCGCCCATCCGGAGGCCGGCGCCAACACCGCCTGGGTCCCGTCTCCCACCGCAGCGACGCTGCACGCGCTGCACTACCATCAGGTCGATGTCCGCGCCCGTCAGGCGGACCTCGCCGGCCGGGCGCCCGCAACCCGCGCCGCCATGCTGACCCTGCCGCTGGCCGAGGGTCCGTTCGCGCCGGAAGCGGTGCGGGAGGAACTCGACAACAACTGCCAGGGGATCCTGGGCTACGTGGTCCGCTGGATCGACCAGGGCGTCGGCTGCTCGAAGGTGCCCGACATCCACGAGGTCGGCCTGATGGAGGACCGCGCCACCCTACGGATCTCCAGCCAGCACATCGCCAACTGGCTGCGCCACGGGATCGTCGACCGGGATCAAGTGGAGGAAGCGCTCCGGCGGATGGCCGGCGTGGTCGACCGCCAGAACGCGGGCGACCCGGCCTACCGGGCGATGGCGCCGGCCTTCGACGGGCCGGCCTTCCGGGCCGCGCAGGCGCTCATCTTCGAGGGCGCCAGCCAGCCGAACGGCTACACCGAGTTCGTGCTGCACCGGTTCCGTAGGGAGGCCAAACGCGAAGCCAACGGCCGCACGGCCTGAGTTGCTACCTCTGCCGCGGACAGAGATGTGCCGCGGCAGAGTCTGCCCTCAATTGCGACCGTCTCTCGGTCGTCCGGGATGATAAAGGTCCGCCTTGCCACTGCCTTCCACGCTCAAGGCATACGGTGATCGTCTCGATCCGGGATCGCGCATGGAAACAGCCCCGCGCGGCTGGGCAGGCGAGGCTGAGGTATCTCGGCCCGAGATGGTAGTTAGATCCGCCTAGCTGGCGAGCTGTTCCAGTCAGCGATGCGGCTGATGTCGACGCTGCGTGGCATGTCGCGAGGCGACCTCCGTACGTCGACGGGCAGCCCGGACGCGCTCGATATCAACCATACCGATCGGATGCGGGGGCGCCTCTCGGGTAAAAGGCATGTGGCTGCGAACGTCGCCGTAATAGTCCGCTCCACTCATGCCGAACGCACCGGCTACGACAGGCCCCCCGATGGCAGGCTCTTCAGCAGCGGCGTCTGTGACAATGATGGCGAGAAAGGCAACGGCGAAGATCGAGCGCATGCCAGGAAGAGGCACAGCCGCTCGGAGCTACGCAAGAACGTCGAGATAACGATATCGTAGGTCCCTGAAACGACGAACAGCGACGCGGCCAGCTCGGGGATGCCTAGGTGGGCGAGATCCTGGCCTAGCGCTTGGTCGTTCCGTCGGTCTGCGTGGGTTCCAGCGCCATTGAGAGTGCCATGCCACTCGTGTTCGACCGCCTGACCAAATTCCTGAGGCATCGCACAGGCATCGAGCTCAACGAGCGCGAGGTAGCGCGGTTTGAGCTGGATAAGCTCGTAGTCAGTGCCCCAGTTTCGGCTTAGCGCCGGCGAACGATGCAAGGCCATCCACCTCCACCATCGCCAAGAAAGCTCGATAGGCATCCTGTTCGGTATCGAAGCGCTCATGCCAGCGGGTGCAGCCCCCCGATATGCTGACCACCTCCATTCGCCAGGCATCCCGCGTGCCGGCGGTGCGATAGATCTCGACATCGACGGTGATGTCACCGCGAGTGAATTTCCCCGACAACGGGGAGTGCTCGAAATCGCAATCGTCTTCCATGTGAATGAGCCTAAGGAACGCTTCGCCCTCACAGCTTCCTATATGCAATGAGCAACGCCATCGCGCGAGCGGCCTACAGCGCCGCCTCTCGATAGCGTCCACCCCTTTCGAACGCGACTGACGGGCAAGCGGCGGTATCCGATCTGTGCGCCTGTCACGCCCTCAATTTCCTTTGCACAACCCTCGTCGGCTCTGTCGCTCGGGCCATTCCTGACAGGGGACCAGGACAGTTTGCCGGTGCAGTTGGGGCCCTCCGTCAAAGTGGCGTGCGCCTGATCGATCTCGGCTGCATGCAGATCAACCACCATTTCCATGGCGGGAAGTTCAGCTCGGTCGAGGCCATGATCGACCCGCATGCGAATGTCGAATACGCGACCCAGTTCCTCAAGGAACTGAAGCAGCGGGAGGGCAGCTGGACCCTGGCGGTGGCGCGCTACCACGCCGGGCCGAACAACAACGCGGCCCAGAAGGTCTATATCTGCCGGGTGATGACCAACATGGTCGCGACGGGCTTCGGGCAATGGACCCCGGCCGCGGCTCGGTTCTGCCGATGAGCCCGGCCGGGCTCACAGACCCCGACAGCGTCCGGCAGTGACCTTGACCTCCGTGCGATCCTCGGGGTTCAGCTGCGCCTCAACGAAGTTCAGCGTGTTGAGATCGATCAGGAAGAAGTAGACGCCGTTCTGGCACTTGATCGTGTTGCGCGGCACCCGCTCGTTCAGCCGCGGTGATGCGGGCTGGCACTCGTAATAATCCGAGCGCCCGGCCGAGATCACGGTGAGCAGGCCGCCGCTGGAGACCAGCGAGAAGGTGCGGGCCTTGCGCGGTTGCGGCTTCGCGCCCTCCGGTAGGCTGGGGGTTGCGAAATCGATCGCCGCGTCTTCGGTGCACGTCAGGGGGCGACGCAGCTGGGCCGCCGATGGTGCGATGGTCAGCAGGAGCAGCGCACCGGCGAGCGCGACCCGGTCGGCGATCATCGGTCCACCATTCGTCACGCGTGGGTCGTTTCGACCGACACGCTAGACCGTTGTCCTCCGGTGTAAATGCCGAACGTTCGGCCGACCGGTGCAATCAACAGTTTCACCGCCCTATTCGCGGTCATCGACCCCGCGCCGGGCAGTGGATCCGGGTTTCCGGGCGGCATTCGTCGGTTGAAGCAGGCTGGCAGAAGCCAACCGTGCCGTCTGCGCCCATCCGATCGGATCGTCCGTGCGGGTAACCAATTTACGGCGGGCCATGTTACGGGTCAGCGCCGGGTCCGGCTCGGCTCAGAGCACCCTAATCGTCGGCCTCGTCCGGATTGTCGTTGGCCGCACGATCGTCATCGGGCCGCGCCGCGATCGCGAAGCCGATTTCCATCAGAAGCAGGCGGGACAGGAGCTGCATCGCAGGCGTGCCATGAGAGCACATCAGCTGGTGGGTGCGGATGGCGGCTCTCACCATGCGGTCAAAACCGGCATCGTCTGGCATTGCGATGCCATACCCCGATCGATCGCCAAACCACAACCTCAGCTTTACGCGCCGCTTCAATAATTCCCGCAGAAACAGAGGGGCGGAGCGGTATCCACGGACGCGAAACCGCGTGGCGCGAGCCGCGCACCAGGATCCGCCACGGAGCGCTACGGAGCGCTACGGCGCGCTACGGCGCGGCCGGTATCGGGGCGGCTGCGAAGGTCGGGATGGAGACGGACGCCACCGTGTCGGGCTTGGTGTCAGGCTTGATGTCAGGCTTGGCCGTGCGCGTGTTGCGCTTCTCGTAAAAGGCGTTGCCGCCGGCGACGGCCACGTAATGCATGTTGCCGTAGGGGTAGTGCCGCCCGGCGGTGTGGAAATACATCGCCTTGCCGACCTGCGGGTGGCGCTCGCCCGCCAGGACGGCGTCGGTGGCGTCGGCGACCTTCTGCAGGTCTTTCTCCTGCATCGGCTTGGTCAGGACCCCCGCGGCGAACTGTCCGGGCTGGCCGACCACCGCGCAGATGCCGCCGGGGAAGATCGCGTTCTCCAGCCGGTTCATCACGACGGTGCCGACCGCGATCAGCCCGCCCGCGTCGCTCCGGTTCGATTCGAAGTACATGGCGCGGCCCAGGCAATCCCGTTCGGCATCGCTGACCGCCAGCGGCGCTGCGTGGCCGGAAATCGAGCCCGTCGTGAGCACCGGGGCGGACGTGTTGCACGCACCGAGGCCGCAGGCTGCGGCCGCCACCATCAGGACAGGACCGATTCTCGTCCGCTCGCTACCCTGCATGCAGGTGTGCTCCGTGCTGTTTCAGCCGCGTCATGCCGTCCGGCGATTGCCGGCGCCCCGCCGCGACAGGGCGTCCCGCAAGCGTGACCGTACCTTCGCGGCGAGGATGTGGCAGGCGAGCCCGGCGCGACGCGTCCGGTGGGACCGTCGCCGGAAGACCACAGGGGCGGACAACCGGCCCGGTCGTGTTGACGTCGGCTCCGTATCCGGCGGATGCTCGCCGCGACGGTTCCCCTCGGGGATCAAAAGGGAACGCGGTGCGGGCTTGCCCTAAACCGCGGCTGCCCCCGCAACTGTAAGCGGTGAGTCCTCTCGTCACCACGTCACTGGGCAGCCTCGCCCGGGAAGACGACGGGAGGGCGACGACCCGCGAGCCAGGAGACCTGCCGTCAGCCGTGGTCACACGCGAGGTCCATCGGACGGGGTGTTCCGGGGGATGCCAAGACGGCTGCCGTTGCAGCCGGCGCGGCCTCGTTCGCGGTGACGTGCCACTGCCGCCACCCGAGGTCCCGTGCCCCGTCCATCCGTGCGCTCTGCGCCGCCCCTCCTCGTCCTCGCCGCGTCGGCGGCCCTGATCGCAACGGCCGCGGCCCAAGAACCGGCACGTCCGCAGGCCGCCGCCGAGGCGCGGCTCGACGAAATCTCGGTCACGGCCGAAGGTGCCGCGCCTATTCCGACCGGCGGTCCGGCCGCGAATGCCGGCACCCTCGGTGGCGTGACCGGCATCGGCGGGCCGCTGCTCACGGTGGATTCGGCCAGCGCCGGCCTCATCACCGGGGCGCAGCTCAACAGCCGACCGGTGACCCGTCCCGGCGAGGTGCTGGAGGAGGTCCCCGGCCTGATCGTCACCCAGCATAGCGGAGAGGGGAAGGCCAACCAGTTCTTCCTGCGCGGCTTCAACCTCGATCATGGCACCGACATCGCCCTGTTCCTCGACGGCATGCCGCTCAACATGCGCACTCACGCCCACGGCCAGGGCTACGCCGACATCAACTTCCTGATCCCCGAGTTCGTCGGCGCGGTGGAATTCCACAAGGGACCGTACTTCGTGCGCGACGGCGACTTCGCTTCCGCGGGCTCGGTGCGGATCGACTATCTCGACAGCGTGCAGAAGAACCTCGCGCTCACCTCGATCGGCGCGTTCGGCTACAAGCGCGCGCTGAGTATCGCCTCGGCCCCGCTCGGGGAGGGCAATCTCCTCGTCGCCGCCGATGCGCAGGTCTATGACGGGCCCTGGACCGTGCCGGATGCGTTGCGCAAGATCAGCACGGTCGCCCGTTACAGCCAGGGAACGGCGCTGGACGGGTTCTCGGTCACCGGCATGGCCTACGCGGCGCGGTGGACCGCCACCAACCAGATCCCCGAACGCGCCGTCGTATCGGGGCTGATCGGCCGCTACGGCACGCTCAACCCGACCGATGGCGGCGACACCTCACGGTTCTCCCTGTCGAGCCGGTTCAGCGCGACGGACGATACCGGCATCACCCGGGTCTCCGCCTACGTGATCCGCTCGCAGCTCAACCTGTTCAACGACTTCACCGACTTCCTCAACGACCCGGTCAACGGCGATCAGTTTCACCAACTCGACCAGCGGATCATCGGCGGCGGCGAGGCGCTGCACATCTTCCAGGGCGACCTGTTCGGGATGCCGATGGAGAACGAGATCGGCGTCCAGACCCGCACGGATTCGATCCGGGTCGGCCTGTTCAACACGATGAACCGGCAGTACCGCTCCGGCGTGCTCGACGACCGGGTGCTGGAGACCAGCGGGGCCTTCTACGCCGACAACCGCGTGCGCTGGACCGACTGGCTGCGCACCAGCCTCGGCTTCCGGGCCGATGGGTACTCTGCCCGAGTCCTCTCCGACACGCCGGCCAATTCCGGCCGCGCCCGCGACGGGATCGTCAACCCGAAGCTCGGCCTGACGCTGGGGCCGTGGTTCGACACCGAGCTCTACGCGAATTACGGCGGCGGCTTCCACTCGAACGACGTGCGCGGCGTGACCGCCACGATCGATCCGACATCGTCGCTGTTCAACACCACCCGCTCGCCGTTCCTGGTGCCCTCGACCGGCTACGAGATCGGCCTGCGCAACCGCTCGATCGCCGGGCTCACGACGAGCCTCGCCCTGTTCCGGCTCGATTTCGCCTCCGAGAACCTGTTCCAGGGCGACACCGGCACCACGGAGCCGAGCCGCCCGACCCGGCGCTTCGGTGTGGAATGGACCAACCGTTACGCGGTGACGCCCTGGCTGTCGCTCGAAGGTGATCTGACGATCACCAATGCCCGCTTCTCGGACGACGATCCCGTGGGCAACCGGGTCCCGGAGGCCCCCACCACCATCGCGTCGGCGGGCGTCACGTTCGGCGAGCCGCTGGGTTGGTTCGGGTCGCTCCGCTTCCGCTACTTCGGACCGCGCCCGTTGATCGAAGACAATTCGATCCGCTCGCGTCAGACCGCGCTCTTCAACGGCCGAATCGGCTACGCCTTCGAGAACGGCGTCAGCGTGTCCCTGGATGTGCTCAACCTGACGAACAGCAAGTCCGACCAGATCACCTACGCGTACGTCTCGCGCCTGCCCGGCGAGCCGGCCGAGGGGCTGATCGACCGCGTGTTCCATCCTGTCGAGCCCACGGCGGTGCGGCTCACCATCGCCGGGCGGTTCTGAACCGCGGCCCCGGCGGTGCAGGACGGTCGGGTGGAGACGAACGACCTGCGCGCCGGCCGGGTAACCGGCCCAAGCCATCGGGCCGCATCAATCGACCTTGTACAAGGCAACTTGCCCGATTCCGTCGAGGCCGATCTTCCGGGCGCTCGCGCGGGACAGATCGATGGCGTACTTGCGCTTTATCTTGGTGCGCTCATTGGTACGATCGGTGATCTTCACGGTGACCGATCGGCCATTGGCCTTGTTGACGACCTTGAGCAACGTGCCGAAGGGCAACGTGTGATGCGCGGCCGTCAGCCTGTCGGGATTGTAGATCTCACCGCTCGCCGTCTTACCTTTGTGCTGATACCAACTCGCCCGGCCGCTCCCGATCAGCGTGGTTTTGCCGGCATCGGCATGCTGTTCGTCGGTCGATCCGGTCTGACGCGGCCGGTCCGTGCCTGCCGCTGCAGATTGCGACCCGTCGGAGGCTGAAGCGTCCTGGCCGCGTTGAACGGCCGGGAGATCCGTCCGCGCTGGGGCAATCTCGGTGGCTGGGTCGGTATGGCCCATCCTGTCCGCCCGGTCTTGCCTGTCCGCCCGATCTTGCCCGTCCGCCCGATCTTGCCCGTCCGCCCGGGCTTGGCCGAGCACGGGATCCGGTTCCGGCACGGACGGCCTCCCCGACGGATCAAACGACGTGGCTTCGGCGTGACCGGCCCTATCGGGTGTCGGTGCAAGCGGCGGCAACTTCGTCGTGAACTGGCGATACGTGAAGACGGGTACTGGGCGCTTCAGACCGGCCGAGCGATCGACGGACTCTTGGCCCCAAGCCTCTGCCGCCTCAGCTCGGCCGATCCCGAGGTTGGGTACGAGGGATGCGGAGACGGCAAGCAGCATATGCGCCAGCCGACAGCGTTTTTGGCCAACCGACCCGATCATGGCCTTCACCGAAGATTATCCATACCTGCGGTGGGCATAAATCGTTACGGGCAATACAGTTCCCAATGACTGATAAAGGCGCCGAATTTTAGAGCTCTGAACTTTCAGATCTGCATCTACAGTCAAGCCTGATCGCTGTTTGCATGGCGATGCAGGTCAACTCGCCGAACCGCGTCTCGCTCGATGGCGCGGCCAGCCGCGGCCACGGCTTGAAACGCCCGTCGGGCCACGCGCGGTCCAGGCGTCCGGGACGGGGGGCTTGGCGTCGGAACCCGAGGATAGCTCTCAGTGCTGGCCCTGGCCGGCCGCCAGGATGGTCACGCCGACGGTGATCACCGCGATACCCACCAGCATCGTCGGGCTCACCGATTCGCCGTAGAGCCACGCGCCACCGATCGCGGCGCCGATCATGCCGATTCCGGACCAGATCGCGTAGACGACCCCGATCGGCAGCATGTCCATGCTGGTCGACATCAGCCACAGGGCGGTCCCGTAGCCGAGGGCCACGATCAGCGTCGGGATCGGCCGGGTCAGGCCGTCGGCGGCCTTCAACGCGAGGGTGGCGGTGACCTCCGCGCCGATGGCGAGGCCGAGGAGCAGGAACGGATTCATGACGGGGTGGGCTTCCTGCGCACGGGGCTTCGTGAATTCGAGGCGGGACCGGTGTACAGATCTGCCGCGAATCGGACAGCCTCAGCAACCGAAGGATCGGGCCGCCGCGGCAAGTCTGTTTCGCTTCTCCGGCAGGACTTCGCGGGTCGACACCGGATACCTATCCCTGGAAGCCATGACCCTGTCCAAGCCGGCGCCGTGGGCGCGAACCTTCGTGGATTACGCCCTCATCCCCGGCGTGGCGCTTTCGTTAAGCCCTCCTGCCCATGGTGGCCCCGCCCCGTGCGACCCAGGCCCCGCCCCGTGCGACCCAAGCCCCGCCGGCGTGGCGATCCAGAGCGAATCAGAGTCGACATGACCGCGTCCCCCGCGCTCCCGGACAGTCCGGCCCGACCGCGCAGGGGCCGCCCCGCGGGTCGCCGCTGGGCCACGATCGCGGCGGCGGGCGCAGCCACGATCGCGGGTTGCGCCTGGGCTGCCTGCGCGCTGCTGAACGTTCCGAACCCCGTCACCCTGGCGGCGCTCGCCGTGATCGAGCCGTCCGCGGTCGGGCCGTGGTTCCCGAGCCGGGTCGTGAAGGCCCCCGATCAGGCCCGGGACCTGCCGTTCCGGCCGCGCCCGATCCTCGATCGGGTCCCCTGGAAGGGGCGGACCGTTCCGCTCGGGGACGTGCTGGCCGCGACCCACACCAACGCGTTCCTCGTGGTGCAGGACGGGGCGCTGATCCACGAGTGGCAGCGGGCCGGCAGCGGGCCGGCGACGCTGTTCCCGTCCTGGTCGGTGGCGAAATCCATCGTCTCGCTCCTGGTCGGCACCGCGGTGGCCAAGGGCCGGCTCTCGGAGACGGATCGCGTCTCCGCCCTGCTGCCGGAGTTGAAGAACGGCGCGGTCTTCGGCCAGATCACCGTGCGCAACCTCCTCGACATGGCGAGCGGGATCGCCGTGCCGGAGAACTACGATCCCGCGCGCCCCCTGACCGGCACCGCCGGGATGTACCTGACGCAGGACATCGCGGGCTTCGTGCGCGACCACGCGCACCTCGCGTTCAAGCCCGGCAGCGAGGGCCGCTACCGCAGCATCGACACCGAACTCCTCGGCCTGATCCTCGCCCGGACCGAGGGCCGGCCGCTCGCCGACATCCTCTCGGAGCGGATCTGGAAGCCGATGGGCGCCCAGGCCGACGCCACGTGGAACCTCGACCGGCCCGGGGGGATCGAGAAGGCGTTCTGCTGCATCAACGCCACCGCCCGCGACTTCGCCCGCCTCGGGCTGCTCGTGGCCGACCAGGGCCGGGCCGGGGAGAACCGCATCATCCCGGCGCGCTGGATCGAGCGGATCATGACGCCGGCCAAGCGCGCGGTCGACGGCTGGCCATACTCGGCCCAGTGGTGGCACGCGCCGGGGGGCGACGACGACGACATCTCGGCGATCGGCGTCTATGGGCAGTACGTCTACGTCAACCGCCGGGCCGGCACGGTGATCGTGAAGCTCAGCGACCACGGGGCCGAGCAGGACGAGCTCGACACGCTGGCGGTGATGCAGGCCATCGCGGCCGACCTCGCCGGGGCGTCATCGCGCTGAGCGGCCACGCCCGATCCGGACGCGGGCGGGGCCGCGCTCAGGCCTCGGTCGGCCCGGCATCCGGCAGGGTGCGGCGCCCGGTGATCTGGTGCAGCCGGGCCAGGGACCGCGCCCGCCAGTTGCGGAGGAGCCGCCAGCCGACGCGCCGCCACGCGATGGACGGCACCGGCGAGGCCGGATCGATCAGGGCGCTGAGCGCCCGCGCGTAGTCGAGCACGAGGCCCGGGGTCCAGGTCATCGACCGGGCGCCGGTGCGCAGCAGGGCGGCGGCCCAGAATTCCGGGGTGGTCAGTGCCGTGGCGAGTTGCCGCCAGGGATGGCCGCCGCGGCTGAACGCCCCCTCGATCGCGACGTCGAGCGCCCGGGCCGCCGTGGTCGAACAGTTGCGGCTGATGAAGTTGTAGGTGGTGTCCTGGCGATACTCCGCCCAGAACGCCCGGAGCCGCGCGGCATCGATGCCGTTCAGGGTGACGGCGACGGTGGGTGGGCACCAATCGGCCACCTCCGCGTCATGGGAGGGCAGGAAGCGCCCCGGCACGTCGTTCTCGGGCCCGGCGCGCAGGCTCGAGCGCAGATTGTCGGGCGAACGGTCGATCTCCACCGCGGGATAGTGGCTGATATAGAGGTCGTCCCCGTGGCCCGAAGCCCTCTGGCCCAGGGCCGCGTGGCCCGTGGAGAACCGGCCGGCCTGATCGACCGAGGCGACGTAGCGCCGGATCAGCCGCTGGCTGGCCGGGGTGGTCGCCTGCCCGGTCGGGGTCCAGACATAGACCGTCAGGCTGCCGGGCTCGGCCGCGTCCGGCTCCGGCGCGGCGCGGCGCAGGTGCCGCGCCCGGAGGCCGATCAGCGTCAGGTTGGCGCCGCTCAGGATCAGGAACATCCCGATGCAGTAGCCGACCGTGCCGGCATACCACGTCGGCCACGGCTGGAGATGGAACACGCCGAACGCGATGCTGAGCGCGCCCAGAGCGACCGAGGCCCGCCAGCCGGCGAACTTCAGCAGGCTCGCGATCGTGACCCGGACCAGGCCGTCGACCGTGAAGGCGATGCCGAAGATCATGGCGAGCAGGAAGTTGCTGTGCCGCGTGGCCATCAGGATCAGGACGGCCATGACGGTCAGGAGCACGCCCTGGAACAGGCGCATCCGGCGCGCGGTGCCGGTGACGAGCGCGCTGACCGCCAGCGAGATCAGGCCGTCGATCAGGAGGATCACGCCGAACCACCGGTCCGGGACGTGGATCGCCCCGTCGAGGGAATCGACCACCACGACGATGCCGGCGAGCGCCCACAGGAGGCCGACCGACAGGAGGAAGCGCCAGTGCCGGCCCACCGCCGCGCGTCCCACGAGCAACAGCCAGAGCGGCGCCATCCGGCCGCCGACCGGATCCGCAATCCCGGACTCGGTCGGCACGGCGGGGGAGCGCGGAAGGGACGTCGAACGCGGTCCGGACATGAACGGTCGGCCTCAAGGATGCGCAGAGAAGGATCTCTCGCACAGACGCGTCCGGACCGAAATGGCGGGACGCGAAACAGTCGATAATCGGAAGTTTTGCACGGTTCTCCGGATGCAACTTCCACAATGGGGCTGACGACTTTCTTAACGAAAACCGGACAGGGGGCAGCGCGCCCGATCCGCGACGGGATAATCTTTACGACATCTGAAGAACCGCCGCGTCGCCGGATCCCACCCGGGCGGACATCATCGCACGCGCGCCGATTGTCACCCCCTCGGTCATGTCGTGAATTGTCTGCGATTTCCCTGGGCCGGACCGGGCATCTGTCCCCGAGCGAACGGCGTCCCGCGAATGGTTTCGAGCAGCTCTAGACCTCCAGACTATTGATCTCGGTCCCGACGCCCGCACGACGCGCCCACCGGCCCGACACGCCGCGCCGCCGCCCATCTCGTGACTGATTCGCACGTTCACGGCTGGTCATCGGATGCCCGTTTGAAGTCATCGTCGGACCGATGCCATTCAATCGTGAGACGTGCACAATATTTGTTGCAATAATTTGACGCGCAACCTCATGTTAACGCAGACGATCAGAAACTACTCAAAGAACATCTCTAGCGAAATGGTAGACATTTAGTCCCGATTTTGTATCATTAGGTGTCAATGTTGGCATATCAGAAGCAGTCCGGCAGGAGTCTGGTGGGGGAATTCCGATCCAATCATCGGTTTCCGCTTCTATCTGGTTTGTTTTGCTTCGTCGCGTAACTGGGGGACCTTCATGAACACGATTGACCTGTATAAAAAATCTTCAGATCTCAATACCGATCTGATCAAGTGCACGGCTTCTCTGGTCGCGGCCTACGTCTCGCGGAACGCGGTGGGCGCGGGGGAACTGCCGGCTCTGATCGATCAGGTTCACACGGCCATCACGGTTCTGCAGAACGGCACGTCGGGCTCCGCCTGGACCGGACCGAGCGCGGCTCAGATCGAGGCGTCGATCCAGCATGACGGCCTGATCAGCTTCATCGACGGCCGGCCCTACAAGACGCTGAAGCGCCACCTCACCGCCCATGGCCTGACGCCCGAGCGGTACCGGGCCAAGTACGGCCTGCCGGCCGATTACCCGATGGTCGCCCCGGGCTACGCCGCCAAGCGGTCCGAGATCGCCAAGGCGATCCAGCTCGGCCACAAGGCGGCCTGAGGCCGGCCTGGCCGCGCGGTCACTTCGTCACCGGCACCGGCGCGAGCCGGCAACCGGCGCGAGCCGGCAACCGGTGCGAGCCGGCCGCCGGAGCCTCGCGTCGGGGCGACGCGCGACCGGGATCCGATGCCCCGGGAAATCCGGAATCCGCCTTGTCGAGGGGGCTCGGCAAGGCGGCCGGGCGGCCTCCGGGCCACGACAACGCAGCCGCTCCGGCACGTGGCACGCGATACCGGAGCCACAGGACAGGGCCGCACGATCAGCGACAGGCCCGATGGGGTCGGGTCGGATCGGGATCGGTCGCGGCGCCGCCAGCCCGGAGCGCGCCTCGCCGGGGCCTGATTCCGCGGCGGCCTTGGTCTCAGGCCTTGGTCTCAGGCCTTGGCGACCGCCAGGGTCCCGTCATCCATGATGACGAAACGCACGCCTGCGTGGCGCAAGGCCTCGACCGCTTGGAGACGCGAACGGCTGCCACGGTGCTCGCTGTCTTCCTCCAGGCGCCGGACCGTCGAATGCGACAGGTTGCTCGCCTGGGCCAGATCCATCATCGACCAGTCCAGCATGGCCCGCGCGGCGCGCAGGTGGTGGCCGGCCACGGACTGCTCGAAGCCTGCCCGCAGGGGGGCCGGCATCAGGACGCCGGCGCCGAGCGGATACTTGAGACCACATCGGCCGAGATAGGTCCCGTCGGGATCCCAGATCGGTATCGTGAAGATCCGGAAGTGGACGAGCTCCCCGTTGGCGAGGCGTTCATGGGCGGTCGCCTGGTAGAGCGTCCGCTGCTCGATGTGCTCCTCGGCCATCGCCCGGAAGGCCGTGCGCTCCTCGGGCACGATCATGAGGAAGGGATCGATGCAGATCTCCTCGAACGGCAGGCCGTGGACCTGCGCCATCTCGAACGGCAATTCGCGGATGCGGTCGACGCCCACCCAGAAGCTCGCGATATGCTGGGTCTGGTAGAGCGCGGCCCGTCGCCGCCGCTCGTCATGCCGCGCATGGACCCGCTGCTCGCGGTCGCTCACGTCGAGCGCCGTGCCACTGACCGCCACGGGCCGCCCCTCGGCTGAGAAGCGTGCCTCCATGGCCAGCGACAGGGTGCGCTGCGTGCCGTTCGGGCGGATGACCCGAACGATCGTTTCCCCCGGCACATGACCCTGCCGGACATCGGCGAGGGACGGCAACCGGTGCCGGTCCTCCGGATGGACCAGGAAGAGCAGCAGCTCGTAGCTCGCCTTCGTGGCATTGGGCACGAGACCGAGCAGACGGTAGAATCCCGGCGACCAGATCTGCTGACCACCCGCGAAAACCCAGCTCCAGGCGCCGCTGACGCCTCGACTTTCCGTAATGGTCAGGAATTCCCCGGCTGAGAATGTCAGGGCGCTTAAAGCAGAATGAAACATACCAGAGTGCCTGGATCGTTCGAGCGACCGCCACACCGGGCGTGTGTCGACTCAATGATGAGACGATTGCGTGACAAGACCCGATACTCGTCGGAGATCGGAAGAAGATCCGCGAAAAGCATTTCATAGCCCCTCTTGGCTCGCAACAACGAACATGCCGGCGGGCAGAACCGACACGGCTCCTCGAACACGAAGACATCCCCCGCCCGCCCATTCCCCTCCGAGGGCGGATGCAGAAACCGACGCCGGTCGAGGCGCGCGTCGGCCGGGGACCGAACCGCACCGCAGGGTCGCCTCATAACTCATACTAATGCGACCGTCGCATCTCCGATCCCCTTATGCAAAATATATTCAATATTTTTTGATACGGCTCGACATGACAGCAAGGCGTTGGACTTTGATATTACTTTTCTCCTACGACACACGCTTCATTTTGTATTCAATGTCATAAGATTTTTTGCGAAGTATCTTCCGAGATCGATACAAATCATTCCACCGGGCATGACCCGTGGTTCTCGCGCAATCGTGGTAGGCCGTTGACAGGCGGTCCCGGATTGTGGGGGAGCGAATGGACCATCAGGGAGGAGCCGTATGAGGGTCGCCTGCATCGGCGAGTGCATGGTCGAATTGTCGGAGCAGCCGGATGGGAGCCTTGCCCGCGGCTTCGGCGGCGACACGTTGAACACCGCGCTCTACCTCGCGCGCCTCGGCGTCGCGGTCGACTACGTGACGGCGCTGGGCGACGACGTCTGGAGCGACGAGATGGCGGCGGCCTGGGGCCGCGAGGGGATCGGCCTCGGCGAAGTCCGGCGTCTGCCCGGCCGGATGCCGGGCCTCTACATCATCCGCACCGACCCGGCCGGCGAGCGCAGCTTCCACTACTGGCGCGATCAAGCGGCGGCCCGGGACCTGTTCGCCGAGCCGGGCACGGCCGGGACCGGGGCGGCCCTGGCGGCCTACGACCTCGTCTACCTCTCCGGCATCAGCCTCTCGCTCTACGGCGAGACCGGCCGCGCGGCCCTGTTCGAGACCCTTGGGGCCCTGCGCGCCCGGGGTGGGCGCGTCGCCTTCGACACCAATTACCGGCCTCGCGGCTGGCCCGTCTGGGAAGTCGCGCAGGCCGCGTTCCGGGAGGCCCTGGCGCAGGCCGACCTGATCTTCGCCTCTGTGGAGGATCTGGACTGGCTGTTCGGCACGGAGGGCGAGGATGCGGTGCTGCGCCACCGGGGCCGGGCCGAGATCGTGCTCAAGACCTCGCTCGGCTCCTCACCCGTGGTCCGGGTGCTGCACGGGACGTCCGACTCGGTGGTGCCGGCCGGTCCGGTCGCCCGGGTCGTCGACACGACGGCTGCGGGCGACAGCTTCGCGGCGGGCTATCTCGCCGCCCGCCTCGCCGGGCTGGACCCGGAGGCGGCCGCGGCCCGGGCTCATCGCCTCGCCGGCGCCGTGATCGGGCATCGCGGCGCCGTGATTCCCCGGGACGCGATGCCGGATCTCGATCTGCCCGGATCGCGCGCCTGACCGCCGCGGAGGACGGCCCCTGCGTGAAACGGGCCGCCCTTGAGACCGGCAAGCGCAGCCGCTACCTGTGCCAGTGGGGGACGACCCCCGCAGCAGGATCGCCGCGCCTCGTGCGGCCGAGAGGACAGCCGTGGCGCCGAGTCCATCGCCGATCCAGGTTCCCGAGCCCGACGCCGCCGCGCCCGGTGGAATCCCCAAGACCCGGGTCAGCGCCCGGGGTCGGCTGCGCACCTACTTCCTCACCGGCATCATCGTGGCCGGGCCCCTCGCGATCACCGCTTACATCACGTGGTGGTTCATCGCGCTGATCGATTCCTTCGTGAAGCCGCTGGTGCCGGCGAGCTACCTGCCGGACCATTACCTGCCGTTCTCGATTCCCGGGCTCGGCCTGGTCATCGCGTTCCTGGCGGTGACGCTGCTCGGCTTCCTCACCGCCAACCTCGTGGGCCGCTCGGTGATCGAGTTCGGCGAAGTGCTGCTGGCCCGGACCCCGGTGATCTCCGGCCTCTACAAGGGCCTGCGGCAGATCTTCGAGACCCTGTTCTCGGCCAACGGCACCTCGTTCCGCACGGTCGGGCTGGTGGAGTTCCCCGTGAAGGGCACGTGGTCGGTGGTGTTCCTGTCGGCCCCGGCCGCCCCCGAGGTCGAGGGCGCGCTCCGGGCCCGGGGCGCCGCCGCGGACGAGATGGTCGGGGTGTTCCTGCCCTGCGCGCCGAACCCGACGACGGGATTCTTCTTCTATCTGCCGCGTGCCGAGGTGGTGGAGCTTCATATCAGCGTCGATGACGCGGCCAAGCTGGTGATGTCGGCCGGGGTAATCCAGCCGGAGGATCCGCAGGGCCGGCTCAACGCCATGGCGGCGTCCCTGCGGGCCGCGCACCACCCGGGCGCGGCCACCCAGCGGGAACCGCAGGACGCCTGACGGCGATCCCCGGTTTCCAAAGGGCTGACGCCCATTGGTGGGTTGTCAGGGCAAGGCCCTGACGAGTTCCAGGGCTCTGCCCTGGACCCGCGAAAGATCTCGACCTTTCGAAACCAGGACGCGACGATCAGCCGGCTATCGCCAGCCAGAGGCCGAGCAGCGCGAGCACGAGTCCGCCCTGGATCCAGCAGGCCGTGCGGTAGAGGACCAGCGCCCGGACGATGTCGTCGGCGGTGGCCGCGGCCCGGCCGTCGCCCATATGGGCGTCGGGCACGAGGGAGCCGTCATAGACCCGCGGCCCCGCGAGCTTCAGGCCGAGCGCCCCGGCCATCGCGGATTCCGGCCACCCGGCATTGGGCGAGCGGTGACGGCGGGCATCCCGGGCCATTGCCCGGACGGCACCGCGTGCATCGGCCCCGCGCAGGAGCGCCGCCCCCGCGATCAGCAGGCCGGCGAGGCGGGAGGCCGGCAGGTTCACGCCGTCGTCGAGCCGGGCCGCCGCCCAGCCGAAGGCCGCGTAGCGGGGTGTGCGGTGGCCGATCATGCTGTCGGCGGTGTTGATCGCCTTGTAGAGCGCACCGCCCGGCAGGCCGAGGCATCCGATCCAGAAGGCCGGCGCCACGATCCCGTCGGAAAAGTTCTCCGACAGGCTCTCGATCGCGGCGCGGCAGACCGCCGGTTCGTCGAGGCGCTCGGGGTCGCGGCCCACGATCATCGCCACGGCCCGCCGCCCGGCCTCCAGGCCGCCACCGCGCAGGGCCGTCTCCACCGCGGCGACATGGTCGTGCAGGCTGCGCTGGGCCGGCAGGCTCGCGCAGGCGAGGCCGAGCAGGACCAAGCCGGGGAGGGGACCGGCGAGGCCAGCAAGCGCCGTCAGGGCCAGCGCCGACAAGCCCACCGCGGCGAGCAGCAGCGCCAAAGCGAGGCAGCCCGCGATCCGGCGACGCCGCGCTGAGCCGCGGTTGAGGTTCCGCTCCAGCGCCGCGATCAGCCGGCCGATCCAGGTGACAGGGTGGCCGACCGCCCTGTAGAGCGCGTCCGGATAGCCGGCCGCCGCCTCGATCCCGAGGGCGAGGGCCAGCACGGCGAGCGTTTCAGGCGGATGGATCATTCGGGGTGGAAGTTTTCCGCGCGGGAGCCCGCCGCGATCGCCCATGGCGGCGATCTCGGAGGGCTCCGACAAGCCTTTCCCGACGCGCCGAAACCCTGGCTCGACCTCTCGACGGGGATCAACCCGGTCCCGTACCCCGTGCCGCCGGTGGAGGCCAGCGCCTGGACGCGGCTCCCCGAGGCCGCCGAGGTCCAGGCCCTGCGGGCCGCTGCCGCTTCGGCCTACGGCGCGCCGGATGCAGCCCATATCGTGCCCGCCCCCGGCACCCAGATCCTGATCGAGACCCTGCCCCGGCTCCTGGCGCCGACCCGGGTGGCGGTCCTGGGTCCGACCTATGCCGAGCACGCCGCCGCCTGGGCCCGGGCGGGGCACGCGGTGGCGGAGGTCCAGGGTATCGACGCGCTCGGCGATGCCCGGGTGGCGGTGATCGTCGATCCCAACAACCCGGACGGGCGGACGTTTCCGCTGGCCGAGCGCCGGGCGCTCGCCGAATCCTTCAGCGCCCGCGGTGGCCTGCTGGTCGCCGACGAGGCCTTCGCGGATCTCGAGCCGGTGGCGAGCCTGTGCCCCCAGGTCGGGCCGGGCCTCGTGGTACTGCGCTCCTTCGGCAAGACCTACGGACTCGCGGGCCTGCGCCTCGGCTTCGCGGTCGCCGAGCCCGGGATTGCGGCCCGGATCGCCGAGGCGCTCGGCCCCTGGGCGGTGTCCGGCCCGGCCCTGGCGATCGGGACCGCGGCCCTGTCGGATGCGGCCTGGCGCGCCGAGGCCGCCTGGGCGCGGGCGGCGGATGCGGCCCGGCTCGACCGGATGATCGCCCGGGCCGGGGGCCAAGTCGTCGGCGGCACCCGCCTGTTCCGGACCGCGGATTTTTCGGATGGGCCGAATCTCTACCGGCGCTTGGCGGTGGCCGGGATCGCGGTGCGGCGCTTCGCCGAGCGGGCGGAGCGCCTCCGTTTCGGCCTGCCGCCCGACAAGGCGGCATGGTGCCGGCTCTCGCGGGTGCTGAAGTAGACGCCCACGGTTCGGCTTCCCCGATCAGGGATTCACAAGGTCGGGACCTTGTGTAAGTGCAGGGCAAAGCCCTGCTGGGTTCGGGCGACGCCCGACATCGGGGCTCTGCCCCGATTCCCCCGCCAAAGGGCTGCGCCCTTTGGGAACCCCTCTATGTTACGGGCCGCGCCCGTGCGGATCCCGCGCGGCCACGATGACGGCCAGCGCCGAGAACACCAGCCCCACCGCGCAGACACCCGGCCAGCCGACCAGCAGAAAAGCCTGCGAGCCCGCATAGGCGCCGAGCGCCCCGAACACGAACAGGGTCGTGAACAGCACGGTGTTGATCCGCCCCCGCGCCCCCGGCACCAGGGCGTAGGCCCGGGTCTGGTTGGCGATCAGCGCGCCGTTCATGCCGATATCGATCAGCAGCACCCCGAGCGCCACGGCGATCAGAGACCACGCCCCGCCCACCCAGAGCACCACGAAGGACAAGGCGACCATCAGGCTGCCGCCAAGCACCACGGGCTTGGCGCCCTTGCGATCGGTGAACCGGCCCGAGAGCGGCGCCACGAAGGCCCCGCAGACGCCGATCACCCCGAACAGCCCGGCGCCGGCTGCCGTGAGCCCGAAGGGCGGCCCCTCCACCAGCAGCGCCAGCGTCGCCCAGAAGGCGTTGAAGGCGGCAAACAGCAGCGCCTGCGACAGGCTCGCGGTGCGCAGCACCGGCTGGCTCCGGGCGAGGTGGAGGATCGACAGCATCAGGGCGCGGTAGCGCAGCGGGTGCGTCTGCACGGTCTGAGGCAGGGTCGCCCGGGCGATGCCCGCCATGGCGAGCGCCAACAGGGACGCGATGAGGAAGACCGGCCGCCAGCCGAGATGCGCCCCCAGGAACCCGCTCGCCGTGCGGGCGAGCAGGATGCCGGTGAGCAGCCCCGTCATCACCTGCCCGACCACCCGCCCGCGGCTGGCATCCGGGGCGAGTTCGGCCGCGAACGGCACCGCCTGCTGGGCCGCGCTGGCCAGCACGCCGACGACGAGATGGGCGAGGGCGAGGCTGGCGAGGTTCGGGGCGAGGCCGACCGCCAGCAGCGCCACGGCGAGGGCGAGGCATTGCCAGACGATCAGGGCACGCCGCGGCAGCGCGTCGCCCAGCGGCACGAGCCCGACGATGCCGAGCCCGTAGCCGACCAGAGCGGTGGTCGGCACCCAGAGGGCGGCGCGGTCGCCGAACTCGGCCACGATCAGCCCGAGCAGCGGCTGGTTGTAGTAGATGTTGGCCACGGCGCCGCCGGCGATCAGCGTCAGGCCAAACCGGGCCTTCGCGTCGAGGGACGTGGTCACGGCTGGGTCGAGGGCAGGCTGGTTTGCCGCCGCGGATGGGCCATGGTCGGGTCCGTATCGTCGAGGGGGAGGGAGCGAGAAGTAGGGGTCGCGAGGCTCTACGGGCAGAGCTTGCCGCCCGGCAAGCTGCGGCGATGCATCCCTGCCGGGGGGCGGCGCGCCTCTTCACGGGTGAAGCCGCCGCACCATATGGAATCGACGCGGCGTGCGCTGCCGGCTTGCGGGCGGGTGTCGCGCAGCACGGAATCCGGGCGCCGGGTCCAACAGGCTGTAGACCCGGATTACGACCAAGAGGGCGGTTTCGTTCCGTGCGGACGCATCCGGAGCCGCCGGAACAGGGAGTACGGAATGCCGAACTACCGCATCGACTTCGCCAAGGAGATCCTTGGGGTACCGTTCACGATCGGCTCCGTCGAGATCACGAGGGCCCGCGATCCCGAGCGCGCCCGTCGCGCGGCCGAGCTCCGCTTCGCCCGCCAGCACGGCGTCGGCGACTGGCGGGAGCGGGCCGACCTCGCCACCGTGGCCGAGCGCGTCTGAGCTGATAGGCCCCGGCCCGTCACACGACCTTCGCACAGCATCTGCAAGGTCGCCCGTCGCACTTCGCTATCGGTCAAGCTCTGGTCGTCGCGACCGCGGCGCCGTAAGATGCCGGACGGGATCGGGGCTGATCCGGCCTCCCCGGCGGGAGGGTGGGCGGCGCCGGATTCGGCCGCACGCGCATCCGAACGGCGAGCCCGCCGGGCGGGGCGCGTTTCGAGTTCGGGTCGACGGGGGTCAGTGCGAAGGTCATGGCGGCGATCTCCTTCTTCGGCGACCTCCTTCAGACCATCAGCGAGCGCGGCCGCGACCTGATCGGCATCGGCCGCGGCGACCTCGGATCCCGGGCGAGTGCCGCCGACCTCGTCAAGCTGTGCGAGGATTTGATCTCCCGGCGCGGCGAGGCGTCCGGGGTGGCCCTGGCCCGCCTGATCCTCGACCGCTACGCCAGCTTCGGACCGGCCGAGCGCCACGCCTTCCTGCGAGCCATCGCGCTGGATTTCGACGCGGATCACGCCGCCGTCGACGAGGCGATCGCCGCCTATCGGGCTGACCCGTCGCGGGCCCGTCTCGGGACCCTGCACGATGCGGCCGAGCCGCGCAGCCAGGAGTTGATCCGCCGCCTCAATCTCGCCCGGGGCGGCACGCTCAGCCTCGTGCGGATGCGTGAGGACCTGTTCGATCTGCGCCAGACCCTGCGCGCCGGCGAGACCCTGGATCCCGCCCTGCTGGACGCGGTCGACAGCCTCGATTGCGACTTCGAGCACCTGTTCGCATCCTGGTTCAACCGCGGCTTCCTGGTGCTGCGCCACATCGACTGGACCACGCCGGCCCATATCCTGGAAAAAATCATCCGCTACGAGGCGGTGCACGCCATCGCCGACTGGGACGACCTGCGCGCCCGGATCGAGCCGCCGGACCGGCGCTGCTTCGCGTTCTTCCACCCGGCTTTGGCCGACGAGCCGCTGATCTTCGTCGAGGTGGCGCTGACCGGAGAGATCGCGCCGGCCATCGCGCCGATCCTGTCGCGGGAGCGCAAGCCGCTGCAGCCGCAGGCGGCGACGACCGCGATCTTCTACTCGATCTCGAACTGCCAGAAGGGGCTCGCCGGCGTCACCTTCGGCAACTTCCTGATCAAGCAGGTGGTCGAGGACCTGACCCGCGAGGTCCCGACCCTCAAGACCTTCGTGACCCTCTCGCCGGTGCCGGGCTTCGCCGCCTGGCTCGCCCGGGAGCGCCGGGCCGACAGCCCGCAGGGGCTGCTGCCCGAGGATGTCGAGACCCTGCGGGCGCTGGACGATCCCGACTGGTACGCCGACAAGGCGAAGGCCGAGGCGGTGCGCAAGGCGCTGATCCCGGCCGCCGCCGCGTATTTCCTGCGCGCCAAGAACGCGCGCGGCCGGCCCCTCGATCCGGTGGCCCGGTTCCATCTCGGCAACGGCGCACGGCTCGAGCGGATCAACTACCTGGGCGACACCTCGAAGAAGGGCCTGTCCCAGGCCCATGGCCTGATGGTGAACTACCTCTACGACCTCACCGCGATCGAGCGGAACCACGAAACCTACGCCAATCTCGGCACGGTCGTGGCCTCCCCGGCGGTGAGCCGGGAGCTGCGCGCCAAGCTGCCACCGCCGCGCGCCGTGGTGCTCGCCGAGGCGTGACTCAGCCGCCCGCCGCCAGCTGGGCGAAGGCCAGGGTGATCCGCCTTGCCGCGTCCTCAGCGGCCTCGCCCTCCAGGAGCACCCGGCGGTCGAGGATCAGCGCGGCGAGGCCGTGCACCAGGGACCACGCGGCGAGCGTCAGGTCCCCGGCCGACATCCGCGGCCCGGCCAGCGCGGCCGCCCGTCGTTCCAGGATCGCGTAGGCCTGAGACCGGTCCGCCTTGCAACCAGGCCCCATGAACATGAGCCGGAACAGGGCCGGATGCCGGCAGGCGAAGGTCACGTAGGCCACCCCCTGCGCGGCCAGCGCCTGGGCACCCTCCGCGGAGGCGTCGGCCGCCTCCAGGGAAACCGCGAGCGCCTCGAAGCCGCTGGCCGCCACAGCCTCCAGAAGATCCTCCTTGCCGGCGAAGTGACGGTAGGGCGCCATCGCCGAGACGCCGCAGGCCCGCGCCACCGCGCGCAGGGAGAGCGCCGCCTCACCCCCGGCTTCCAGCTGCTCCAAGGCCGCCGCCACTAGGGCCGTCCGCAGGTCGCCGTGGTGATAGCTTCTCTCGGGATCGGATGTTGACACTGTACACAACCTGCCGCATGTTTACAGCGCACACAATGCGCAGGAGACGGCGCCATGCAAGCTGCCCCCGTCCGCCGGTCCGTGGATCTCTCCGCCTATCCCGACCTCGTGGTGGTCTATCTCGGCTTCCGGGTCACCCGCTGGCGCGGCCTGCTCGCGCTGATGGGCCTCGGGCGCGGCATCGCCGCCTCGGTGCGGTCGCAGCCGGACGGGTTGCTGGCGCACGAAAACCTGTTCTTCGGGCTCAGCCATGTCGGCATGCGCCAGTACTGGCGCGATCTGGAAAGCCTGGAGCGCTTCACCCGCTCCGACCCGCACCGGACGTGGTGGCGGGATTTCTCCCGGGATTCGAAGGGGTCCGGGTTCTGGCACGAGGCTTATTCCCAGCGCGGCATGGAGGCGATCTATATCGGCATGCCGGCGCCCACCGGCCTCGGCCTGTTCGCGCCCGAACGGGCACCGGAGGGGGCCTTCCTGTCATCGCGGCAGCGGCTCGCCGCCTGAAAGGGCTCGCCGGGAGGCCCCTGAGGCGGCTATGGGTGCGGAAGACACGAAGGCCCGCAACAGCCCAAGCCGCCAGCAGCCCAAGCCGCCCGATGACCAATCACCTCTTCTCCCTGATCCGGGACGGCGTCCCCGATCCCGCCAAGACCGTGATCGAGACGCCGGAGGGCCGCCGCTACGCTTACGCGGAGCTGATCGCCCGCTCCGGCGCCTACGCCGCGGCCCTGCACGCGTCAGGTGTCGCGCCCGGCGACCGGGTGGCCGTGCAGGTCGAGAAGAGCCCGGAGGTCATCTTTCTGTATTTTGGCGTCGTCCGGGCCGGCGCCGTGTTCCTGCCGCTCAACACCGCCTATACCGCGGCCGAGATCGGCTATTTCCTGGGCGACGCCGAGCCCACCGTGTTCGTCTGCGATCCGGGCCAGCGCGACGCGCTCGCCGAGGCCGTAGCGAGCGTCCGGCAGATCTGGACGCTCGACGCCGCGGGCGGCGGCAGCGCCGCCGAGGCGGCGGACCGGCAGGACGGTGATTTTGCAGACGTGCCCCGGGGCCCGGAGGATCTGGCGGCGATCCTCTACACCTCGGGCACGACCGGGCGCTCCAAGGGCGCCATGCTGACCCACGACAACCTCGCCTCGAACGCCCGGACGCTGGTCGATTATTGGCGCTTCACCGCCGACGACGTGCTGATCCATGCCCTGCCGGTGTTCCACACCCACGGGCTGTTCGTGGCGACCAACACGCTGCTGGCGAGCAGCGGCTCCATGCTGTTCCTGCCCCGGCTCGACCCGAAGCTGATCCTGAGCCTGATGCCCCGGGCCACCGTGCTGATGGGCGTGCCGACCTTCTACACGCGCCTCCTGAAGGAGCCGGGCCTGACACCCGAGGCGGCCCGGGGCATGCGCCTGTTCGTGTCGGGCTCGGCCCCGCTGCTCGCCGAGACGCACCGGGAGTGGCAGGCCCGCACCGGCCACGCCATCCTCGAGCGCTACGGCATGACCGAGACCAATATGAGCACCTCGAACCCCTATGACGGCGACCGGGTCGCCGGCACGGTGGGCTTTCCGTTGCCGGGGGTCGCGCTGCGGGTGGTCGATCCGGAGGGGGGCAAGGTCCTTGGACCCGATACGGTCGGCATGATCGAGGTCAAAGGCCCGAACGTGTTCCAGGGCTACTGGCGCATGCCGGAGAAGACCGCCGCCGAATTCCGGGCCGACGGCTTCTTCATCACGGGCGATCTCGGGAAGGTCGACGGGCGGGGCTACGTCCACATCGTCGGGCGCGGGAAGGACCTGATCATCTCGGGCGGCTTCAACGTCTACCCGAAGGAGGTCGAGACCGAGATCGACGCGCTGCCCGGCGTGGTCGAATCCGCGGTGATCGGCCTGAGCCATCCGGATTTCGGCGAGGCGGTCACCGCCGTGGTGGTGGGCGGCCCGGGCTGTCCGGACGAGGCGGGCGTGCAGGCCGCCCTGGAGGGCCGCCTCGCCCGGTTCAAATGCCCCAAGCGCGTCCTGTTCGTGGAGGAACTGCCGCGCAACACCATGGGCAAGGTGCAGAAGAACCTGCTCCGGGAGGCGCATGCGGGGCTGTATCGGGAGGCGGAGACGGGGCGGTGACGGCGCGACTCCTTTACCGACACGCGCCGCAGCGATAGCAGAGACGGGCAAAGCAAGACGCGTTCTCGGTTGCCTGCAGACACAGCCTGATCCTGGCTCGGGAACCGATTTTCCGGCACGCCATTAATCTGGACATCCGCCGAACGCTCGCTACGCCTAAAGCGTGGCCATCACCTACGATTCGGCGAAGCGTGACAGGCCTCTTACGGAACGCGGCCTCGACTTTGAGGCGGCGGAGCTGCTGTTTATCGGGCCGCGCGTCACCTTCCTGGATGATCGCCGCGACTATGGCGAAGAGCGGCTCGTGACTGTCGGATTTCTCGCTGGGCGGATGGTCGTGGTGTGCTGGACACCGCGCGGCGACGATCGACACGTGTTCTCGATGAGGACGGCCAATGCCCGCGAGCAGGACAAATACATCGGGCTCATTCGCTGACGGGCTCGGCGCGACCGACTTGGCCAAAGTCGATGCCCACGCGATCACCGCGGAGGAATATGACGCGATCCCGGAACTGACCGACGCCATGATGGCGCGGGCCGTATCCGGAGACGGCCTGAACTTGCTCAAACGCGGCCGGGGTCGCCCGCGCATCGATCAGCCGAAGCGTCAGATCACGTTGCGCCTGGATGCCGACGTGATCGAAGCCATGCGCGCCGGCGGGCCAGGCTGGCAGGTCCGGGCCAACGAGGCCTTGAAGAAGCGCTTCCAGCGGTAAGTGCTTCGACCGGCGGCTGATTCAGCCACCGGTCCGTATCAATACGCCACGCGTGCGATCAGAGCGTGTGCTCTTTCCGCTCGCCAACCGGCGGCGCGTGGTCGTCCGGATCCACCACCTTGCGGGCGACGGCATTGAGATTGTCCGGGTCGAGGGCGGTTTGGACGAACTCCCGGCCGATATTGGTCACCTCGCGGGCGTAGCGCAGGCCCTGGTCGCGGACCTCGTCGGCCCAGGGACCGATGTTGCGGTCCTCCTGACGGGTACGCGGCAGCAGGGCGCCGAGCAGCAGGCCGGCGGCGACGCCCACCACCCCGACGAGGAGCGGGTTGTCGTCCACGAAACGCTCGACCGCAGTGCGTCCCCGGTGGAGGCCGTCGATCCCCTGGCTGGTCAGATCGTCGAGCGCCCGCAGGTTGCGGCGATGAACCCCCTCGGCGCGCTCCCGGACGTCGTCATAGGCCGCAGAGGCACGATCGCGGGCCTGATCGGCCGCGCCGCCCAGGCGATTGCTGATGTCGTCGGCGAAGCTCGAAACGGTTTGACTGGCCTGTCCGGCGAGATCGGCCGCCCGGTCGCCCACCGCCCGGGCGCCGTCCTTGACGGCGGAGGCCGGATCGGATGCGCGTGAACCGCCGCCGGATGTTCCGCCCGACGCGAGCGGCGCGGAGCCGTGCGGCAACGGATCGTGCAGGCCGCGCGGGTCGGGCCGCAGGGTGAAATCGCCCGCCGCCGTGCCGGGCGCACCCGGATCGCCGAGGCCGGCCGGATCGGGGCGCAGGCCGGTGCCGGCCCCGTGCGGCATACCCGCCTCGGCGGCGATCTGCTCGGGGGCGCGGGACGGCGTGGTGGGGGTACCAGGCTTGTCGGTCATGGCGGTGTCCTCGGATATCCGTCTCGGCTGCGCGGCCTTGATCGGGCGGCGCCGTTCCCTCCGGCCTGCCGGCCGGCCTCAGAGCCGTGCTCGATCGCATTGCGATCGTGCGCGGCTCTACGCTCTTGTTGCGATGCGCTCTCCGTCGAACCCATGTTCGCTTCGACGGAGAGCGCTCGGGTGCGTTCGCGTCCGGCTCACGACGCTTGTCAGATCTCGGTCTTGTCCAGGGGATCCCGCGCCGGGCGGACGGTCGGGAGATCGGGATCGTAGCCGCGCGCCGCGCCGGTGTTCAGGGTCGGTACGCGGGTGGCTGCGACCTCGGTGCGGCGACGTCCCGCGTCCTTCGCCATGCGGCTGAACAGCAGCCCGACGCCGGCTGCGATCAGCAGCACCGGCACGGGATTGCGGCGCACCGCCTCCAGGGCCGAGTCGTAGGTGGTGTTCAGGGCCGGGACACGCCGGGCATTGCCCAGCATCTCGTCCACGAGGTTCGGCACCGAGAGCCGCCCCTGAATGCGGTCGATCGTGTCGTCGAGCCGGGCGCGGCTCTCCTCGATCTCCTTCTCGAGGTCGTTCATCGAACTCATCCGGATACGCGCTCCGACAGGGCCTGGGCATCCTGGCGGACCTGGCGCGTGGTGCGCTTCGGGGCCAGGGTGGAGAGGGAGAGGACGTTACGCGCCCACAGGGCCATCCCGACGGCCAGCACCAGCAGCACACCGCCGACGATCAGGGCCGAGAGCCACTCCGACCCGACGATGGTGGCGAGCCATTTCACGAGGGCGCCGATCAGGATCAGCAGGGCGACCACGGCGAACACCGCCGAGCCGACCATGCAGGCGAGACCGACGACGAGCTGGCGGATGTTGCCCGCCATCTCGGCCCGGAACAGGGCGATTTCCTTGCGGGCGAGCTCGTTGGTCTCGCGGAGCGCGTCGCCGATCAGGCTCTGGATGCTCGAAGCACCGGTGGCGCCGTTCTGGCGCGGATCAGTCCCCTGGGCCATGGCGTCAGGCCCGGAAGCTGTCGCGGGCGTCGCCGTCCGGCGCCTCCGGCGGCAGGCTCGACGACTTGATGAAGCGGGCGGCGATCAGGCCGGCCACGAAGGTGCCGACCGCCACCGCCACCGGAGCCCGGCGGGCGATGGACTCGGCTTCGCTGTAGAAATCGCCGAGGCTGCGGCGCTCGATCGAGGAGCCGAGCTGCTCCAGCCCGTCGGCGGCGCTGTCGAAGAAGGCACGCACGTTCGTCTTGTCGCCAAGATCGCGGCCCGAATTGCGGATCGTCTGCGCGAGGTCGTGGACCGACTGGGCCGCATCGCTCTTGCGCTGCTCGACGTAGCTCTGCGCCTGGAGCCGCGCTGCGTCGATCAGCCCGCGTCCACGCTCAGCCGCCACGTCGGCCAGCCCCTCGACATCGCCCTGCAGGGCACGCCACTGGGCGCGCTCATCCGCCCCAGCATGGGGCGGCTCGTGGGGCGCCTCATGCGCCGCCCCATGAAGCGGGCCTCCAAGGGCGTCCTGCGGTAACTCGTTGCCGGCCATCTCGAAAACACTCCTCGCGCCGCGGGGTCGGCGCCGCTTGCGGCGACTGCGGCCCCCGCGATGGCTGAGTAACAGACTCAGCTGTGACCGGTTCCGGTGCCGCGTGCAGCGAACCCCATCCGAGCCGAACAGATCCGCGGCCTCCGCGACTCGGCGCAGCGGTCAGTCCCCATTCAGCCAAGGTCTGTCAGAACCGCCACGCTTCGACAACGCTCGTCGCTCGGCCCGCGCCGGCTCGGGCGGGGCGCCGCGCGATGCCCGGACGGAGCGGCCGCCCTGTCCCGGAACGGAACGGCCGCGACTTGACCCGCGCCCGGCTTCACGCTTGGGTTGCCTCAAGACCAACAAAGGATCGCGCAGGGTTTCCGCGCGTTCTGACATATAGTTGATGTCCCGATGCAGGCGTGGCGAGACCCTCGACCCGACCCGCGCCCCTGATCCGGAGCCGACCCGCGTGGCACGCCTTGTGATCGTATCGAACCGCGTCGCCGTCCCGGAGGAGGGCGGCAAGGCGGTCGCGGCAGGCGGCCTGGCGGTCGCCGTCAAGGAGGCCTTCTCGGCCTATGAGGGGCTGTGGTTCGGCTGGAGCGGCATCATCACGGACGAGCCGTCCGAGGAGCCGACCCTGATCGACCGGGGCCGCGTCCAGTACGCGGTGGTCGATCTCTCGCCCCAGGATCACCTCGAATATTATGCCGGCTTCGCGAACCGGGCGCTGTGGCCGATCATGCATTACCGGCTGGGGCTGGGGGCTTTCTCGCGCTCGGATTATGCCGGCTACTGCCGCGTGAACCGCACTTTTGCCCGCGCACTCGCCAAGCTGGTCGAGCCCGACGACATCATCTGGGTTCACGATTATCACCTGCTGCCGCTCGCCGCAGAGCTGCGCGGCCTCGGGCTGGACAACCCGATCGGCTACTTCCACCACATCCCCTGGCCCGCCGCCGATGTGTTCAACTCGCTGCCGGCGAGCACCGAATTGCTGCGCGCCATCGTCGACTACGACCTGATCGGCCTGCAGACCGAGGCGGATGTCCAGAATCTCCAGCGCAACCTGGTCGACACCCAGCGGGCGATTCCCTTGGGCGGCGGCTCGCTGATGGTCGACGGGCGCCGGACCCGGATTCGCGCCTTCCCGATCGGCATCGATGTCGCAGGCTTCAAGGAGGCGGCCGAGAAGGCCAGCGCCAACAAGGTCGTGCGCGAGACCATCGCCGGCCTGCGCACCCGCAAGCTCCTGATCGGCGTCGACCGGCTCGATTATTCCAAGGGCGTGCCCGAGCGCATGGAGGCGGTGGAGAGCTTCTTCGCCTCGAATCCCGACCAGCGCGGCAACGTCACCTACATCCAGATCACGCCGAAATCCCGCAGCGAGGTACCGGAATACGAGCAGCTCGCCCGGGACGTGAACGAGAAGGTCGGCGAGATCAACGGCGCGCTCGGCGACCCGGCCTGGACGCCGATCCAGTACATCACCAAGGCCTATCCGCGCCCGGTTCTGGCCGGCCTCTACCGGGCGGCCCGGGTCGGCATCGTCACGCCGATGCGGGACGGCATGAACCTCGTCGCCAAGGAATACGTGGTCGCTCAAGCTGAGGACGATCCGGGCGTGCTGGTCCTGTCGAAATTCGCCGGCGCCTCCCGGCAGCTGCCCGAGGCGCTGCTGATCAACCCCTACGACAAGTTCGAGGTCGCGGAGGCGATCCGCGCGGCGCTCTACATGCCGAAGGCCGAGCGCCTGGCGCGCTGGAAGCCGATGGTCGAGCGCATGACCCGCGAGGATGTCGATTGGTGGGCGCGCAACTTCCTGGCGGAACTCGAGAACTTCCGCACGATCGAGCGCGAGCCGCCGTCCACAGCTGCCGCCGCCGCCGAATAGCCGGCGATGTCCCGGGTTTCCAACGGGATCATCCCTTTGGCGGGGTCTCGGGGCAGGTCCCCAAGGCATCGGGCTTCGCCCGGCAATCGGGCAAAGCCCGACAGCAGGGCTTTGCCCTGCACCCACAAAAGGTCGAAGACCTTTTGAAACCATGACGTTGCGTGGCACCTCTCTGATCTCACATTCATATCTGGACCTCGCCCATGATCGCCGTCGATGACGGGGTGCCGGCGCCGCTCGGCGCGCATTTCGACGGGCGCGGGGTCAATTTTGCCCTGTTCTCCGAGCACGCCACGGCGGTCGATATCTGCCTGTTCGAGCCCGGCGAGCGGCACGAGACCCGCACGGTGCGGCTGCCCTGCCGGACCGACGACGTCTGGCACGGCTACCTGCGCGGGGTGCTGCCGGGCCAGCTCTACGGCTACCGGGTGCATGGCCCCTGGGATCCGGCGAACGGCCACCGGTTCAACCCCTCGAAACTGGTGCTCGACCCCTATGCGCGGGAGATCCGCGGGAAGATCCGCTGGCATGACGCGCTCTACGGCCACCGGCGGGGCGGGCGCGAGGACCGGATCGACCGGCGCGACAGCGCGGTCTACATGCCGCGCTGCGTGGTCACCGCCCCCGAGGTGTCCGACCTCGCCCTCGATCCGGTGCGCCGGCCGCTCGCCGACACGGTGGTGTACGAGGCGCACGTCAAGGCGCTGACCCGCACCCATCCGGCGATCCCCGAATCCGAGCGCGGCACCTACGCGGCCTTGGCCCACCCGGCGATCATCGAGCACCTCGTGAAACTCGGCGTGACCGCCCTGGAGCTGCTGCCGATCCAGGCTTTTGCGGATGACCGCTTCCTGGTGGAGAAGGGCCTCGTCAATTTCTGGGGCTATCAGCCGCTGAGCTACTTCGCCCCCGACCCGCGCTACCTGGGGGAGGGCGGCCTCGGCAGCCTGAAGGCGGCGATCCGGGAGCTCAACGCCGCCGGGATCGAGACCTGGCTCGACGTGGTCTACAATCACACCGCGGAGGGCGACCACACCGGCCCGACCCTGGCGTTTCGCGGCATCGACAATGCCAGCTACTACAAGCTCGACCCCGCCGACCCTCACCGCAACCTCGACTGCACCGGCTGCGGCAACACCTTCGATGTGAGCCACCCGCGGGTGATGCAGCTGGTGCTGGATTCCCTGCGCCACTGGGTGACCGCCTACGGGATCGCGGGCTTCCGGTTCGACCTCGCTTCGAGCCTCGGGCGTTCGCCGCTCGCCTTCACCCCGCAGGCGGCCTTCTTCCAGGCGCTGGCGCAGGATCCGGTGCTCGCCCGGGTCAAGATGGTGGCCGAGCCCTGGGATATCGGGGAGGGGGGCTACCAGCTCGGGAGCTACCCGCGCGGCTGGAGCGAATGGAACGACAAGTTCCGCGACGCGACCCGCGGGTTCTGGAAGGGCGATTCCGGCACGCTCGCCAAGGTCACGCAGGGGCTGACCGGCTCGCGCGAGGTGTTCGCGCCCTCCCGGCGCTCGCCGCTCGCGAGCGTCAATTTCATCGCCAGCCATGACGGCTTCACGCTGGCCGACACGGTGTCGTACGAGGCGAAGCACAACGAAGCCAACGGCGAGGACAACCGCGACGGCCACGGCCACAACGTCAGCCGGAATTACGGCGTCGAGGGCGACACCGACGATGCCGCCATCCTGGCGTTGCGCGCCCGGCAGAAGCGCAACATGCTGGCCACCGTGATGCTGGCCCAGGGCGTGCCGATGCTGCTGATGGGCGACGAGCGCTCCCGCAGCCAGGGCGGCAACAACAACGCCTATGCTCAGGACAACCCGACGAGCTGGATGGACTGGAGCGTCGATCCGGACCCCGCGCTCACGGGCTTCGTCGCCAATCTGCTGACCCTGCGCCGGACTCAAGCCGCCCTGCGCCGGCGGCGCTTCTTCACCGGTACCCTGATCGATCCGAGCCAACCCCTGCGCGACGTCCACTGGCTGGCGCCCGAGGGCACCGAGATGGGCGAAAGCCACTGGTCGGACGACGGGCTGCAGGCGTTCGGCATGCAGATCGGCAATGACGGCACGCCGGGCGACCGCCTGTTGATGCTGTTCAACGCCGGGGAGGAGGCTTGCACGTTCCACCTCGCCCCGGTGATCGGTGGCCCATGGCGGCCGGTCTTCGACACGGGCGAGCCCGAGGGGGCGCTGCCGTCGGACGCCGCGGCTTACGCGGCGGGCGCCGCGGTGCCGCTGCCCGGAAGCACGGTCCTGGTGCTGACTGGCCCGGAGATGGAGGGCGGGAGGAGTCCCGGGTGGGTGCCGGGGCCTTGACGGTCGAAGTCGTTCAAAGAATGGATCGGCGACGGACCCACAGACTCTCCCTCCCCCCTCTGCGGGGGAGGGAGACGCGTGGGCCTCCGTTCCCCCATTGCCACACCCTGCGCCCGCCATAGCTGCGCTGCGGGAACCGGATCGAGCCCGGGGCCTTCTCCCACGACAGGTGAGCCTGCCGCGCTTGCCCCGGCGCGTGCGGCCAACGACGAGGAATGTGGCCCGATGCGGCGCGCCCACAACATGGAATTCGGGGCCGAGATGGTCGGCGGTGGCGTCCGCTTCGCCCTCTGGGCACCCACTGCCCAGAGCGTCGAACTCGTCGTCGACGGCATCGATCACCCGCTGCCCGAATCCGGCGGCGGCTGGCGGCGCACCGCCCTGCCCGGCGTGAAGCCCGGTGCCCGCTACGGCTTCCGCATCGACGGCGATCTCGTGGCGCCCGATCCCGCCTCCCGGTTCCAGCCGGACGACGTCTCGGGCCTCAGCGAGGTGATCGACCCGCGTGCCTTCGAATGGTCGGACGAGGGCTGGACCGGGCGGCCATTCGAGGAGGCGGTGATCTACGAGTGTCATGTCGGCACGGCCACGCCGGAGGGTACCTATGCGGGCCTTCAGGCCCGGCTGCCCGACCTCAAGGCGCTGGGCGTCACCGCCATCGAGCTGCTGCCGCTCGCCGACTTCAAGGGCACACGCAACTGGGGCTACGACGGCGTACAGCCTTACGCCCCCGACGGCGCCTATGGCCGGCCGGACGACCTCAAGCGGCTGATCGACACCGCCCATGGGCTCGGCCTGATGGTCTATCTCGACGCGGTCTACAACCACTTCGGCCCGGCCGGGAACTACCTCCACGCCTACGCCAAGACCTTCTTCACCGAGCGCCACCAGACGCCGTGGGGCGCCGGCATCAACTTCGACGGCAAGGAGAGCGGCGCCACGGTGCGCCAGTTCTTCATCCAGAACGCCCTGTACTGGCTGGAGGAATACCGGTTCGACGGCCTGCGCTTCGACGCCGTCCACGCGATCCTGGACGATTCGCCCCGCCACTTCCTGGCCGAGCTCGGCGAGACGGTCCGCAAGACCTTCCCGGATCGCCAGATCCACCTGATGCTGGAGAACGAGGCCAACCAGGCCCGCTGGCTGGAGCGCGATGCCGCCGGGCGCCCCAAGATGCATGACGCCCAATGGGCCGACGACCTGCACCATTGCTGGCACGTCCTGCTCACCGGCGAGGATGCCGGCTACTATAAAAGCTTTGCCGACAAACCCGTCGCGCATCTCGCGCGCTGCCTCGCGGAGGGCTTTGCCTATCAGGGCGAGCCCTTCCCGACGCTCGACAACCACCCGCGCGGCGAATCCTCCGGGCACCTGCCGCCCTCGGCCTTCGTGACCTTCCTCCAGAACCACGACCAGGTCGGCAACCGGGCACTCGGCGAGCGGCTCAACCATCTGGCCGACCCGAAGAAGCTCGATCTCGCCCGGGCCGGCTTGCTGCTGGCGCCGCAGATCCCGATGCTCTGGATGGGCGAGGAATGGTCGGCCTCGGCGCCGTTCCTGTTCTTCGTCGACTTCGCGCCGGACGAAGAGCTGAACACGGCGGTGCGCGACGGCCGCCGCCGGGAATTCAAGAGCTTCGCGGCGTTTGCCGACGATACCTCGAAGATTCCGGATCCCACCGAGCGCGAGACCTTCGAGGCCTCGAAGCTCGACTGGTCCGAGCGGGACCGCTCGCCGCACCGCGAGGTGCTGGCCGAGACGACCCGGCTCCTGGGCCTGCGCCGCGACGTGGTCGTGCCGCTGGCGAAGTCCGGCTACGCAGGCGCCGCCGCCAGCCTGCCGCGGGCCGACGTGGTCGATTGCACGTGGCGCTTCGGCGCCGGCACCCTGCGGTTCGTCGCCAATGTCGGCGACGCCCCCTTCGCGCTGGATCCGGGCGGCGCCCGGGTGGTCTGGACCAACGCCCCGGACGGGGCCGGACGCGACCTACCCTCCTGGGCGGGCGTGTTCCTGACGGAGTCCCACTCGTGAGCGCCTTGAACGTGCGTGCCTTGGAACAGCTGGCCGATCTCGTCGGCGTTGCCGCGGGCTATACCGATGCCTTCGGCAAGCCCGTCGAGACGCCCCTTGAGGTGCGCCGGGGCCTGCTGGCGGCCCTGGGCTTCGCGGTAGAGGACGAGGCGGCGATCGCCGAGAGCCTGGAGCAGGTCGAGCGCCTGCGCCGCGGCCTGATTCCGCCGCTCCTGCCCGTGGAGGCCCGCCGGGCGGCCCGGGTGCCGGTGCGGCTCCAGAACGGTGCGCCCCACACCTTGGTCTGGCGCCTCGTGGATGAACGCGGCACGGCGCGCGCGGGGCGGGCGAACCCGCACGGGTCCGAGCCCGGCTTCGAGCTGCCGCCGCTGACCCCGGGCTACCATCGCCTCACCGTCCAGGCCGGGCAGAGCCGCACCGAAGCCTGGGTGATCGCCGCGCCGCAGCGTTGCTGGCGCCCGCGGCCCTACACGGAGGAGGGGGCCTCCGACTGGGGTCTGGCCGCGCAGCTCTACGGCCTGCGCTCGACGACCAATATCGGCATCGGCACCTACGCGGATGCCGGCGAGGCCGCCCGCGAGGCTGCCTTGCGCGGGGCGGCGTTCTTGGGGCTCAGCCCGGTCCACGCCCTGTTCGGCTCCGACCGGACCAAGATCTCGCCCTACTCGCCCTCCTCGCGCCTGTTCCTCGAGACCCTGTTCATCGCCCCGCGCAGCCTGCCGGGGCTCGCCGGATCCCGGGCCGAGGCGCTGCTCGCCGAGCGGGAAGACGCCATCACGGCTTTGCGCGAGGCGGCGCTTGTCGATCATCAGGGCGTGCACGACGTGCTCGACCCCGTGCTCCGGGCCCTCTGGGCGGATTCGCCGGCCCGGGCCGGGACGGACGCGGATTTCGAGCGCTTCCGCCAGGAGGGCGGCGCGGATCTGGAATCGCACGCGACCTTCGAGGCCCTGTCGGAGCATTTCCGGGGGCAGGGGGCGCACTGGCTGGGCGACTGGCCGGAGGATTATCGCCGCGCCGGCACGGAGGCCGTGACGGCCTTCGCGGCGGAGAACGCGGAACTCGTCGGCTACCATGCGTGGCTGCAACACCTCGCCGACCGTCAGCTCGAAGAGGCCTCCGCGGCGGCCCTCGGGTCGGGCATGCGGGTCGGGCTCTACCGCGACCTCGCGGTCGGCGCCGACCGGGGCGGGTCCGAGATCTGGTCCCATCCCGAGCGCTTCGCCGACAAGGTCTCGATCGGCGCGCCGCCCGACCTGCTGGCGCCCAAGGGCCAGAACTGGGGCCTGCCGGCCTTCGACCCGCTGACGATGGAGCGCGACGGCCTCGCGGCCTTCCGCGCCCTGGTCCAGGCCAACATGCGCCACGCGGGCGCGATCCGGATCGACCACGCCTTCCAGCTCGCCCGCCTGTTCCTGATCCCGCTCGGCGCGGGTGCCCAGGCCGGCGCCTACGTGGCGATGCCGTTCGAGCCGATGCTGGCGGTGCTGCGGCTGGAGAGCCACCGCAACAAGTGCCTCGTCATCGCGGAAGACCTCGGCACCGCGCCCGAAGGTTTTTCCGACGCTCTGATGCGGGCGGGCGTGCTCAGCTACCGGATCCTCGCCTTCGAGCGGGAGGCCGATGGCCGGTTCAAGGCGCCCTCGGCCTATCCGCGCGACGCGCTCACCGCCATCACCACCCACGACTTGCCGACCTTCGTTGGCTGGTGGCGCGGGGTCGATACCGACACCCGCCAGTCGCTCGGCCTGTACGATCAGGACCGGGCCGAGGCCGAGCGCGCCGAGCGCGTGGTCGAGCGCCGCCGCCTGACCGAGGCGCTGGCGGGCGAGCAGCTGCTCCCCACCGCCGAGCCGCCGGATGCCGCGCCCTTCGAGGCCGCCGCCCGCTACCTCGCCCGCGCACCCTCGATGCTCACCGCGGTCCAGTACGAGGATGTGGTCTCGGAACTTGCTCAGGCCAACGTGCCGGGCTCGACCGAGGGCTACCCGAACTGGCGGCGCAAGCTCGACCGGGACCTCGCGGCGATCGCCGCCCCCGGCGGCCCGCTGGCCAAGCTCGCCGCGGCCCTGTCGTCCGAGGCGCGGGGCCCGCGCTCGGGGGCCGCGCGGCTCGCGGTGCCGCCGCCGCGCTCGACCTACCGGCTGCAGTTCCACAAGGACTTCACCTTCGCGGATGCGGGCCGGATCGTCCCCTACCTGCACCGGCTCGGGATCAGCCACGTCTATGCCTCACCGCTCCAGAAGGCGCGGCCTGGATCGACCCACGGCTACGACATCGTCGATCACGGCGCGATCAACCCGGAACTCGGCGGCGAGGCGGGCTTCATCCAGCTCTCCGAGACGCTCCGCGCCCACGGGATCAAGCTCCTCCTCGACATCGTGCCGAACCACATGGGCGTCGGCGGGTCCGACAATCCGTGGTGGCTCTCGGTCTTGGAATGGGGCTCCCTGTCCCCGTTCGCCGATGCGTTCGACATCGACTGGCAGCGGCTCGGGGCCGGGCGCAACCTCGTGATCCCGTTCCTAGGCGAGCGCTACGGCGAGGCCCTGGAGCAGGGCACGCTGGACCTGAAGTTCGACCCTGAGAAGGGCGCCTTCAGTGTCTGGCACTACGAGCACCAATTGCCGATCCGGCCGCTGAGCTATCCGACGATCCTCAACCGGGTGATCGCCGCCATCGGGGCCGTGGACGACGACACCACCGCGGAACTGCTCGCCATCTCCGAGCGGCTGCGCGCCATGTCGATCGACACCGACGAGACCCGCCGCAAAAGCTTCCCCGAGGAGGCCGAGGGGCTGAAGCGCCGGCTCGCCGAGATCCACGGCGTCTCGCCGCTGATCCAGGAGGCCACAGCCAGCACGCTCGCGCTGCTCAACGGCTTCAAGGGCCGCCCCGACAGCTTCGGGCCGCTGCACCGCCTGTTGGAGGCGCAGGCCTATCGGCTGGCCCATTGGCGGGTGGCGTCGAGCGACATCAACTACCGCCGCTTCTTCGACGTGAACTCGTTGGCGGGATTGCGGGTCGAGCTGTCGGACATCTTCCACCGCTCGCACGAGACCGTATTCCGGCACGTCCGCGAGGGCCGGATCGACGGGTTGCGCATCGACCACATCGACGGGCTCGCCGACCCGCTGGGCTATGCACGGGCGCTTCAGGCGGCGGTCGGGCCGGGCTTCTACGTGGTGGTCGAAAAAATCCTGGAGCCGGGGGAGCGGCTGCGGCCCTGGCCGGTGGCCGGGACCACGGGCTACGACGTGCTCAACCAGCTCGACGGTATCCTGGTCGACAAGGGAAAGCGCGGGAAGGTCGAGCGGCTCTATACCTGGGCCACGGGCTTCGACGAGCCCTACGGCTTCCAGCTCCGCGCGGCCAAGGCCGAGATCCTGGAGATCAGCTTCGCCAGCGAGCTGGAGGTGCTGACCTCCGACCTCAAGGAGGCCGCCGATGCCGACCGGCGCACCCGCGACTTCACCGTCAATGCCCTGCGCCGGGCGCTGATCGAGATCATCGCGCGCTTCCCGACCTACCGGAGCTACCTGCCGCAGGAATTGGAGGAGGGCGAGGTCGAGCCCGAGGATGTCCGCCTGATCGAGGGCGCGGTCGCCAAGGCCAAGCGCTGGTCGAGCCTGCCGGATCGCTCGGTCCACGATTTCGCCGCCGAGGTCCTGCTCGGGCGGATCGAGACCACGGGGCCGGGCCGGCCGGATCCGCGGGTAGTCCTGCGCTTCCGCCGCCGGTTCCAGCAGCTCACCGGCCCGGTCATGGCCAAGAGCCTGGAGGACACGCTGTTCTACCGCTACGCGTGCCTTCTGGGCCTCAACGAGGTCGGCGGCGATCCGGGCGAGTACGGGATCGACGCCGAGCATTTCCACGACCTGCAGATCGCCCGCGCCCGGGACTGGCCGAGCGCCATGATCACCACCGCGACCCACGACACCAAGCGCGGCGAGGATGCCCGGACCCGACTGCTCGCCCTGTCGGAGATCCCGGAGGAATGGGCCAAGGCCTGGGACCTGTGGCAGCGGACGGCCGGGCCGCACCTCGCCCGGATCGACGGCGAACCGGCCCCCGACGCCAACGACCAGTGGATGTTCTTCCAGGCGATCCTGGGCGCGTGGCCCCTGGAACTGCTGGAGCAGGACGAGCCCGGAGCGATCGAAGATTTCCGCAACCGGCTGATCGCCTACGGCGAAAAGGCCATGCGCGAGGGCAAGCGCCGGTCGAGCTGGGTCAACGTCGACGAGGTTTACGAGGGCGCGGTCAAGAAGCTGTTCACGGCGCTGATCGCACCGGGATCGGACTTCCTGCGGGAGCTCCGGCCCTTCGCCCGTCGGCTCGCCCATCTCGGCATGCTGGCCAGCCTCGGCCGCACGGTCCTGAAATGCACCCTGCCGGGCCTGCCCGACACCTACCAGGGCACGGAGATCTGGGATTTCTCCTTCGTCGATCCCGACAACCGGCGCCCGGTGGATTATCCGGCCCTGGAACGGATGCTCGAACAGGGCGGCGAACCGGCGGCGCTGCTGGCGCAATGGCCGGATGGGCGGATCAAGCAGGCGACGCTGACGCGGTTGCTGGCCGAGCGGGCCGAGCGCCCGGATTTCTACGCGATCGCCGCCCACGAGCCCGTCGACGCCACGGGGGCGCGGGCCGACCATGTCGTTGCCTACCGGCGGACCGATCCCGGCCAGGAGGGTGGCGACCTGTTCGTGGCGGTGCCGCGGCTCGTTGCGGGTCTTGTGGGCGAGGCAGGCTGGTCGAGCGAGGCTTTTGCCGGCACCCGGGTCGATCTCGGGGCCGGGACCCGCTGGCGGGACCTCGTCACGGGGCGGGGGGTCGAAGGGGAGGGGGCCGATCTCGGCGACCTCCTGCGCGACCTGCCCTACGCGGTGCTGCGACGGGAGCCGTGAGGGAAGTAGGATCCACTACGCTCCCTCCCCCCTTTGCGGGGGAGGGTGGGCCGGCCGTCAGGCCGGGTCGGGAGCGGGGAACCCGGCTTCCGGAAAAGGCGTGATCTGCGTGAAGGCCACAGCCGAGTTCTGCACCGTTGCTCCCCTCTCCCGACCCCCTTCGGGGGCCACCCTCCCCCGCAGAGGGGGGAGGGGAAAACGCGCGGTTGGCAGGACCCTCCGCAGCCCTGTCACGCAACTCTGCTGAGACACGTCGAACCGGATCGCGCGGCACGCCTGCGTAGTTCGGGCGTTACGACACAGGAACGGGAGCCAGAAGCCAGCATGAACGCACCGACCAAAGCCGCTGCGACGTCCGGGGCCGAAGCCGTCCTGCCGGCGTCGCTGGCGCCGCGCGCTGCGGGGCCGCGGATCTATAATCTGTTCCCGCTCCTGGTCGGGCGCGTGTCGGATTGGACCGCCGAGCTGCCGCGGATCGCGGCGTTGAGCTTCGACTGGATCTACCTGAACCCGTTCCACCAGACCGGCGGCTCGCGCAGCCTCTACGCGGTGGCCGATCCCGAGCGGCTGGACGAGCGCTTCCGCGACCCCGACGGCACGCCGGACGATGAGCAGATCCGCGGGTTCTGCACGGCGGCCGAGGCGCTGGGCCTGTCGGTGATGACCGACCTCGTGATCAACCACACCGCCGACAACGGGCGCCTCGTGACCGAGCGGCCCGACCTGTTCATGAAGGAGCCGGACGGCTCGATCATGCACCCGGCGGCGGTGGATCCGGACGACCCGTCGATCCGCACCGTCTGGGGCGATCTGGCTGAACTCGACTACCACACCCCCGCGGCCCGGGATGAGCTGACCCGGATCTGGGGCGCCTACGTGGCGCATCTCCAGGGCCTTGGCGTCGCAGGTTTTCGCTGCGACGCGGCCTACAAGGTCCCGCCGGAGACATGGCGCGTCCTGATCGGGGAGGCCAAGGGGCGCGATCCCGCCTGCCTGTTCGCTGCCGAGACCCTCGGCTGCACCTTCGAGGAGGCCAGGGCCACGGCCGGCGCCGGCTTCGACTACCTGTTCAATTCCTTCGCGTGGTGGGACCTGAAGAAGCCCTGGGCGCTGGAGCAGTACGAGCGCCTGCGGGTGCTGGCGCCCTCCATCGCGTTCCCCGAGAACCACGACATGAAGCGGCTCGCCGCCGAGGTCGGCGGCGGCCCGGAAGCGGTGGCGCAGCACCTGCGCACCCGCTACGCGCTCGCCGCCTTCTTCTCGGCCGGCGTGCTGATGCCGATCGGCTACGAGTGGGGCTATCGCCGGGCCCTGCACGTGGTCGACACCACCCCGCGCGACCGGGAGAACGACACCGGCCTCGACATCTCCGCCTCGATCCGGGCGATCAACGCCCTGCGGGCGGAGCTGCCGGCCGCCAATGTCGAAGGTGCGCAGATCCGGGTCTCGGCCCCCGACAGCGATCTGGTGGCGCTCGCCCGCTTCGACACCGGTCATCCGGCCTCGGCCCGGCACGGGCTGATCGTGCTCTACAACCCGACCGACAGGCCGGTCCCGGTGGAGGCCGGCGCGCTGATCGCCCGCACGGGCGGGATGCTCGGGACCTTCGTCGACCGGACCCCGGAGGCCGAGCCGATCGCGTTCCACCCCGGCAGCGCCATCGACCTGATGCCGGGCGAGCTGCGTATCCTCGCGGCCAGCGCCCAGGCGGTCGCCCGCCAGCCGACGCGCGGCACGCCGAATGGCGAGGGCCGGGTGGTGATCGAGGCGGTCAGCCCTGAGCTCGACGGCGGCCGTTCGGCGGTGAAGCGGATCGTCGGCGAATCCCTGCGGGTCGAGGCCGACATCTTCTCCGACGGCCACGAGATCATCGCTGCCGCGATCCTGTCGCGCATCGTCGGCACCGCGGCGTCCGGCGGCGAGATCTGGCGCGAGGACCCGATGGTCTTCGTCGACAACGACCGCTGGGCCGGGCAATTCCCCCTGGAGCAGAACGCCCGCTACGAGTTCACCCTGATCGCGTGGCGCGATGCCTTCTCGTCCTGGGTGCGCGACACCCTGAAGAAGCGCGCCGCCGGCGTCGATGTCCGCCTGGAGACGATCGAGGGCGTGGCCCTGGTCGGGACCGCCGCCTCGCTGGCCCGGACCCAGGGCGGTCGCGACGCCGACCGGCTCGCCGCCCTGGTGGCCGCGCTCGCCGCCGAGGAGGCGGGCTCGGCCGCCCAGCTCGACCGGATCCTCCAGCCAGACGCGGCGAGCCTCGTGCGCCGCAACGCCGAGCGGGTGAACCTGACCCGCTATCCCGTGACCCTGCCGGTGATCGCCGACCGCCTCGCGGCCCGGTTCTCGGCCTGGTACGAGATCTTCCCGCGCTCCCAGTCGATGGACGTGAACCGCCACGGCACCTTCGACGACGTGATCCGGCGCCTGCCGGAGATCCGCGAACTCGGCTTCGACGTGCTCTATTTCACGCCGATCCACCCGGTGGGCCGCACCAACCGCAAGGGGAAGAACAACACCCTCAAGGCCCTGCCCGGCGATGTCGGGTCGGTCTACGCGGTGGGCGCGGAGGAGGGCGGCCACGAGGCCGTGCATCCCGACCTCGGCACGCTCGCGGATTTCGAGCGGCTGGTCGCGGCGAGCCATGCCTACGGGATGGAGATCGCCCTCGATTTCGCGATCCAGTGCTCGCCGGACCATCCCTGGATCAAGAACCATCCGGAATGGTTCGAGTGGCGCCCCGACGGCACGCTCAAATTCGCCGAGAACCCCCCGAAGAAGTACGAGGACATCTCGAACGTCCACTTCTACGGCGGCGCCCTGCCCTCGCTCTGGATCGAATTGCGCGACATCCTGCTCGGCTGGTGCGCGCGCGGCGTGCGCATCTTCCGGGTCGACAACCCGCACACCAAGCCGATTCCGTTCTGGGAATGGGTGATCGCCGAGGTGAACGGCCAGTATCCGGACGCGCTCTTCCTCGCCGAGGCCTTCACCCGGCCGAAGATGATGAAAAAGCTCGCCAAGGCTGGCTACCAGCAGAGCTACACCTACTTCACGTGGCGCAACACCAAGCAGGAACTCACCGACTACGCCCTGGAGCTGGCCGGCGAGATGGGCGAGTACTATCGCCCGAACTTCTTCGCCAATACGCCCGACATCAACCCGCACTTCCTCCAGACCAGCGGGCGCGCCGGCTTCGTGATCCGGGGCACGCTCGCCGCGACCCTGTCGTCGGTCTACGGCATCTACAACGGCTTCGAGCTGTGCGAGGCGGCGCCGTATCCCGGCAAGGAAGAGTATCTGAACTCGGAAAAGTACGAGCTGAAGGCCTGGGACTACGACCGGCCCGGCAACATCCGCGAGCACATCGTCAAGCTGAACACCATCCGCCGCGAGAACCCCGCCCTCTGGGATTTCCGCAACGTGGTCTTCACGGGCGCGTTCAACGACCAGATCATCGCCTACGCCAAGGCGACGCCGGAGCGCGACAATTGCGTCTTCACCATGGTCAACCTCGATCCGAGGAACCGCCAGGAATGCACCTACGAGGTGCCGCTCTGGCTGTTGGGTCTGCCGGACGATGGTGCCGTGGAGGTCGAGGACCTGCTCCAGGGCTACACGTTCGAGTTGCGCGGCAAGTCCCACCGCATCGCGCTGGATCCGACCGAGCGATCCTGCGTGATCTGGCGCCTCCGGGCGCCGCGGCGGGTTGCGGGTTGAGGCTACCCGTGGCACTCGATCATGGCAGTTGATGCCGGCGGGGGGCCTCCCCGTCGCCGGCCACGATATCCGCGCGGTGAGAGACCGCCCGCGCCCCGGTTGGTTCCCCCGCCGGTCCCGTCAGATCCGACCGATGAGGCAGCGACGCGATGATCGATCGCAGCGACCCGCAATGGTACCGTGACGCCATCATCTACCAAATCCATGTCAAGTCGTTCTTCGACTCGAACAACGACGGGATCGGCGATTTCGAGGGGCTGACCCAGCGCCTCGACTACGTGCGCGATCTCGGCGTCACGGCGATCTGGCTGATGCCGTTCTACCCCTCGCCGCTCCGCGACGACGGGTACGACATCGCCGATTACGAGGGCATCAACCCGTCCTACGGGACCATGGAGGACTTCAAGGCCTTCGTGGCGGCGGCGCACGAGCGCGGCCTGCGGGTGATCACCGAGCTCGTGATCAACCACACCTCGGACCAGCATCCCTGGTTCCAGGCCGCCCGCGAGGCGCCCCCCGGCTCGCCGGAGCGCGACTTCTACGTCTGGTCGGATACCGACGAGCCGTACAAGGATACCCGGATCATCTTCCTCGACACCGAGGCGTCGAACTGGACCTGGGACCCGGTCGCCAAGCAGTATTTCTGGCACCGGTTCTACAGCCACCAGCCGGACCTGAACTTCGACAATCCGAAGGTGCTGGACGCGGTCATCGCGACCATGCGCTACTGGCTCGACATGGGCGTCGATGGGCTGCGGCTGGACGCGATCCCCTACCTGATCGAGCGCGACGGCACGAACTGCGAGAACCTCGCCGAAACCCATGATGTGATCAAGAAGATCCGGGCGGCGCTGGATGTCAGCTACCCCGACCGGATGCTCCTGGCCGAGGCCAACCAGTGGCCCGAGGAAACCGCGCAGTATTTCGGCGACGGCGACGAATGCCACATGGCGTTCCACTTCCCGCTGATGCCGCGGATGTACATGGCGATCGCCCGGGAGGACCGGCACCCGATCACCGACATCATGCGCCAGACCCCGGAGATCCCCGAGGGCTGCCAGTGGGCGATCTTCCTGCGCAACCACGACGAGCTGACGCTCGAAATGGTCACGGCCGAAGAGCGTGATTACCTCTGGTCGTTCTACGCCGCCGAGCGCCGGGCCCGGATCAACCTCGGCATCCGCCGCCGCCTCGCGCCGCTCCTGGAGAACGACCGGCGCAAGATCGAATTGATGAAGTCCCTCGTCCTGTCGATGCCCGGCACGCCGGTGCTGTATTACGGCGACGAGATCGGCATGGGCGACAACATCTACCTCGGCGACCGCGACGGCGTGCGCACGCCGATGCAGTGGAGCCCCGACCGCAACGGCGGCTTCTCCCGGGCGAACCCGCAGCGGCTGTTCCTGCCGGCGATCCAGGACCCGATCTACGGCTTCGACGCGATCAACGTCGAGGCGCAGACCCAGGCGCAGACCAGCCTGCTGAACTGGACGCGGCGGATGATCGCGATCCGGAACAACAGCGTCGCCCTCGGGCGGGGCACGATCCAGTTCCTGTATCCGTCGAACCGCAAGGTGCTCGCCTGGATCCGCGAGCACGAGGACGAGCGGGTCCTGTGCGTGGCGAACCTGTCGCGGGCCCCCCAGGCCGTGCAGCTCGACCTGTCGGAGCTGCGCACCGCGGTGCCGATCGAATTGACCGGCGGCACCGAGTTCCCGCCGATCGGCGACCTGCCTTACCTCCTGACCCTGCCGTCCTACGGCTTCTACTGGTTCAGCTTGAGCGCCGCCCAGTCGGGGGTGATCGGGCCGCAGCAGGAGCCGCCGGAGCTGTTCACCCTGGTGCTCACAGGCGGCATCGAGACCCTGATGAGCGGCCGCGAGCGGGTCGCCTTCGAGCGCACCGTGGTGCCGCCCTTCCTGTCGAGCCGGCGCTGGTTCGGCGCCAAGGGCTCGCGGATCAAGGCTACGAAGGTCATCGACTGCGCGGCCCTCAAGGATGTCGATGGCAGCGCGCGCTTTCTTCTGCCGCGGCTGCAGGTGCAGCTCGCCAACGGCGAGAGCCACGAATACTTCGTGCCGGTCGGCGTCGACGAGGGCCGCGAGGACGAGACGCTCCTGCCCTACGCGGTGGCGCGTGTGCGCCGGGGCCCGCGCACCGGCCTGCTCTACGGGGCGGCCGGCTCCAACGACTTCGCGGCCTGCCTGATCGACGACATGCGTCAGGGCACCGAGATCCCCACAGAGAGCGGGCGGCTGGTCTTCGCCATCACCTCGGCCTTCGACCCGGAGGTCACGGTGGACGTGGCCGATATCCGCCGGCTCTCGGCCGAGCAGAGCAACACCTCGATCGCCATCGGCTCGAAGATGATGCTCAAGCTGCTGCGCCGCCTGCAGCCCGGCATCCACCCCGAGATCGAGGTCGGCCGCTTCCTCACCGAGCAGGCGGGGTTCACCAACACGCCCGCTTTGCTCGGTACCCTCGAGCATGTCGCCGAGGACGGCACCCGCACCGCTCTGGCGGTCCTCCAAAAGTTCGTCATGAACCAGGGCGACGCCTGGACCCTGATGCTGGAGGGCCTGCGCCGGGACTTCGAGACCATGGTGCTCACCCCGGAGAGCGAGGCTGCCGCCCCCGAGGAGGCGTTCCAGGCCCATGGGCCCTGGGCCGACCTGCTCGGGCGGCGCACCGCCGAGCTGCACGCGGCCCTGGCGATCGAGACCGACGACCCGGCCTTCGCGGCCGAGCCGTTCGAGGAGGACGACCTCGCGGTGCTGGCGCGCGACGCCCGCCACCAGGCCGAGCGCGCCTTCCGGGCGCTCAAGGGCCAGGCCGAGCGCGGCCTCGATGCCGGCCGGCCCGCCTGCACGGAACTGGCAGGCCGCCGCCGGGAGGTCGAGGCGCTGATCGAGCGGCTCTCGGCCGAGCCGCCGCGTGGTGCCCACAAGACCCGCATCCACGGCGATTATCACCTGGGTCAGGTGCTCGTCGCCGAGAACGACCTGATCATCGTCGACTTCGAGGGCGAGCCCTCGCGGCCGGCCGACGAGCGCAGGGCCAAGTCGATGCCCTTGCGGGACGTGGCCGGCCTGATGCGCTCCTTCGCGTACGGCGCCGAGACGGTGATCCGGGAGCTCACCGTCCGGTTCGCCGATTCGGAGGATCGGGCCCGCAATGCCGCCACGGCGTGGCGCGGCATGATCGAGGCGGCGTTCCTGGCCGGCTACGAGGCCGCGATCGTGGATTCACGGGCGGCCGTGACCGACCCGGACACACGGGACCGGCTGCTGCGCCTCTGCCTGCTGACCAAGGCGCTCTACGAAGTCGATTACGAGGCCAACAACCGGCCGGACTGGATCGAAATCCCCGCCCGTGGGGTTCTCACCATTCTGGACACGGATCGAAACGAGCCCGGAGCAACGGCATGACGGCGATCGACGAGACCTTCGCAGGACGGGCCGACCCGGAGGTTGGGCCGGCACGGAGCGCGGATGTCCCGGGTTCCGCCGGCACGGCGGCGAGCGTCCATCCGGACGCGATCGCCGCCCTGATGAGCGCGAGCCACGGCGACCCCTTCTCGGTGCTCGGCCCCCACCGGGTCGGCTCCGGGGCCTGGGAAGTGCGCGCCGTGCTGCCCGAGGCGAAGACCGCCGCCCTGGTGATGGAGGGCCGCACCGTGCCGTTCGAGAAGCGCCACCCGGACGGGTTCTGGGTCGCCCGGATCGAGGGGGAGGGCCGGCCGCTCTACGAGATCGAGGTCGAGGCCTGGGACGGCACCAAGCGCCGCCGCTACGATCCCTACGGCTTCGGCTCGTCGATCGAGCAATACGACGTGGCCTCGCTCCGCGAGGTCGGCACCAACCTCGTCTACCGGATCCTCGGCGCCCAGTCGGGTCAGCTCGACGGGATCGACGGATTCCGCTTCGCCGTCTGGGCACCCAATGCCCGTAAGGTCAGCGTGGTCGGCGACTTCAACGATTGGGACGGTCGGCGCCATCCGATGCGCCTCTGGCAGGATGGCGGCGTCTGGGAGCTGTTCGTGCCGGGCCTCACGGCCGGGGTGCGCTACAAGTTCGAGATCCGCGGCCCCGACGGCGCCCTGATCCCGCTCAAGGCCGATCCGGTCGCCTTCGCGGCCCAGCACCCGCCGGAGACCGCATCGGTCACCTACGGGGTCGGGGAGTTCGACTGGCGCGATTCCGGCTGGATGAGCACCCGGGGCGCCAAGGACCCGCGCCACACGGCGATCTCGATCTACGAGGTCCATCTCGGCTCGTGGGCGCGGGTGCCGGAAGAGGGCAACCGCTACCTGACCTACAAGGAGCTGGGCGAGCGGCTGATCCCCTACGTCAAGGATATGGGCTTCACCCATATCGAGATGCTGCCGATCACCGAATTCCCGTTCGACGGCTCCTGGGGCTACCAGCCGGTCTCGCTGTTCGCGCCGACCAGCCGCTTCGGCACGCCCGATGATTTCGCCGCCTTCGTGGACGCCGCCCACGAGGCCGGAATCGGCATCCTGCTCGACTGGGTGCCGGGCCACTTCCCGCTCGACGCCCACGGGCTCGGCCTGTTCGACGGCACGCATCTCTACGAGCATGCCGACCCGCGCCAGGGCTTCCACCAGGATTGGGGCACCTACATCTACAATTTCGGGCGCACCGAGGTCGCGACGTTCCTGGCCGCCAACGCCCGGTTCTGGCTGGAGCATTACCATCTCGACGGCCTGCGCGTGGATGCGGTCGCCTCGATGCTCTACCTCGACTACTCGCGCCGCCAGGGCGAGTGGATCCCGAACCGCTACGGCGGCAACGAGAACCTCGACGCGATCGACTTCCTGCGCAAGACCAACGAGGCGACCTACAGCCACGCCCCGGGCACGATCACGGTGGCGGAGGAATCGACCTCCTGGCCGGGCGTCTCGCACCCGACCTATACCGGGGGCCTGGGCTTCGGCTTCAAGTGGAACATGGGCTGGATGCACGACACCCTGCATTTCATGCAGGAGAACCCGATCCACCGCCGCTACCACCATCACAACCTGACCTTCGGGCTGCTCTACGCCTTCTCGGAGAATTTCATCCTGCCGTTGTCCCACGACGAGGTGGTGCACGGAAAGGGCTCGCTGCTTGGCAAGATGCCGGGCGACCGCTGGCAGAAATTCGCCAATCTCCGGGCCTATTACGGCTTCATGTGGGGGCATCCCGGCAAGAAGCTGCTGTTCATGGGCGGCGAGTTCGGCCAGGAGCGGGAGTGGAACCACGATATCAGCCTGGACTGGCACCACCTCGACGACCCGCTGCACAAGGGCGTCAAGGACGTGGTCAGGGACCTCAACCGGCTTTACGTCTCGACCCCGGCCCTCTACAGCCGCGACGTCGAACACACAGGCTTCCAGTGGCTGGTGGCGGACGATCAGGACAACAGCGTGATCGCCTGGGCCCGCAAGGGCGCCAAGCCCGGCGAGGTGGCGATCGTGGTGTCGAACTTCACGCCGGTGCCGCGGGAGGGCTACCGGGTCGGCGTGCCGCAGGCGGGCTTCTATCGCGAGGCGTTCAACTCGGATGCCGGGATCTACGGTGGGTCCAACCTGGGCAACCAGGGTGGTTGCCACGCCGACGATCAGGCGAGCCACGGCCAGAAACAGAGCCTGTCGCTGACCCTGCCGCCGCTGGCGACGATGATCTTCCTGCTGGAGGGGTGAGAGAAACCCCTCTCCCCGCCTGCGGGGAGAGGCCCGCACGGACCTCGTCGTCCGTGCGGGAAGCGGAGGCGAAGCCGGAGCGGCGGTGAGGGGGCGATTCCGGAAGAGTTTCGTCCTTACGAGCCCCCTCACCTTCGGCTGCCGCCTCGCTCCGGCGACGACAGGGTCGCCGAAGCCCTCTCCCCGCCTGCGGGGAGAGGGGACGCTAGTCCCTACGCCGCCCGCCAGCGCAACGCCGTGCTGTTGCCGATCGCCCGCCCGTACAGCCCGGCGTAATTGTCGGCCGCCTGATCCCAGCCGAAGCGAGACGCCATCGCGCGCCGCCGCATGGCGTTGAGGCGCTTCTTCTGGCCGAACGCCTCCAGCGCCCGCCGCACCGCCCCGCCGAAGGACGACGCCGACGGTTCCGCGAAGGTGAAGCCCGTCACCCCGTCCTCGACCGTGTCGGCCAAGCCCCCGGTGCGCCGCACGATCGGCAGGGAGCCGAAGCGCTGCGCGTACATCTGGGCCAGCCCGCAGGGCTCGAAGCGCGAGGGCATCAGCAGGAAGTCGCTGCCCGCGAACATCCGCCGGGCCTGTGCCTCCTCGAAGCCGACATGCACGCCGACCGCGTCGGGATGGCGCTTGGCGAGGCCGCAGAGCGCATGCTCGAACCGGCCTTCGCCCTGACCGATCACCACGAGCTGGCCGCCGCCGGCCACGATGGTCTCGGCCGCCTGCAGGCTCAGGTCGATGCCCTTCTGGTGCACGAGGCGCGACACGATCGCGAAGAGCGGCCCGCGGGAGACCGCCAGGCCGAATTGCCGGCGCACCGCCTCGGCGTTGGCGCGCTTGCCCTTCCAGTCGTCGACCTCGAAGCGTGTGGCGAGGTGCGGATCGGTGCTGGGGTCCCAGGTCTCGTCGATGCCGTTGAGGATGCCGGCGAGCCGGCCCTGGCCGGCGCGGGTGCGCAGCAGCCCGTCGAGGCCGCAGCCCATCTCGGGAGTCTGGATCTCCCGGGCGTAGGTCTCGCTCACCGTCGTGACCTGCGAGGCGTAGAAGATCCCGGCCTTCAGGAAGGAGAGTTGCCCGTAGAACTCGGCGCCGTCCACCTGGAAGGCCGAGTCCGGCACGCCGAGGCGCCCGAGGCTGTCCCGGGGAAACAGGCCCTGATAGGCGAGGTTGTGGATCGTCAGCACGCTCGGCACCCGCCGGCCGCGCCACGCGAGGTAGGCCGGAGCGAGGGCTGCCTGCCAGTCGTTGAGATGGAGAAGGTCGGCCGCCCAGTCGGGGTCGGCGCCGGATGCGAGTTCCGCCGCCGCGAGGCTGAGCCGGGCGAAGCGCAGGTCGTTGTCGCCGAAATCCCCGTTCTGGTCGCCGTACGGCGTGCCGTCGCGCTCGTAGAGGTCGGGGCTGAGCAGGACGTAGATGCGCAGGCCGTCGGCCGCCTCGACGAGGCCGAGGTCGCAGGGTGGCACGCCCGCGAAACCGTCGAGCCGCGCCACCACCGGGATCTCCGGGAACGCCGCCCGGACTTCGCGATAACCGGGGATCAGCACGCGGATGTCGTAATGCGGCACCAGGGCCCGGGGCAGGGCGGCCGAGACCTCGCCGAGACCGCCGGTCTTCACGAAATCGGCCATCTCGGGGGTGGCGTAGAGGATGCGGCGGCGCAGCGAAGCCGGTCGGGCGGCTTGCGTGAGGGACCGCGACGCGTCGCCCGCGTCGGACGACCAATCCGCCAGGGACCCACCACGGCGCGCATCGAGCATCGGCATTGATCCTGGCCGGGCGGGATGCCCCGGTCTGGCAGACGATCGGGCCGACACGGCTGTCGCGATCTCAACCACGGTCAATGCTCCTCCGCCGCGACGGTTCCGCTGCGACGCACAAAATAGGCCATCCGCGGTCTTAAGCTTTGGTTACGCCATAGTGCAATGCCGCATGAGTCGCACCCAGAACGCGCCCTTCTAGCCATAGAAGCTTCTATTCGAGTCCCGGCGGGCGTTCAGGCGCGGCGCAGGATCACGCCCTCGGCCGGGTCGAGGGCGAGGCTTGCGCGGACCGAATCGCCCGCCCGGCCCGCCCGCGTCGAGAGCAGCACCGTCCAGTCGCCCTCCGGCAGCGGCAGGCTCTGCGGCGCTGCACCGAAATTCAGCACCACGCGCAGAACCTCATCGCCCGTGAACCGCTCGTAGGCGAACACCTCTGCGGCCCCCGGCTTCACGCCGCGATAGTCGCCCACCGCCAGCGCCGCGTGGTCGCGGCGCAGGGCGAGCAACCGCCGGTACAGGGTGAGCATGGAGGCGGGGTCGGAGCGCTGGCCCTCGACGTTGCGGGTCGGCCAGTCCGCCGAGAGCGGTAGCCAGGGCTCGGCCGTGGAGAAGCCCGCGTTCGGGCCGTCGTCCCACTGCATCGGCGTGCGCTCCGGGTCGCGGCCGTGCCCGGGCTCGTTGCGCTCCCAGGGATCCTGCGCGCGGCCCGGCGGGATCGGGACATGGCCGAGCCCGATCTCGTCGCCGTAATAGAGGGTCGGCGTGCCCCGCAGGGTCAGCAGCAGCATCGCGGCGATGCGGGCCTGGGCCTGCCCGACCCGGGCGGCGATGCGCGGCTGGTCGTGGTTGCCCAGCACCCAGTTCGGCCAGCCGCCCTCGGGCAGGGCTGCCTCGTAGCGCGCCACGAGCTCGGCCACGGCCTCGGCCTGCCACGGGGTCTGGATCAGCTGGAAGTTGAACGGCAGGTCGGCGCCCGAGAGGTCCGGGCCGTAATAGGCCACCAGCCGCTCCACCGGCAGGTAGATCTCGCCGATCAGCACCCGCTCGCCATACGGGCGCAGGACATCCCGCATCCCGGCGATCACGTCGAAGATTTCCGGCCGGTCGGCGGAGTAGACCTGCTGGAAGCGATTGATCTCCGGCGCGCCCGGCGCGTAATCGGGATTGGCCGGGTTGTCGCGGAACCCCGCATCCTTGATCAGGTGCCAGATCACGTCGACCCGGAAGCCGTCGACGCCGCGCTCCAGCCAGAACCGGAGCACGTCGTGCATCGCCTCCCGCACCGCGGGGTTGCGCCAGTTCAGGTCCGGCTGCTCCGTCAGGAAGGCGTGGTAGTAATACTGCCCGGTGGCCTCATCCAGCGTCCAGGCCGGGCCGCCGAAATTCGACACCCAGTTGTTGGGCGGGCCGCCATCGGGGCCGGGATCGCGCCAGATGTACCAGTCCCGCTTCGGGTTCGTGCGCGCCGACCGGCTCTCCGCGAACCAGGGATGCGCGATCGACGAGTGGTTGGGCACGAAGTCGAGGATCACCTTCAGCCTGCGCCGGCGGGCCTCGGCGATCAGGGCGTCGAACTCCGCGAGCGTGCCGAACAGCGGGTCGATCCCACAATAATCGGCCACGTCGTAGCCGAAATCCGCCATGGGCGAGGGGTAGATCGGCGAGATCCACACGGCGTCGACCCCGAGCCAGGCGAGGTAGTCGAGCCGCGCGGTGATACCCGGAAGGTCGCCGACTCCGTCGCCGTTCGTGTCCTGAAAGGAGCGGGGATAAACCTGATAGACGGTCCCGTGCTTCCACCAGACGGTGTCGGTCATGCCTCAGCCCCTCGCGTTGCCGACCGGGGCTTAGAGGCGTGCCCGATCGCTTTGCACACGGTACACGACAGTGACACCACCGTCGCCGAATAGGGCGCGGGTCCCCTCTCCCGTGCGGGAGAGGGACAGGGTGAGGGATGAGAACTTTCCGGAAGAGGCGCACCCTGTCAGCGCCTTGAAGGTGCGCGCGATCCTGAACTTTCTCGACCCACACCCCAACCCTCTCCCGAACGGGAGAGGGGGCATGTCGCGCTTGCCACCCGTGTTGGCAGACGCGTGTCGTGTACCGTGGGCAAGCCAACACTTCATCTGCTTAGCTCTTTGTTATGTCGCAGGTTTTTGTCCCAAAACCGGTGGCCACTTTTGCGAAACCTGCTTAGAGCCGCCGGATGCGGGGTTCCGGCCGCACCTCCAGCATCAGATGCGTCAGCCCCCAGACCATGGCGTCGAGCCGGTCCGGCGAGCCCCCACCGGACAGGCCGTCCGGCCCGAAATCCCACAGCACGTCCTCCAGCGCCGGAAAAGCCCCGACATGGTGGACGAGGCCGCGGGCATAGAGCAGGGAGACCGGCTCGGCCCGCAGGTACT
>NZ_JAKSYH010000181.1 GCF_022829295.1 Methylobacterium sp. J-088
GAGCAGGCTGTCGAGCGGGCGACCGCGCAGGGCCTCGACGACGGCGGGGTTGACGTCGATGATCTCGTAGCGGGCCAGCAGGCCGCCATCGGCGGTAGCCACCTCCGAGCCCGCCTGGATCGCGCTCGCCGTCGGACCCGCAGCCGGCAGGTACGTGCAGCCCGACATCGCCGCGGCGGCGAGCAGGGCGAGGGGAAGAGTTCGCATCCAGATGTTGTCCATCGGTATTGCCGAGCCCGTGCCTAGCCGATGGCGGCCCGGGTGTCCGTAGCGGGTAGGCCACACTCCGCCCACGACGGCCAAGTCTGCCGTTTCATCCTCGATAAGCACAGCTTTTTCGGGGCAAGCGCAGCAGAGGCCGGGAATTCGTGCGGGACAGATGCCTGTCGATCCCCTGCGAACGGGTGTGCGACAGGTGGGTGGACGAAGGCACGGCCGTAAACGCTCCGGGTCTGGCGTGGACCCGGGTTCCGCCCGATCGCCGTCCAAGTCGAAGGGCGCGCCGGGTCGGCGGCCCCGGTTTCGCTAGTGGACTGTCCGAGGCCACGCGAACATCTTTTGGAGACGTCCCCCCTCCGGCGGGCTTCTGAGCCAGCGTTGCCGATGCCCGCGAGGAAGGCTGGTGCCGCGTCACAGCGTCGGGGCCAGGGTATCCCGGCGCAGATCCCTCAGTTGGTTTGTCCGACCGCGGCATTGATCTGGTTGTAAACGCCGCCCATCCGATTGGCGTAGATCCGCATGCTTCCGGCCGCAGCGAGGAAGATAAGCGACCCGATCAGCGCATACTCGATAGCGGTGGAGCCTCGCGCGTCGCGGGCGAAACGCGCCACGCCGACAGTCCACCCGATCTTTCCAGGGGCGACATCCTCGGATTGTACGGGACCCGTCCCGACGCCGCCGCAACTCGGCTCCTGCATGGTCGAAACCGCCCTTCCACCGCGCTCCGCCGCCCCCTTTGGCGGCGCGGCCCGTCACGGTTTCTAACCCTGCGGCGATTGCTGCGGTCTTAATGAAGTCTTCGAAACAGGGGCGTCTCGACTGTTCAAGTCACATTGTCCTCAGACGGACGCACCCGTATACCGGGTGCGTCCGGACCGGTCAGGCGTGTCCGGCCTTGTGCCGGAGATCATCGATCCGCTTGGAGGCTTCGGCCTTGTCGAGGTCCGGATCGAACGCCTCCGGCTCCTTCGCCTCCTCCGACAGGGTCTTGAGGTAGGACGACTGGGCGCCGGTCATCGGCTCGCCGCCGGTGGTCCACTGGTCCGGATCCTTGATCTGGTTGGAGGTGTCCTTGGGATCGGTCTTCGGATTCGCCTCGGACGCGTGGGACTTGGCATCCGACTTCGAGGCGGACTTCGCGGTCGACTGGGTCATGGCCAATTTGTTCCTGAAATGTTCTGACGTCCCGATGTGAACGCTTGGTCCGGCCCTCAGTTCCGGCGTTGCCGGGGCGCCGCGGCGTTGTCCCCGGCCTTTCCATCCGATTCGCCGATCCTATTGATGAAGCACGGTGTCCGGGGAGACGCCGCGGTGCCATGGAGTCCGGATGATGTCCGCGGGAATGTTCGCGCACGGAACTGGGACGGCGGCTGGCGATGCGCTTGTACTCGTGGTCATGGGCGTCTCGGGGTCGGGGAAGAGCACCGTCGCGGCGCTGGTCGCCGAGCGGCTGGGGTGGACGTTCATCGACGGCGACAGCTTTCACGGCCCGGAGAACGTGGCGAAGATGCATGCCGGGCACGCCCTCGACGACGCCGACCGCGCCCCCTGGCTGGTCCGGATCGCGGCCTGGATCCGGGCGCGGCTTGCGGCTGGTGAGTCCGCAGTGGTGGTGTGCTCGGCCCTGCGCCGGGCCTACCGGGACAGCCTGACCGGCGGGAGCCGCCGGGTGCGCATCGTCTATCTGGAGGGAGACAGGGCGCTGATCGCCGGACGCCTTGCGGCACGCCACGGGCATTTTATGTCGCCCCTCCTGCTCGACAGCCAATTCGCCACGCTGGAAGCGCCGGGCCTAGACGAGCACCCCATCATCGTCGGGATCGCCGACCCGCCCGCGGTGGTCGCGGAGCGAATCGTTGCGCGTCTCGCGCAGGACAGCCGGGTCGAGCAGCAGGGAGCGAGCCGATGACAGCGCAATCCGACAAAGCCGCACACATCGCCCTGGTGATCTCGGACGTCGACGGCACGCTGGTGACCGGCGACAAGCGCCTCACCGCCGCCACGGTCGCGGCCGTGGGCCGGCTGCGGACCGCCGGGATCGGCTTCACCGTCGCCTCGGCGCGGCCGCCGGTCGGGCTGCGCGGGCTCGCCTCCGAACTCGGCCTCGACCTGCCGTTGGGGGCCTTCAACGGCGCCAGCGTGGTCCGGCCCGATCTGTCGCCCCTTGAGGAGCAGACAATTCCCGAACCGGCCGCCCGCGAGGCGCTCGACCGGCTGCTCGCCGAGCGGCTCGACGTCTGGGTGTTCGCGCAAGGGGCGTGGTGCCTGCGCGATCCGCACGGGTCCTATACCGACCTGGAGCGCCGCACGATCGGTGTGGAGCCCCGGATCGTGGCCGATCTCGGCACGCTCATGGGGGCGGCCGCCAAGATCGTCGGGGTAAGCCGCGATCATGCTCATCTGGCGGCGTGCGCGGCGCGAATCGGGGCGGCGCTCGCCGACCGGGCGACCGTCCACCGCTCGCAGCCCTACTATCTCGACGTCACACCGCCCCATCTCGACAAGGGCCGGTTCGTCGCCTGGATGAGCCAGCATCTTGGTATCCCGCCGGAGCGGATCGCGACCTTCGGCGATGCGGGGAACGATCGGCCGATGTTCGAGCGCAGCGGCTTCTCGGTGGCGATGGGCAACGCCGAGGATTCCGTGAAGGCCGCCGCCAGCGCCGTCACCGACAGCAACGATGCGGACGGGTTCGCCCACGCCGTCGACCGCTTCATTCTTCCTTAGCGCACCCCGCGTAGACGCGGAATCGGCTGGGCGCGTACGGGCGCCCCCCGAAATCAAGGGATCGGCGCCGCGTTCCGGCGAATGAATCCGCCTGTGTCCTGCGAACCACAGGGAGCCTCCGCGCCCCGCCCGCCCACAGCTTGCCGAAGCGGGGCCGCTTTCCGGCCGCATTTGCCCGCGACCTAGCTTGAGCACAGAAACAGCACCGGGTCTCGGAATGCATCGCCTCCTCCTGGCTGCCGCCATCGCGGTCGTGCCCGCCGCCGCCTTCGGGCAGGCCGCACACGACAACATCGACGCGTTGATCGAGCAGCAGGCCAAGGCGAACGGCGTTCCGGCGAGCTTCGTGCACGCGGTGGTCAAGCGCGAGAGCAATTACAATCCGCGCGCCAAGGGCGGCAGCGCGCTCGGCCTGATGCAGATCAAGCATGCGACGGCGCGCAGCCTCGGCTATACCGGCGATGCCGCGGGGCTCCTCGATCCGGCCACCAATCTCCGCTACGGCGTGGCCTACCTGGCGGGGGCCTACCGCACCGCCCAGGGCAATATCAGTCAAGCTTACCAGTACTACAACCGCGGCTACTATTACGCCGCCAAGCGCCAGGGCATCTCGACCGAGGTCGCCTCGGTGGTGGCCCCGGTTGCCGCCTCCGCGAGCGCCCTGGCGAGCCTGTTCGGCGGCGGTGCCGCGGACGCCAGGGCCGCCGCGCCCCCGGCCCTGGCCTATGCTCCCAGTGTCGCTACGGCCGCGGCGCCGACCGAGACGGTCGAGGTGCCCCTGCCCCCGCGCCGTCCGGCGGCCCTTACGGGCATGATCCAGTTCGCCAGCCTGTCCGTCGAGCCGGCCGCCGCAGCCCCGGCGGCGCAGACGGCGCAGGTCGAGGCCGTGGAGGTTCCACTGCCGCCGCGCCGGCCGGCCGGCTTCGGTACAGCATCCGCCGATCTCGCGGAACTGCGTCTCTCTCCCAAGGAGCCGATGGCCGAACCGGCCCCGATGACCCCCACCGCCCTCGCGGCCCCGGTTGCCGAGGCGGTCGAGGTGCCCCTGCCCCCGCGCCGCCCGACCCTACAGAAGCTGGCCGCGGCCGGGCCGCGGCGCGCGCCGGTCGTCGCGACGGTCCAGGAGGCCGTAGCCCTCCCCATCGAGTAGCACCAACCGGCCTGCGTGACTCCGCAACGGGCATCTGCCCACACAAGGATCATGCTCAAGCCTTGACCATCGGGGCGTTCCGCAACACATAGGCGCCACGCCAGCAGCGTGGTTGGGCCGGCACGGCTCATCCCCTCGCCCGGTCGCAGCGGCCGGACACAGGCGGCGCAACACAGATTTTTGGGCAGGATACGCGGGTCTTCGCGCGCAGTTGTTGGGCAGGTCCTGTCCGAAACGTCGTGCGCGACCGATCTCGAAGCGGCAGACATGCAGGGCACGGTCTCTGCTTTCAGGCTAGCAGGAAAGCGGATTGCGCCATGACCGGCGTGGTAGAACAGGAATCGCTCTTTCTCACGGACCTCGGGCGCCGCGTCAGGCACGCGCGCACCGTGCGCGGGCTGTCGCGCAAGGTTCTGTCGCAGACCTCGGGCCTCTCCGAGCGCTACATTGCGCAGCTGGAGGGCGGCCAGGGCAATGTGTCGATCATCCTGCTGCGGCGGGTCGCCAACGCCATGGGCGTGCGGCTCGACGATCTGATCACGGGCAATGACGCGCAGCCCGACTGGCCGCTGATCCGCGACCTCCTCGGCCAAGCGAGCCCGGCGCAGGTCGCCGCCGCCAAGCAGGCGCTCTCCGGCGGCACCCGGCCCGAGGCGGGCGATCGACCGCGCGTCGCCCTGATCGGCCTGCGCGGCGCCGGCAAGTCGACGCTGGGCAAGCTCGCGGCCGAGCGGCTGGGCTGGACCTTCGTAGAGCTGAACGCCGAGATCGAGCGAGAGAACGCCCTCTCGGTTCAGGAAATCTTCGCGATCTACGGCCAGGAGGGCTACCGGCGGCTGGAGCAGCAGGCCCTGCGCCGCCTCACCGAGCATCCCGGGCCGCTGATCCTGGCGACCAGCGGCGGCATCGTGGCCGAGCCCCTGACCTACGACCTGCTGCTTCAGGCGTTCTACACGGTCTGGCTGCGTGCCCGGCCGGAGGAGCACATGAGCCGCGTGCGTGAGCAGGGCCACCTCGCCACGACGGGCGACCACGCTTCGGCGATGCAGGAGCTGCGCGCCGTGCTGGCGAGCCGGGAGCCGCTCTACGCCCGGGCGCCCGCCACCGTGGACACCTCCAACATCCCGGTCCAGACGATGCTCGACCGGTTGACCTCGGCCATCGAGGCGCGATTCGGGCAGATGGTCTCGCCGGTCGGCTGACCGGGTGACAGCCATGCCGGCGACGCAGTCTCCGGGTTGGCCCGGCCCTTGATCGCCGCGCTGCGGCGCACCACGCTAGGGCATGTCATCGAAGGTCCTGGTTCCAGAAGGGCGAGACCTTTTGCGGGTACAGGGCAGTCCCTCATGTCGGGGCACCGCCCCGACATCCCGCCGAAGGGATGATCCCTTTGGAAGCCCGCGATCGGAGATCGGACGGTGAACCGCCGCCCCGGAACCCGCTCTTACTCGGAGGCTCGGACATGAGCGCCAGTCCTGTCCGCAACGCGGAGCCCCGCGATCTCGCGGTCGTCGATCCCGTCTGGTCGCGCCTGCGCGCCGAGGCCGAAGACCTGTTGCACACCGAGCCGCAGCTCGCCTCCTTCATCGTGGCGACCGTTCTGAACCACACCAGCCTCGAAGGGGCGGTCTCGCACCGGGTCGCGGCGCGCCTCGGGCACCCATCGCTGCCGGCCGAGTTGATCGCCCACGCGTTCCACGAGGCGATCGCGGCCGACCCCGACATCGGGCAGGCGTTCCGGGCGGATATCGGCGCGGTGATCGACCGCGATCCCGCGACGCTCCGGGCCCTCGAGCCGGTCCTCTACTTCAAGGGGTTTCACGCTCTCCAGGCCTACCGCCTTGCCCATCACGTCTGGAACCGCGGCCGGCGCGACCTCGCCCTCTACCTCCAGAGCCGCATCTCGGAGGTGTTCCAGTGCGACATCCACCCGGCGGCGCGAATCGGGCGGGGCGTCTTCCTCGACCACGCGACCGGGCTCGTGGTCGGCTCGACCGCGGTGATCGAGGATGACGTCTCGATCCTGCACGCCGTGACGCTGGGCGGCACCGGCAAGCAGCGGGGCGACCGGCATCCCAAGATCCGCCGCGGCGTGATGATCGGCGCGGGTGCCAAGATCCTCGGCAACATCGAGGTCGGGGCCTGCGCCCGGGTCGCGGCGGGCTCGGTCGTGCTCCGGCCGGTGCCGCCCAACACCACAGTCGTCGGCGTGCCCGCCCGCGTCGTCGGCACCGCAGGCTGCGACGATCCGGCCCGGGCGATGGACCAGCTCGTCGCGCTGGACCAGTTCATCCACCTGGGCGACGGGATCTGATCGCCGTCTACGCGCTTGCCGCTCCGCCGCCGGCGTGGCAAGCCCAGGCCCATCCGCCGACCCGCGGCGCCAGCCGCCGCAAGGGAGACCCAACAGCGTGACCAAAGCCGAGACCGCGAAGCTCCAGGACTACCTGCGCCGCAAGTTCGCCAACAACAATATCCGCCTGACGGCGATGAAGACCGGCGATTCCGCCGAGGTGTTCATCGGCGAGGAGTCGATCGGCGTGATCGCCGACGACAAGGAGGACGGCGACGATTCCTTCGTGTTCCGGATGGCGATCCTGGATATCGATCTTGAGGAAGAAGCCTGAACCACCGGGCGAAACGGTTCCGCGAATTTCGACCGGTGCATGGGTTAAGGCTAACCGGCGGTATTGCTTAACGCCTGGTAAATGACGTGGCTAAACTGCGCGCAACCTGTACAGGAGCGCGAATAATGGTCGTCACGTCTGCCGCTCTCGACTCGATCCGGACGCTGTGCATCGGCCTCGCGCTCTCAGGGCTGATCGCCAGCGCCTTCGAGTTGTTCGCCGCGCGGCGGGCGAGCTTCAGCCTGCTGCAACGTGGCGGCCTGCGCGCGGTGGCCGTTCTGCCGATGCTCGCCTTCTCGGCGCCCTTCATCATTCTGCGCAACACCCTGCGCGGCCGGCGGATCGAGGGCCGGCCGATGCCGTTCGTGATGCTCGCCACGATCATCGCCTGCGGCTGGAGCCTGCTCTCGGGCCGGGTCGCCCTCGACCTCGCGGCGATGCTGGTCGGCGCCTGAACCGCCCTCTCGAAGCCGTGCCCGATCGCGTCGCACACGGTATACGACAGCGACGCCACCATCGCGGAATGAGGCGCGGGTCCCCTCTCCCGTGCGGGAGAGGTCGCCTTTCGCAGAAAGCCGGGTGAGGGACATGCGACTTCCGGAAGAGACGCACCCTGTCGGCGCCTTGAAGGTGCGCTCGATCCTGAACCTTCTCGACCCTCACCCCAACCCTCTCCCGCACGGGAGAGGGGGCAGGTCGCGCTCGCCACCCGTGTTGGCAGACGCGCGTCGTGTACCGTGCGCGTCGCAATCGAGCGCGGCTCTCAGCTGTTGCTTCGACGCGCTCTCCGACGCCGAACCGGTGTCCACTTCGGCGGAGAGCGCTCTAGGGCTCGGCGGTCGCCACCTGGGCGGCGCCGTCCTTCCCCTCCAGCGAGACCCAGGCTGGGCTATCCTGTCCGGCGCGCTTGATGAAACTGTAGCCGGTACGCCGCCAGGGACGGATCGCGTCGGTCTTGTTGTCGAGAATGAAGTCGCCGCGGTCGGTCCGCACCGTCAGCACCGCGTGGCCCTCGTTGATCTCGTCGATCACCACGGTCATCAGCAGGGCACGCCGGGGCAGGCCGCGTTCCACCAGCATCCGCCGCTTCAGGAGCTGGTAATCCTCGCAATCGCCCGATCCGTCATCGGGGAAGTCCCAGCGGTCGACGACGCCCCAATGTGCTTGGTCGGTGATCGGCCGGATCCGCGCGTTGACCCGGCGATTCACGCTCAGGAGCGTCCGCCAGACCGCCACCGTCAACGGCACGACGTGAGGCTCGGCGGGATCGAGGGTGCATTCCTCGGGCATCCGCGCACAGAAATCGATCCATCCCGCGATGGCCCGCACGGCGCCGTTCGATTCCTCGACGGAGGCCTCGCCGGGCAGCACGAGGCGCGCATGGGCACGGGTGGTCGCGCCGCTCAGCGTCAGAATCGTTCCGATCAGGGCGAAACTCGCGATTTGCCGCCCCCGGCGCGCCGCACCGGTCCAGCCCCGCCAACGCAGGGGTGCGAACGTCTGACACGTGAATCCGCCATCCGCGTGCCGCATGGTCAAAACCCCGCCGCCCGATGATGACGGAAAGGTGACACGACATTCTGCGATGCACAATGGCTTCGTGGAAGCGAAGCAACAATCGTGTGGGGGATTGGTTCCGCGGATCGACGATTTAATTGCCGCCGAACTTGGCATCGTCGCATGCGCTGCGCGAATACCCGTTCCGCGAGGCTTCGGAAGCGCTTGATTCGCGCGCGCTTTGCCGGCTTGTCAAAGGATGCCCACGCCAGAGATTCGCGGCGGGTTCCCCAACGTGCAAGACCTCGGCCAGTTCATCGGACTTGGGCCGCAGCTCAGACAAGGACACCGTGATGCAGCCCGCCATCCAGCAGGTGATCAGAGCGCTCGCCGAGGATGGCCGGGCAGGCGCGATCCAGATCGCCGAGCACGCGGTCAGTGCTTATCTCGCCGACGCGCCGAGCGAAGGCGACCGGGTCCTGTCGCGGGACATCCTGATCCGTGACCTTGCGAGCCTTCGGGGCATCGCGCCCCATCTCGCCGGCTTCATCGGCCGGGTCGAAGTTTATGTCGCGGGCCTCGCCCAGCCCTCGCTGAGCCGCGCCGCCTGAGGCGCCGTCCGCTTCCCGTCGTGTCGCCCGCGGGCGCGCGTCGGGAACGGCCTTCCAAGCCGCTCCCCTCATCCTGAGGTGCCGGAGCGTCGCGGAGGCCTCTAAGAAGCCCTCCTTCGAGGCCCGCAGACGCGGTCACCTCAGGATCAGGCAGTTGGATGGGATCGCCCGCTCCGCTTGCGTCTGACGCTGCTCACCCTTTGCATCGGCGCGCACCCTCGCGCCGGGCCGGCCTCCCCTCGGTGGAAAGGCCTAGCGGTTCGCGGTCGTGACCGGAGAGGTGACGCCGCCGAGCGACACCCAGGCGACTGCGTCCTGGCTCTCGCGCTTGATGAACACGTAGCCGGTCTTGTGCCAGGGCAGGATCGCGTTGGTCTTGTTGTCGAGCACCAGATCGCCCCGGTCGGTGATCAGGGTCAGCACGGCGTGGCCCTCGCCCTTCTCGTCGATCACCACGGTCATGCGCATCGCCCGGCGCGGCAGCCCGGCCCCGGCCAGGAGGTGGCGCTTGAGCAGCTGGAAGTCCTCGCAGTCGCCGATGCCGTCCTCGGCCAGGTCCCAGCGGTCGGCCACGTGCAGGTGGTCCTGATCGGTCATCGGCTCCACCGCCTTGTTGACCCGGCGGTTGACC
>NZ_JAKSYH010000186.1 GCF_022829295.1 Methylobacterium sp. J-088
TCGCGCGCACCTTCAAGGCGCTGACAGGGTGCGCCTCTTCCGGAAAGTTCTCATCCCTCACCCTGTCCCTCTCCCGCACGGGAGAGGGGACCCGCGCCCTATTCGGCGACGGTGGTGTCACTGTCGTGTACCGTGTGCAACGCGATCGGGCACGGCTCTAGTCAGAGGTCTCGGAAAGACTGGGTTTCCAATGGGCTGAGCCCCTTGGGATCCCAGGAGCGAAGAAGGGGCGGTTCAGCCGTTCGCCATCGCCTGCCGCAGGCCGGCCCGGTAGCTGTCGATTACCAACGGCTTGCCGCCACGCTCCACGTGCCAGAAGGTCCAGCCGTTGCAGGCCGGCAATCCCTGGACCAGCGCGCCGATCTTGTGGATCGAGCCGATCACGAGGCCGTTGTCGAGCTGGCCGTCCGGACGCACCGTAGCGCGGAAGCGGCGACGCTCGTCGGTGACGATCTCGCCGGGACGGATGTGCCCCGCCTCGATCACCGACAGGAACGGCACCCGCGGCTCGGCCCGCTTGGTCGGCGCCACTATGAGGGCGGCCTTCGACAGCGGCTCCACGGCGGCGATCCGCGCGCGGGCCGCCTCGGCGTAGGTCGTCTCGCGCTCGATGCCGATGAAGCGGCGGCCGAGGCGCTTGGCGACGGCGCCCGTGGTGCCGGTGCCGAAGAACGGGTCGAGCACCACGTCGCCGGGATTGGTCGCCGCGAGCAGGGTGCGGGCCAGCAGGGCCTCGGGCTTCTGGGTCGGGTGGACCTTGTGGCCCGCCTCATCCTTCAGCCGCTCCTCGCCGGTGCAGAGCGGAATGAACCAGTCCGAGCGCATCTGGAGGTCTTCGTTCCCCCCTTTGAGCGCGTCGTAATGGAAGGTGTAGCCCTTCGATTCCGCCGAGCGCGAGGCCCAGATCAGGGTCTCGTGGGCGTTGGTGAACCGCTTGCCGCGGAAATTCGGCATCGGGTTGGCCTTGCGCCAGACGATGTCATTGAGGATCCAGTAACCGAGATCCTGCAACGCGCTCCCGACCCGGAAGATGTTGTGGTATGACCCAATCACCCAAAGGGTTGCGTTCGGCTTCATCACGCGGCGGCAGGCCGCGAGCCAGTCCCGGGTGAAGGCGTCGTAAGCCTCGAAGGTCGCGAACTTGTCCCAGTCGTCGTCGACGGCGTCGACGCGGCTCTGGTCCGGGCGCAGCAGGCCGGCTTCGCCGAGCTGCAGGTTGTAGGGCGGGTCGGCGAACACGCAGTCGACGCTCGACGCCGGCAGGCTGTTCATGGCTGCGATACAATCCCCGATCAGCACTTGATCGAGGGGCAGAGAACGCTGGGCGGGTACGAGACCCATCCGTGGCGCCGACGCGGGCCGCCCGGCACGCGAGACCTGTTTCCGGGCGACGACGTCGGCAGCCACGGTACGCGGGGAAGCCATGGCAAACACCGGTTACGCGACTGACCGGCAGACCATGGCCCGAACAGGGTAAAGGACGCGTTTTCAGATTTCGCCGGCCCGCGTCCCGTTCTGGGGCTGCAAATTTTGCCGAGCGCAATGTCCGGCCCATCGCGTCAAAGATTAAACTTCGGTTACAGCGCGCGCACGACGCTCTTCAAGCCGCGAAAGGCCGGCTCGTCTGCGCTTGCCCCGGCGTTCGGGCGCGCAGTTCTTCTCGACCAGCCCGGCATGACAATCACCGCCGCGATCGCACCGCTGGCGCGCGCCGTCTCCATCTCAGCGGGACGCAGGGTCACGGCCAGCGCAGGGCTTAGGAACAATGACCTATTTTCGAGGCCGGCGGCACGACATCCATAGTTCTTTCCGCCACCCGGGGACGACTACGCACTATTTCATCCGTAACAAGCCGCGAAATAAACTGACACACTCGGGCATGTAATCGCGCTGATCAGCACGAAATCGGCCAAAATGTGACGTGAATCGGTTGCGAAAACCTGCCTTATTCCGGACGATTTCTGACACGACTGGCGCCGCCCCGATAACAACAAAGGGAATGCGGTGAGAATGTCGTTTGGTTTCGGTAAGCTCGTTGTCTCACTTGGAATGCTGACCACCGTCGTCGGAACAACCCTCCCGGCCGCCGCGCAGAGCGGAGGGGCCTCCTGGTACGGAAGCGGTCACCGCACCGCGAGTGGCGAGCGTTTCAACCCCAACGGCCTGACCGCCGCCCATCGCAGCCTGCCGTTCGGCACCCGCGTCCGCGTCGAGAACACCCGGACCGGCCGCTCGGTGGTGGTTCGCATCAACGATCGGGGGCCCTTCGTGCACGGCCGCATCATCGACCTGTCGCGCGGCTCGGCCCGTGCCCTGGGCATGGGCGGCACGACCTACGTGTCGCTGCACGTCCTGAACTGATCCCAACGCGCCTAGAACGCCGGGCCGCCTCCGTCCCGACAGGGCGGGGCGGCCCCCGGGGCGTTGTCTGAGGCGGCCCGAGGCCCCATCTGCTGCCGGGTTCAGCTCGGATCAGCCTACCATGCCCAAGCCCCTCATCGTCGACATCCCGCACGACCTCGGCCGCGACGAGGCCAAGCGGCGCCTTGAGCACGGCACCGATCAGGCGCGCGCCTTCCTGGCCAAGAGCGGCATCAGCGTGGACCAGCTTGCCTGGACGGGCGATCGCCTCGATTTCGGCGTCTCCGCGGTCGCGCAGAAGATCGCCGGCACGATCGATGTGGGCCCCGAGAGCGTCCGGCTCGAGGTGAAGCTGCCGTTCCTGCTCGCCCTGTTCGCCGAAAAGATCCAGAAGGTGGCGAGCAAGGAGGGCAATCTCCTGCTGACCAAGAAGTAGCGGTCCGGAACCGGATCGGCCGGACCTTGTTTCCGCCGGAACGACGCCGAGATGCAGCGTCGGCAGCGCAGAGGATCCGAGTGTCCGATTTCACCCTCGCCGATCCGGGGCAGATCCCCGAGGTGCCGCAGCAGCCCGGCCCCGGACCGGATCGGCCCTACGAACCACCGCAGGCGCCGACCCAGCCGCCCGGGCCGGAGATCCCCGGCAACACTCCGGCCGAGGCGCCGGGCATCCAGCCGCCGGAGATTCCGGTGAACGATCCGGGCGCGCCGGAGATCAGCCCCCCGGGTCCGGCAAACCCCGTCGCCTGATCGGAGAGACGCGGGGGCGGGTTTGAACGGACCGGCGCACACTGCCATAAGCCGGCGCATGGCCGCTCCCCCGCTTCTGACTCTCCAAGACGTCGCGCTGACCTTCGGCGGCACGCCGCTGATCACACGCGGCGAGATCGCCATCGCGCCCGGCGAGCGAACCTGCCTTGTCGGGCGCAACGGGTCCGGCAAGTCGACGCTGATGAAGATCGCCGCGGGCCTGGTCGAGCCCGACAAGGGCCGCCGCTTCGTGCAACCCGGCACCACGATCCGCTACCTCGCGCAGGAGCCGGATTTCTCCGGCTTCGCCACCACGATGGATTTTGTCGAGGCCGGCCTGCCGCCTGGGGAATCGACCCATCGGGCCCGCTATCTGCTGGAAAGCCTCGGGCTGACGGGCGAGGAAGACCCCACGAAACTCTCGGGCGGGGAGGGGCGACGCACCGCGCTTGCCCAGGCGCTCGCCCCGGAGCCTGACGTGCTGCTCCTCGACGAGCCCACCAACCACCTCGACCTTCCGGCGATCGAGTGGCTCGAATCGGAACTCCGGTCCACCCGCGCCGCGCTCGTGCTGATCAGCCACGATCGGCGCTTCCTCTCAGCCCTGTCGCGGGCGACGATCTGGCTCGACCGCGGCGAGACCCGCCGGATCGACCAGGGCTTTTCGGGTTTCGAGGCGTGGCGCGACGCCTTCTTCGAGGAGGAGGAGCGCGACCAGCACAAGCTCGACCGCAAGATCGTCGCCGAGGAGCATTGGCTGCGCTACGGCGTCACCGCACGGCGCAAGCGCAACGTGCGACGTCTCGGCAACCTGCACGAGCTGCGCCAGAGCCGCCGCGAGGTGCGCCGGCCGGTCGGCAGCGTCAGCATGCAGGCCTCGGACGCCGAATCCTCCGGCAGCCTCGTGGTCGAGGCCCGCGACATCGCGAAATCCTACGGTGAACGCACAATCGTGGACGGCCTGTCGCTCCGGGTGATGCGCGGCGACCGGCTCGGCATCGTCGGGGCGAACGGCGCCGGCAAGTCGACGCTGATCAATCTCCTGATGGGCCGGCTGGAGCCGGATTCCGGGCAGGTCGTGCTCGGCACCAACCTGATGCCGGTGGTGCTCGATCAGGCCCGGGCCGTGCTGGAACCGGGGATGACCGTCACCGACGTGCTGACCGGCGGCCGCGGCGACAGCGTCACGGTGAACGGCCAGAGCCGCCATGTGATCGGCTATCTGAAGGACTTCCTGTTCAGCCCCGAGCAGGCGCGCACGCCGGTCTCGGTGCTGTCGGGCGGCGAGCGCAACCGGCTGCTGATCGCCCGCGCCCTGGCCCAGCCCGCGAACCTGCTCGTCCTCGACGAGCCGACCAACGACCTCGACCTCGAGACCCTCGACCTGCTGCAGGAGATGCTCAGCGACTACCAGGGCACGCTGATCCTTGTGAGCCACGACCGCGACTTCCTCGACCGGGTGGCCGGCAGTGTCCTGGTTTCCGAAGGCGTGGGACGCTGGGTCGAGTATGCCGGCGGCTACAGCGACATGCTGGTCCAGCGCGGTCAGGGCGTCGAGGCGCGGGCCGCGGTCCCGAAGGCGAAGGAGCCGCGCGAACGATCGGCGAATCCGGCGGCGCAGCCGGCAGGCAAGCCCAAGCTCGGCTTCAACGAGCAGCACGAATTGAAGACGCTGCCCGCCCGGATGCAGAAGCTGGAGGCGGCGATCGGCCAGCTCAAGACGATCCTGGCCGACCCCGACCTGTACGCCCGCGACCCCGCCCGCTTCGACAAGGCCTCGACCATGCTGGCGCAGGCCGAGACCGAGCTGTCGCAGGCGGAGGACCGCTGGCTGGAGCTGGAGATGCTGCAGGCGGGGTGAGCCCTGCAACCGCCTGCACGATGGACCGGACCGGAGACCGCATGACCGCCTACCAGACCCTCGAACAGCGCTTCGCCCGCCTCGCCGCCCTCGAAGGGGCCGCCGGGATCCTCGGCTGGGATGCGCAGACCCTGATGCCGGACGGCGCCGCGTCGGCGCGGGGCGACCAGCTCGCGATCCTGCGCGGCCTCGCCCACGCGATGCTGACCGAGCCCGAGGCGGCCGGGGATCTCGACGCGGCCGAGCGGGACGGCGGCCTCGAAGCCTGGTCCGCCGCCAACCTGCGCGAGATGCGCCGCGCGCAGGCCCACGCCACGGCGGTGCCGCGCGATCTCGTCGAGGCGAGTTCCCGCGCGGTCTCCCGCTCCGAGATGGTCTGGCGCGAGGCGCGCCGCGACGCGGACTTCGCCACGCTGGAGCCCCACCTCGCCGAGGTGCTTCGGCTCCAGCGCGAGATCGGACAGGCCAAAGGGGCGGCCCTGGGGCTCGACCCCTACGACGCGCTGCTCGACAGCTACGATCCGGGCATGCGCCGGGCGACGATCGACCCGCTGTTTTCCGATCTGACGTCCTGGCTGCCGGGGCTGATCGCCCAGGCCCGGGAGATCCAGGCCGGCCAGCCGGCGCCGGTGCCGCTGACCGGCCCGTTCGACGTGGCGGTGCAGCGCGCCCTCGGCCTCAGGCTCATGGAGGCGGTGGGGTTCGACTTCACCCGGGGCCGGCTCGACATCAGCCTCCATCCGTTCTGCGGCGGCGCCACCGACGACGTCCGGATCACCACCCGCTACGACGAGGCCGATTTCGGCCGCGCGCTGATGGGCGTGCTGCACGAGACCGGCCACGCCCTCTACGAGCAGGGCCGGCCGGCCTCCTGGCGCAACCAGCCCGTGGGTGCGGCCCGGGGCATGAGCCTGCACGAGAGCCAGTCGCTCATCGTCGAGATGCAGGCCTGCCGGAGCCGGGACTTCTTCACCTTCCTGGCGCCCCTGCTGCGGGAGGCGTTCGGGCGCACGGGGCCGGAATGGTCGCCGGAGAACCTGCACGCGCTCAACACCCGGGTCGCGCCGGGCTTCATCCGGGTCGATGCCGACGAGGCGACCTACCCGGCCCATATCCTGCTGCGCTACCGGCTGGAGACCGCGATGATCGCGGGCGATCTCGCGGTGCGAGACCTGCCGGGGGCGTTCAACGACGGGATGCGCGATCTGCTGGGGCTCACGGTCCCGGACGACCGGATGGGCTGCCTGCAGGACATCCACTGGCCGAGCGGGGCCTTCGGTTATTTCCCGACCTACACGCTGGGCGCACTCGCGGCGGCGCAGCTGTTCCGGGCGGCCCGGGCGGCCGAGCCGGCGCTGCCGGGCTGCCTGGCGCAGGGCGATTTCGCGCCGCTGCGGCGCTGGCTGCGCGCGAACGTGCATGAGGTCGGCAGCCTGCTCGATACAGACGCGCTGCTGACCCGCGCCACGGGGGCGCCGCTCGGCACGGCGGCGTTCCGGGCGCATCTGGAGGCGCGGTATCTCGGGGGGTGAGAGAGGTGGCGGGCGCGGGCTTTCGGAGGAGGAGGCCCGGAGCGGCCTCCGCGTCTCTCCCTCCCCCCTCTGCGGGGGAGGGGGATCCGCGGAGACAACCAATCCTGAGCGATTGAAGCCCGCCCCCTACAGCGCCACCACATCCACCGCGTCCCCCAGCCGCGCACGGGCGATCTCGGCCACGTGGCGGTGGTGGGTGAACAGGATCGGCTGCACCGCGGCGCCGATCTCGGCGAGCGCGTCGAGGCCATACCCGGTGCGCGCCTCGTCGAACGTCGAAAAAAGATCGTCGCCGATGAACGGCGCCGGCTCGGCACGCGCAGCGTAATCCTCCAGATAGGCGAGCCGCAGGGCGAGGTAGAGCTGGTCGCGGGTGCCCTCGCTCATGCCCTCGATCGCGACCATGCCGCCCCCGCTGCGCTGCCCGGCGAGCTTGGGGGTATCGGCCTCGTCGAAGGTCTGGGCGAGGCCCGAGAAGCCGCCACCGGTCAGCGACCGGAACAGCGCCCCGGCCCGGGCCACCAGGGGATCCTGCTGCCCCGACCGGTGCCGGGCCACCGCCTGACCGAGCATCAGCCCGGCCAGCCGGAGCACCGCCCAGGATCGGGCTGCCGCCTGCAGATCGGCCTCCGCGGCCTTGCGCTCGGCGAGCGCCAGCTCGGCGCCGGTCCCACCCTCCAGCTCCGCCCGGCGCCGCTCGGCCCTGTCCCGGTCGGAGAAAATCACCCGGCCGCGCTCCTCCAGCTCCTCGGCTTCGAGGGCGAGCCGGGCCAGCTCGGCCTCGATCGCCTCGGGCGGCAGCGCCTCGAGCCCGGCGCGCAGCTCGGCCTCCGCCAGCCCATCCGACGCGCCCGCGAGGCTGACACGCAGCCGCTCCAGCTCGGCACGGAGCGCCTCCCGGGCGCTGAGACGACCGAACAGTGCTTCGAGTTCCGGCATCGGCGCCTCGCCCCGATCCGACATCCGTGCGGCGACGTGGCGGGTCAGCGCCGCGCGCGCGGTCGCCAACGCGTCGGCGGCGGCGCGGCCGGCCGAGGCGGCCTCGTCCAGCCGCCGGTCGAGCTCGACCCGCCGGGCCTCGCGGGCCTGGGCGGCGACGAGCCGGCCGTGGAGGGCGCGGATCGCCGCCGTGGGGCCGGCCTCCGCGAGATCGGGGGCGAGCGTTTCAACGAGCGCTGCAGCGGCGCTCCGGAACGCCTCCATGTCGCGCCGGATGCCGGCGGCCCGTCGGGTCAGGGCGGCGCGCTCGGAGAGCCGTTCGGGCACCGCCCGCCACGCCTCAAGGGCGCTCTCGGCCTCCTCGGGCCGGGCCGAGGCGTCGAGCCCGATAAGCCGCAATGCGGCGCTCCACTCACTCTGCCACGCGGCTCGGCGGTTCCCCGTCTCGGCCCGGGCAGCGTCCAGCCGCTCGGCCGCGGCGCGGGAGGCGCGCAGGAGCCCGCCGGTCTGCAGGCTGGCCTCCCATCGGCTGGTGAGCGTGGCGAGGCGCGCTTCGAGCCGTTCGAGAGCCGGCCCGACCTCGATCCCGGGCGAGGCGTCCAGCCCAGCGCGGGCACTGAGCGCGGCGAGCGGTGCCCGGGCGGACTCGATCGCGGCGCGGGTCTCGTCGAGCCGGAGCCGGTCACCCGAGAGCCGCTGCTCGGCCTCGACCAGATCCTCGACCTCGGCGAGCCACGCCGCCATCTCGGCCGGCGAGGCGGGGGTGATGCCGGTACCCGCCCAAGCCGCGCGCCACGCGGCCTCGCCTTCGGCGATCTGAGCCTCGATCCCGGCGAGGTCGTGCAGGCCCCCGGCGAGGGTCTCCTCCTCGGCGGCGAGGCGGTCGAGGTCGGCCGCGTGGGCCGCAACCCGGGCGGCGTCGTCCGCGCGCGCATCGGCCAAGCGGTCCGCGTCGAGCCGCGCACGTTCGTAAGCCGCGATCTCGGCGGATCCCAGCATACGCCCCGACTCCAGGGCTCCCCGCAGCGGCGCGAAGGCCGCGTCGCGCGCCTCCCGAAGCGCCGCGACGCGCTCCCGGGTGGCGATCGGCTGGCCGGCCGCGCGCTCGCGCAGCCGGTCCCGGGTGGCCTTGACCTGACGCTGCGCCGCGTCGCGGTGGTCGGCGGCCCGCTCCCGCTCGCGGGCCTTTCCGTCGAGGAGCACACGATAGCCCGCCACCGCCTCCGGGTGGGGCAGGGGCGTCCGGACGAGGGCGGCGATATCGGAGATGGCCGGCGACATCCGCGCCGCCTGATTGCGCAGCAGCGCCGTCTCGTGCCGGATATTGGCGCTGAGGCTGTCGAAGGCGGCAATTCGCTCGTGGAGCCGGGCCAGGGGCTTCAGCGCCTCGCGCAGCGGGGTCGGATCGCGCGTGGCCCCTGCGGCCTCGATCTCCCCGGCCAGACGGTCACGCTCGGCCAGCGCCGCCGCGTGATCGCGGGCGAGCTGGTCCTCGGCGGCCGCGAGTGTCCTGTGGTCCCGGATCAGCCGGTCGATCCGGGCCCGGGCGGCGTCGGTCGGCTGGCCGGCCTCCAGGGCCGCAAGGTCGGCGAGGCCGATCCGGGCGCGCAACCGTTCGAGATCCAGGTCGACCTTGTGGATCTCACCCTCGATCCGGGGCAGGTCGGTGCCGCCCTTCTCGAATTCCTTGGTGCCGCTGAACGACGCAAGGATCTCGTCGGCCCGGAGCGTCAGGCCCGGCTCGACGGACACCGCCTCCGCGTCGTCCCGGGCGCGGGCGACGGCGGAGCCGGCCCGTTCGGCCTCGGCCTCCGCGGCGCGGCACCCGGCGAGGGCCGTACCGAGGCGTTCGATCCAGGCAGGATCGGCATCGACCAAGCCATCCTGGGCATCGATGCGCTGCGCCAGGGCGTCGATCTCGGACAGGATCGGCCGGACCCGCTTGAACCGCTCCAGCCGCGCGCGCGCCACAGCCAGATCCTTCTGGGCGTCGCGGAGGGCTTCGAGCTGGCCGGCGGCCGCCGCGATCTCGTCGTTCAGGGCACGCCAATCCGTCGCGCGCAGGCTCGTGTCGCGGATCGTCCGGCGGGCATTGTCGTGGCGTTCCAGCGCTTGGTAGAAGGTCCGGTGCTTGGCCTTGTGGGGCGTGAAGATCGCGTCAGCCTCACCCTCCAGTGCTGCGTGCAGCTCCGTGAGCCCGCGCAGACCCGAGCCCGCCGCGAACAGGCTCGCCCCGACCTCACCCTCGACATCGACCATCTCGCGCCCGCCCGCCCGCAGGTTGGCCGCGTCGAGGCCGAAGGCGCGGCAGAACACGGTTCGCGAGATGCCGCCGAGGAACGGTGCCAGGGCGTCGTCGGGGATCGGCGCCTCGGCGGCGTCGATCAGGGTGCGGGTGTTGCCCTTCCGGCGGCGGAAGCTCAGCCGGCGCCCGTCCGCGGCGGCGATCTCGGCGCCCAGGCGCAGCAGGGGCATGTCGTGCTGAAAGGCATACGGGGTGGATTTCCCGAAGCCGAACAGCAGGTCGGTGACGGCCGCGAGCGCCGTGCTCTTGCCGGCCTCGTTGGCGCCCAGCACCACGTGCAGGCGCGCATCCGGCCGGAAGGCGATCGTGCGGTCCGTGAAGGCACCGTAGCGCTCCAGGGCGAGGTGGATCAGGCGCATCGGGGGCTCTCGATCCGCTCAGCAGTGCCGGCCGGTGAGACGGCCGAGGATCAGCGCCTCGGCCTCGGCGCAGAGGGCGTCGAACTCGGCCTCCAGATCCGCCTCGGCGGCCACCGGAGCGGGCAGACGGCCGCGGATCTGCGCGAGGGCGGCCCCGGCCCGGGTCCGGAATTCCGGATCGCGGTCGAGATCCGCCATCAGGGCGGCCGGGTCGATCGCGGCACCGGAGGACTCGACCGCGGCCGGCGGCCGACGCGTCGCGATCTTCAGGCGCTCCAGCCAGAGATCCTCGTGCAACCGGTGGGCCGCAGCCTGGATCTCGGCCGTCACGCCGTCCCGGTCGGCGGCGAGCGCGTCGTGGGCCTTCGTGGTGCCGCTCAGGTGGACGCGCACCAGGACCAAGCGGCCCGCCGCCGCGTCCGCCAGCGGCCCAAGGACCGCCTCGGCGGCCTCGATCGCGCTGCGGGTATCGGTGGCGTCGGTGAGATCCACCGACACCTGCTCGAACCGCGCGCGATCGAGGGCGAGGCGGGTGAGGCCGGTCACCCGTCCGTCGGACACCGCGACCAGGACGGCGCCCTTCTGACCGCATTCGCGGATGCTGCGGCCCTGGAGATTGCCGGGGAACACGATCCAGGGATCCCGGGACAGCTCGGCATACTCGTGGATATGGCCGAGCGCCCAGTAATCGTAGCCCCGGGCCTGGAGGTCGGCGATCGAGCAGGGGGCGTAGGTTTCGTGGCCCGCATGGCCCGTGCAGGAGGTGTGGAGGATCCCGAGGTTGAACCAGCCCGGCAAGGCTTCCGGGTAGGTCAACGACAGGTTTTCCGGGACGGCCCGGTTCTCGAAGCTGCGGCCGTGCAGGGCGACGCGCAGGGCGTCGAGGCGATGGGTGCCGGCGCGTTTGGCCTCGAAGACGTGGACCGAGGGGGGCAGGGTGATCGACTTGGTGATCACGCTCTCGGCGTCGTGGTTGCCCCGGACCAGGATGGTCGGGATGCCGGCGCGGTCGAGACGCGCCACCTGCCGGGCGAAGAACAGGCCGATCGTGTTGTCGGCCCAGTCGCCGTCGTAGACGTCGCCGGCCACGACCACGAAGGCCACCTGCCGCTCGATCGCCTGCGTGACCAGATCCTCGAAGGCGTGCCGCCCGGCCGCGGCGAGGCGGCGGGCGAGATCCGCGTCGCGGGTCGCCAGGCTCGCCAACGGCGAGCCGAGATGCAGATCGGCCGCATGGATGAAGCTGAAGCCCGACATCGACCTCCGGGAGGATCGTGGGAACGGTTGGCTGCGCGCGAGGGGACGCACCGCCGTGACCGCGCTCATAGGCTGTCGGCGGCTTTGGCCTCAAGCACCGTCGGCGTGCGGGACCGGGTTTGTCCCGCGTCGCGGATCCCTACGGCGCGGAATCGTCGCCGGATTCACGCCGCTCCTCCGAGGGCTATCGGATGCAGACTTCGCGTCGCGGCCGATCATCCAGCCCTGCTGTGCCGGGGTATCCTCTCGCCCCGCCTCCGGGGAGAGGGCTTCGGCGACCGCGTCGTCGCCGGACCGCAGACTGTTCAGCGCCCGAGTTCGACCGGAATGCTGAGATCGGCTAGGCCCGTGCTGCCTACGAGGCCCTTCGGCGGTGCGGCGAGCGAGCCGACGCCCCGGACAGCGCGCAGCGCCCGCCGGTCGAGATCGGGCGAGCCCGAGCTGCGCTCGATCTCGACCCGCTGCAACACCCCGTCGGGGGCGATCTCCACATGGACCACCACGGTGCCGCCCCGCCGCCGCGATCCCGGCCGCCGTTCGGCGCGTTCGGCGGCATCGATCCGCATGACGAGATCCGACAGCCAGGCCCGCGCCGCAGGTCCGGGCGCGGCTTGGGCCGGAAACGCGCATGGGATGAGCAGCAGAGCGAGGAGGAGGGTCCGACGGGCGAACTCGGGCAACGGCATGCGGGACCGGCGACTCCTGGCGCGCGTGACGGTTGAACGTTCCTACGCGCGCTGAGTGCCCGAGGCGAGCCCTTACCCGTGGGCTGCAATCAGGAGATTGTGGTGGGTCTCCGGCTCCGCGGCCCAGCCGCAGCCAGCATGACTTCGTCGGTGCCGACCTCCAGGCCGGTATAGCCCAGCAGTTCGGCGAGCTGGGTCCGGGCGCGCCAGACGCGGCTCTTCACGGTGCCGATCCGGCACTGCATGACGGAAGCGGTCTCCTCGTAGGTGAGGTTCTCGATCGCGACGAGCACCAGCGCCTGCCGCATCGCCGGCGCCAGCCGGTCGAGGGCGGCGCGCACGTCGCTCAGGTCGAGATGGCCGCCCTGCTCGGGCAGCGACACCATTCGCTCCGCCTGCGCGCCGTCCTCGTCCTGCACCTCGCGGCCGCGCTTGCGGTGCTCGTTGTAGAACTGGTTGCGCATGATCGTGAACAGCCACGCCTCCAGGTTCGTGCCCGGCGCGAAGCCGGCCCGCGAGCGCCATGCCCGCAGCAGCGTGTTCTGCAGGAGGTCGTCGGCCCCGACGTGATTGCGCAGCAGCGAGCGCGCGAAGCGCTGCAGGTTCGGCACCAGGCGCAGCAGGGCAGCCTGGAACGCCTTCTCGTGGCCGTCCCGGGCCTTGCCGAAGGCCGCATCCAGGAGCTTCAGGAGGTCGGCGAAGCGATCCGCGATGGGCGGCTCAATCACATCCTGCGCGTAAGTCGCCGCGAGCAGATGGCCCAGGTGCGACTGGACGCTGCCGGGCAGCCGGGGAGCCTGCGGGGCGATTGTCCCGCCGTCACTGGTGTGTCGAAGCATGATCGTCGATCACCTATGAGGAATAAAGAGTATCGGTCCGGCCATTAGCGCCCGATCCCAAGACGATCGCCGCAACATAGATCAGCCGATATCGAGATCTTAAGATTGATCCATGATGTGCCGGCTGCTAATCCAAGCGGAATAGTGGGCCGGCGGCACGCTTTCGCTCCGGATGTCTCGCGCGAAAACCTGTCCTGCGTCACACTGCATCTGCGCACCGGCACCGAAGCATGTTGCGCTGGCGGCCTGCGAAGCGAAGCCGTAGTGCTGCAGCCGGACGCCGAACTCGGGACTACATGCATGACACGCCTGTCCGACCTCGAAGACGATCCGGCCTTCCAGCAGGCCGTGCTGGCCGTGCGCGGCGCGGCGAGCACGCTGAGCGGACGCGCCGTGACCGAGGAGGAGGCGCGCTTCCTCGTCGGCATCGCACTGACCACCTTTGCCCATGCCGGCGGCCTGAGCGAAGCGAGCCAGCGGCGACTGGCCCGCTTCTCGGAGACGATCGAGCACGGCACGGTGGTCGAGACCCTGACGCGCCACTGATCTCCCCTCCCTGTCGACCCGGATCGCCGCGAGCGGAGCCGCCGAGGGCCGAGCCGGTCAACCCGACCGGGCCTCCACCAAGCCGGACCGCAGGACGCGCAGGAGATCCTCCAGCACCGCCTCGCGGTCCTGCGGCTGGCTCGTCGCCAGGGCCAAGCCCGCCTCGAGGTGCTGGCCGATGATCAGAAGCCCCACCTCGCGCAGCGCGGCGCTGGCCGCCCGGATCTGCTGGATTTCGTCCAGGCAGTAGCGATCCGCCTCGATCATCGCCCGAAGCCCGCGGACCTGCCCCTCGATCCGGCCGAGCCGCCGGACCAGCGGGGCACGCTCCGCGTCGGTGCGGGCAAGGCAGACGCGACCCTCGACGAATGTAGCGCGTATCACCATTTTTGGGCCTGATCTGTCTTGGTCCGCGCGGGTGACGCTTCGAAGCGCCGGGCCGTCAGCCGATCTGCTGGGTCTCGGCCGCGCTGTCCGGCCGTGCCGGACCGAGCACCGGCGCTTCGCCCATCGGCTGGTTCTGCACGACGCTGAACTGGCCCTTGCCGTCGAGCGAGGGGCCTTCCCTCCAGCGGCCGGCCGGGGGCGGCGAGCCGTCCGCAGCGGTCCCGAAGAAGTTGTAGTTGAACTTCTGGTTCTCCTTCTCCTGCGGGAAGGAATTCGGGATCGGCAGCGTGCCGGCATGACCGCCGAGTTCCTCGATCACCGCCAGCCATTGCTGCTGGTGCATCGTGTCCCGGGCGATGAGGAAGCTCCACATGTCGCGCATGCCGGCATCGTTCGTGGCGTTGTAGAGACGCACCGCCAGGACGCGCCCGGTGCTCTCGGCCGCAACGTTGCAGTACATGTCGGCCGCGATGTTGCCGCTGGCGTAGATGTGGCTCATGTCGAAGGGCACACCATCGGAATTGCCCGGGAAGGCGGCCATGCCGGCGGACAACAGCGTCTTGTGCAGCATGCCCTCGGCGATGTGGCGCGGATTTTCGCCGCCCATCACGGCGCCGACGATCGCGTCGGCCGCGCCGGCCTCCTGAACCTTGGTCGGGGCGGTCTCGAGATTCATCGCCACCGCGGTCGCCAGCATCTCGATGTGGCCGATCTCCTCGGTGGCCGTGTGGAGCAGCATGTCCCGGTACTTGGTGGTCGGGGCACGGTTGCCCCAGGCCTGGAAGAAGTATTGGAACGCGACCCGGATCTCGCCCTCGACACCGCCGATCGCCTGCTGAAGCATGCGGGCGTAAATCGGATCCGGGCTGTCGACCTTGACCGGGTACTGCAGGCGCTTGTCGTGATAGTACATGATGAGTGTTCCTCGCGTGAGGGACGGCGCGGTGAAGCCCACCGCACGATCGGCCGCGGGTCCCGTACTCCACGGGAGCATCGCGCCTCGCTTTCTATCCAACCCGGGCTCAGGACATCGGTTCAGTCGACGGACGCATTGAGAACGATTTAAGAGGTCGAAATCCAATTTTCCCTTGTGAAATCAACACGAAATTTCTTTCGGCAAAGAGATTTTCACGAGTCTGATGAGTGAATGATCCGACATTAACATAGGTTTTTGCGGGTAGATCTATGTCAACATCGCGCAATCGGGCGAAGGATGAGCGCGAAATAGCCTGACCTGCAGACCCGGACGCTGCGGCTTCTCGCGACCGCGGGTTCGTCCCGCACTCTGTGGCTGCGGCGCGAGGGCGTGTCGCTGGATCCGGCCGCGTCCGATTTCGGATCCAACCGTGACGGTCATCGATCGTTGAATGCGCAATTAAATCGTGCAAATATCCAAGGTCCGATTGCGTACGCCTCAGAAAATATTGGAACGACTTCTGGTCCAATCATTTCCTAACGACTTGTACTGGAAGATGCGCTGATCTCACGCGCTTTGAATATCCGGGTTGGCGCGTCGCCAATGACCTGGAGTGCGTCCTATGCTCACTGCCCCAATGGCCGATCTGGGCCGCCTGTTTGGGACCCGTCCGGCAACCCCTGATGGGTTCGCCAGAGAGCTTGGCCTGCCCATGCGGGAGCGGTCCATCGCCAAGCAGCACGATCTGCTGCTGCCCGGTGCTGAGCCGGGCGTCGCTCATCTGCTGCTCGCCGGTCACGCCTGTCGCAGCCGCATGCTGCGAGATGGGCGCCGGCAGATCACAGCGATCCTGATACCCGGCGACCTCTGCGATCCGGAGGCGATCGTCGCAAACCGCGCGGATTATGCCGTCAACACGCTCACCCGATGCACGGTCGGCGAGATTTCCCTGGCGCGGATCGCCGCCCTCGACCACCGGGACTTGACCGCCACCCTCGGCCACCGCCTGCGCCGCGAGGCGGCCATTGCCCGGGAATGGATCGTCAGCCTGGGGCGCCGGGTCGGGATCGAGCGGATGGCGCATCTCCTGTGCGAGTTGCGCTGGCGGCTGGCGGCGGTGGGCTTCGCCACCGAGGACAGCTTCGAGATGCGGATCACGCAGAGCGACTTCGCCGACGCTCTGGGATTGACCCCGGTCCACGTCAACCGGGTTCTGAAGAGCCTGCGCGAAAGCCGGCTGATCCATCTGCGCGGCGGCCAGCTGACCTTCCTCGATCGCCCACGCCTGGAACGGCTGGCGCAGTTCGATCCCACCTACTTGGAGATCTGAGCCGATCCCGTGTGATCGGACCGTTCGAACCGCTGGTTGGACGCGCGTTCCGAGCGACCCCGCGCAGACGCAGCCGTTACGGCTCCGTGATCCCGGGTCCGGGCCCCGATCACAGCCACCCGACCCGACGGGCCAGCATCACGCAGAGGGCGAAGCAGGCCGCCACCGTGACGATCAGCATGGCGGCGTTCGTCCAGAACCGGACCGGCCGGCTGGACCCGTCGATCCCGCTGGCGCGCAGCCGAACCCACGGCACGTAGAGGTAGAGCGCGATCACCGTGAGGATCAGGAACGCGAAGGTCGGCACCCGGCCACTCGCGAGCGCAGCCCCCGCCAGGATGGCCCATCCGAGAACAAGGCTCACCATCGTGAACAGGGCTGTGGAATTCACGGGCCTTCACAATCCTTCCGGCGCGACTTTGCGCCCCCGTGGGACGGGGGGATCGTCCCGGGCTCAATCCCGTTCTCTAGCCCGGCCACGCCCCGGCGCTGCACGCCCGCATGAGCGCAGTTCCCAAAGTGCTACAGGGACTTACAGGCAGCGGTAGTCCAAGTGTGTGGAATCCGGCCGCGTCCGTCAAGTCGCACGCCGGGGCGATCCGGGCGCCAGTTCGGATCGCCCCGCGGCCATGCTGGGCGCGTGACCGGGTCGCGATATAACCGGCTTGGCGAGACGGGTCCGCGTCTGCGGCGCGGGCGGTCTCCGTCATGCCCTCTGCACCGGAACAAAATGGCCGTGAAACCGAAGCTGCTTCGTCTCGCCCTCGCCGCAACGGCGACGATGTCCCTGTCCGTGGCGCAGGCCGGCTGGCAGGGCCCCGGGGCGCAGCCTCTGTTCGTCAACGAGGCCAATCCGAGCGGATACAATTACGCCCCCAGCGTCATCGTCGAGGGCCAGACGACCGACATCTGGTGGTGCGGCCAGGGCAAGACCGACGTGATCTTCCACCGGACCTACACCGCCCAAGGGGGCTTCTCGCCGGCGCAGATCGTCTTCCAGCCCACGCCGGGATCCTGGAACCGCCAGTATGTCTGCGATCCGAGCGTGATCAAGGGCGCGTTCCGCAACCCCGCGGACGGGCAGCCCTACGCCTACGCGATGTACTATTCGGGGGCCGACAACCTGCCGGGCCACGACAACCACACCGGGTTGGCCTTCTCCAACGACAAGGTGACCTGGATCGACTACCCCGAGCTGGTCATCGCCCCGCTCAACCCGACCGTGGCCCAGGGCAATTACGGCGCCGGGCAGCCGGCGACCATCAACCTCGACGGCCGCTCCAGCCTGCTCGTGTTCACCACCGACCTGACCGGCCCGCAGGGCGTGGCGGGGTTCGGCGACCTCTACGTACGCCGGACGGCGGACGCGGTGCATTTCGATCCGCCGGTCCGGGTGCCCAACCGGACCGCCGACGGCGCGACCATCAATCCCAACTCCGATTTCGCCTACGACCCGTCTTCGGGCGACGTCTACGTCGTCACGGGGCTGCCGGGGCGCAACTGCCAGCTGGTCGCCTGCAAGGATCCGGCCCGAAACCCCGACCGCGAGACCTACCAAATGGGTCTCTACCGGATGCCGCTGAAGGCCCTGCTGAGCGGCGCACCCGCGACCTGGATCCCGGCCGGCGACCTGAACACGGACGTGACGGGGTTCTACCTCAATCACAGCCCCGGCTTTCAGCGTGACCCCTTCGGCAGCCTCACGCCCTTCCTGCCGTCCGTCACGGTCTATTTCTCCGGGGGCGATCCCTATCCGGGCACTTGGCGGATCGCCGCGGCGACCGAGAACCCGGCCGCCGACCGTGCGCCCCTGAAGCGGGCGCTCGGACCGGGCGGCCACTGGGTCACCACCGGCTACATTGCCCCGGGCTACACGATGGAGACCGCGCTCGGGACGGTGTTCCTCCTGCCGAAGCCGGGTACCGCCAAGCTGATGAGCTGCCTGGCCGGGGCGGACCACTTCCTCAGCCGCGATCCGAACTGCGAGGGCCGGACCCCGCTGGGGCAGACCGGCTATCTCTACGAGGCGCCGCGACCGGGCAGCCACCCGATCTACCGCTGCCTCGCCGGCGGCCGGGACCATTTCGTGTCGACCGACGCCAAGTGCGAGGGGCAGGCGACCGAGGGCCTGCTCGGCTACGGGCTGGACTGATATCGGGGCAGGGCCGCCCGACGGGTCCCGGTGCGGCGTTGCGCCCGGGAACAGGGCGGAGCGCGTCGCCTTTCTGACGGTACCGTCGGCTCACGCCGAACCTGTCGGCTCACGCCGCGTGGCTGCCGCCGAAAACCCGTCCCGGAGATGCCTCTGATGCCCACTCTCACCCGTGGCGCGGCCGCCCTCGTCGCCTGTCTCGTCGCCGGGCCGGCCTTTGCGCAGGGCAAGCCGCTTCCGCCCCCGGCAAGCGACGTGACGCCGCCGGTGGAACTGAGCATCAGCATGCAGGACGGCAAGCCGGTCTGTGATCCGGCCGAGCTCCGGCTGCCGGCGGAGACGAACGTCGTGCTCCACATCAAGAGCAGCGCCGACGCCCCCGTAATCCTCACCGCGCCGGGTCAGTTCGAGAACGGGCTGATCCAGCATTCGGACGGCGACCTCGTCCATGTGGAGAGCGAGAAGGGCTACACGATCAAGCAGAACGGCCAGGGCACGCTGCGCCTGCGGACGATGAAGGCGGGGGAGGAGACCTACGCCTGCACCAGCACCCGCAACCAGTCCGCGCCCTTCAAGGGGAAGCTGACCCTGGTCCCGCCGGCCAATTGAGGCTCTGACAACCCATGACCAGCGGCGCATCCAGCGAGACCCTGAGGATCTTCTACGACGGGGATTGCCCGCTCTGCCGCGCCGAGATCGGCCATTATCGCACCTGCGACGGCGCCGACCGGCTCGCCTTCGTCGATGTCGGGCACTCTCAGCCCGCGCCGACGCTCGCGCCCGGGCTGACCCACGCGGCCGCCCTGCGACGCTTCCACGTCCGCACGGCGGACGGGCGGCTGGTCTCGGGTGCCGAGGCGTTCGCCCATCTCTGGATGAATCTCCCGGGCTGGCGCTGGCTCGGCCGTCTGATCGGCCTGCGCATCCTCGGCTTCCGCCCCGTGCTGGCGATCGCCGAGGCGGCCTATCGCCTGTCGCTGCCCCTGCGGCCGCGCTTGGCGCGGTGGGTCTCGCGGCGGGACGCGCGTCAGCGCCGATGATCGGCGGATGACGACGCGCTGCGTCCACTATGTCGGCTTCCGCGACGACCGTTACTGGAATGCTTTCCGTATCTTCGGCGGTCCCCGGGTCATCCATCGGCGTTGGGACTTCTATGCCACCCGCGATGTCGGCCCCGACGATCTCGTGGTGTTCGCAGAGGGCGACGACACGCAGCCCCTTGCCGAACGAAACGCCACCGATATCGACGAGCGCTGGCTTTAGCGCGCGCTCCGCCGTGGCGGCGACCGATCCGGCGTAAGGCAGCGCTTCACACCGAAGCTTGAGAGACGGGCCCGATTGCAGGGTGATCGCGCACGCCCGCAAGGTCTCGTTCGATGCGCAGGCCTGGGCCAGGCCGGCCTCCGCTTTCCCTGTTGACGATCCGCGAGCCGACCTCGCCGCGACACAAGCTCAGCGTTATGGTCCATTACTGATGTTGCGGCCGAAAATTTCTCCTGGCACTGGTTCAACGGAAAGCTAGTTCGAAACGGAGCCTGTTTAACGGGTTATTAACTATCATCGGTGCTGGTTCGCTTCACTCCAAGGAGCCTGTTCCATGATCTCCGCAAGTCTCCTCGTCGTGATCAGTGCGGCGCTCAGCGCGGCCGCGGCGGGCGCCGTGCGCGATCCGAACGCCCGCAGCCGCTGACGACGCGGCGGCCGGACTGTTGCCGGTCTGCGACAGGATCCGGATCGCGCGATCCGGACCCGCCTGAGCCTTCGAACGGGCACAGTTCGACGGCACCCCTGATCGGACGATCCTTGATCTCCGGTCCCGTGCATGTTCCCTGCAGTCCGTGCCTTCGTCCTCCAGCATCGGGAAGGCAGTGCGGTGCTCGCCTC